>NZ_JAPSHJ010000096.1 GCF_031179985.1 Arthrobacter sp. | reverse complement strand
TCGAACCCCGCCTCCTGCCAGACCCAGTTCGCATCTCAGGAGACCTGCCATTATCGGGACGACAGTTTTGCGTACACCCGAACCTGCCGCCGTCCGCTAGCTTGACGGAATATCCGTTATCGGCGTTCGAAAATGGGTGTCGCATCACAGCAGTGCGTCACCGCTCGGCGGGCGGAGAATTTCTGCTGGCCAGGGCGGCGAGATCGTTGATGAGTCGGCGCAGCTCATGTTCGCGGCCGCGGGCGCGTGCGACCGGCGGCGTTGCTGGCAGTCTTCCGGAAGGCACCGGAACGGGCGGCGTGTCCCTAGGCGTGCGAGTGGAAGGGTGCTTCCCCTCGCTTGCAAACGGGTCAATAAAGGTCAGTCGTTCCATAAAAACCTCCCCAAAGGCTCTAACTTGTTTCTTGATCCTAAACCGGAAGTTGTAGTTTCAACCAGTCGTATTGAGCTCTGGAATTCCCCTCGTGCGAATGCCCCTACCTCTCCTTGCTTATGTGCCTCCTAGGGAGAGTGCAGCCCCACCAAGAACCTTCTACTCGTGCGGTTCCTCGAGCATCCAGCCGGTAGTCACTTCGAGCAGGCGGACCTGACGGCATAGCTTGTCCTCCAGTAGGCGGGCGTTTGTGATCCGAATGGCTGAAAACACGTAGGCTCCCAGGCCGAATGTGAGGGTTGCGGCTGCTGATAAGAGAAAGAAGAGGGAACCGGCGGGATCGATGAGTACGGCGTAGAGACCCAAGGCGGTGGCTACTGCTGTCGCGGTTGGCAGGATTCGCAGGGCCCAGGAATAGGTCCTCCCCTGGCGTGTGACTTCGCATCGCCAGTCACTGAAGAGACTGGCGATGGGCAGCGCTCCTGTGCGGAGCGCGTACGCCAACACGTCCTTGTGTTCCGTCGGCACAGTGTCTTTCGTAGTGTCGGGCGGCAGCGGGGAAAGCGTTAGAGCGAGGCCTGTAACCAACAGGAGTATTGCTGAGGGCAGGTGATCCGTGTACGTGGTGCCTGGGTGAAGATCCAGGAGCAAGGCCAGGATGCAGGGAAGGATCAGCAATAATCCTGCGGCGGGAAGCCACTGCCCTGGCAATGCGATTCTTCGGTGGAATTGGTTGAGCATGGAATCACTTGGACGACAGCGTCAGATGTTCCAAAGCAGTACGGGCGCCTCCCGAGTGGAGGTCCCGGAGGGCCTGTGTATATGCCGTTGCGAAGCGTTCGTTGGTTTTCAGGTCACCAAAGATGTCTGGGTTTGAGACAAAGGCCAGGGGGTTGTCGTGCTGCAGCGCAGCTGCTGCCATCAGTGATTCTTTGAGCCTGTCGACGACGTCGATGCGGTTGCCTTGCTCGTCGATGCCTTCGGCGTACCGTGCCCAGCTGGCAACGATTGCCGCCGAGCGGTGGATTTCACCGCCCTTTTCGAGGTTTTCTCTGATGACTGGCAGGAGCCACTTGGGGATCCTGTCGGAACTTTCTGCACAGAGGCGTGCCAAGGTGTCCCGGACGTACTCGTTGGAGAACCGTTCTATGAGGGTCCGTTTGTAGGTATTGAGGTTAATGCCGGGTACTGGCTGGAGGGTGGGGGTTGCTTCCTTGTCCATGTAGTCGAGCAGGAATTGGGCAAAGACTGGGTCCTGTGCTGCTTGGTGGGCGTAGCGGTAGCCGGCGAGGTAGCCGAAGTAGCACATGCCTTGGTGGCTGGCGTTCAGGAGCCGCAGCTTCATTAGTTCGTAGGGTTCAACGTCTTCGACGAGTTGGACGCCCGCGTGTTCGAAAGGTGGCCGGCCAATGCTGAAGTGGTCTTCGAGGACCCACTGCTCGAACGGCTCGCAGACGACTGGCCAGGCATCGCTGGTCCCGAATTCGTCAGCTATGGCACTGCGGTCGGCGTCGGTCGTGGCAGGAGTGATGCGGTCGACCATGCTGTTGGGAAAGGAGACACGTTCGGTGATCCATCGTCCCAGTTCGGGGTCTTTGAGGTGCGCATAAGCGGCGAACATGTTGCGGGCGACGTCGCCGTTTCCCTGGATGTTGTCGCAGGACATCACGGTGAAGGGCGCCAGTCCACGTGCGCGGCGTCGGGCGAGGGCTTCGGTGATCAGGCCGAAGGTTGTCTTCGGTACGGTGCCGGGTGTCAGGTCGTGCATGACATCGGGATTGGCTGCGTTGAATTCGCCCGTGAGGTGGTGGAAGTTGTAGCCTCCCTCGGTGATGGTGAGAGAGACGATGCGGATGTCCTCGGACGCCATCTTCTCGATGACGGCTTCAGGGTCCTCAGGTGCGAAGAGGTAGTCGATGATCGAGCCGATCACTCGGCTTTCCCTGCTGCCGTCCGGGTTTTTGACCGTGAGGGTGTAGAGGCAGTCTTGGTCGTCCATCACCTGTTTCATGTGCGCGTCGGTGGGCAGCACGCCCACCCCAATGATCGCCCAGTCTTGGGCGAGCCCTGCGTTCATGAGGCGGTCCAGGTACATGGCCTGGTGTGCACGGTGGAAACCTCCAACACCAAAGTGCACAATGCCTGGCGTCAGGCCGGAGCGGTCATAAGAGGGTATCGCCAGTGGAGACGGGAGGGTTGAAAGCGTCATGTTGTTCAGGGCCGGCATGCGTCACGCTCCTTTGACCAGTGCTGTCGGGGACAGGTGTCCGAGTTCGGCCGCGTGGGGCGGGTTTGCTCCCGGCCGTGAGCAGGTGATTGCTGCTGCCCGGTTGGCGTAGCCGGCAAGGGCATGAACGTCAGCGGACGTCAGTGTGCGCAGCTTTGGCCGGCCAGCGGCGCCCAGGGCTTGAAGTTGGGCCAGCCCGGCTATCAGAGCGGCCATAAAGGAGTCTCCGGCGCCGACCGTATCGGCCACTGCAATGGATTCCGCCGCCATTTCCACCCGTCCCTGGTGCGTGAGGATGACCGGGCCTGCTGCACCGCGGGTCAAGGCCACGAGGGATGGTCCGAGTTCCAGCCAGGCTGCCAGACTTTCCTCCGGGGTGCGGTACGGGTAGAGCCAGGTCAGGTCCTCGTCGCTGGCCTTGACGATGTCGCTGGACGCCACGAAAAGTTCTGCCTGGCTTCGTGCCGCTGCCACGTCCGGGCTGATGGCAGGGCGGCAGTTGGGGTCGTAACTGGTCGTGGCGGCCTCCTTGGCGGCGTCCAGGAGGGTAAGGGTGGCTTGATCGCCCGGGGGAAGAACAGAGGCAATGGATCCTGTGTGCACGTGGGCTGATGTCTGGACGGCCGCAAGCGCAGCCAGTGATGCCCCGTTGAGGTCCCAACTGATGTCGAACGTGTACGCGGCGGCACCGTCGGGACCGAGCGTTGCAGTCGCCGTCGAAGTGGGGGCGCTTCCTCCCCTGATGACGGACACGCCGTTGGAGTGCAGGTGCCGGCCGATCAGAAGCCCGTTGGGATCGTGCGCATAATGCGTCACCAGACTCGTGGCCAGCCCCAGCCGCGCGCTCCCCACGGCCACATTCATCGGGCTCCCGCCCGGGTGCGCCTCCGCCGGGCCGGCAGTGCGGGGGTCAACGATGATGTCCACGAGGGATTCACCGATCACCGTTACCACTGGATCTTGGGTGGGAAGGGGTTCAGATGTCAGATCTTGGGCTCGCATAACAGCTTCCTTGCCGTGTTCTTCTCCCTGGTCAGGCCCAGGGAATGATTCTGTCCGCTTTGTGCCGGGTTGCGTGCACCAGCTCGGCGTTGAATTGGTCAGTACCGTGCGCCCACTTTTCAGCGTCCACCCGGTCCTTACCGAACAGCACGTGCCGTTCGGTAAGGCGCCGACGGCGAAGCGCCTCCGGACTTTCGAGGTACCAGACCTCATCCAAATGCTCCCGGATCCCCTGCCACCCGTGACTGTCTGCCAGCAGGTAGTTTCCTTCAGTGATGACCAGAGGAAGATCCGCAGGGACCGCAATCGAGGCAGCGATCGGTTCATCCAGGGACCGGTTGAATTCCGGAGCGTAAACCACCGGTTCAACCGGCTGCGCCAGGCGTTGAAGCACGGACGCGTAACCTCCGACATCGAAGGTCTCGATGGCACCCTTACGGTCCCGGAGCGGCCCACCGTCAATGACGGCATTGCTCAGATGAAAACCATCCATCGGGACGACAACAGCGACGTCAGCGCCGAACAGCTCCCCCAGCAGCGCAGCAAAGGTGGATTTTCCTGAGCCAGGTGCTCCGGTAATCCCAAGCACCGTCCGGGTTCCGGCCAAGAGACGGCTGCGCAGTTCCGCAATGGCCGCCTGTACCTGCGGTGCCCGGAGGGCTTGGCCCCCGGGCCCCACAGCGGCAGCACCGGCCTCCATCAGCGGCCGGGGTAGACGACGGCTTTGAGCTGGCCGGGCTGCTTCCCGGCCTTGAGCGCCTCCTCGGATTCGGCGAGGCCGAATTTGCCGGTGACCAGGATGTCCAGGTCCACTTTGCCGTCGGCGAGAAGCTGGATGGCCAGCGGCCAGGTGTTGGTGTAGCGGAAGACGCCGGAGAGCCAGATCTCCCGGTTCTGGATGAAGGAAACCGGCAGCTCGACGTCGTCAGCGCCGAGCCCCACGAGGATGACCCGGCCGGCCGGTGCAACTGCTTTGATTCCCGCGCGGACGGCCTGCGGTGCGCCGGAGGCGTCAATGAACGCGTCGACGTCAAGCCCTTCGACGCTGTCGGTCCTGGCATTGAGCGCATGCGTCGCGCCGTGTTCGAGGGCGAAGGCGAGGCGGTCCTCGGCGATGTCGCTGATGTAGATTTCGGTGGCGCCGAACGCCCGGGCTGCCTGGGCGGCGATGATGCCGATGGGTCCTGCCCCGGCAATCAGGACCCGGCTGCCGGGCTTGATCTCCGCGCGTTCACAGGCCCACAGCCCGACCGAGAGCGGTTCGATCAGAGCGGCGGCTTCGTCGCTGACGCTGTCCGGGATGTCGTAGGCGAAGTCGGACTGGATGGTCACGTACTCGGCGAAAGCGCCGTCGATCGGCGGGGTGGCGTAGAACTCGATGTCCGGGCAGAGGTTGTAGCGGCCCGCCTTGCACTGCTTGCATTTCCGGCAGGGCCGCTGGGGCTCGACGGCTACGCGCTGGCCAACCCGGCCGGGGTCGACGGCGCTACCGACGGCGGCGATCCGGCCGGAGAGTTCGTGGCCGAGGATCAGCGGGTGGTCTACGACGTAGGGGCCGATCCTGCCGTGCTCGTAGTAGTGGACGTCGCTGCCGCAGACGCCGACCGCGGCGACCTGCACCAGGACCTGGTCGGCGTCGAGCTGCGGGAGGGGCAGGGTTTCCATGGCCATGTCGCCCTGGCTCCTCAGGATGTTGGCGCGCATGGTGGCGGGCAACTCAGCGCCGGTGGCGGCTGACTGGGTGGTTGTTGTTGTCATCGAAGGAATCCTTGAAAGAGTGTGATGGGGACCGGAGGGTTATTTCACGGCGCCGAGGGAGAGGCCCTGGACGAGTTTGTCCTGGGCAGCGAAACCGGCGAACAGCACCGGCAGGGAGATCACGACGGCGGCTGCGCAGACCTGGGCAAGGAAGAGGCCCTGGCCGGAGACGAAGCCGGTCAGGAACACCGGTGCGGTGCCTGCCACCACCCCGGTGAGGACCCGGGCCAACAGGAGCTCGTTCCAGCTGAAAATGAAGCAGATCAGCGCTGTGGCAGCAATGCCGGGCATGG
>NZ_JAPSHJ010000095.1 GCF_031179985.1 Arthrobacter sp. | reverse complement strand
CACCGCGCGCAACACGGGATGCCCTAGGCTTGCTCTGCGGACAGAGGTAAACAGGGTGCGCTGATGGGCTCCCTCCAGTTCAACAAGGCGGGCCTTCATGGCCCGGCCGATCCAGACGAGGTCCGGCAAAAGGGCGACTGCATTCCCGGGCTCTATGACTCGGGCCCATCAGCACCGAGAAGTGCGTGTACGGCAGCAGGACCGTCTCGACGCCGGCCAGACCCGGCAGCGGCGCGCGCTGGCCCAGGAAGTTCTCGTCAAAGCCCTCCCGGCCGGCAAGGTCCTCAATGGTCGCGGCCGGAGCTATCAGCAGTTCGTCCATGACCGGACCCTACCAGCGGTAGACGGCAGCTGTTTGAATGCCCGACCACTGTCGGCCAAGAATGGCTGGCCCGCAAAATCTCGTCCGGGTGCAGCCCAGTGCAGCGGGCAACACCCGTACGATCAGGTTCCTCTGAGGCTTCCCTCGCGGCCGGAGGCACCAGCAACGGTAATTTTTAGGCTGCCTCGTCGGATGGACGGATCCACGGGCCAGTGATCGCAAGTGTAAAGCCAGGAGACTGGATGTTGGCGAAGAGCCACTTGCCGTCCCTACTGAATGCCGGGCCACAGAACTCAGAGTCGTTGACTTCGTTGCGAGCCAAAGGGTAGGACCTGCCCTGGCTGGTCACGCCCACTAGGTGCGAGACGCCGTCGCCGTCCTCCGCCAAGATCAGGCCGCCCTGCGGTGCCACTGTGATGTTGTCGGGGCCGTCGAAGTGACCGCTTTCCGCATTCGGGTTGGGATTGACCCCGAAGATGGTCTTGAGGGTGATGCTCTCGGTAGCCGGGTCGTAGAACCAGACCTGTCCGTCATGGCTATTGGCGCTGCCGTAGATAATGCGGGCAAAGCTGGAGACGAAGTAGGCTCCATCATCGCCCCACCACTGGCCCTCGAGCTTGCGGGCACGGGTGATCTGGTCGTTCGTGAACTGTCTCCGTACCGAGGTCGTGCGGGCGTCACGGTCCGGAACGTCGATCCACTCAACCCTGTAGGTAGCGCCCACCGTGGTGGCCTCGGAAAGATCCTTGACATGAGTGGACCCGAGGAAGCACTTCATGGCCTGCAGGCGTCCTGCAACGTCACCGCCCCCGGACTGGGCGAGGGCGTGCAGCCGTCCTTTCCCGGCGGTGAAGTCTGTGGGCGGGGTCCAGCGCAGGTAAAGGCCGTTGGGGTTGCCGGCATCCTCGGTGAGGTAGATCTGGTTGGTGGCAGGGTCGATCGTGACGGCTTCGTGGGAATAGCGGCCCAGGAACTTCAGCGGCACCGCGGAACGGTTAATGTTGGCTTCGCGGCTGGCGGGGTCGACCTCGAAGACGTAGCCGTGGTCCTTGGTGTTGGCCCCAGATCCTGCCCGGGCTTCGGTCTCCTCGCAGGTCAGCCACGTGCCCCACGGAGAGATACCGCCGGCGCAGTTGTTATTGGTGCCGGCGACAGAGGTGTACTGCCCCACCCGGTTGCCCTCTGCGTCCACGATGAGAGTGGAGGTGCCACCCGTGGCCCCGGGGTCATACGTGAGTCCCTCCACCACGGGAACGGGGAAGGGCTCCTCTCCGCTGTTTTCGTGATTGCAGATCAGCACAGATCCCCCGTCGGGACCATCAAACACCCCGATGCCGTCAGGATCTGACGGGTGGACACCTTCGGCCGTTGCCGTCTGGCCGGAACGGGCAAGCAGCTTGTAAGAAAAGCCTTCGGGCAGCGCGAGGATACCGTTGGAGTCCGAAACCAAGGCGCCGTAGCCGACCGCGTTGCGGGTGGCAATGTTGCCGGGACGGACGAACGGGGCGAGGCTGCCGGCGCCAACGAACACGAAGCCCAGGGCGGCGACGCCTACGCCGACACCCACGAAGTTACGGCGAGACAAGGACATGGAGATGCTCCTCAGCGGGAGTGGTCCCTGGAACAGGGACGGTGGCTTGGGGCGACCGCCAGCCGAGCTGAGGCAGGGCATCCGCTACAAACTGCTGGGAGCTATCCCCAGGCGGCTCGGCGATCACCCGTCCCACCTTTGCCTCACTATCGAACATGCACTGAGTTTACGAGGACAGCTTGTAGAAAACTTGTTCTCCAGCTACGGGAGTACGAGTACTGGCAGTCCGTCCACGATCCGGTTTGTCTCCAGGCTCAACGTCGTGATGCGGCCGATCAGGTCGATGATGTACCGCACTATCTGAGTGCAGCGGGATTATGACCGGATAGGTTCCGGCTTCCGCTCAGGTAAGCGTGGCACTTGACCCAGCGGGAATAGCTACCCTCTTCAGCGTGTAGACTTTGCGTCTCCTTGTGCGCGGATAACGAGAATTCCACGTCCTGTCTGCCCGTACCTCTGCGGGCGATGCATTCGCCGTAGGGCGCGTAGGTGAAATCTCCAACGTCACCGTCGGAGAGTGTGGGGTCGCAAGGGGTCGGCAGCGACCGCAACAGGACTTCAACTGCGTCTCGGTACTGGTTTGGCAGGTGTCGCTCAAGAACCTCGGCGATCCACGTGATGCGCTCCTTGAGTTGCAGTTCCCCAAGTCGCCCGGTGACCTCCTCAACGAATACATCTCGCCTCAACTGAGGGTCAACAGAGTGGAGGCGGCCGGCGAGGGCGCGCACGCTGTCGCGGTTATACAGCTGATCCTTGAGGGGCACCTGCGTCATGGCCGTTCACTCGTAGGTCTTGATGACTTCAAAAACGCTATGCGAGTCGTGGCCGTCCATGATCGAGGAGAACGCGAAGCAGGCTTCACTGTTTTGTTCAGCTTCGACCACCCGGGACATCGCTTCTTCATCTGAGAAGAAGACGACGTCGGCGAAGCCCCCTCTGGCGTCCTTGACTAGGAACCGCCGTACGATCCCCTCCTGCCGTCGGACGAAATCTCTCTCGAACGCATCGGATGCGGCGAGGAGTGCTTGGCCAGTAATGCCCTCCCTGAGTCGGAACGGCGCAAATGCGATGTGCACGGTTGGCTCCTTTCCTTAGCCTCATCTATAACGCGCTGTTGCTAAATGCGACAGTTTTTGTCTGGTCTTTGTGGCAGTCTGTTTTTATGCCCGGCTCTGGAAGGGCCGAGCGGCTCGAGGCTCTTCGATCGCTGCTCGGGCAGTACGACGTGACCACCGCAGACCAGCTATCGGCCGATCTTGGCGTAAGCGTGCGGACCGTACAACGGGACCTGGCCGCCTTGCGGGATCGGGGGTTGCCTATCGATGGCGAGCGTGGCCGAGGCGGCGGTGTCCGGCTCGAACCCGGCTGGTCGCTCGGGCGGGTTCATCTCAACGAGTCCGAGGCGCTCGGTCTCCTCCTGAGCCTCTCGATCGCCGAGAAAATCAAATCACCGCTGCTCCTCGGCGACGTCCGCTCCATCACCAGGAAAGTTGCAAGCGCCTTTGCTCCCGCTCAGGCCCGCCGGATCAGGACCCTGCGCAGCCGGATCCTAGTCGGCGAGCCGGCCTCGAATGTCGTAATGCAGGCGTACGAATCTCCTAGCGCCCAAGTAACGTCAATCTTGCTGGAGGCGTTCTGGAAGCGTCGGCTCGTGTCCATTCGGTATCGGGACCGCGAGGACAATCTCACGGAACGCGTGGTCGAGGCTCAGTGTCTCTACTACAACGTCCCCGTTTGGTACGTGCTCGCCTGGGATCATCTACGGAATGACGTGCGATTCTTCCGGATCGACCGGATTGAACATGTCTCCATGCTCAGCACGCAGTTTCAACTGCGACCGGCCAGGATCTTCATGACCGCGGGCGAGCCCGAGGCCCGACCCGTCTGAGTCTGCCCTCCAGGTCCTCATAGGAACGATGAACACGGCCATCGGACGCCCAAGTCCGTTGAGGCTTTGCAGCCGGCACCGACGCAGCCAGGAAACCTGGAAAACATCTTCGGGTCGTCGCCACCGAGCAGGTCGTGATGGAACCCGATCGCGTCCACCGGACGGGTGTCCACGAACAGTACCACCACCGTCCGGGAATGGACGATGGCGTAGCGGATGAGGCCGTCCGTCCAAGGAATGGATCCCGGCGTACTCTCCGACGTCGAACCCGCCACCGAGCGGGCCCCCGCTCGGCGAGCAGGTAGAAGGACAACCTTCAGGCGAGATTCAGCAGGTCGTGGATCGCCGCCCCAACAGTTCGAGCCGTCGTAGGACTATCTTGATCGGAACGTGATTGTTTTGAACTGCTGGCCTGCCCACCATGGAAGCATGGGAACTCAGGACAGGCGGCACCGGATGGGGTTCGCCCTGTGCCTGCTGATCCCGCTAAGCGGAACGGCGGGCTGCGTCTATGACTATCCCGAGCCCGTGCACACACGAACGCCCGATCCCATGCACACGCCAACAGCTGGTCCCTCGATCGATTCAAGGTCCCCGCAGCCATACAGTGATCCGCAGATTCTGGAGCAGGAGGCCAGGAACTACGCCGAGCTGTACCGGCTCCTTAGGGCGTCGGCGGAGCCGTTCCTCCTATTCGAAGTGGGGCCACTCGATGGCCCCGTCAGGGGCTTTGGCGCGGCGGCGAAGGTGCCGGCAGCAGGACTGTACACCGTCACTGCCGCCTGTATTGGTGCTTCCGGTGCCAAGGTCGCCGTTGGACAGGAGCATCCCGGCGCCCCTTTCCGGCCTGTGGAGCTCGCGCTGGATTGCGCCGGGACCACTTCGCAGGTCATCGCAGTTCAGCAGGGGTACCTTTTCGCTCATCTGGTGCTCCCCGGCCCGGGCGATACGCCGTGGACAGGGGCAGTGGGTGGAGTACGTGTGACCGGTAAGGTGCATCGTGACTGTTCCGCACCAGCCTCGCCGTCGTCCCTGGGTCCGCCGGCGGCGGAGACGCGCTCAGCGGCGTGCCGGTAGGCCTCGGCGTATAGTCCCTTGGATGAGTCTTGGCCGCCCTTCTGGTGCTTTCACAGCTGAGCGGTAAGACTGGCTGCAGCACACGAGGAGCTTTCCTTGGTGCAGGCGAAGCGGGAGGGGGCCCGCATGACACCGGTTGTCCGCATCGCCGCTGTCGCCTGCCTGCTACTCGCGGTGTCGTTCTGCGCCGCTGGCGTTGTCATCTCCCTTCGGCAACAGAAGCTGCCGCCACGGGAGTCGCAGGCCTCCGCCGCCAGGTTCCGGTACGCCATGCTGGCCGGGGTCCTGGCAGGAGCGGTTCAAAGCCCCGACAGCCTACCGGGAGGCCAGCAACGGCTGGCCCCGGCAAAAGGCCGTCATCGCGGGCGAAGAGCATGAACTGGGCGTTTGGGTGCACCTTCGAAGGTCCAGGCTGAATAGAGACGAGCTGGATCCGGGCATTACCAGGTTCTGGATGAGGCATTGCCCCGATGGCGGACCGGCAGGCAGCGCGGCCGTAAATCAAGGGACGGTGTCCCTTCCAACTCCGTGAGAAGTCATTGATGGCTGCTCAGAGTTGATCAACGGGGATACCGCTCAAAGCGTTAGGGAGAAGGATTGGTGTGAGCGATGGATGCAGCCTTCTTTTCGTGGCGAAGCAGAACGGCAAGCACCGCTGCGACCGCCATACCGGCGATTCCGGCGAGCAGGCTTGACCAATGAAGCTCGGGAAGCCGGGACAGCACGAATGTGAGATTGCCGGCCCCGGCGCTTGCCGCCAGGATTCCGACAGCGAGCACCTGCCTTGTTCTACTCGTCATGACTCCCCCTGTAGTGATGTCACCCGCTTCGCGATTGACACCTTTCTACCAGTCAGAAGGTCAGCTGAA
>NZ_JAPSHJ010000020.1:57206-77121 GCF_031179985.1 Arthrobacter sp. | reverse complement strand
ACCCTCCCTCACCTTTCGCAGGTTTTTGGCGAACCCTCCTTCAGTTCGAGGGAGAGCATTCGCGCAGATAGAGCGAAAGGTGAGGGAGGGTTTTCAGCCCCCTACTTCGGTGGGGAGACAAACAGGGTTTCGGCCTGCTCGAGGGACATGCCGTTGGTTTCCGGTACCTTGAACAAGACAAAGAAGAACGACGCCGCCGCGAACAGCGCGTACATGGCGTACGTTAGCGGCAATGAAGCCGCCGCCATGACCGGAAAACTCAACGTGATGGCGAAGTTGGCAATCCACTGGGCTGCCGCGGCCAAACCCAAAGCACGGGCACGGATCCTTGAGGGGAAAATCTCACCCAGCAGTACCCACACGAGTGGTCCCCACGAGGCGCCGAAGCTCACCACGAAGACGTTGGCCGCCACCAGGGCAACCGGTCCCCAGCCGCCCGGCAGGAATATTTCCGATCCGGAGCCGGTAGCGGAAGAAAAGGCCAAGGCCATGGCACCGAGGGATACCGCCATGCCGATCGAGCCAGCCAGCAGGATGGGTCGCCGGCCAATGCGGTCCACCAGTGCGATCGCCACCAGCGTGACAAGGATGTTGGTGATGGAAGTGGCTACCGAAATGGTGAGTGAGTCCTTCTCCTGAAAGCCCACGGCCTTCCAAAGAGTGGTGGAGTAGTAGAAGATCACGTTGATTCCGACGAACTGCTGCAACACGGAGAGCGTGATGCCGATCCATACCACTGCCTGCAGTCCGAAGACTTTTCCGCGGAGGGAGCCCTTCTGCCCTGCCAGCTTGTCTTCCTCGATGGCCGACTGGATCTCGCGGATGCTGCGGTCTGTATCCTCGCCCGGGGCGATGGTCTCGAACACCTTGCGGGCCTCGTCCTCTTTGCCCTTAAAGACCAGGAAGCGGGGCGATTCGGGCAGTCTGTAGGCGATCCAACCATAAACCACGGCAGGCAGGGCGGCGGCGAGGAACATCCATCGCCAGGCTTCTATCCCGAGCCATAGCGGCTGGTCCGCACCGCCGGCGCTCGTTGCAAAGAGTGCGTCAGACAGGAGAGCCGCGAAAATACCCGTAGTGATGGCCAGTTGCTGGAGCGACGCGAGGCGTCCCCGGACATGGCGGGGAGAAATCTCAGAGATGTACGCCGGGGCGATGACAGACGCCAAGCCAATCCCGAGTCCACCCACCAGTCGCCAGAAGATCAGGTCCCAGACGCCAATGGCGAAGCCCGTCCCGGCCGCGCTGACGAGGAACAGGAGTGCACCCAGCTTCATGGCGGGGATGCGCCCGTACTTGTCCGCCACTTTTCCGGCCAGGTAGGCGCCTGCCGCACAGCCAAGGAGAGCCACGGCCACGGCGAATCCGGTGACGGCTTCGGACAAAGCGAACTCGTCCTTGATGGCGTCAACTGCCCCGTTGACCACGGACGAATCGAAGCCGAAGAGGAATCCCCCCACTGCGCCTGCGACCGCAAGGCCGATCACCTTGCGCGGCACGCCAGGGCGCACTTCAGTACTGGATGTGGACATGGATCTCCCCTTGGATCTGGCATCGGAATTGAGCGCTGCAGACATCGTTGGCTCCGGATCCAGCCTCCTGCAGGCCGGCGGATGCGCGCTCAACAGTGTGCCATGCCCCGCTGGGAGGTTCCAGTTTGCCCCACCGGAGGGGCCCGGCCTTTTGGGTGAAGCAGGCTGAGGTGCAGGAGGGGTTCCTAAAAACCTGCGGAAGGTGCAGGAGGGTTCCTAAAAACCTGCGGAAGGTGCAGGAGGGTTCCTAAAAAACCTGCGAAAGGTGCAGGAGGGTCTGTTGGCAGGCCGACGACCGCGGGAGGCTCCCGCCGCCGTCGAACGTACCCTGGGCAACGAGCACGCGCAGGCGCTCCCGGTCCACTAGTGGGCCGGGACTGCCTCCGCGCCCAGTGGCTCCTTGACAGCAGCAGGCTTGGCATCCGTGAGCTTCTTGTTCGGGAGGGCGAAGCTGATGAGGAAGGCGATACCGGTCAGGGCTGCAGCCGTGAGCATCACGATGTCGATCGACTGGGCGAAGCCCTCGGTTATGGGCCTCGTGAGCGTGGCATTGGCCGTGTGCAGCCAACTGGTGTCGTTAAGGGAATCGTTGGTGGCGCCCTGCTTGAAGAACTCGTAGAGCTTGGCGTTAGCGGGATCGGCGGCGACTGCAGGATCGTTGAGAACAGCCAGGTAGTCGGGATTCTGCATGGCAGCTTTCATCCCGCTGGCGATCCTGTCCGCTGCCATGCTGAACAGCATCGAGATGAAGACGGCAGTGCCAACAGCACCGCCCATGGACCGGAAGAAAGCCGCCGAGGAGGTTCCAACGCCCATGTCCTTGGGCGGAACGGAAACCTGCATGGCCAGCGTCAGTGGCTGCATGCAGAAGCCCAGGCCCATGCCAAAGAACACCGCGATCAGGCCCGGGACCCACAGCTCAGTGTCTGCACCGAGGGAAAGGCCCATGACCACCGCAGAGGCTGTCAGGATTGCTGTGCCCATGATGGGAAAGATCCGGTAGGTTCCCGACGCCGAGATGGTGCGGCCGGCAGTGATCGAACCCGTGAGAATACCCAGCGTGAACGTGATCATCATGAGCCCGGCCTGGGTGGGAGTGAGTCCCTTGACCAGCTGCAGGTACATGGGCAGCATCGCGATGGCGCCGAACATGCCGATGCCGATGATGAAGTTCAGCATCGAGGAAAGGCCGAACGTGATGTTCTGGAAGAGGCGCAGGGGGATCAGGGCGTAGTCACCGGCACGCTTTTCCGCGAGCAGGAAGGCAACGATTCCCACCACACCCAGTCCGTAGCAGAGGAACGAGCTGACCGACGTCCAGCCCCAGACGCGGCCCTGTTCGGCCACAAGAAGCAGCGGAACGATCGCCAGGGTGATGGCCGCCGCTCCCCAGTAGTCGATTTTCTGCCGGACGTGCTTCACGGGAAGGTGAAGGTAGAGGAAGACGACGGCGAGGGCGGCCAGGCCGATCGGAAGGTTGATGAAGAACACCCAGCGCCAGCCGTCGAAGCCCAGGATGTTTGCCGACCCCGCGAACGCACCGCCGATCACGGGTCCAAGGACTGAGGAGATGCCGAAGACGGACATGAAGTAGCCCTGGTACTTGGCCCGGTCCTTGAGGGCAACGATGTCGCCGATGATGGTCAGGGCCAGCGCCAGCAATCCGCCGGCACCGAGGCCCTGGATGCCGCGGGCAATAGCCAGCTCCATCATCGAATGCACGGAGCCCGCGTAGAGGGAGCCCAGAAGGAAGATCACGATGGCAATGAGATACAGCGGACGGCGGCCGAAGATGTCGCTGAGCTTCCCGTAAAGCGGAGTGCTTACCGTTGAGGTGATCAGGTAAGCGGTGGTGGCCCAGGCCTGCAGCGACAAGCCGTCGAGGTCATTTGCGATGGTGTAGATAGAGGTAGAGACGATGGTCTGATCCAGCGACGACAGGAACATGCCAAGCATGAGTCCCACCATGACTGTCAGGGTTTGGCGGTGAGTCAGGGTTTCACCCGGTGCCCGCACGGCGGTGCTTTTGGACATGGTTTCTCCAAAGGGGACGACTGGAAATTAACAGAGATAGTTGCTTTTAGTAACTATCTTACTGCCCTGATTGTTCCCGAATTGAAGAATTTTCCTGATATGAAGAGTTCGCAGTGTCCGGACAGGGCGCGATTTCCATCCTCCCCGTCCCGTCAGCGTTCTACGAGGATGCCATCAGGATCGCACCAGATCATCGCTCCCGACCTGATGGTGACGCCGTCAATGAGGAGATCGACGTCGGTCTCTCCGGCACCGGTCTTTGAGCTTTTGCGCGGATTGCTGCCCAGCGCCTTCACACCCAACGGTAGTTCCGCGATTGCCTCCCGGTCCCGGATCGCACCGTTGATTACGACGCCGGCCCACCCGTTTTGGACGGCGCTCGCCGCAATCATGTCCCCCATCAATGCGGTGCGCAGGGAACTGTTGCCGTCCACCACCAGCACGGCTCCGTCACCAGGTGTGCCAAGAACCTCTTTGACGAGGGCATTGTCCTCGAAGCACTTGATGGTGCGGACAGGGCCGTTGAAGTGGCTGTGGCCGCCCAGGGACTGAAACTGCAGCGAAACGGAGGCCAGCTCGTCACCGCGTTCGTCGTACAGATCGGCAGTGGCAATCGATGTGTCGGTCATAACTTCTCCTTGGTTCAGATGATGTTCGCTTACCGGCCGGTTTGGGGCTGAAGGGATCGCCTGAATGGCTGCTGCCCACGATAGTCTGAACTCACACTGTCCGTGTCTTCCAGGGGGAACCGAGATGAGCCTTTCCGAAACGCCTGGAATGACGCCTGAGGCCGAGGGGGCGCCGCCAGCCGGAGCCGCGCTCGCGGAGCCAACCCGGAAGGTGACACCCGGCTGGGTAACCGGACTGGTCCTGGTCAATGTCGGTATCAATGCGGCGTTCTTTGGCCCGATCAACGTTTTCATCGGACAGCATGCCATCAGCATCGACTCGGCAAACAAGGAAGCCATCCTGTCCCTTGTCACGGGCTGTGGTGCGGCTGTCTCCCTTGTTGCGAACCCGCTGTTCGGGGCGCTATCCGACCGCACCGTCTCCCGTTTTGGCCGGCGCTCGCCATGGGTTCTGGCGGGTGCCATCCTTGCGACTGCAGCGCTGCTGGCCATGTCCGGCGCCACCGCCGTCGCAATTCTGGTGCTTTGTTGGTGCCTGGTTCAACTGGGTGCCAACGCGGCCTATGCCGCAATCACGGCGGCAGTCCCGGACAGGGTGCCAGTCTTCCAGCGGGGCGGGGTCGGTGGGCTCGCGGCCATGGGACAGACAGCCGGAATCCTCCTGGGGGCAGTGTTCGGCGCCGTGGTATCCGGCAATTACATGGTGGGGTACTGGCTTTGTGCGGGGGCGCTGATTCTGAGCGTCATTCCGTACCTCTTTAACAGGAATGACCCCGCATTGCCGCTGAGTGCGAGGCCGGAGTTCACTTGGCTGGGGTTCTTGCGGGGCTTTTGGATCAGTCCGGTAAAGCATCCTGATTTTGCCTGGGCCTGGCTGACACGCTTTCTGGTCAACGTCGGGAATCAGTCCACCATCATCTACCTGCTTTTCTTCCTGCGGGACATCATCAAGCACGAGGACCCGGCACTGGGTGTGCTGATACTGACGGGCATTTACGCCATGATGGTGATGATTACTGCCGTGATTGCCGGGCCATGGAGCGACCGCGTGGGAAAGCGGAAGCCGTTTGTGATCGGCTCATCCGCCACCATAGCCACAGCCGGCCTCATCATGGCCTTCTTCCCGGTGTGGACGGGTGCACTGGCGGGCGCCGCCGTCCTGGGGATTGGCTTCGGGGCCTACCTCGCCGTCGACTTCGCCCTCCTGACCCAGGTTCTCCCAACCGCCGTGGACCGCGGAAAGGACATGGGGGTGATCAACGTGGCCAACTCTCTGCCTCAGGTGGTCGCCCCGGTGATCGCCTTCGTCTCGCTCCAATACCTTGGCGGCTACGTGACACTCTTCAGCACGGCTGCCTTCATTGGGCTCCTCGGGGCAGTATTCGTGGTCAAGATCAAGGGCGTTCAATAGCGGAGACGAACACACGGACAGGTCGTCCGGTCGTCGTCTTTACTGAATAGGACAAAGTTACGTGCCGTATAGTTGTAGCGAATTGCTGCTGCAGTGCGGTGACCGGGGTCCTGCTTTGCGGTTGCAAAAAAGCCCTCTCCCGGAACGTGCTGATGCTTGAACTAAATTCAGATCTGCCACCCATGGCCGCTCCGCCATTGCTCCCACGCCAGCAGATGCGCTACGCCCGGATACTGGATGAAGCTGCCGGATTCGCCCGTAAAGGGCTTGAGTCCATCACTCTTTCCGAAGTTGCTGCAAAGGCTGACGTGCCGCTGGGAACGCTGTACCGCTACTTTCCTTCTGCCACCCATTTGATGTTGGCGCTCTACCGGAAACAGCTCAGCGAGCTGCAGGTAGGGAGCTGGCCAGGAAAAGGCAACGTCCGGGTCCATGCCCTGGTCGGCGTCACCATGGAGATCTTTCACATGCGTGTCATGCAGCCGGCGGTTGAGCAGTGCCTGAGCCGGACCAGCTACCAGAAGGACAGGGACACCACGGACCTGTTGCGGGAAATTGATGCAATAGCGGAGCATGCCGTGACGGTGGCCAGCGGTGATGTTGCGAAGTCCCGAATCCTCCTGCTGACAATCACCGGACTGGTGCAGGCTGTCCGATGCCGCAGACTCTCCCTTTTCGAGGCTGAAGAGGATCTGAAGAGGGCCTGTTCCCTCTTGGCAGCAACGCGGTCGTAGTGGGCAGCGGTCTAGACCGGTTAGTCACAATCGAGACATGAGACAGTAATTTCCATCACTCGGGCATCCTGGCCATGCCTAAATCCCGGCACTGGGCCCAAGAGTGGTCTGGTTGGCCCAGTCCGGCGATTTACCATGGCAGTACCGGAGGGGCAAGCAGTTCCTCCCGCAGGAGACACGGCGGTCCAGCCACCCCTTGGATCGGTCATGGACTTCGCTGATCTGCCCAACTCAAGCGGCCCGCGCTTGAGCCTTCCCTATCCCGTGCGACCACGGCCTAGACCAGGAGACAACGACGTGTCCATAGAAACGACCACTCCCACCGACCTTGAATCCGCCGCGACCTTGAGCGAAGAGGAAATTTTCGCGTCGCACCAGGGCGGCAAGCTGTCCATAGCCAGCACCGTCCCGCTGGCCACCAAGCGTGACCTTTCAATCGCTTATACCCCCGGGGTGGCTCAGGTCAGCCGGGCCATCCACGCCGATCCGAAGCTCGCAAAAACCCTGACGTGGGCTGAGCGCCTCGTCGTCGTTGTAAGTGACGGAACAGCCGTCCTGGGTCTTGGCGATATAGGCCCCAGCGCTTCACTGCCTGTTATGGAAGGCAAGTCAGCTCTCTTCAAGGCTTTTGGTGACCTTGACTCCATCCCGCTCGTCCTGAACACCACGGACGTCGACGAGATCGTGGAGACGCTGGTGCGCCTGCGCCCCAGTTTCGGTGCCGTCAACCTCGAGGACGTTTCGGCGCCGCGCTGCTTCGAGCTGGAGGAGAAGCTTATTGAGGCGTTGGATTGCCCTGTGATGCATGACGACCAGCACGGCACCGCCGTCGTGGTCCTGGCCGCCCTCACGGGCGCCGCAAAAGTCACCGGACGCGAACTGGCGGGCCTTCGGATTGTCGTATCCGGTGCCGGCGCTGCCGGAATTGCAGTTGCAGAAATCCTCCTTGCCGCAGGCATCGACGACGTCGTGGTGCTGGACTCGCGCGGGCTCATCGTCAAGGACCGGGCGGACATCGCCGCAAACCCTGCCAGCAAGAAGTCAGAGCTCGCCGGGAAGAGCAATCCGCGCGCTTTGTCAGGCGGACCCGCAGAGGCCCTCCTCGGCGCCGATGTTTTCATTGGGGTATCGTCATCGCAGCTGGCCGAGGAACACCTGAAGCTGATGAACCACAGCTCCATCGTGTTTGCCCTCTCCAACCCGGACCCCGAAGTGCTGCCCGAAGTCGCCTCCAAGTACGCGGCAGTGGTGGCCACCGGCCGGAGTGACTTCCCCAATCAGATCAACAACGTGCTCGCCTTCCCCGGAATCTTCCGCGGGGCGCTCGACGCCGGTGCCCGCCGGATTACGCCGGAAATGAAGCTTGCCGCTGCACGCGCCATTGCCGAGCTCGCCGAGCCGGAGCTGTCCGCAGATTACATCGTGCCCAGCCCCCTGGATCCACGGGTTGCCCCGGCCGTCTCAGCAGCCGTAGCGGCGGCCGTCACCGAGTAAGCGCAACCAGGCACACCCAGCATTACGACGGCGGTAACTCCCCGGAACGCGAAAGGAGGTACCGCCGTCGCGCTTTGGGACCGGGCTGGTTCCTGCAGGGCTCCCGCGGTGCCTCCAGGAACCAGCCTTTCGCCGTTCGCGTCCTAGACTGGGGCCATGAACCCCGAGACCGTCGTGACGATACTCTGCGGCCTGGCCATTCTGGTTGGAGTGGCTGGAACGGTGATTCCCGTACTGCCCGGCAGTATCCTGATTGCGCTGAGCCTGCTCTCGTGGGCCATCTGGGGCGGGGCGGGCGCAGGCGGCTGGGTGGTGTTCGGGATCGGAATGGTGTTCGTCCTTGCCGGCATGGCGGCCAGCGCCGTTCTGACCGGGCGGAAGCTCAGGGAGCACCGGATTCCCAACCGGAGTGTCGTCGTCGGGCTGGTCCTGGCCGTTGTGGGGATGTTCGTGATCCCGGTAGTGGGGCTCTTTGTGGGCTTCGCCGCAGGCCTGCTACTGAGCGAATTCCACCGGACTCGGAAGTTCCGAACTGCAGTGACCACCAGTTGGGCAGCGCTCAAGGCCACGGGATTGGGCATATTGGTGGAGTTCGGTCTTGCGTGCCTGGCCGCAAGCACGTGGTTAATTGGTGTGTGGGTGGCGGCGGCCAGCTGAGGCAGTTGCCGGCTTCCGCCGGAGGCGGACGAGATGCGGAAACTGTAGGAGCAGGACTGAAAACAGCTCGGCGGGGAGTGACCGCGCTGCAGCTATCCGTAGCGGTTCAACCTTCGAGCAACCCTGTGGTCCGATAGGGGATGACTTCCCGCAGGAACATGCTCGTGGAGGTCCGCACGATTCCTGGGCACAACCTGATTTCCTCCGACACCCGGTAGAGGTCGTCAGGGCTGGAGGCCACCACCCTGATCAGCAGATCCGTGTCCCCGGCGGGCGCATGGCACTCGAGTACTTCAGGAATCTCCCGCAGGGCGGCAATCGCCTCGTTGAGGTGGCTCTGGTCCAATTCAGCGCTCACGGAGGCTGCAACACCCCGTCCGAGGGCGGCAGGAAGGACCCGGCTGCTGTTCGGACGAAGAGCGCCTGACGTCGACATCCGCTCAAGGCGCGACTGCACAGTTCCGCGGGCGAGGCCGAGTCGCTGGGCGAGCACCATGATGGGCAGGCGCGGATCTTCGTCTAATGCGGCCAGAATGCGGCGGTCTGTGGAATCGAGTTCCTGCAAGCTGATGCCTTTCGTGCACGGAACGGGTCAGATAAACCAACCGTAAACCATCGTGCAGCCCTTACTGGTCCCTCTTCTGGCCGCCGAATGGTGTGGTCCGGAGGACGTCACCCCGCGATTCGTGGGGCCAGCAAGCCCAGCTGGCGGGCCTTTACCACGGCTTCGAGCTGCGAGTGGACTCCGAGGCGTGCGTGGATGGCCTTCACATAGCCGCGGCAGGTGTTTTGCGAAATACCGAGCGTCTTGGCATTGGACCTGACGTCCTTGCCCTCAGCCATCAGGCGCAGCACTTCCATCTGCCGGTTGGTCAGCAATGGACTGGCCTCTTGCCTGGAACGTGCCTGCCCGTGTTCCGAAAATGCCGACAGCATGAGCGGATCAACCTCAATGCTCCCGGGGTGCGCATGCCGGACGGTGTCCAGCAGGGTCACCAGGGAAGCGCCTTTCGCCAGGAATGCACAAGCCCCGGCAGCGGCTGCCTGCATCAGTTCCTCAGCGGTTGGCTGTGCGGTAAGCAACACCACGCGGGCCTGCGGTGCGAGGCTGCGAATCCGGGCGGCAGCAGAGGTTCCGGAACCGTCCGGCAACCGACAGTCCATCACCACAACGTCCGGCTGCAGGCGCTGGCACATCCCCAGGCCGGCCGCAACGCTCCTGGCAAAACCCGCCCCATGAAGATCAGGTTCCCGCTCCAAGGCAAGCGTTAGCAATTCTGCAAAGGCAGCATGATCATCGATGATGAGTACGCTGGTCTGTTTGGCTTCGACATCTAAGGCCTCCGCTGTCATTGCCCCTCTCCCCAAGTCGTCACTGGTACGTCACTCGTGTCTGAAAGCAGTATGCGACGGCCAGGGCCTGACGTATACAGGTGATTGCTGCCCCCGTCTAGGTGGTTCGGACCCTTGATATAGGTGATTGGAGTGCCCTGCCAGCGCCCAGCGCGCCCCCAATTTTGGGGATGTGGCTAACCAAGCTGGGGCTGTCCGTAAATCCGGTTCGGCGGGATGCTTGTTCAAATGTCCACCCGGGAAAGAAAGAGAAGCACTCCGGGCGGTGCGAGGCCAGCCCGGATCGAGGCCGCGCTCTCCCGGTAGATCCCCCTACCAGCAGCTTGGATGAGCGATGACCGGTTTATTTGCTAGATGGAGCCTTCAATTCCGGCTGCTGATTCTTGCCTTGGCGGCCGGCATTATCGCAATGGGTTTTTGGTACTTGCCCCGCACCCCTGTGGATGCCCTCCCGGAATTCGAGCCTGCCCAGGTGGAAATCCAGACGGAAGCCCTTGGCCTGTCCGCACTGGAGGTGGAGCAGCTCATTACGTCCCCCATGGAGGTGGACCTGCTCAACGGGGTGGCCTACCTGGATGAGATCCGATCCCAGTCCGTTCCAGGCCTTTCCTCGATCCAGCTGCTGTTCGAGCCGGGAACCGACCTGCCCCGCGCTCGCCAGCTTGTAGCAGAGCGGCTGGTCCAGGCACACTCGCTGCCCCGTGTTTCAACTCCTCCTGTGCTGATGCAGCCGAAGTCTTCCACGAGCAGGGTGATGATGGTGCGGCTCTCCTCCTCCGAGGTCCCGCTCATCGACATGTCCGTCCTGGCCCGGTGGAATATCAAACCCCGTCTGATGGGTGTTCCCGGGGTAGCGAACCTCTCAATTTGGGGGCAGCGCGAGCAGCAGATGCAGGTGGAGGTGGACCCGGCAGTGCTCCAGGCCCGGGGTGTCACCCTGAACCAGGTTATTCAGACAACCGGTAACGCGGTCTGGGTTTCCCCGCTGACATTCCTCAAATCCTCCACTCCGGGCACCGGCGGCTTCCTGGAGACGGAGAACCAGCGCATCGGCATCCAGCACGTTCTTCCGATCACGAGCCCCAGCGACCTCGCGCAGGTAAGTGTTGAGAACGTCACAGGCAGTCCGCTGGTGCTTGGTGACATAGCGTCTGTCCGTGAAGACCACCAGCCGCTGATCGGTGACGCCGTAGCGGATGAGGATCCCGCCCTGATGCTGGTCGTGGAGAAGTTCCCTGACGCCAACACAGCAGAGATCACGGCCGCAATCGAAGCTGCCCTGGAGGATCTGAAGCCGGGGCTGTCCGGCATCGACGTCGACACCTCCGTCTACCGACCTGCGTCCTTCATCGAATCCGCCGTACAGAGCCTGGGAACCGGGATTCTTGTAAGTCTCGTCTTGTCCGGCCTGCTGCTTGGGCTGTTCTTCAAGTCATGGCGGGTCGCCTTAGTGGGCTTCCTGGTTCTCACAGTGTCCGCTGTTGCGGCGCTTCTTGTGCTGTTCGCCCTCGGAGTCGGGCTGAATGTCATGGTGTTCTCCGGGCTGGTGCTTGCCCTGGTGGTGGTGGTAGGGGACCTGGTGACGGACCTGAACGGGATGCGGCATTTCCGCAGCCAGTCCATCCCGACGCGTCGCGGCCACGCAGCCCACGTCAGTATCGACGACGGACTCGACGAGAACCCCACTCCGGGAGTTGGGCGGGGGACACGTTCCGGAAGCGACCTGTCCACACGTGAGTTGTCCCGGGCGGAGCAGGCCAGGCGCGAGCTGTCCAAAACGGAGATGATTGGGGCGGCGCTGCAGCAAACCCGCAACGCGATTGTCTTTGCCGGTCTGATCATGGCGTTGGCCGTGGTCCCGGTGCTGTTTCTGTCCGGCGTGAACCGGGCACTATTTGTTCCGCTTGTCCTCTCGTACCTGCTGGCACTTGCCGTGGCTCTGCTGATCGCGTGGACCCTCACGCCGGCACTGGCAGTGACCCTCCTCCCGGATGATCCACGTGAGCCGGACCTGACCCGCCGCCTCAAGGCCGGATATCACAAGGGCCTGGAGTGGTTCGCGGCAAGAACCAAATGGGTGGTTGCTGTGGGTGCAGTACTGGCCCTGGCAACACTGGCAGGCATACCAGCGCTGGCTTCCGGCCAGCCCTCCGTATCCGCCCTCCAGGACCGTATCCTGCTGGTCCAGTGGGACGGACTGGAGGGGACATCAAACACGGAGATGCAACGGGTGTCCGCCCTCGCCACAAATGAACTCAAGAAAGTGAACGGAGTGGCCAACGTGGGCGGACACGTCGGGCGCGCCATCACATCGGACCGCGTCGTCGGTGCCAACTCCGGCGAACTGTGGGTCACCATGGCGGCCGACGCAGATTACTCCACGGTGGCCGATGCAGTGGATGAAATCGTCGCAGGCTATCCAGGCATCAGCGGAAGCGTGGTCACCTACGGGCAAAACCGGCTAGACGTTGAGCGCAGCAAATCCGAGCATGAATTCGCCGTCAGGGTCTTCGGTGTGGATTCCGCAGTTCTTCGGGAGCAGGCTGAAAACGTCCGTGAGCTGATGCTGAACACGGCCGGGCTCGTCGATCCGCAATTGTCCCTTCCGCGGCTGCAGCCGATCGCAGAGATCGAAGTGGATCTGGCGCGAGCCCAAAAAGAGGGCATCAAGCCCGGTGATGTCCGCCGTGCCGCGGCAACGCTGCTGCAGGGCGTCGACGTCGGCTTCCTCTTCGAGCAGCAGAAAGTCTTCCAAGTGGTGGTTAAGGGCATCCCGGCGACAAGAGCCAGCCTCACCAGCGTGAACGAGTTGCTGATCGACAAGCCTGGCGGAGGGCACGTGCGGCTCGGTGATGTAGCCGAGGTCCGCGTGGCTCCAAACGAGGCCGTGATCACCCACGTGGATACTTCCCGCCACATCGATGTGGTGGCTCAGGTGGACGGACGGTCCATCAGCGATATTTCCTCGGACGTCAGCGCGGGTCTGGCAGGCCTTTCCTTCCCGCTGGAATACCACGCGGAGGTACCGGCGCAGTACACGCAGCAGGAGAACACGTTGCAGTTGGCCTGGGCAGTTGCCGCCGCAGCGCTGATTGGCATCCTGGTTCTCCTGCAGACTGCATTGGGCAGCTGGCGGATGGCGCTGGTGGTGTTCCTGGCACTACCGCTTGCCCTTGCCGGCGGAGTCGTTGCAGCACTGATTTCCGGCGGGATCGGTTCGCTCGTCACGTTGCTCGGGTTCGTGGCGATCCTCGGTATGGCCGTGCGGGACAGCATATTGCTCGTCCGGCGGGCTCAAACTCTTGAAGCTGTTGAGGCGAACGGTGCCGGCGCCCCACCAAGCGCCGGAACTGCAGAAGCCGAGGAAGCCCGCATGCGGCGGGGCCCCCGCTCACCGGTACTGCAGGCAGCCCAGGAACGGCTGGCGCCTGTCCTGACTGCCGTGATCATCAGCGCTGTGTTCCTGGTCCCGCTGGTGGTCTTCGGCGGGGGCGTCGGCAGGGAGATCGTGATGCCCATGGCCACGGTGGTCTGGGGCGGGCTGGTCACCTATGCGTTGCTTACCTTGATTGTTCTTCCCGCCCTCCTGCTCATCTTTGGCACTGGCGGCCGGGACGATGCCCTGAAAACACAAGCTGTTCCCGGTGCCGTAGAGCTCCCTGAAAGATCGGAAATATCATGACGAACGCGAACGTGCAGTGGAAACGCCGTCTCGTGGGGGCCTTTGTCTTCGGCGGCCTGATTCTCGGTTCCCTGGTTGCGTGCGCGGGAGAGCGCGCGCCCGCGCCGGCTGCCACAGGGGTTGAGGCAGCCACGCTCGAGAAAATCGAGGGACAGGAGGTCAGCAAAATTACACTGACCGAAAGTGCCAGCAACCGCCTCGGACTCACTACTGAACCCGTTCAGGCCGGAGCGGACGGCAAACTGCAGGTTCCGTACTCAGCATTGATTTACGATGCGAGCGGTGGGACCTGGGTCTACACAAGTCCCGAGCCGCTGGTGTTCGTCCGGGCACCTGTCGCGGTGGAACGGATCGAGGCCTCAACCGTGCGACTGGCAAGCGGACCCGAACCCGGAACGGAAATCGTGACGGTCGGGGCAGCTGAGTTGCTCGGTGCTGAACTGGATACGGCGCACTGATCAATCATGCGCAGGCTCATTGGGTACAGCCTCAAGTTCCGCTCGATCGTCGTTGCGCTCGCCGTGGCGATCATGATGGTGGGAGCTGTACAGATCAGCTCAGCCTCGGTGGACGTGTTCCCCGAGTTTGCGCCGCCTCGGGTGGAAATCCAGACCGCAGCTCTGGGCCTGACGGCAGCGGAGGTTGAGGAACTCGTTACCGTTCCCCTGGAGGAGGCGCTGAACGGCGTCGAGGGCCTGGACGAACTGCGCTCCAAGTCGGTATCACAACTCTCTTCCGTCCTCATGATCTTCGATCCCGGGACCGATCTGTTGAGGGCGCGGCAGCTGGTGTCAGAGAGGGTTGCCACTGTCACGCCCACGCTCCCCAGCTGGGCAACGCCCCCGGTTATGCTTCAGCCGCTCTCGTCAACGAGCCGCGTCATGAAAATTGGCCTGTCCTCAGATGAGCGGACCATGATCGAGATGTCGATGCTGACGCACTACAAGCTGCGGGCTCACTTGTTATCCGTCCCCGGTGTGGCCAACGTCGCCATTTGGGGAGAGCGGAAGGAAACCCTGCAGGTACGTGTCCAGCCTGAGCGGATGAAGGCAGAGAACGTCTCACTCCAGCAGGTCATGGAAACCACCAACGACGCTGTGCATGCGGGGCTGCTCAAGCACTCCTCAGGAAACATGGTGGGCTCGGGCGGCTTCGTCGAAACCCCCAGCCAGCGTTTGGGAATATCCCATGTACTGCCGATCCGCACAGCTGAGGATCTCGCGGCTGTGACTATCAGCGAACGCGGCGGGGATCCGCTTCGGCTCGGCGACGTCGCCGATGTGGTGATGGACCATAATCCGCTGATCGGCGACTCCGTCATCAACGACGGCGAAGGCCTGATGCTCATTGTGGAGAAGCTCCCGTGGGGTAACACTCTGGAAGTCACCAGGGGAGTGGAAGAAGCACTGCAGGAGATGGCCCCGGCGCTGTCCGGGATCGACGTCGATACCGCCATCTTCCGTCCGGCAACGTTCATTGAGCAGTCGCTGAAGAATCTCAGTGTTGCACTGCTGTTGGGCATCGTCCTGGTCATGATGGTACTCGGAGCCTTCCTGTTCCAGTGGAGGACTGCCCTCATCAGCCTCATTGCCATTCCGCTGTCCCTGATCACGGCAGGCGTGGTGATCATGATGACGGGCAGCACTGTTAATACGATGGTCCTGGCAGGACTGGTGATTGCCGTCGGGGTGGTGGTGGACGACGCCATCATCGACATCGAAAACATCATCCGCCGCTTGAGACAGCACCGGCTCGGAAAGAGCGGCCGTTCGACTGCTTCTGTGGTGCTGGAAGCCTCCATGGAGGTGCGCGGACCGATTATTTACGCCACCCTGATCATCGTTGTTGCCGCTGTTCCGATCTTCTTCCTTGAGGGTTTGACAGGGGCGTTCTTCCGGCCGCTGGCCATGTCGTACACCCTGGCCGTTTTCGCTTCGATGTTGGTGGCGCTAACAGTTACCCCGGCCCTGGCCCTGATCTTCCTGCGTAAAGCGCCTCTCGATCCCCGGGACCCGCCGCTGGTCCGTGTTCTGAAGCGCGCCTACCACTCCTTCATGTCGCGTGTTGTGCGCCGGCCCGCCCCCGGTTACATTGCTTTCGCCGCCCTCACAGTGACGGGCGTCCTGGTGGCCCCGCTGCTGGGCCAGGCTCTGCTTCCTTCCTTCAAGGAACGCGACTTCCTGATGCACTGGGTTACCCAGCCGGGCACCTCGTTGGCTGAGGAGGTCAGGATCAGCGAGCGTGCCTGCCGCGAACTTTTGGAGGTGGATGGGGTACTGAACTGCGGCGCCCACATCGGCCAGGCCCTGGCCGCAGACGAGGTGGTGGGTGTGAACTTCGGCGAAAACTGGATCAGCGTCGACCCCGATGCAGACTATGACAAGACGCTCGCCGCCGTGCAGGAAGTTGTGGACGGCTATCCGGGTATCCACCGCGACGTTCAGACGTACCTGAAGGAAAGAATCCGTGAAGTTCTCACAGGCGAGGGGGACGCCGTCGTCGTCAGGGTTTACGGTGATGACCTGGAGACCCTGCGCAACCTCGCCAAAGAGATCGAGGGAGTGATGGGCGGAATCGACGAAGCGGTCGAGGAGAACATATCCCTCCAGGTGGACATCCCCCAAGTGGACATCAAGGTGAATCTTGACGCCGCAAAGCGCCACGGTATCAAGCCGGGCGACGTCCGCCGCGCCGCGGCGGCGATGGTAGCCAGCGAAGAAGTCGGCGACCTCTGGACCGAGGGGAAGGTCTTCGACGTCCGTATCTGGAGCCCCCCGGAAATCCGCTCAGACGTAACAAGCATCGAAAACCTGCCCATCAGCACGCCGTCAGGAAGCTTGATTCGGCTTGCTGACGTTGCGGAGGTCAGCGTCAACGCCACCCCGGGCGTCATTGAGCGGAACAACAACTCGCGCAGGATAGACATCAGCGCGAACGCCGCCACTGAGGGGGAGCTGGGCGCACTGGTCGCGAAGCTGGAGGAAGGCCTGGCCGGAGTCGACTTCCCAACCGGTTATCACGCCGAGATCCTTGGCGAATTCGCCGAACGCGAAGCGGCTACGCGGCAGTTGCTGATCTTCGCCATCGGAGCTCTCCTGGTGATCTTCCTGCTGCTTCAGGCATCTTTCAGCAGCTGGCGCCTGGCCGCCCTGATCATGTTCACACTTCCGGTGGCTCTGGTTGGCGGTGTGTTGGCAGCCTATCTGAGCGGCGGCGTATTGTCGCTCGGTTCAATCGTCGGTTTCCTGACCGTCATGGGGATCGCCGCCCGTAACGGCATCCTTCTCATCAGCCACTGCCAGCATCTGGAAAAGTACGAAAATGAAAAATTCGGACCGGAGCTGGTGCTGAGGGGAGCGGGTGAACGCCTCTCGCCCATCCTGATGACCACGTTGGCCACTGGGCTGGCGCTGGTACCCCTGATTGTCATGGGCACTATCCCCGGGCACGAGATTGAGCATCCCATGGCGGTGGTGATTGTGGGCGGCTTGGTGACTTCCACGCTGCTCAACCTGTTCATCCTGCCGTCGCTGTACCTTCGGTTCGCGAAACCACGGGCGAAGGCGGAACCTCCCGCCCCTGCAGTCCCGGTCCCGGCCAGCTAGGGCAAACTGACCAATTCCGGCCAGCCAACTCCTGCCGGATTGGTCGATTTGATTAGGGTAATGGTTCCCTGTTGCTCCAACTGCATGGCCTCTGCTCAAATGGTGGCAATAGAGGAGGAGGCCACCGCCGAATCCGCCAGGCTAAGGGCACCCCGGTACACCACCCGGTCCCCGGACAACGCCTCCCGCAAGGAGGAAGCCGCTGATTGACACTTGTTCACGCATCGTCGCCAGCACAAATCGTCTCCATAAAGCTTTCTGTGGGTCAGGAAAGACGCGTCCGGACCCTTCACGACAAGAGCCCCTGAGCCACCGGCGCCGGTTCCACGGAATCCTGCGGTAGCTGAGGGGCTCTTGTGTGCCTGCAGGCTTCTCCATCCTGCGCCTAGGCTGGAGGCATGACGTCAGCAGGTCGCTTTGCCCCGAGCCCTTCGGGCCAACTCCATGTGGGGAACCTGCGCACCGCCATCCTGGCCTGGATGTTTGCCTGGTCCACCGGACGGCAGTTCCTGGTCCGGGTTGAAAACCTCGACCGTGCGCGGGCAGGAGCTGAAGAAGAGCAGCTCCGTGATCTGGCGGCAATCGGCGTCAGGTGGGATGGCGCCGTCGTACGCCAGACCGAGCGCGAGCCGATCTACGCGGACGCAATTGCCCGGCTCACCGCAGCGGGCCTGACCTATGAATGCTTCTGCACCCGGCGGGAGATCCAGGAAGCGCCCTCGGCGCCGCACGCTCCTCAGGGCGCTTATCCAGGAACTTGCCGCTATTTGTCCCCTGCCGAGGTGGAATTCCGGCGTTCCAGCCGGCCGGCCGCTATTCGCCTGCGTGCCTGGACCGACGAGTGGACAGTGAAAGACACGCTGCACGGCAGCTACACGGGGATCGTGGATGATTTTGTCCTCCGACGGAATGACGGCGTCACTGCGTACAACCTCGCGGTGGTGGTGGACGACGCCGCCCAGGGCATCGACCAGGTGGTCCGCGGTGACGACCTGCTTCCGTCAACGCCCCGCCAGGCGTACCTCGCATCCCTGCTGGAGATGCCGGTACCGGAATACGCGCACGTACCGCTCGTGGTGAATTCCGACGGCATCCGGCTGGCCAAGCGTGATGGCGCTGTGACGCTCAACGACCTGGCGCAAAAGGGAATCCCGGCCGAGACTGTCCGGGACATGCTTTTGGAGTCGTTGGGGCTTCCGGCCGGCCCATTGGATCAGGCTCTGGTGGTGTTCAATCCCATGAATCTGCCGCGGGAGCCGTGGATCTGGCCCGTCCGCTAAGCGTCCCAGTGCGGGGCATTGGGTAGGGTGTGGGAATGCCTATGGGGACTGTCGCACCAGGATTTGAAGCCGTCGCCGAACTCTTTCGCACCTTTACCGCCGAGGACCCGGACTATTCGGCCCAGCTGGCCGCATACCACCATGGCGTCAAGGTGCTGGATATCAGTGGAGGCCCGCACACCAGGCCGGGCTCTGTTACAGGGGTGTTTTCCTGCTCAAAAGGCGCGGGTGCATTGGTGATGGCACTGCTGGTACAGGACGGGGTTCTGGATTTGGATGCAGCCGTGGCCTCCTACTGGCCGGAGTTTGCAGCTGTCGGGAAGGACCGGATCACCGTCCGGGAACTGCTGTCCCACCAGGCCGGGATTCTCGGCGTCGAAGGCGGCTTCACTCTCCAAGAGTGCAACGATTCCGCGCTCGTGGCCAAAAAACTTGCGGCTGCCCGGCCGGCATGGAAACCGGGGGCTGCCTTCGGCTATCACGCCCTGACTCTGGGCATGTTCATGGAAGAAATCTGCCGCCGCGTTACGGGAACCAGCCTGCAGGAGGTGTACCGGGCCCGAATCCAGTCGGTCACCGGCGCGGACTTCTTCCTGGGGCTCCCTTCTGACCAGGACCACCGGTTCGCTGCCTTCCGGTCCGCTCCGGATCCCAGCCCGCGCTGGCTTGATCCGAACAGCCACCTGGGGCTGGCACTCAGCCCCGACGGCAGCAACCTTTTCGACTTTCCCAATATCCCCGAAGTCCGGGCAGCCGGATTCAGCTCGGCTGGCGGTGTTGCCAGTGCCGACGGCCTGGCCCGCGTTTATGCCGCCGCCCTCTCGGGGCTGCCGCCAAGCGACGGCCGTCCGGGGATCGCGCCACTGCTGTCGGCCGATACCATCGAGGACATCAGCGCGGAACAGGTCTACGGGATTGACCGGCTCTTCGGTGAGATGGGCAGCTTCGGCACGGTGTTCCTCAAGCCCAGGGCCACGCTGCCCTTCGGAAGTTACCGGGCGTTCGGGCACGACGGCGCCGGCGCATCTTTGGGCTTTGCCGATCCTGTGTACGGACTCGCCTTTGGTTACGTACCCCAGCAGGCGGAAATGGGCGGGGCCGGGTGCCGAAACATCCGGCTGAGCGAGGCGGTACGGCAGGCCATCCTCGCTCTGGGATAGGAGCCAGGGGCTACGCTGGAGTGCGGCCTTCCGGACTGGGACCGGCCGCCTGCCAAGTAGAGGATGACACACATGCCAGAACCACGATTCACAGTTGAGACGGCCATGGTCCTTGCCGAGGTTGCCCACAACCGTCAGAAAGACAAACTCAAGCGCCCGTACCGCGAGCATGTGCTGGCAGTGGGGGATGCGCTCGCGGACTTCGACGACGACATCAGGATCGCCGGGTACCTCCACGACATTGCTGAGGACACCCCCATCACCCGGCAGGCGCTTCTGGACATGGGAGTCTCCGAACGGGCTGTTGCCATCATCGAACGCGTTACCAAACGCCTGCACGACGA
>NZ_JAPSHJ010000020.1:0-57106 GCF_031179985.1 Arthrobacter sp. | reverse complement strand
CCTTTTCCGGCCCAGGCTGCCGTTCATTGGGGGCTGTGAGCTGGCCGGAACCGTCGTGCGGGCCGGGCCGGGCGCCAACCGTTTCACCGCCGGGGACCGGGTGTATTCGCGGGTTGACGCTCCGGGGCTGGGTGCTTTCGCCGAGTTTGTCTGTGTCCCCGAAGAGCTCGTGGCGTTGATGCCTCAATCGCTGGGGTTCGCAGAAGCGGCCGGCCTCCCGCTTGCCGGCCTCACGGCGCTGCAGGCGTTGCGGGACGAATTGCGGATCCAACCGGGAAGCCGGCTGTTCATTTCCGGTGGGGCAGGCGGAGTGGGGACCCTTGCCATACAGCTCGCCAAGTATTACAGAGCAGAGGTGACCGCCACTGCCTCTCCCCGCGGCCATGCCCTGGTCAGGGAGCTGGGCGCTGACCGCGTGGTGGATTACACGCGGGAGAATTTCGCGCACACCCTCGAGGGCTTCGACGCCGCTCTGGATGCAGTGGGTGGGCGGACGTTGACACGCGTCTTTCGCATCCTCCGGCGCGGCGGCAGAATTGTCTCCGTGGCCGGCATCCCCGAGCCGAAGACAGCCCTCCAGGACCTCCACGCGTCCCGGGCTGTCGCCATCCTGTTCTGGGTTGTCAGCCTGGGGGTTCGGCTGCGCGCCTGGAGGGCCGGGGTTTCGTACCGGTACCTGTTCATGCACGCAAGCGGTGATGATCTCCGGTTCCTGGCCGGGCTGGTGGACGAAGGGTACGTCCGGCCGGTGGTGGATAGCATCTATCCGCTGACGCAGATCCCAGACGCCTTTGCCGCTTTGGAAACGGGCGGCGCTAAAGGCAAGATCATCGTCACCATGGACGACGACTCTCCAGCCTGAGTAATTCTCCGGCCTGTGCACGGGAACCTTGCTTTTCCAGACACTGGGGACGATTAAGGGTCTCAAGCCGCTGCGGGTTTCGCTTACGGCTAAAACAGGTTGGGTTACTTAACGTTGGCAGACGGCGACAGAGGCATCATGCCGGGCGGGGTAGGTCCGGAATCCTCGTACTGCTCAAGTTCTGGGGCCGACCCCGCCGTTCGCGCCCGACTTATCTCATGCTCCTTGGGGAACATCAAGTCACATGACTGGTGGCGGCTGCTTCGATAAGACTTCGCGTTTTGACCTACTAGACTCATTTTGTCCAATGAATGGATAAGTTCATCGTTCTATTTCTGTACCGGGGGGAGGTAAGAAACATGGAGAACCAACTCGCTCAGATTGAGCAGCTTGAGGAACTCGACGCACCCGGATGGGGCGAATGGGTGGCCGGAATCGGCGTAGGTGCAGTTGTTGGCGGCGGTCTCGTTTACGGCGGGATCGCCATCGGCGTCGCAATCACCTGACATTGAGGATGAAAGTCCAGACTGTCAGATAAAGCCTTTTGGGGAGGTGAAAATGGAAACCGAACTTAATGTAAACAGCGAATTCGCGGCCCTCGTGGCTGGAATCGAACCATTGGAGTCGCTTGACGCGGCTTGGAACTGGGGCGAATTCTTCGGCGGCGTAGCAATCGGAGTTGGCGCCGCTGGCGTTGTCGCCGGTGGCATCGGCATCGGCGTAGCTATCACCTAGGAAATGATTGTCCCTATGGGGGTGGACATCTTATTTCCGCCCCCATAGGCATTTTCAACGACAAGACATCAATTGCAGAAAAGAGTGACCCATGCGAATCACGCAAGGCAAGGCAATCATCCCGCTTATCGCCGTACTTGGAGCCCTCGTCGCAACGCTGGGCGGCCTGACCGCGATGCTGGCCGTAACCGGCACCCAACCCGTCCTCCTGGGCATTACCTTGGCTGTCGGCCTGATCCTGCTTGTTGTGCTCGGCATTTTCATCGGACTCCTGCGGAAGCGGAGCTAACCCTATGGCCGTGCAGCCGATGGTTTCAGTGACAGGCCTGGAAAAGAGGTATGGACAGAAAACAGGAATTGCAGGAATCACCTTTGGCATTGGCCGGGGCGAGTGTGTAGGGCTCCTCGGCCCGAACGGGGCCGGAAAGTCGACGCTTCTTAAGATTCTCTGTGGACTGATGCGACCGACTGCAGGGAACGTGCGGATCCTGGACCAGGACCCATGCTCCGTAGCGGAGCCGGGCAGGACCTTGGGATTCGTTTTTGATCCGGCGGGCCTCCCGCCGGACCTCACGGTTCGGGAGTGCCTTACCATCGAGGCGCTGGGCCAGGACCTCGGCCGGGGCGCCGTTGGCAAGGCAACGGAGGGCTTTGAACTGTCAGAGTTCGTGGGCCGGCGCGTACGAAAACTGTCCACAGGCCAGCGTCAAAGGGCGGCTCTGGCAGCTGCCATGATGGGCGACCCGGAAATCCTGATCCTCGACGAACCAATGAACGGTCTGGACATCGAGTCCACGCGTTGGCTGCGGAAAAAAATCGAAGAACGCACAGTCCGGAACAAAACAACGCTGATCTCCAGCCACAACCTTGCCGAAGTCCGGCGGCTGGCGGACAGGGCCATTGTAATCCGCCGGAACCAGCGCTTCGACGGCCCCATTCCTGAGCTTGGGGAGTCCGAACTTGAACGCTGGTATTTGTCGCTTGTTGATGACGGCGCAACGGCCGACAGTGGCACCGCCGTGGCTGCCGGAAAGGCTGAGCACGCATGATCCGTTCTGAAACCTTTCGTATGTCCCGGGGATGGTCACTGCCGATCCTGCTCCTCACAGCCCTCGCCATGAATGTGCTGGCTGCCTACGGCACGTCCACCACCATGGACGCCGCAGGATTCGCTGCCCCCGGCGGTTCGGAGAAGGCCACTGCGGCACTCGTTGGCCTTGGATTCGGGGCCAGCCTCTTTTCCATGATCTTCGGGATCATCTGCGTCACCCGGGATTTTGGGAACTCGTCCATCGGCCGAAGTTCGTTCCTATCCGGTGGGCCGCTGCGCCTGCTATCCCTGCGGGCCTTTGCCCTGCTGATCCCCGCGATCGCATTCGCAGTGGCGGGCACCCTTTCCGTCGTGGTTGTCGCCATAGTCACCATTTCGTCGAATGGCGGCGAGTTCATCCTGGACGGCGACGGTCAAGCAACCTTCGCGGGAGTTTTCTTTACCATCATTTTCGCGGCCTACCTTGGCCAGTTCATCGCCTGGCAGGGCCGGAAGTCCCTCCCGGTCGTCATCGCCCTGATCGCATGGACGCTGGTCCTTGAGCCAAACGTCATCAATCTGCTTCCTGCCGTGGGCAAGTTCCTGCCCGGCGGCGCCGGCCAGGCAATGAGTCTGGATGCTTCGGCCACATATGACATGCTTCCTGTCGGCGGCGGCTACGCCGTCTACCTGGGCTGGCTCGTGGTTCTTTACGCCGCGGCTGCGCTCCGGCTCAAGCGGTCAGACCTCCTGTGAGCACTAAGTACCCGTGGCTTAGCCAGATACGGCTCTCTGAGAAGGATGAAGGCGGCCGCGTCCTCATCAGCAATGCGTCGGGTCCAGTCCTTCGCGTGCCCTATGCCCTGGGGGAAATTGTCCAGGAAGCGCAAAAGTCACTGCCCGGAGTGAATGCAAATGGCATAGCTGAAAGGATTCGGGCCGGGCGGGCAGGCCATTCCGAAACTGGAGCTTCGCCGTTGACCGGGGAGGAGGTGCAGTTGCTGCTCGATACGCTGGCAAAGAACCCTGCGATGGCACGGATGGACGTGTCGTCGGACCGGCGCCTTCAGTTTCGCAAACCTTTTTCCGTCCAGCTGACTCTGCTGGACCCGTCATGGCTGCTCGGCCGTCTGCCCGGGATCACAAAGATCATCTCTACCCGCGCCTTCTGGTGGGCGGTCGCTGCCATAAACGCCGTGGGAGTCATCGCGGTGGCCATGCTGCTGCTGGACCAGGGAAGCGCCCTTCACGACACCACTACCGTGTCGGGCTACCTCTGGCTGCTGGTCGCCCTGTATCTGGCTGTTTTTGTCCACGAACTTTCCCATGCGGCAACACTGGTTGCCTACGGTGGGAGGTCCCGCCGTGTTGGTTTTATGCTGTTTTACCTGGTTCCCGCCTTCTTCTGCGATGTGACCGAGGCTTGGAAACTGAAGCCTGCCGAACGCGCCAAAGTTGCTCTGGCAGGTATTGCCGCCCAGGGAAACCTGGGGGCTATTGCCGGTGTCCTGGCTTTCATCCTGCCCCGGGATCTTGCCACCCTGGCTGCTGCCTTCAGCATGTTGTGCTTCCTCTACGGGGTGCTCAACCTGATTCCCTTCGTTAAGCTGGACGGCTACATAGCCCTTGTGGGATATCTGGACAAGCCGAACCTCAGGGCACGCTGCATGGACGAGTTCCAGGCCTGGACAAGGGGCCTTATATTCCGCACCGGTACGCGGCCTGACGTGCGCACTTCTCCGCTTCGGCTTCTGTTCGGCCTCCTGTGCATCGTGTTCCCACTGCTGATCCTGATCGGCGTTGTGTCGGCGGCCGGCAGCTATCTCGCATCCCTGGGCAAGCCGGCGGCGTGGATCCAGCTGCTCCTGGTTGGCGGCCTCGCCACATGGCTGGTGCTGCGCGGAATCGGGCACGTGATCGGACTGCGGAAATCCGGTATTGGCAAGGGCCCTGCCCGGGCATATGCTGCCGTTGCGCTGGTTGCTGTCGCCGTTTTGGTAGTCGCCGTTCCGTTCCCGAACAATGTCCACGGCGGCCTGTACACCGACGGGAACGGGCCGCGCTTTGTCCTTCTCGGCGGCTCCACCGGGTCCACCGGCGGAAGAGTGGAGCTCTTTGGCCCCGGGCTCGTTCCGGGGGGCAGCATCGGTACAGGAACAGCAGTGGGCGCGCCTGAACCCTGCACCGTTCCGCTGGCCGCGACGGTGGCTGTGAAGGAATCGGAACTCGCCCTTGAATCGCTCTGCGTTCGCCTTGAGTACGCCGGCACGGCGCCGCGGACCGGCACGGCGGTCTGGGAAGTTCCGGGCCAGACCATCGCACAATGGGTGGGCAACGTCGTCGCGAGGCTGGCGCGGCCATGACCCACCCGCGGTTCACCGTTGTCTGCCCGGCCTACAACCGCTCAGCAGCGATTGAGGCAACCATTGAAAGCGTCATAGGCCAAACCACGGGGGACTTTGAACTCTTAGTTGGCTCGGACGGTTCGACAGATGACACGGACGACGTCGTTGCCGGATTCGCCCGCGGTGACCGGCGCGTGAAGCTGCTGCGCCTCAAACACACGGGTGATCCCGGCCTGGTCCGCAGCCGGCTGTGCCGGGACCTCGGCACTGCCTACGTAGCCTATATTGACCACGACGACATGTGGCGGGAAGACCATCTGGCCGTCCTCGGCGCTGTATTGGACGGCGGTGCGCCCTTGGCCGCAAGCGGCGCTGAGTACCGGCAACAGGACGGCGCCTCGGCCATCCTGCGCGGTCGCAGCCTGCTATGGCACCCGGAGCTCGCCGTCGTGGACCCCTATGCCGAGCCGAGCCGGGTGGCCCACCGCAAGGGTGTCCTGGACTCGGCTGGCGGCTGGCGGCGTGCATGCCGTGGGCTGGAAGACTGGGACCTCTGGTGGCGGATGGGCGCACAGGGAATTGCTCTCCAGCCCGTTGACGAGCCGAGTGCGGTGGTCTCTATCTCGGGATCAACCCGGCGGAATTCGCTGGGCTACAAGATGGTGGCACCGCTGGCCAACACCGCAAGTGAGGCATTAGCCAAGGCAGTGGTCGGTGAGTGGGCGGGCGAACGACTGACAGATGTTTTTGCCGAAGACTTCCGTCGTTGGGCTGCGGAGATCGACGGTGACCCGCAAGCGAGGCTGCCGCTGCCGTGCCACAAATACGGGCCTGACGCCGGGCTGCCCGCCGCCGGCGGCGTGACGGATACGTTTACCGCGGCATCCAGCTGGCCGGGCGTGGTGCTCACGCTGGCTGTTTTCCCTGGCGGCCGTGAAGGCTGGCTGGTGGGCCTTGCCGCACCGATCGTCAGCCGCAGCCACGGTCGAAGCATGGAGACGGTACTGGAGCGCCGTTTTCCCGTGGCGATGGCGCGCCTGAGATCGGCCCTGTTGCTGCGGCTTCAGGACATTAACACGTAGAAGTATGAAAAACGCATATCCAGGAGGGTAACCATGAGTGAAGAGTTTTCGCAGGAGTCTGCAGTTTCAGAGCGGCTGCGTTTGTGGCTGGAGGGAATACGCCCTGGCGCCGCAATCCGGGATGCACTGGTAGCCGGGAGCGTTGACAAAGAACGCATTCAGTCGCTGCCGGCGTCCGACACATCGTTGGTGTTCGTCGAAGAATCGCAGGTGGAAGCGGCCCGGGAGCTGACCGGCTCAACCGTCGTTGGCTACAACGGTGAGTTCTCCACCAACGGTGGCGAAATCGGCATCGGCGACAGCTTCGTGGTGCAGCTTGAAGGCTATGCAACGGCCCCGTACGTGGCAATCTCGTGTCCCACGGTTTTCTCCATTGAGGAGAACGCAGACCGGGAGTCTGTCGCGGCCGACGCCGAAACGGCCTTCGAATCCGGGGTGTTTCCACGGTTCCTTCTGACCCAGCTTGTCACGGTCCTGGACCAGCAGTTCTGGCAGAGCAGTGGCCGGCTCGGCAGCGATCCCGCGCGGCTTTTTGTTCCTGCCGGGAAACCCGCGCTGCTCTCCGGACCGGCTGGCGGCGTCGTGGAGGTTTCCGGCGACGCTTACTCCACTGCTGTCCCCGTTGCGGGGGAGGACAACGCCGAACTGCTCGCCGGGAACATGGGGATTGGACGTTTTCTCGGGGCGGCCAAAGTGCTCCGCGCCGCACAGAGCCGTTTCCGGGCCGGTGCCCAGGTCTCGGGGTTCGGCTCGTCGCTGTTCCAAGGCGAACCCGCCTTGGAACGGTCCCGCGGGGACAGCGTGTTCGTGATCGTCGCCGACGAGCAGTATTTTGTGACCGATCTGCGCACAGGACGGCTGAGTAAGGTTCCCAGGGACGTCGCCGAAGCAGTCGAAACCGTGCTGGCCGGCGCAGAGCTTGGCCGGGACCTGCAGGCCAGGCTCGGCCTGAAACTGTCAGGCAAGAACCTTTCACCGGCGGCACAGGTTGGCAGCAGCACAGAGCTGCAGAAGCTGTTCTCCCACCTGTCCATCGAGATGGGGCGTGAAACAGATTCGGTGCCCCCGCCCGCTGTGGCAGTACCGGTGAACCCTGCCCTGACCATTGTCCCGGCAGTCATCACATGAGCAATCACCAGGCAACCCTGTACACGGGGCGGGGCGCCGAGCTCTACCATGCGGTTGTCCAGTCGGACAGTTCCGAGCTGCGGGAGATCATCCACAGTCTCCGGGGGAAAGACCCCCGGATTTTGGAGCTCGCGGCCGGCTCCGGTCGGATAACCCTTGCCCTCCTGCCATTCGCCCGTTCAATCACTGCAGTCGACAACTCAGCCGAACTCCTTTCGATACTCCAAGACGAACTCGCTCGCCCGGACCGCCGAAGGACCGCTTCAAAAGTAGAGACCGTGCTGGCCGACATTCTCGCGCTGGAGCTAGATGAAATCTTCGACTGTGTGGTCCTGGGCACGACGTCGTTCTGTCTCTTTGACGCGGACCAGCGCCGCTCGCTGCTGACCGACATCCGGCGGTGGCTGGCCCCGGGAGGCGAACTGCTGCTCTCCCTGCGTACGCCCGAGCTGGGCGGAAGCAACTTCTACCTGCACGAGGTTTCGCCGCAGCTGGCGATTGAGGAAACCTTCGACGCCGTCGGCCGAACCTTTACCTCGACGCTGGTCGAGCGGTCAGGGGACGGGCAAAGAATTGCGGAGTATTCCGTGACGACGCATCTGCTTACCGAGGGCGAACTCAGGGACGAGCTCGGAGCGGCAGGCCTTGCCGTGACAGGCGCAGTCGACGTCGGACCCCGGAACCGGCTCGGTGCCATTGGCAATTACAAACTTTTCAGGGCGCACGCTCCGGCCCGAGACACCATCGGGGGGACGGCCAATGTCTAGCGGCGACTACTTCGAGTTTTATCTGCCGTCCAAGGACTGGGGCAACGTCGAGGCAACGGCAGTCCAGGGCAACACCATTACGTTCGCGGACGGAAGCGAAGCCCTGTGCGGGATCAGTGGCCTTTGGAACGCCAGCCTGGGCTACGGCAACCGGGCTGTGGCGGAAGCCATCAACGAAGCGAACCTCAACGCAGCCACCCTGCCCATCTTTCGCCGGGGCAGCGCGTACTCGCGCGAAGCCGCGACGCGACTGCTCGACTTTGCGCTCCCGCATGAATATGCTTCGGTCTTCTACGCAACGTCCGGCAGTTCCGCGCTGGACGCCGTGGTTAAGCTCAGCCGCCAGTTCCATGACATCGCCGGGAATCCCAAACGCCGCCGCATCATCAGTTTCACCGGCAGCTACCACGGCGTGACTATGGGTGCGATGGCCGTCACCGGTTCCTACCTCTTCCAGGATGTCTACCAGGTGGATCAGCGCCTGCACATAAAGATTCCTTATGATGACCAAGGCGCCCTGGACGTTGTGATGAAAAGGTTCGGCTCGGAGGTTGCCGCAATCATCATGGAACCGGTTCTGGGTTCCGGAACGCTGCCTGTACCCGCGGATATTGTTGATGCCGTCTACGCGTACCGGGAATCCGAGGGTTTCCTGATTGTGGCTGATGAGGTCGCCACCGGCTTCCACCGGACGGGACCAAAATTTGCCAGCCACCACTGGACCCAGCCGGATGTGCTGGTCCTCAGCAAGGCGCTGACCAACGGCACCTGTGCCGCCTCGGCCCTCCTTTTGGGGCACCGCGTCGTGGATGCCCTGGACCAAGCACAGCAGGTGTTCTGGCACGGTGAGACCCAGGCCGGATCCCCGCAGTCCTGCGCCGCCATTGTGGCAACGCTGGACGAGATCGAACGGCAGGGCATCGCGACGTCGGCAGCCCGCGTGGGTGGGAAGCTGGAAGGCTTTGTTAGCGGGCTGGAGAGCCTGTCACCTAGGGTCAAAGCCTTCGGACGCGGGTCGTTCCGTGCCGTGCAGCTCTTTGACGAGGAAGGTGAAGTCATCGGGACGGACAAGGTTTTCGAGCTCGTCGGAGAGTGCCGTCGGCGCGGGGCCATCGTACAGCCTTCTCCCGGGGCGCTGCAGTTCGTGCCCGCCCTCAACTATCCCGATGCGGAGCTGGACATGCTCTTCGGAAGGATCCAAGGTGTCGTAGCGGACTACCTGGGCGGGAAGCTCGCGTGATTTCGGCGACTGTTTTGAGGCCTTCCACCCCCTTGCAGATTGCCGGAGCTGGGTCTGCCCGGCAACTGTCGCAGGGTTTCCAGGCCATGAGGGCGGTCATGGTGGTCGATCCCGCCATGGCTGACCGCGCCGAAAGCCTCAGGTCCGGCGGCTTCCTCTGGGTGGAGACTGCCGCATCGCCCGCCGCCGCCGTGGAGGCGGCGTCCGGGCTCGCCCGGCGCCTGAAACAGTCCGTTGTGGAACGTATTCTCAGTGTCGGCGGCGGAAACACCATGGACTTCGCAAAGCTGGCCGTGTCAATGGCGGCGGATCCGTTGGTGGAGCAGGTTCTGGAACGCAGTGACGGCCGGACCGGGGTGGTGGTCCTGCCTCGGCCGCTCGGAAGCCACATCGATTTCTGCGCCATCCCCACCACATTTGGCACCGGATCCGAAGTCAATGCGGCGGCCTGCTACGAATCGGCCGGAGGCGCGGGCGACGCTACCGGACTGGTCCCGACCAAGAACCTGGTGCTGCTGGACGGCATGGCAACGTCCGCGGTGGCCTATGACCCGGACTTCCTTGACGCGCCGCCGTGGCTTACCGCTGAGGGCCTGCTCGAACCGGCAGTCCGGCTCCTCACCTCCCTCGTGGAAGGAAATTCGGACCTGGACTACTCGGAAGCCCAGGGCAGATGGCTCCTGGCAGCCGCTGGCAAGAATCTTGCCGCTGGCAGGGAAAGCTCGTTCCGGCTGTCCGGTCCGGAGCGTGTGGATGCTGCCCTGCTGAGCGCGGAGTCGCATGCGGGTTGGTCCTTACGCGGCCGTGGCCCCGCGCCGTCATCGCTGTGGTTCCTGGCGAACGAGTTGTCCATGGCGCTGGGCTTGCGGAAGAACCAGGCATCCGCCCTGCTGCTGGGACCGTGGCTCGACGCGGTGACCGCGGGCCGCGCGGTCTGGGGGAGCCGGCGGAAGCTTGAGGAGCTGTGGCCCCTGGTGTCCGCTGACGTTGCCGGGGTAGGTGCTGCCGCACTGCTGGGCCCTGACTACAGCCGGCCCCCCTGGATCCAGTTTCCCGGCAGCGGTGGCGCCTCGCCGGCCGAACTCCCAGATCTGCTGGCCAAGAACACCCTGCGCCGATTCGGCCGCGGACGTCCTATGAAAAGGGCATTGGGGCATGAGGAGCTCTCGGAGATGTTTGCCGCTGCCATCCGAGCCGGTTTGCGGGAATCAGGGATTGATCCACATGGCAGTTGACTACGTGCAGACATTGAACCCGGACAACGGATTGGCGCGCAGTGTGCGTATCCTGCGTCCCGACGGGACAAACAGCTTCCTCTGGACGGTCGCCGTAGACATCGGCCAGGAACGCCTCGACGGTCCGGACGCGGGCATCGACATGAGCTGGGTCGGCGCGGCCGGAATCCGGCGGGCCCCGACTCTCGCCCGTGCGGCAGGCGAAGCGGTGGAGCGCAGCGCACTCATTCCCGGGGAGGGCCTCGCAAGCGGCGGCGGACTTCCGCTGGCGCCACGTGGCGCGTGCTGGGCTGACACATCCACTGTTCCGGCCCTGAAGGCCTACGCCGCAACGAGGTATGAGCGCGACGGCATTGAAGCCGCCGTCGCTGTCCCTGCGGCGGCGGTTGATTTTCCGCCCGCCCCCGGTGTCCTGGACCTTTTTGACCCAGGCCCTTCAGGGACCGCGGCCGGGATCGACCTGGCCATGGCAGAGAAGTCCGCCGCCAAAGAAATCATCGAACGCAGTTCGGCGATGCTTGGATGGGATCAGCCTGAAACGGCACTCCGCTACAACCTGCACGGCAACGGATTCTGTGCCCAGACCCTTGGCCTCGCCACCGCTGCCGCCGGACAGGGCGTCGAACTGGAACTCGTCCTCCTCCGGGAGCCCCACGGCCACGCTGTGTGGATGGCCGTGGCCATCGACACCAGGCACATGGTGGTGGGGGCTGGCCTTGGCCTCGAGCAGGACCCGTCCCAGGGCGTACTGCGGGCCGTACAGGAGTCCCTACAGATCCGGTCTTTGCTGATCAATCTGAAGGACTTCGAGGGCTGGAGAACCGTGGTGCCACCAATCACCAGCGAGATGGCCCGGGCGCGGTACTGGGCCGCGGACACCAGTGTTGCCGGGATCCGCGAATGGCTGGACCGCATCCCCCGAGCTGACCGGCCTCCCCGCTCCACCGCCCTGTCCGCCACGCAGTCGGACAACCAGGAACGGCGCAGGACCTGGCTTGACAGCCTGCCGGGGTACACGATGGTTGACCTGACGCCGCGCCTACCGCCAGCCATCAGGGAGATGGGGTGGTGCGCCGTGAAGATTTTCTGCGACACCCTTCAGCCACTGCGGATGTCTGATGCCCTGGACTGGAACGTGCTTAATGTCCCACCCATCGCTAAACAGCATCAGGGCAACGCCCGCCCGCACCCCTTCATCTAACCGACACCAGGAACCCGCCTGGACTGGCAGACGCGAGTGACAGAACCGTCCGCGCCTTCAGCTGACGGTGTCGGCAAACAACTCATCAGGCGCGGGGGCCTCGGAAGCCAGGCTTTCGGCTGACCGCTGAACCGCATCGGCGGCGAGGGCAAGGTAAGTGCTGGCGGTCCACGTGTAAGCCCGGTCGCGCAGCCCTTCACCCGTTAGAGCGTCAAAATTTTCAGCGAACCCGCTGGTTTCGCAAAGGGTCCGGAACCGGCTGCTGATTCCGTTTGCCAGGTCCACATAGCCGCCTCGTCGCAGGCCGTCCTCAATCAGGTAGGTCGACGGAGCCCAGATGGGTCCGCGCCAGTATCCGTCGGGTTCGTAGAGCGGGGAAGTTGGAGGCTCGGTTGCCGGACCCCAGTTCGTGAGGTGTTCGGTGAGGCGGACCGCCATGGTTTGGCCGATTTCGGCTGGAAGCCGGTCAGAGATCAGGAGCGGAAGAAGGTTCAGGAGGCTGGTGGAGGTACTCCAGCGTCCGGTCAACGGTGCGTAAGCCCTGAAGCCGTCCCCGTCCCAGAGCCCCATCAGTCCTTGGAAAATCCTGTCCCTGTGACCGCGCCAAATACCCTCCTCGCCCGTGTTGAGTTCCTGGGCAATATCGATGAGGACGTCCAGTTGATAGACCAGGAAAGCGGCCAGATCGGGTGACTCAATGAGCCGGTCCTTATCGAACGTCGTCGAATTGTCCCACCCGCTGTCATTGCCGTGCTGGTAGTAGGGGAGCTCGCGGCCCGGGCTTGTGCGATGGTTGACCCAGAACCCTGTCCACCGTGAAAGGGCACCATAGATCTCGGTCAGCAGGGCGTCGTCGATCCCGGGCAGGCTCTCGCGGAGCTTGGAGTAGGCCCATCCGTGAATCGGCGGCTTGACGTAGTTGTACAGAAGCTCGGAGTGGGAGATCGAGTCGGGGAGTGCGCCCTCGGGCGTCTGGTGATCGAAGGGGGCCAGGAACTGGTCCCACGCTTCCTCCGCAAAACCGGCCGACAGGGCCACCGCGTTGAAACAGTGATCCCAACTCCAGACCTTGTCCATCCAGTGTTTGGACATCAGGACGGACTCACGATGGAGGAATCCCAAAGGGCTGACCGTTGCTGAAAAGAGAACGTAGGCGGCAAGCGCAGCAGCGGGAGTCTCCTGGTTTCGCCATGCCGCGATCCGGTCCAAATAGCCTGCGAAGGTGGCGTCGGCTTTCTCGACGGACTCCTCGAAGGACGTTTGAAGCACCAGCGGGTCCCTCGCAGTGCGGAACTCATCGATGGCGATTTCCCAGACCCCTTTCGAGGCGCTCACTTCAACCCAGCGCTTCGCCTGGCCCAAGGCTTCCGAGCCGACCGCGGAGAGTGCGCCTTTCAAGACCGTGATCCTGTACCTCAAGCCTGTTTCGTAGGACGTGAAGCACCATCCGTTACTGGCAGGATCGTAGTAAAAGAACGTCCCCGTAAAGGGCGTGAGGCTTGCGGCTGCGTCTTCGAGGCGCATGGCGAGTCCCTGCCCGGAGAGGCGCAGGATTTCGGGGCCGTCGAAGACGGCGTCAACTCTCGCATCGCCGTCGACCCATGAAAGCACTGAGCTGTTGGCTTCGATGGAGGCATCCACCTGGCTTCCGTTCCGGCGCGGTGTCAGCCCAAGGACGCCTGTGAGGCCGTTCTGGTGGCCGTTTTGATGGGTTACGAGGTGGATGTCCGGTGCACTTTTGTGGAGTCCGATGACACGCGACAGATTCAGCCATGATCCGCGGGTGCTGAAGGGGATGTGGTCTATGTCGAAGGGGACACGGGAGTTTTTGGGCATTGGTGATTCCTGTCAACGGGTAATGGGTGGCTCAACGGTTGTGGGCGGGCGTGAGCCAGGCGAGGGGGCGGTGTGGACAGACTCAGTCTTTGACGGCGCCGGCCGTAACCCCTGCTGAGACGTACTTCTGAGCCACCACGAGCAGGACGGCTGCCGGGATGGAGGCGACCACGGCCGTTGCCATGATGGCATTCCATTGCTGGTTGTTGTTCCCGATGTAGGCGTAGATGCCAAGGGTGATGGGCCGCAGGGCACCGCCGTTATTAAGGGTCGATGCAAAGATGAAGTCGGACCAGGCCCAGAGGAAGGCGAACAACGAAACGGTGACCACTGAATTTCTGCTGACCGGCATAACGATGGAGCGGAAAGTGCGCCAGTTTGATGCGCCGTCGATCTTCGCAGCGTTCAGCAGTTCCTCGGGGATTCCGGACATGAAGGCTGAAAAGATCAGCACAGCAAACGGAACCGCGATGGTCGAGTCGGCCACGATCAGCCCCGGAAGAGTGTTCAGAACTCCCATGCCCAGATAGATGGCGTAAAAGCCCATGGCAATGATGATGGCCGGGATCATCTGGGCGATCAGCATGAGGAAGTTCAAGAGCCCTGCTCCGCGGGGGCGTAGCTTTGCCAGTGCAAAAGCAGCCGGGGCCGCCACAGCAACAGTCAGGATCACTGTGCCCAGCCCCAGGATGAGGCTGGTCCCCAGGAAAGGCATCTGCTGCTGGATGACAGCCGAATAGCCTTCGAAAGTCACGTCTACGGGAAACAGGCTCGGTGGGGATTTCCTCATGTCCGTGCTGGGCGTCAAGGAGACGTTGATCATCCAGTACACCGGGAACAGCATGATTGCTGTGAGGACGATTCCGAGAATGGTCTTGAAAGAAGAACGGCGGGTACTCACTGATTTTCCTGTCTGCTCTGCACACGGATATAGATGAAGCCGAAGACCACCGCGAGCACGATCAGGAGGTTTCCAATGGCTGCTGCGGGACCGAAGTCGGGGAGGACCGAGCCAAAGCCCAGCTGATATGTCCAGGTCGCCAGGGTGGTGGACGAACCTGCCGGACCGCCCTTCGTCATGATCCAGATGATGTCGAAGACCTTGAGGGTATAGACAAGGCCCAGCAGGATGGTGATGGCTGAAACGGGCCGCAGCAGCGGAAGGGTAATGCGCCAGAACTTCTGCCAGGCGTTGGCTCCGTCGATGGCGGCGGCTTCATATACATCGGTGGAGATTCCCTGCAGGCCGCTGTATAGGATCACAAGGTTGAACGGCACACCGATCCAGATGTTGGCGATGAGAACGGCTACGAGGGACCAGTCTGGTGAGGTGAGCCAGTTGATCTGAGGCATCCCCATAGCTGTGAGGGCCGCGTTGACTATGCCCGAATCGCTGTTGAGCATCCAGGACCAGGTGGAGGCGGAGACAATCAGCGGCAGCAGCCAGGGCACCAGAAACAGAGCCCGCAGTGTGCCGGAGAGCCGGAACCCTGAGTGGAAGAACACGGCCAGCGCCAGGCCAATCCCGAACTGGAAGACAATCGAGACGACGGTAAAAGTGGCCGTGTGGGAAATGGCTGGCCCAAACGTGGGTGAGGTGAAGACCTCGATGTAGTTGTCCAGCCCTGCGAAGGGTGCGTCACCTTGGACGAAGCTGCGGACGGTATAGGCCTTGAGGCTGAGTTCGATGTTCCGGTAGAGCGGGTAAGCATAAAAGGCAACCAGGTAGACCAGCAGGGGTGCCAGGAAGGCTGCCGCGGACCAGCGGGTCGACGCCGCCGCCCGCCGCACCCGGGTATCCACGGCGTCGGCTGTCACGACGGCCGGGCGTACTTCCCGCGGCGCGGTCCCGATGTTCACGGGTGACATGGTGATTCCTTCTGTTGAGGTGCGGTCATTTGACGCGGGCGCCGCGGGCGCAGAGAGACTTGGTTCCCTGCGCCTGGACCGCTACGTCATCACCACTATTTTGTTGCGGCGGCCGCGGCCGTCTGTGCGGTCTTGGCTGCATCCTGAGGGCTGACGGATCCCGTTATCGAAGCCTGGACAGCCGTCCAGAGCTGTTCCGAGATTTTGGGGTACTTGGTGCCCAGGTTGTCGCTGGTGCGTCCCTTGGCGGCAGTGACGGCGTCAATCCATGGCTTCAGCGTTGCATCGGCTGCCAGTTGGGCCTTCTGGGCATCCTCGGTGGGCGCGATGTAGTTCAGTGTGTTGTCGGTGGCAACCACGTTGGAGGCATTTGTGAGGCACGCGATGATCTTCTTGGACGTTTCGTAGCGCGCTGTCTCCTTCTGGACAGGGATGGTCAGGAATTCTCCGCCGGTCGGGGCGGCTGCGGCGCCGCCGGACTTCGCTGGGATCGGCATGACCTTGTAGCCGGCCTTCGCGGCGTCTGCTTTCTGCCAGGTTCCGTTCTCGGCGAAGGCAAAGTCGCCTGCCATGAATTCCTGCCAGCTTGTTGTCTGAGTGTTGTTGATGACCGAGTTGGGAGCGTGCCCCTGTTTGATCCAGTCCGTCCACAGAGCCAGGGCGGATACAGCGTCGCTGGAGGAAAGGTCGTCGAGCTGTGCTCCCGAGCCCCAGAACCACGGCAGGAACTGGAAGCTTCCCTCTTCCGTTCCGACGGCGGAGAACGTAATACCCTTCTTGCCGGCTGCCTTCACCTTTTCCAGCGCTGCGTTCAGGGACGCCCAGTCAGTCACGGAGGTCGCGTCAACGCCTGCTGCTTCGAGAACCGTTGGATTGTAGTAGAGGGCAAGCGTGTTTGCTCCGATGGGAACGCCAAACGCATCTCCATCGATTTCACCTGCGGCCAGGAGGTTGGCCTGTGTCTGGGAAGCGTCCAGGCCACTGTCCTTGGCGGAGGTCAGCACGCCTGCTTCAGCGAGTGTGGAGACAACTGGATTGTCCACCAGCAGAACATCGGGGGAAGAGCCTTGCTGGCCGGCCAGCAGGGCCTTGCTGGTCAGATCGCTGGTGTCGTAGGCAGTCCGCTTGATCGTGGCCCCGGCCTCCGAGCCACATTTATCGATCGATCCCGCCCAGGCTGACGAGGCATCGTACTGGGGGTAGGGGTCCCAGAAGGTGAATTCGCTGCTGCCCGTAGACGTTGCCTGAGACGGACCTGAGGCGCAGCCGGCCAGCCCGCCACCGGCCAGAACGGCCAGGGCAAGGACAGCGGCGGATCTGGCCTGGATTGATTTCTTGTAAAACACGGTAATCCTCTCTGAAAAACGTGCAGGTGTAGGGTGTGAACGGGATTTTGGGGATGCTGTAGCTGGGGAGGCTTCTTTTTTGGGCGTGGGAGAGTAGCTCGCGGTCCCTGCGAGGTCCGCGAGGTGGGGGCGTACTACTTAGCGGACCGTGCCCCGGTCCACAAGTTCGGGGGCGACAAAGCGGACGAGGGGTTCGCCCGCCTGGTCTGGATTATTTATCCGTTGTATGAGCCGCTCGACTGCCATCCGGCCAAGTTCGCCAGGAGAAGTCTCGACGGCGGTGTACGGCAGTGAGAAGTCCCGTCCGAACTCCTTGGAGTAAAGACTGACTACGGACAGATCGGTTGGAACAGACATTCCACGGTTGCTGAGGAACGCGGGCAGCGCTGCGATGGTCGCATCGTTGTGGACAATCAACGCGGTCGCGTCGGGCCGTGAACTCAGCATTGCCTCCAGGCTGGTCTGAATGGCAGGCTGCCGTGATTCGCCGTAGTAGGTGTGCAGGTGGATGCCGTACCGGGCTGCCCGCTCCTGTGCCGCATCCCGGAAACGCCATGTGTATGCTGCGCCGCGGTCAAAGACATGCTTCGGCGGGCAGAGCAGCATGATGTCGCGATGCCCCAGGCCGTAGAGCTTGTCTACGATAACCCTGGCGGCTTCCCCGAAGTCGAGGTCGAAGACGTCCAGGCCATACGGCTCGGCCGGGAGTCCGATCAGTGCGCCGGGTTGGCGCGCAGACCGCATCACCTCGATTCTCGGATCGGAATGGTGGATGTCCAGGAGGACCACTCCGTCGACCATGTTCGACTCCGTCACCCTTCGCAGGGCCGCGGCGCCGTCGTCCTCAGTGATCATGAGGATGTCGTAGCCACGCTCCCTTGCCGCGCTGGACACGGACATGACGTATTGCATCATTGCCGGCGCGAACTCGTCGGCATTGAAGTGAAGCAGAAGCCCCAAAACCATGGTTTTCTGGCTCGCCAGTGCGCGCGCTCCGGCGTTAGGGGTGAAACCCAGGTTCTCCACTGCCGCCCGGATGCGTTCTTGGGTCTCCGGGGAGATGGAGCGTTTCCCCGAAAGGGCGTACGAGACAGTGCTTCGCGAGACACCAGCCTCACGTGCCACGTCACCAATGGTTGCCAAGGGTCCTCCTGCGTCGAATCGGTTCGCTAAATATAGACTCGATTTTTGATTCTGGCAATGACGTGTAGTCGAAACGCGTGAAATCGAGTCCCGGAACGTCTCACAAGGTCGGAGAAGGCCAGAATAAGGTCGAATTCGGTTCAGCCCTTGTTACCTCCATCACTCATATGTACACTGCTCGAACCGGTTCGACAGCGTTTGGCGGCAACTCACCCCTGGCTATTTCAACGGGATTGATGATGACGTCCTTTCCAGCGCTCAGCACCCAACGACTGCCCCCAACCAAGAAAGCGATACTCGGTGAAACGACAACAACGTCCACTCCCCAGCCGTGTCCTCTCCGCGACCCTCGCCGGCGCATTATGTGTAGGCGCCGGGCTCACGTTTACTGGCCCTTCGGTAGCCCAAGCTGCCCCGGCCCCGATGATGGTGGCCGCGGCTGATGTGCCTCTTCCCGATGAGAGCCTGATCCTGCACTACGATTTCGAAGCCAACCAGGTGGCCGGCTCTACGGTTACGGACCTGTCCGCCAAGCACCTCGACGGTGCGATAGCGAACGTAGCCAACGCCACGTTCGTGGATGGGCGCACACCGGGCACGAGGGCCATCAGCCTCCCCGGCGGTGCGGCAGGTTCGACGACGGCGCCCTACGTCACAGTGCCGAACGGGCTCTTTCAGAGCGCTACGGCGATGACGGTGTCATCGTGGATGAAGTGGGATGGCGGCGCTGATTTTCAGTGGCTGTACGGACTCGGCAAGGACCTGAACAACGCGACGTTCCTGACGCCGTCGTTCGCGGGCGATTCCAAAACGCGCTCCTCCATCAAGCCTGTCAACGGGACATCCGAAGTGGGTGTTTCAGGAAGCAGCAAGATCCCGATAGGCACCTGGGTCAATGTGACCACCACTATCGACCAGCAAACCATCACGTACTACCTCAACGGCATAAGTCTGGGGACGAAGCCGGCAACGGTGGACCTGGTGGCGAAGATGTACTCGGCGACGAACACCACGTCCGGGGCCCTGGGTAAGGCGTTTTGGGGAGGGCACCCTTTCTTCGACGGTGCGATCGACGACTTCAGGGTCTATTCCCAGGCGCTGAGCCCGGAGCAGGTGCGGACCCTGGCCGGTGACTCCGTTCAAAGGGCGGACTTCACGGTGGACCTGGGAACCAGCACCGGGCCCTTCCACGGCGGAGCTTCAGGCACCCTGTACGGGGTGTACGGCGAGGGGCTGCCTTCAGCCAATCTCCTGGAAGCCATCAAACTGCGCACTGTCTCCACCAAGGCCCAGGACGGACCCCAGCACCCCGGAGCCGACGCCCTGGAAGTGGTCAAACCCCTTGCGGATGCCTCCAACGGCGATGTGTACATCTACATGACCGACATCTACCGCGGCTTCCCCTACCAATGGCCCGGGAACACACCGGAAGAACGCCTGAACGACTACAAGGCCAAAGTTGCTGCCCAGGTCGATCAGGTACTGCAGCTTCCCGTCGAGTACCGGGACAATATTGTTTTCGTGCCGTACAACGAACCCGAAGGGAACATGTTCGGCACAAGCACGTGGAGCTACAACAACATCAGCTGGCTGAACGACCCGCAGTACTTCTTCAAGGCGTGGGATGACACGTACAAGCTCATCAGGGCCAAGATGCCGACGGCCCGGATCGGCGGCCCCAATACGAGCACGCTTTACAACCAGGTGGAAGGTTTCCTTAAGCACACGGTGGCGGCCGGAACGGTGCCGGACGTGATGACCTGGCATGAACTCAGCGCTCCGCAATTGATCCGCACCAATGTTGCCCGTTACCGCGGTTGGGAAGATAGGGCGTTCGCCGGCACTGCCCTGGCCGGGAAGCATCTGCCGATCAACCTCAACGAATATGCCTTCAACTACCACACGTCAGTGCCGGGGCAGATGATCCAGTGGTTCTCCGCCATCGAGGACTCAAAGGTGGACGGCGACATCGCCTACTGGAACATTGACGGCAATCTCAGCGACTCGGCCGTCCAGGCGAACCGCGCCAATGGCCAGTGGTGGCTGCTGAACGCCTACGCCCAGATGTCCGGGGATACCGTGAAGGTCACCCCGCCCAAGCCCAATGTCAGCTACACACTTCAGGGCGTGGCAACTCTGGATAAGGGCAAGGCGCAATCGCGCATCCTCCTGGGTGGAACCAGCGGCAACCAGCATGTGCAGGTCAACGGAGTGGATCCGGCAGTGTTCGGCAGCAGTGTGCACGCCCTGGTCAGGGAGATCGGCTGGAGCGGGCAGTTGGGTGATTCGGCCCAGCCGTCGGTGGTTGGCCAGCTGAACCTCCCGGTGACCAACGGCTCTATCGGCTTCGATTTCGGTGCGCACCTGCCCGCCCTCAACGCTGATTCCTCCTATGAGATCATCCTCACTCCTGGCGCGAAAGCCTCCACCGGTACCCCCGCAACCACGTTGTGGAAGGGAACGTACGAGGCCGAGAACGCCGCCTTCACCGGAACCGGTTACACCAAGAACGGGCCGGAAGGCACGCCGTCGGCCGTCTCGAAGTTCTACACCTCAGGAAACTACAACGTCGGCGGCCTTCGCACGGATTCCGACATCAAGCTGAACTTCGATGTCACCGTGCCGCAGAACGGGGACTACGATCTCAGCGTCTTCGCAAACTCTCTGAACACCTTCGGGCTGGTCCAGGAACAAGGGCCCACAAACGTGTTCCTCACCGTCGACGGCGGAGCGGAGCAGGAGATGTACCTCCCGCTGGGTTACAAGTGGGTGGTCTGGGACCACGCAGACACCAAGGTGAAACTGACCGCCGGGAAACACACCATCTCCCTCTCTGCGAAGAACCTTGCCGGAACCAAGGGGACCAAGGGCGATGCCATTGTGGACAAGATCGACCTCACCCTGAAAAACCCAGCGGCGGCACAGACCGTATATGAAGGCGAAAACGCAACCCTCAAGGGGGCAGTAGCCGACTACACCCGTACCGGCGTTTCCGGTTCGGGAACGGCACGCATCACTCAGGGCCAAAGCGCCACGTTCTGGGTCTACTCTGCAGCTGACGGCGAAGCGGAGCTCTCCTTGGACATCCTTGGCACCGGTACTGCGAACATGAGCGTCAACGGCCAGAAAGTGGCCGAAGGGATCACCGGGCCGCTCAGCAAGCCGGTGTTCCTCGCAGGAGGCATCAACAAGGTCCAGGTAACAGCTGATTCGGGCACACTCTACGTGGACCGGGTCCGTACCGGGGCATCATCCGGGAAGCTTACTTCCACCGCCTATGAAGCCGAGGCGGCTACGCTCTCCGGTTCCGCCGCCATCACCAACTACCTTCTGGCCTCAGGCGGCAAGGCAGTGACGAACGTTGGTGGAGATCCTGACAACACCAACACCCTCACCTTCGAAAACGTCCAGGCACCAGTGGCCGGAACGTACGCGCTGACCGTGCGCTACTCCAACCAGGAGCAGTCTCCGGCCACGCACTACAACCCGGACCCGCTGGCACGCCATGCCGAAATCCAGGTCAACGGCGGAACCACCAAGCGCGGCTGGTTCCCCCACTCATTTCACGCCGACAACTTCTGGGAGCTGACAATCCCCGTGGAGCTGGCAGCAGGAACGAACACCATCAGGTTCTCCTCCCAGGAGTTGCCGAACTTCAACAGCACCGAATTGCTCTCGGCGTCCGCTCCGGAACTGCTGAGGTCAAAATACGCACCAAACATCGACCGCATCCGGGTGACCGCCCTGAAGTGACCTGGAGTTTTTCGTGAATAAAAAGGATTCACGACCCATCCAGACCCGCTAGCAAGGAGGGAGGGGAGGCCACAAAGCCTCCCCTCCCTGATTCGCGTGCGCCACAGGGCAGCGCCCTTAGGCGATAGTTGTGCAGCCTGGCACAGAGGCCGCCTTCCGCCAAAAGGGTGGCAGAGGCGTCGGTGGTGACAACGAACCCTGCCGGTACCGGAAAGCCTTGGCGCACCAGTTCGCCGAGGTTGGCGCCTTTTCCTCCGGCCAGGGCAAAGTCGCCGGCGCCAAAGTCGGCCAAGACGCCGATGGTCTTCTTCTCGCTCATGTGGGGCTCCTGAAGGGAACTGGCTGGTCCCTCACAAGCTACGCTCAGCTACCGGCCTCGGCCACCCTTGAACGCAGGCGTTCCAGTGCAATCTTCCGGCGATGGGCCGCTTTCGCCCGAGGATGTTCCTCGACGACAACTGCGAAAGCCAAGGCGGCACAAATCACCAGCATGCATACGGGAACGGGCACCCCAGCGGCAGCCAACCCCACGCTGAGGCCGAGCAGAAGCACCACCACCGCTGCCACAGCAATAGTTATCCGGTCAAAGCCCAGCATGGCGCTGTAGAGCCACGTCAGCGAGACCTTGAAGAGTGCGACAGGAACGGCCATAGTGGCTACGGCAACGGCGGCACTGATATGGGCTTCGTGGTCAATGAAATAGGCGGCAACGTGGAGACCTGCGCCAGTTGCGGCAATCGCGGCAAAAATCGGCATGTGCGCGTAGCCGAAAAGAAAAGAACGGTGCCGCTGCAGATGCAGTGACTGGCCCGTCGGCAGGATGAAGTAGATCCACCACATCCCGAAGGCGATGGCAGTCCCGGCAAAGCCCGCCACCGCAGCGTCCAGGCTCCATCCGTGGTTCGCGACGATCGCACGCAAGGTCTCGATGGCCCCGATAAGGCATTCGCCCAACGCGATGATGGCCAGGAGTCCGTAGCGTTCCGCGATGTGGTGGGCGTGCCAGGGTGTCCTGACCTTCCGTTCGGCGAGGGAAGGGGTGGCCATCTCCAACACGAAGAGCGGCACCATCATCAGGAAAGTGGTCAGGATGCCGGCCTGGACGATCATCACCACGATCCAGCCGAGCTGTGCCAGCACAAGATACTTCGCATAGTTGAGGCAGGTTTGCCGCCTTTGCGGATCCTGCCTGGCAGCCCGCAGCCACTGGGAGACGAGGGCCAGCCGCATGATCACGTAGCCGGCAACCATCACCGCGTTGTCAACATGGCCGCCCTCCACGAGGGAGTGAAACATCGGCTCGATCCCCATGGCCAGGATCAGGACGCCCATCATCTGCACCATGGTGACAACCCTGAAAATCCAGTCGTCCGTGTCGTATGCGCTGGCAAACCAGCTGAAGTTGATCCATGCCCAGATCACGGAGAACATGGCGAAGCCAAAACCGAGGAGGCCCGCACCGTAGTGCGCCTCGGCAATCTCATGGGCAAATTGGCTGCCGGCAACGCCGAAGGCAATCACAAAAGTGAGATCAAAAAAGAGCTCCAGCGGACTAGCGGCCCTGTGCTTCTCCCCGGGATCCCGGCCTCCCATCCGGATGAGTGCATGCCCGAGTGGGTTCGTGGCCATAAAAGCGCCTCCTGCTATACGCGGCCGAGGGAGTCGATGTCCTCCAGGAACTCAGCGTAGACCTCTTTGCTGACGGTGGTCCGCGTTTCCCCGATCGCGTCCAGGTAGTCCTGGGTGGCCGGACCCTTCCGGACGGCCTCCCGGACCGAGGCGCTTCCACCGGAAGCGAGCCCGCCGTCGTCGTACACTGCTTTTTCGAGCGCCCGCTGGGACGCACTGCGCGCAGCGTACTCGATGTCGGCCGGCGAGAAGCCTTCGGTGCGGTCCACGAGGAGTTCGATATCGACGTCGTCCACCACTGCGGGAGGGATGAAGCGCTGCCACATGGCTTCCCGGGCGATGCGGTCCGGAAGGCCGATGGGGATGACGTAGTCGAACCGGCCGTGGCGCAGGAACGCACTGTCCAGGGCGCGGATGAAGTTGGTGGCGCAGACCAGCAGCCGGCCCGGCTGTTCGCGGAAGGCCGGGATGATCTTGAGCAGTTCGTTGGTGACGCCCTGCAGTGGGGACGGCGGTTCGCCGGAGCGCTGGGCCGCAATCTCCTCCACCTCGTCAATGAACACCACGGCATGCTCCAGCTCCGCGATTTCGAGGAAGGTTTCCCGCAGCGCACCCGCCAGCCCCTTGGGATCCGAGGCCAAACGGGAAGGGAACACCTCCACGAACGGCCACTCCAAGCGGGAAGCAATGGCCTTCGCAAACGTGGTTTTGCCGGTACCGGGCGGTCCGAACAGCACCACAGCGCGGGGCGGCACCACACCGTATTCGTCGGCGAGATCTGCCTCGGCCAGCGGAAGGACCAGGCGCCGCTCCAGCAGTTCCTTCTCGTTGTGCATGCCGGCGACGTTCTCCCAGAGGTTCCGGGCCAGGACGCGGCCGCCCAGCAGGCCCAAAGGCTCCAGTTCTTGGCGCGCCACGGGGATTTTGCGTTCAAAATAGCGAAGGTTCTTCTTGAGCTGGAAGCCGCGGCTGAGGAAAGCCTCCACACGGGTTTCGGATTCCGGCATCAACGCGGAGAGCTTGTTGAGCCCGTGCGGCGCCATCCGGTTTTCGACGGCGGCCAGCAGCGAAGTGCCGATTCCACGGCCGCGGAATTCGGGCAGGGTGGCCAGGAAAACCACCCACCCCTGGTCATGGGCGGCGCGTCCGACGGCGGCACCCACCACCTGCTCGCCCTGCACAGCCACTACGGCGTAGTCCTTTTCACAGGAAGCCAGAACTTCAGACAGGGCATAGACGGGCTCGACGTTGGTGGCCTTGAGGGATTCCCATAAGTGCAGGATCCCGTCCAGGTCGGCCGAATGAAAATCCCTGATCCGCCAGGTGGTCATGAGGTGTCTCCCGCGTGGTTCGTCGTTGAGCCAATGAGTGCCCTTCGAGCATATGTGACCGGAGGTGACGCCGCGCGGATGAGACGTTTCGCGGTAGTGGGTTACGCCGGGAAATCGAAGTCCAGGTCAAGGTCTTCCGGGGAGTGGAGGCGCCGCCAGGCCGAACCTGTGCGGGCTGACGGCAGGGCAGCCGCGATGGGCATCCTGTCCAATGCGGTCAAGTGCGCGAGTTCCAGCCCGGTCAAGGCAGCGATGTCCCGGATAGGTACCTGGAACGTCCGGAACGGTCCCAGCGGGGGAGCGTCTTCCTCGATCCCGGGGCGCGGCACATCCGGCAGGTCTGCCAGTTGTGGTGTCTGGTCCACGACGTACCCCGTCGCAGCCAAGGCCCCGCTCTCGACAAAGACGGCGACCTTGAAGAACTGCAAAGGGATCTCGACACCCCGGTATACGGGATCGGCCTCGTTGAAGATGGGACCTGTGAAGATGACGAGACGCCGGCGGTTGTCGGCTGCGTTGTCCAGCAGGTAAGACTCCAGGCCGAGCCAAAGATCCAGGCCCTGGTTGAACTTGGCCGCCTGTGGCGCAGCGTTTGTGTAATGGAAGGTGTCTTCATTCGCCGTAGCGGCTTCTGCCAGGGTCTCACCCCACACAGCTGACGCCCTGCGGACCAGGTGACCCCGGTCGATGTCGTTGCGGGCGTAGACCCTTTCGCCTGTCTGCTGATCCTCGGACAACCGCGGGTCCAACCTCCATTGGATTCCATCGCGGTCCAGCTCCATTAGCTTCTCACCGTCAATTCCGAGCGCCGTTACGGCGGCCAGCCGCTTATCCAACCGCATCAGAACTGAGAAGTGTGTGTAGGGAAGCAGGGCAGTGGCGACGTCGTCCAGAGTGGGGAGGGGAACGCGGGTCCCGAGGAATTGATCGTCGTATCCAGCCCGGTCAGAGAGATCGTTCACCATCAGGGACTGAGGCTCAGGCAGTAGCTGGTTCATCCGCAGAACGTATCAGCGGCAGGTGACAGTAACGTGAACGTAAGCTGCACGGATGCCGAATTGACCCAGTGCCGTCACGACCAGCGTGCACGCTGTTCATGTCTTGGATCCTGATCGGGCGGTTACTTCCCGGAGGAGCGACCCTGCCAAGGCGATTGCCAACGCCAGCAGTACAGCGGGTACTGCTCTGCCCGGAGCAAGGGCAGCTGCGAACACGCCGGCACCCTGCTCCGACATCGCCTGGAGGTCCCCGGCGTACACCCGTGTGCCCAGCGAGCTGCCGATTGCAGCGAACATGGCTGGAGTCACCCAGAGGAAAGCCAGATTCAGCGGCCACACCAGCAGCCGATTCATAGGCCGAAACCCGCACCATGCCAGTGCCGCACCTACCAGCACCGCTGGCAACCAGCGCCACAGCACGGGCACCATGAGAGGCACGTTGTGAACCCCGACGAGGTCAGCGACGCTGCTTTCTGCCCAGAAGACAAAGGGCACTGCCATGATGCCCATTCCGAGGGCAGCCACGGCCCGGGCTCTTGCTGCCAGCAGCAAGAGCGCAACTACGCTTGCCACGATAGCGGCACCAACCCCTGCCAGCAGTCCGGCCAGGTAGAGGTGAGACCTTGGCCCGGGTGCCAAGCCATTTCCGACCACCAAAAATGCCTGAGCCGTCGCAGTGACCTGGACCAACAGCAGGCCAGCTGCTGCACTCAACACAGTGAGCCCGCGCCGTTTTGGCGACCAGCATCTCAGTGCCAGCCCGGCTGCAGCTCCGCCTGAGGTCAAGAGGCCCACCAGCGCGACGGCGTCGTATTGGCTTAGTGGCAGCAGTGCCAGCGGCATCTGCGCGGGCAGTACCTCTGATCCCCAGAGGTTCTGCAGAGGCAGCCGGGCCCCCGTAATCAGCCACGGAACCAGAGTCAAGATTCCAGCCAGCAACCCGATAAAAAAGGAGATCGTGAGCAAACGGACGCTGCCCCTTGCTGGCTGCGAATGCGCCGGCCTGGTAGCTGCAGTGGCAGCTCCGTTGGGTACAGCTTCGGCAGCGTCAGCGTCACCAGTCATGGTTAGGGAAGCTGCTGGATCTGGCCGGCTCATGGAAGCTCCTTCGGTTGGCAGCGGAAATCCGGGCGCCCCTGGACCAGTCCTGGGCGCCCGGATTCATGTCCGCCAGAGACCAAAGGCATCTGACTGAATATACACCGAATGGATAAACTACTGCTCCTACGACAGCAAGGAATTTCTATACGTCGCGGAGGTTCGGGGAGACGGTCTTTGCGGGATCCCTCTCAGCGAGGGAGCCGATGGCGTCGTCGATCTGCTTCATCACGGCCGGTTCGAGCTTTACGCCGGCGGCCTTGACGTTCGATTCCACCTGCTCGGGGCGGGAAGCGCCGATGATGGCGGCAGCAACGTTCGAATTCTGCAGGACCCAGGCGATGCTCAGCTGGGCCATGGTCAGTCCGGCCTCCTCCGCGATGGGCTTCAGCTTCTGTACACCGGTGAGGACGTCGTCCTTCATCCAGCCCTTGACCATGTCGGCGCCGCCCTTCCCGTCCGTGGCCCGGCTGCCCTCCGGCGCCGGTTGGCCGGGAAGGTACTTTCCAGTGAGCACGCCCTGGGCCAGCGGTGACCAGACGATCTGGGACAGGCCCAGTTCCTCCGACGCCGGAACAACCTCTTCCTCAATGACCCGCCACAGCATGGAGTACTGCGGCTGGTTGGAAATCAGCTGGATGCCAAGGTCCTTCGCGAGGGCATGGCCAGCCCGGATCTGCTCCGCATTCCATTCGCTCACGCCGATGTAGAGTGCCTTGCCCTGCCGGACGACGTCCGCGAAGGCCTGCATGGTTTCCTCGAGGGGAGTGGAGACGTCGTAGCGGTGCGCCTGGTAGAGGTCCACGTAGTCCGTCTGCAACCGGCTCAGGGAACCGTTGATCGATTCCATGATGTGCTTGCGGGACAGCCCGACGTCGTTCTTCCCGCCAGGGCCGGTGGGCCAGAAAACCTTTGTGAATATCTCGATGGATTCGCGCCGTTCACCCTTGAGCGCCTCGCCCAGGACGCTTTCCGCGGCGGTGTTCGCATAGACGTCAGCGGTGTCGAAAGTGCTGATGCCGGCATCCAAAGCCGCCTGCACACACTGGGTGGCGACGTCGTTTTCCACCTGTGAGCCGTGCGTGAGCCAGTTGCCGAACGTGATTTCGGAAATTTTGAAGCCGCTGTTTCCCAGATACCGGAATTCCATACTGTTGAAGCTCGCTCTCTTGAATTGAACAGTCATTTCCCCACGCGCGCAGCGGATAACACTACGGTTGCGGAGGTTGTCTCCAACCTAAGTGCTTCCCGTCCCGGGATAAACCCCTTTGCCTGTCCCTGCTCTTCCTAGGACTCGGAAACCTACCCTCGCCATTATTTGGCCTTCTCCATAGTTGAGAATGATTATCATGTGCTTTAGAGTCGAGAAGTTCCCCTTCGACCGAAAGCAGCCGTGCCCTTCATCGCCCTTTCACCTCGCCACGCCTCTGCCGCACCGGTCGCCGTGCTCGCTGTCCTTGTGGGTCTGCTCCTCACGGGTTGCGCGCCCCCCGTGCAGTTCAGTGTCCAGGACCCGCGGCTAAAGGTCATCGCGACGACGGGAATCATCGCTGATATCGCCCAAAATGTAGCGGGGCAGCGGGCAGTAGTGACCTCGCTCGTGCCTCCAGGCGCGAGCGTTCACTCCTATGAGCCCACTCTGCGCGACGTGCGTTCCATCGCATACGCGGATCTGGCGCTCTCGAACGGACTCCTCCTCGAGGAGCACCGCATCATCAAGGCTCTGGCGGCGAACCTGCGTCCCGGTGTCGGCAACGTGACGCTGGGCGAGGAGGCCGACAAGCGTGGTGGCAAAGTCATCCCCCTCATTGAGAACCTCACGCTGGATACGGTGTGGCTCGGGATCCGGGCGCGGGGCAGTGGTGCGGCACTTGGGGCGACAGCCGGATCCGACGTCGAGCTCCGCGCGGCCGCGGTCGAAGGGCCCGGCCGGCTAGTCGCATACACCACCGAGACACTCGGCGCCCGCCGTATGTTCATTGACTCAGATCGGATCGCTGCCGATTCTGCCGTTCTGCCGCCCAACGCGCACTCGCATATGAGCTGGGCCTTCACAGCTCCCGGTGTCTACCGGCTCACGCTCGCCGCGGCTGTCCGCGGGGAGGCCGGGGCTACGCCGGTGGCTGTCGGGGAGTCGACGTACACGTTCGCGGTCGGCGTGGCGCCCGAGACGGCGGCGAAGACGCTGGCTCGTGCGCACCCCGGGGTCGATCCGCATGCGGTTACCGTCCTCGAGGGAGGCCACGCCGATGTCTCCGTGGACCTCGACGCCGGCCACCTCGATCTTTACGGCGATGTCCACGGACGGCAGGGCGATCGGGTGAGCTATGATCCGCAATCGACGGTGATTGAGGTCCCTAATAAAGCCATTCAGGAGATTCCCAGCGGACCCGGTTACCGCTTTCTGGGCAGCCCCGGCGACCGCCTCTACCAGTTGCCCCAGGCGGTGCTTGGCAAACACGTCCATGGCGAGCTTGACCCACACTTGTGGCAGAACGTCAAAAATGCGAAAGCATACGCGCTGACAATTCGGGATGCGCTGGTGCTGCGCGACCCGGATGGCAAAGCAACATACGACGCCAATACTGCCCGCTACGCCGCCGAACTTGATGCGCTCGACGCCGAGATCGCCGCGAGCGTGAGTGCGATCCCGCGGGAGCGCCGACAGCTCGTAACCACCCACGACGCCTTCGCCTACTTCGCGGACGCCTACGGCCTGACAGTCGCAGGTTTTGTCACGCCAAGTCCCGTTGTCCAGCCGAGCGTCCAGGACCGTCGCAAGCTTACCGAGACCATCCGCAACCTGGCGGTCCCGGCCGTCTTTCTCGAGCCAAACCTTCTCACCCGAACCTCGGCATTGACCTCGATCGCCCGGGATTCCGGCGTGGCCGTCTGTCCGATCTACGGTGACACGTTCGACTCCACCGTCACCACCTATGCAGCGATGATGCGCGCCACAGCAGACTCCGTCTCACGCTGCCTCAACCCGGAAAGCACCACCTATGAGAAGCATTAAACATCTCCTCACCTTGCTGTTCGCGGCTGTCCTCGCCAGCGGTCTGGCCGGCGGGACCGCCCTGCTTGCACCGGGCACGCCGCTTGTTGCGCATGCTGCCAGCCCCGCGCCTCCGGACGGTCGTGTGGTGGTTGACCGGGGGCACGTCGACCTCGCTCCCCGCTTCGTCGACGGTGCGTGGCGTGTCCAGGTTCGCGATGGCACCCTCGAACCATCAGTGTGGCGTGAGACGGACGATGTAGTGTTCCACGTTCGCGATACCGCCGAACTGACCATGCCGGATGACCCCGCCTACGCGTTCGTCGGAAAGGCTGCGGGGCAGGCAGTTCATGTGGTACCCCAGACGGAGATGCCAGGAGTCGTCTGGATCGGTTGGAACACGCAGGATCCGGGCGTGATTGAGGGTGTTAAGCGGCAGATTGCTTACACACTCGTGGACGTGGAGGGCCCCGGCGATCTCCTGCTCTACCTCCAGAGCGGCAACCTTACGGCCCCGCAGGTGCTGTGGGATTCGCGTGAAACCGGGCTCCAGGATATCTTCATGGACACCAACGTCCACACTCACGGGAACTGGATCTTTACGGAGCCGGGCACGTACCTGCTCACGGTCGAATTCGCCGCCGAACTCGCCGACGGGACACCCTTGGTGGACCGGAAGGTGCTGCGCTTCGCCGTCGGCGACTCAGCGGACACTCAGGCGGTGTTCGACGCCGTTCCCGCCGCAGCCGAGGGGAAGACGGAAACCAGGGGCAACAAAGGCGGGGCCGAGGCTGCGACACTGGCGGGAACGGGGCCGTTCGGCCTTCCTGCAGAAGCGGTGACGGCCGCTATGACGGGGGTGGGTGCCGTCGGAATCCTCGCGATTGGGGTGATCGTCGCAGTCGCGGCCGTGCGTGGACGACGCGCCAAGGCAGCCGCAGCGGCGGAGCTTGTTCATGCCCGCGGGCCCGAACGGGAGCCCGCCAAAGCCGGGGAGACGCGGGCGTGAGCGCCTTGGCTTCCGGAAATGCCGCCGCAGGAGGATGCGTTCTTGGCCCTCCTGCCCCGCTTATCAAGGTTGCGAACCTTGCCGTGCGACTCAGCGGGCGGGAGGTGCTCACGGACGTGGATCTACAGGTCAGGGCCGGAGAACTCGTGGGACTGGTAGGCCCCAATGGCGCAGGTAAGACGACGCTCCTGCGCTCGATCCTCGGGCTCGTGAAGCCATCGAAGGGTTATGTGCACGTCAGCGCGGCGCGGATCGGCCGGAGCCGCCAGCGGCTCGGCTACGTGCCGCAGAAGCACGAGTTCGCGTGGGAATTCCCCATCACGGTCGAGGACGCCGTTATGACCGGCCGCACTGCAGCCCTGGGCTGGCTGCGGCGTCCCGGCCTCGAGGACTGGCGCGCTGTCAACGCCGCGCTCGACCGCGTCCAGCTGGCCGATCTGCATCACCGCACGGTGGGGGAGCTCTCTGGTGGGCAGAAGCAACGCGTCCTGGTGGCCCGCGCACTGGCCCTGGTGCCGCAGGGTCTCCTGCTCGACGAGCCGTTCACCGGGCTGGATATCCCTACTCAACAGCTTCTCACCGGGCTCTTCGAGGAACTGACCTCCGAAGGAACGGCCATAGTGATGGCAACCCATGACCTGGCCGGCGCCGTTGCGGATTGCACGCGCCTGTGCCTCGTGAACCGGACCGTCGTGGCCGACGGGACGCCGGCCGACGTCGTAGCGACTGACGGGTGGATGCGGGCCTTTGGTGCGCAACCTTCGCTGGGAACCCATTCCCGGCGAGGGTTTGGAACCGGGCCAAACACTGTGCTGCCTGCCGAACAGACCGAAATGGTGGGTGCCTGATGTCCTTCGCTGATTTCCTCGCCGATCTGGCTAACCCGGACCTCGCCTTCCTCCCGCGTGCGCTGCTCGTGGCTGTCGCCTCGTCAGTACTTTGCGGGATCGTGGGTAACTTTGTGGTGTTGCGGGGCATGGCCTTTATCGGCGATGCCGTCTCACATGCCGTGTTTCCGGGCCTCGCCGTCGCGTTCGTCCTTCAAGGCAATCTGATCCTCGGTGGAGCGGTGGCGGGAGTAGTCACGGCACTCCTGATCGCAGTGTTCACTCAGCACCGCCGGCTGCGCGAGGATTCGGTCATCGGTGTGTTCTTCGCTGCGGCGTTCGCTCTGGGTATCGTCGTGGTGAGCCGCGCGCCAGGATATTCCGGCTCGCTTGAGTCCTTCCTCTTCGGCTCGATCACGGGGATCCCGGATGAGGACGTCATCACGGTTGCCGTAGGCACGGTCCTCGTTCTCGGCGTTCTGGCCGCGCTGCACAAGGAGTTCGTGGCCGTGAGTATCGACAGGGATATGGCGCGCGCGTCGGGGCTGCCCGTGATGTGGCTCGACATGGCACTCTATGTGCTCGTGACCATCGCGGTGGTCCTTTCTCTCCAGACCATCGGTACCATCCTCGTCCTCGCCCTCCTCATAACACCGGCCGCAACCGCGCGCCTGCTCACAGACAGCCTGGGCCGCATGATGCTCCTCGCGCCGCTCATCGGAGGAGGCGCGGCAGCAGTGGGCCTCTATGTGTCATGGAGCTGGGACCTGCCCGTCGGCGGGACGATCGTGCTCGTGGCCACCGGACTGTTCGTCGCGGCATGGGCTGCGGCGCCCCGGCATGGAATCCTCTGGCGTCTGGTCCACCGCAAGACGCCGAACCCGCCCGATCAAGTGTCTGAGCCGGCTGAATTGACTAAGGCGGCGTAAACCAGTAGGGTCCAGCTTGTTTGAGAATCATTCTCAATAACGATGGTCATCCACCGTCCGCACACCACTCGCACCAGAAAGGTGCCCATGCTGCACTCTTCCATTTCGGTCTCCTCATCCTCAACGTCCGGAGCGCACACACCCACAGCGACAGTAAGGCCCCGCAGGTCCCTGGGGCTTGCCGGGTCAGTGGCCGCCGGCGTCGCGGCGCTCGTCCTCGCATTCGGGGTCCCGGCCGCTAGTGCCGCGACCTACCACGTCTCACAAGGGCATGCTGACATTGCCCGCGCGAGCATCAACCCCACGGCAAACAAGCTCATCCTGGGCCTCAACCATGAGTACACGGGCGCGTACTACACGGCTGCCCAGGTTGCTGCGTCGCCCACCAAAGAACCGGTGGTCGACGTCGTGGTGACCCAGCGTGAGGGCTCTTCGTGGGTTATCAAGGCCAACGACTCCAATCCGTCCCAGCTCCTCGCGGGCTTCGCCCTGTCCGGCTCGGAAGCACCCGAGGGGATCGGCGCCGAGGGAGTTCTCGTCAACGGTGACCGCATTGCCTACAGCGTTGTCCCGGCGTCCGGGAACCCGGGCAGCGTAAGCGTTGTGTTTGATTCGACCCAGAACGTTGTTTCCTCGGGAACCACACACACCGCGAGGGTGGCAGACGTGACGGCCCCCGAGGCGCTCCACGTCCACCCGAAGTGGACCTTTTCCGCAGCGGGTACCTACTACGTGACCATCAAGGCCTCGAACGTTGAGGGCAAAGTAGCTGCGTCCGATCCTCTGACCTACAAGATCGTCACCAAATAGTCGACGGCGGGTGCCGGGATTCTCATCCCGGCACCCGCGGGGCATCCCGCCCCAAATCCCACCCGCACCCTGGAAAGCCACAACGTGACCCGCTTAAGACCCCTCCGCACCGCTTCCGCCGTGGTCCTCCTGACCGCCGCGCTGCTCAGCTCCGTCGCGGGGGTCCCGGCGTGGGCCACCGAGCCGGCTCCTGCACCCGCGCCGCCCACGTCCACTGCTTCCGAGCCTGAACCGGTTGACCCGGCTCCAGCCCCGGACCCAGATCCGGCCACCGAGCCTTCAGGCCCGACTCCCACACCGGACACAGATCCCGCCCCTGAACCTTCAAGCCCGGCTCCTGCCCCAGCGCCTTCCGTCGACTCGAGCACGCCGGCGCCGTCCGCGTCTGAACCGCTCACCCCGACAGACCCAGCCGTGGGCGCAGATCCTGACGCCGCCACCGGGCCGACTGCAACTGCAAAGCAGGGCGAATCCTCGGAGTCCTCCGGGCTGCGGACGGTGCGCACGAGCGCGGGCGACCTTCCTGTTCTCGACCACGGCCGCGTGAGCCTCGCACCCAAGATCAACCCGTTCGCGGGCAACCCGCTTGTCGTTGAGACGATCACGCCGGGCTACGGTGTGGACACGGAGCATTGGGGCTCCGGTTTCAACGGCGATTACCGGAACCAGCAGTTTTTCCCGGCCGGAGGCGCGGTCCTCAACATCCCGGCCGCGGATCGCGCGGACGATGGCACCTACACCACACCAGGAATGGCCCTGGACGGGACAGTAGGCACCTCCGGGCTGACGCCGGTGGATTACGCGACAGGGCAGAACGCGCGGCTCTTCCTCCAGACCCACTTGCTGAATGGGCAGGCTGACTTCATGATTCCGGATGCGCAGCCGGAGATCAACCGGCGCTCCACGGCCACAACAGACCTGAGACCCAGCACGAACGGGTACCTGGCCCTGACCGGGGCTTTCACGCCTGAAGGCACTCACGCGACGGTGACGGGGCGGGGCCCGGGCGGGGTGGCGACGTCGGCAGGATGGGACACCCGCACACTCGGCTCTGACCCCGCACAACCGCGGCTCGGCATGAGCCCGAACAACTCCATCTACGCACTCCAGGCCGGCTTCAGCGCTCCGGGCGTCTATTGCCTCACCATCGAGATGGCACCCGTCCTGCGCAGCAGCGGCAACCAGCCCGCTCCGAGCACGGCAACTTACACGGTGGTGGCCGGGGACCTTCCGGCGACGGTTCCAATGTGCAGCGCCGGAGGCAGGCCTGATCCTGTCCCAGGTGACGGTGGCCCCGGCCCGGGCGGGCCCGCTGAGAAGCCGGTGACTGTCTTCACCACTGGCCATGTTGACGTCCGCGCCCCGCTGGCCAACGACGGCGGGTCCCTTGCCCTGCTCATCGACGCCGGTACCTACGGCCGCATTCCCTTCCGTGACGTTGTTACTTCCGGGCTCGAGCAAACCACAGTTCCCTCACCCAGCGCCGCCTCGGACCTGTCCGCGATAGCACCAGCCGGCAGCCCTCTCTGGTTCTGGAGCGAAGGAGGAGGCAACTCCTCGACACATCTCTGGCCGGGTGTGAGCGGGCAGGACTTCGTGCCGGGATCTATGGGCCCCTACTCGTCACAGGACCTTAGCCTGATGGAGGTCCGCGGTCCCGCAGGCGGTTCGTTCGCCCTCTACGACAGTCGGGCTGTGACCGAACGTTTCGACCCGTCGTCGCTCCTTTGGTCCACGCGCAGCGGGCTGCCGCAGAGCCTTTCCGTGGGAGCCGCTAACCACCGCCACTTCACGTGGGCGTTCACTGCAGAGGGCAAATACTGCCTGGCCATCAACGCCAAGATGCTCAAGGGTGACGGCACACGCGTGGGCCAGGACGCCCGCCTGACTGTCTGGGTCGGCGATCCTGCCAAGGCCAAGGACCAGGTCCCGTGCGACCGTCCCGCCGGGCTCGACGGCCTGGCCACGCTCTCACACGGCAAGGAGCCTGTGGCCGTAACGGAGCCCGACCGCAAAGTGGCGGACACCGGGCTCGTGGCACTGGAACCCCGTCTCGATGAAGGAAAAATTGCAGTGGGCGCACGCGTTCACACCACCACCACGGCGTCTGCCCGGGACGTCGATCCAAGCCGGATCGTCATCTCGAGCTCAGTCCGCAATGGCACCAACTATGTCTTCGGACCCGACGGCGCATGGGGTGCGCCCGGTCTGCGCTTTTCAACGGACCGGCTCGACCCCGCGGGGATCGTAGGGGAGGCCGGGGTTAGCCTGGGCACCGTAATCGGGCCGGGAACTGTTACGGCGGAGCGCTCGACCGGCGCTGTCCTGTCCTCCGATACCTCAGCGGGGCGGACCCAAGCGGACCTCGCCCCGCGCTCGCTCAACATGCTGGTGTGGAGCTTCTCTGCGCCCGGCGTGTACTGTGTCCCACTCACATTTTCGGCTGTTCCTAAAGTAACGGGGGCAGCCTCGAGCACGACGACGACTCTCACCATCGCGGTAGGGAGCACCACGCCGGGGGAGCCTGACTACGTCAACCGTGTCGCCGTCGTACCCTGCGCGTCCGGCGGGACCGGCACCGGGCCGGCCCCGGCCCCAACGCCCAAACCGACGCCGGATCCCGGCACGGGCACGCAGCCCAGCAACGTGACCGTCATCGGTGCTGGGCACCTTGACCTGGCGAGCCGCCAGCTGGGCGGCATGTTCACCACCCAGGTTAAGGACTCCAGCCAAGGCACCGTCGTCTATCGTGACCCTGCCAAGACCGTCCTGCAGGTCCGCGATGCAGCCCGCAGACCTGTCACTGCTGGCTCGCCGTTCGGGTTCATCGGCACCGAAGGCTCCACTGCCTATGTACTGGGGCAAAGCGAGGAGGCAGGGCTCATCTGGCCCGGCTGGTCCACAGAAGAGGTCCCAGAAGCCGGGGACGTGACATGGACGCTCAAGAAGCTTGGCACCACAGGCAGCGAGGGTGCGGCACCCGGGAAGATGGCCTTGTACCAGCTGGGCACGTTCGGCGCAGCTGCAATGAAGTTCAACACCACGGACGGTACGAACCAGTTCACCATTCCGTCCGGCGTCCACCAGCATGGCACGTGGGTGTTCTCCCACCCGGGGGTGTACTGCATGGCGTTCAATCGGACTGCAGCCACGGGTGCCAGCAGTGACTTCACCGTCGCGTGGACCGTGGGCGAGTCAGTGGACGCATCGACGGTGGATCCCGGCGACTGTTTCGCGGGGAAGTCCATCGACACAATCGACGGCGGCGTGAAAACCGCGCCGATCGTCTCTACCAGTGCGGTGCCTGATGCTGCACAAGGTGCGGCAGGCGGCCGGGCGGTTGCGGGCAGCCCCGTGGGACCCGGCACGGTCTGCCTGCCCGGTGCGCCTGCGAAGGCGGGCGGTGCCCTGCCCGGTTGGCTGGAGGAATCCGAAACTGGCAAGGCCAGCACATCCGCCGGGGCCGGGATCGCGGCCGGCGCAGCAGTGATCGCCGCCGGGCACGTGGACTACGCGACCCGCGTGATTGACGGGCGCCTGCGCTCCTTTCTGAAGGACGGAACCACCGCCGTGCCGGCCTGGCGGGAGCCGGGCGAGGTTGTCCTGAATGTGGGAGCCAGCGCTGCCACCCGCATACCGGAGGGCGCATTCGGCTTCCTCGGCGAACCTGGAGCGATCGTGTACCAGTTGCCGCAGACGCAGGCCGCAGGCCTTCCATGGCTGGGGTGGAACACCCAATCGCTGGGGTCCGATGTGGTGGGGCCCGTGACCTGGTCGCTCGATAACGTAAGCGGCCCCGGTGCTGTGACCATCTATGAACTCGGCGCGTTCGGAGAACCCGTCCAGCTCCTCAGCCCGGGGCGGAGCCTTTCAGTGCCGGTTGGCGTCCACGCGCACGCCACCTGGGCGTTCCCCGCGGCCGGTGAATACAGACTCACCATGACCCAGTCAGCCACACTCGCGAACGGCAGCCGCAGCTCGGACACGCAGGTGGTCACTGTCATCGTTGGCAACAGCGGGAACGGCGAGGCTCCGGCGGCCGGGAAGCGTACTGCCGGTCTTGTAGCCGGGCCGGGTACTTCCACGGCCGGCTGCCTGCCCGCTGGGGCTTTTGCTGCTCCTGCCGCAGACGCAGCACCGGTTAGCGCAGCCGTTATGACCGGGACCCGCCCGGGTACCGGCGCCGCTTCGACTGGAGACCTAGCACCGTCGCCCGACGGAGTGCCGTTGTGGCTGTGGATCGCCATGGCAGCGGGTCTTATGCTCCTGGGGGCTGGCGCTGGCGGTGGGACAGTCTGGTTCCTGCGCCGTCGGTAGCTGTTGTTGCCACGAAGTATGAAAACCACGCTCTGACCCATGGACAATGGAAACCATGGGTCAGAGCGCTGAGTTTGGAAAGTTCCTGAAGGCAATGCGGTCACGGTTGAGTCCGGAGCAAGCCGGAATAGGAGCGACGTCCAGCGCCCGGCGTGTGCCTGGTCTCCGGCGCGAGGAGATCGCTCGCCTGGCCGATGTCAGCACGGACTACTACACCCGGCTGGAACAGGGCAGGAACATTCATCCCTCCCGGGCGGTGCTGGATTCGGTAGCCCGGGCGCTGAGGCTGAATCCCAGCGAACACGCGCACATGCTTGACCTTCTCGAAAACTGTGAGGAGTCTTCGCCGATACCGGCACAGGGCGTCCGGCCTGCCTTGCTGCAGCTTCTCGACGCCGTGGGAAATGTGCCCGCCCTGGTTCTGGGGCGCCGGACCGATGTTCTTGCCGGAAACCCTCTTGCGTTCCTGTTGCTTGCCGACTTCCCTGCCATGCCCGAAACGGAGCGGAACCTCACCCGCTGGCTCATTCTTGAGCCCTCCGCGCGGGAGCTCTTCCGGGACTGGAAGGCAGTGGCATCCGAAGCCGTGGGAACTCTTCGCTCGGATGTCGGACGGCACCCCAACGATCCCCAGGCCAATCAGCTCGTGGGCGAACTCGCAGTGCGCAGCGAGCACTTCCGCCAGTGGTGGGCAGGGCACCGGGTGGCCAAAGGATCGGCCGGCGTAGTGCGCCTCCACCACCCGATCGTGGGCGACCTGGAACTGAACTTCGAAGATTTGGCACGCCTGGACGATCCGGATCAGGTGCTGCGGGTGTTTTCCGCAAAGCCGGGATCGCCGTCGGCCGATTCCCTGCAACTGCTCGGCAGCTTCGGTGCCGGGACGACGGCCCCCAAACCTTCGCAGGCCGTAGAAACGGACGCGTCTGCAGGCCAGGGCTGACAGAATTGTGAGCATGTCACGGGGCTCTCTTCGCATTTTCCTGGGCGCGGCTCCAGGCGCCGGCAAAACGTATGCCATGTTGCAGGAAGCCCACCAGCTCCTGGCCGCCGGACGGGATGTTGTGGTGGCCACCGCATATGACAAGGGCCGCCCGCAGACGCGAAAGCTTTTGTCCGGGCTGGAGGTCATACCGGCCGCTGCCGCCGGGGGAGGGGGTGTGCAACAGGATGCGCACTTCCGGGAAATGGATGTCGACGTCGTCCTGGCCCGCCATCCGGAGGTAGCAATCGTTGATGAGTACGGTCATAACAACATGCCCAAAAGCCGCAACGAAAAGCGCTGGCAGGACGTGGAGGAGCTCCTGGCCGCCGGCATTGACGTCCTTTCAACGGTGGATATCCAGCAGTTGACGTCGCTGGGCGATGTTGTGTCCGCCATAACGGAGGTTCCACGGCCGGAACAGGTGCCCGATGACGTGGTGCGGAGGGCCGACCAGATCGAGCTGGTTGATGTTTCTCCCGAGTTGTTGCGGCAGCGGTTGTCCGAAGGAAAGGTGTATCCACCGGACATGATCGACACCGCGCTCGCTAACGAGTTCAGGCTCGGAAACCTCTCGGCGCTGCGGGAGATCGCCCTCATCTGGCTTGCCGACAGGGTGGATGAAGGACTCTCGAAGTACCGGGAGGTGGAGGGCATCCGCACCAGCTGGCCCGCACGCGAACGAGTGGTTGTCGGACTCAGCGGAGGTCCCGAGGGGGAAGTGCTCGTCCGCCGCGCAGCCAGGATCCTGTCCAGGGTCAGCGGCGGGGATCTGCTGGCGGTTCATGCCCGCCGTGCGAACGGTGCTGCAACGGAATCTTGGCAGGAACTGGAAATCCAGCACCGTCTGGTCACAGAACTCGGCGGAAGTTATCACACGGTGGCCGTTGATGACCCGGCCGACGGCCTGCTGGAGTTTGCCCGCGACGTGAACGCCACCCAAATAGTGGTTGGCGTTTCCCGCGGCTTCAAAGGGTTCCTGGGCGGGGGCGTGGGCGTGGGCGCCAAGGTGGTGCGGGATTCCGGCGACATTGATGTCCACATGGTGTCGCATCCCTGGGCACCGCGGTCGCTGCGACGGCGGGTGCCCGGACTGCTGGGCCGGACCAGAACGGGCGTGGGTTTTGTCCTGGCGGTTCTTCTGCCGGTCCTGGCCACGGCGTTGATGTCCCTTGGTCCGGAGCTGAACCTTGCTACGCATGTGCTGGTCCATCTGACGGGCGTGATCGCGGTGGCGTTCATCGGAGGCCTCTGGCCGGCAGTGGTTGCAGCCATTCTGGATTCTCTCTTGATCAATTACTTTGAGACGGGTCCAGTAGGGACGTTCAGCATCGATGATCCCCAGAACCTCTTTGCCCTTGTGGTGTTCCTCGGTGTGGCAGTCGCGGTGTCATTGGTGGTGGGTGTCTCTGCCAAACGGTCGCATGAGGCCACCCTGTCCCGCGCCGAGGCCGCCACCCTTGCCGACTTGGCCAGGGGTGCACTCCTTGCCGACGACACCGTTGGGGCATTCCTTGAAAAAGTCCGTGAAACCTTCCGCGTCCGGTCGGCCGGGCTGTTCACGAGAGGGGCCGCTGCCGGCCAGGAGGAGTGGGAGTTGAAAGCGTATGCCGGCGACGCTCCGCCCCTACGTCCGGGAACCCCGGATTCGAGTGCTGAAACGACCGAGCTGGCTGATCCCTTGACTGCCATCGTCGTGTCCGGCAGAACCCTCACAGCGGGAGAGCGCCGCCTGCTGTCAGCCCACGGGGCCCATCTTCTCCTGCTGCAACAGCGGCAGGCGCTCAAGCGAAGCCTTGAGCAGACAACCAAGCTGGCCGAGGGGAACAAGATCAGGACTGCCATCTTGCGTGCCGTCAGCCATGACCTTCGGACACCGCTGGCAGGAATCAAACTGGCAGTCACCGCCCTCCAGCGGCAGCACACCCGGCTGCCCGAGGAGGTTCAGGCCGAGATGTTGCAGACGATCGACTCGTACTCGGACCGCTTGGATGCGCTCATCGGCAACTTACTGGACATGTCCAGGATATCCAGCGACGCCATCGCGCCCCACACCGCTCCGGTCACTTGGCGCGACGCCATCGAAGACTCACTACGGGGAATATCCGCGGGACGCCTGCGCGTGGAACTGGCCCCGAACATGCCGGCGGTTGACGCCGACCTGGGCATGCTGGAGCGGGTCATTGCCAACATCGTGGAGAACGCCCTCAAATACGCTCCCGACTCCGACGTCGTCATTCTGGGACCCTCGAGCGCTTCCGTAACGGGCACTGTCGATGGGCGGCCCTGCGGTGAGCTGCGGATTGTGGACCACGGCCAGGGCGTCCCGGCCGCCGACGTCATTGCCATGTTCCAGCCTTTCCAGCGCCTCGACGACGCACCGGAGGGCCTTGGGATCGGACTTGGCTTGGCCGTCGCCAAAGGTTTCACCGAAGCGATGGGCGGAACGCTGACGGCAGAACCAACCCCGGGTGGCGGGCTCACCATGATCATCCGCCTGCCCCTCTCTTCCGGCGCCGGCGCCCCTGCCGGTCCTGGGAAGATGAGCCCAACCGCCCACGAATCCAAGAGTGCCTCATGAGAACAGTCCTTGTGGTGGATGACGAACCGCAACTGCTCCGCGCACTCCAGGTCAACCTGCAGGCGGAGGGATATCAGGTCCTGGTTGCCCTCGACGGAATGACAGCCCTCCAGCACGTGGGAAACCACCATCCTGACCTCATCGTCCTTGACCTTGGACTGCCCGATATCAACGGCGTGGATGTCATCACCAAGGTCCGCCGCACGGCCGGCACGCCCATCATCGTGCTGTCCGCCAGGCATGGATCCGAGGACAAAGTACGAGCCCTGGACGCCGGGGCGGATGACTATGTCACCAAACCCTTCGGCCTCGACGAGCTCCTCGCACGGCTGCGTGTCGCGGAACGGCGCCTCACAGCATCCGACGGGGGCGAACAGGTGAGCGTCGTCGAGGCCGGTGGCTTCAGCGTTGACCTGATCAACCAGAAGGTCACCCGCGGCGGCGAAGTGGTGCGTCTGACCCCGCGGGAATGGGCCATTCTGCAGCTCCTGGTCCGCAACCCCGGCCGCCTTATCCCCCAGCAGCAGATGCTGAAAAAGATCTGGGGTCCCGCATATGGGAGTGAGACCCAATACCTGCGTGTCTACATGGGACAACTCCGCCGCAAACTGGAAGCCGATCCAGCCCGGCCCAGGCACCTGCTCACCGAAGCCGGCATGGGATACCGCTTCGAGCCCTGAAAGGGTACCTGTGTCCTGATTATTGAGGCGTAAAGGATTCATCAAAAAAATCCCCTTTCCGGAATTTCGGCTCCCTGCCGCTGGTAGTTTCGGCTCCGGTCGCGGTGCCTGGTGCGCCGCACGGAGAGGAACTTATGACCACATTGAGCAGGCCGCCGGCAGACCCCTCGGCTCCCGGGCCGGCGGGTAAGGCAGCGCTGAAGAGTTGGCTGCTGTTCGGACTCCAGGACAGCAAAGGCACTCACCAGGGACCCGGCGGCGTAACCACGAAGCTGGAAATGAAGCACCCCTGGTGGCAGGTCATGTGCCTGACTGGTGTGGACTACTTCTCCACCCTCGGCTACCAGCCGGCCATCGCTGCGCTGGCCGCTGGTGTCATCTCTCCACTCGCCACCCTCGTCCTGGTCGCTGTCACCCTCTTCGGCGCGCTGCCGGTCTACCGTCGTGTCGCCGGAGAAAGCCCTCGCGGGGAGGGGTCCATCGCAATGCTTGAGCGCCTTCTGCCACGCTGGGGCGGGAAGCTTTTCGTCCTCGTTCTCCTGGGCTTCGCTGCCACCGACTTCATGATCACCATGACACTCTCGGCCGCTGATGCCAGCGCCCACCTGATCGAGAACCCGGTCGTCCCTGACTGGCTCCACGGACAGAACGTCCTTGTCACGCTCTTCCTGCTCGCTCTCCTGGCAGCGGTGTTCCTGCGCGGATTCAAGGAAGCCATCGCCGTCGCCGTCGCCATTGTCGCCCTGTACCTGTGCCTCAATGTTGTGGTCGTGGCAGTAACGATCGTTGGCGTCATCAACCACCCCGTCGCGGTCGGCGACTGGTGGACAACCCTGTGGACCTCCCACGGCAATCCGCTGATGGCCGTCGCCGTCGCACTGATCGTTTTCCCGAAGCTCGCCCTCGGACTCTCCGGCTTCGAAACAGGCGTGGCCGTCATGCCCCAGGTCCGCGGAGACACCAATGACACCGAGGTCAACCCGACAGGGCGCATCCGCGGAACCCGACGCATGCTGACCACCGCCGCCGTGATCATGAGCTCCTTCCTCATCACCACCAGCTTCATCACAGTGGTGCTCATCCCCGCGCAGGAATTCCAGGACGGCGGCCAGGCCAACGGCCGGGCATTGGCCTACCTCGCCCATGAATACCTCGGCGTCGGATTCGGAACCGTCTATGACATCAGCACGATCGCGATCCTCTGGTTCGCCGGCGCCTCCGCCATGGCCGGACTCCTGAACCTCGTTCCCCGGTACCTGCCCCGCTACGGCATGGCACCAGGCTGGGCCAAAGCCGTCCGCCCGCTCGTACTCGTGTTCACCCTGGTCGGCTTCCTGATCACCTACCTGTTCGAGGCCGACGTCGACGCCCAAGGCGGTGCGTACGCCACCGGCGTCCTGGTGCTGATGACCTCAGCCGCCGTGGCCGTCACCCTGTCCGCGCGACGGCGGAAAGAGCGCAAACAAACGATCGGCTTCGGCGTCATCACCGTCGTGTTCCTCTACACAACAGTGGCCAACATCATTGAACGCCCCGAAGGCATCAGGATCGCCGGCATATTTATCCTGGGCATCATCGTCGTGTCCCTGCTCTCCCGGGTGCGGCGTTCCTTCGAACTGCACGCCATCCGTGTCCACTTGGACCAGGCGGCACTGGAGTTCATGTCCTCCAACCTGGACGGGCCCATCACCATCATCGCCCACGAACCCCTCCTAACGTCCGCCGAGGCGTACAGGGATAAGCTCAGGTCCGCGATCGAGGTCAGTCATCTTCCCCTCGCACACGAGGCCCTCTTCTTGGAAGTGATCGTTGACGATTCCTCCGACTTTGAAACAGAACTCCACGTCCGCGGGGTTGTCCGTCACGGATACCGGATCCTGGAAGTGCATGGCCCCGTGGTGCCCAACACCATCGCCTCCGTCCTCTTCCATATCCGTGACGCAACAGGTTTGATGCCGCACATCTACTTCCGTTGGACTGAAGGAAACCCCGTTGCGAACCTGCTGCGCTTCCTGTTCCTGGGCGAGGGCGAGATTGCCCCGGTCACCCGCGAGGTGCTGCGCGAAGCCGAACCCGACGTCACCCAACGGCCTTGGGTGCATGTGGGGTGACTCTATCTAAAAGGCATCCGGAGACCATCAGTCTGCCGAGAGTACAGAGCCACGTGTCCCGAGGTCTTCCTATCCGCCGAAGCGTATTGCGGAATCTCGCCGACGGAGGAGAGTACCTTGCGAGGGGTCTGCTTCATCCGGTCCGCCTGGTGCCGCTGGCATTTCTGGCCGTAATCATTGTGGGCGCACTTTTGCTGATGCTGCCGATGTCGCGGACCGGAGACGAGGGCGACACCTTCACCACAGCTCTTTTCACTTCTGTCTCAGCAGTCTGCGTCACGGGCTTGATCACCGTGGACACGGCAACGTTCTGGACGCCGCTCGGCCAAGGCGTAATTCTCGGACTGATCCAGGTGGGAGGGTTCGGCATCATGTCCCTGGCGACCCTGCTGGCACTCCTCGTCCGCAAGAGTATCGGCGTGCGGGGCCAGCTCGTGGCGCAATCCGAAACCCACACCCTGAACTTCGGCGACGTCCGGACGGTGCTGTTCAGGGTAGCCAAGATCATGGTCTTCTTTGAGGCTGCCACCGCCCTGATCCTGACCGCCCGCTTCTGGATCGCCTACGACGACAACCCTGCCACGGCCCTGTGGCACGGCACGTTCCACGCGGTCTCCGCATTCAACAACGCAGGCTTTGGCCTCTACAGCGACAACCTGATTGGCTTCGCCGAAGATCCCTGGATCATCGTTCCCATCTGCGCCGCCGTCATCGCCGGAGGACTCGGCTTCCCAGTCATCATCCAACTCCTCAGAGGCGAGACCAGGATCAAGGACTGGAGTATCCACCTCCGTCTGACCATCTATGGCACGCTGCTGCTGCTCGTCGCCGGTATTGCCTTGTTCGCGGCCTTCGAATGGAACCGCCCGGAGACCCTCGGCCCGCTGAGTTTCGGAGGAAAGCTGCTCAGTTCACTGGCCGGGGGCGTGTTCCCCCGAACCGCCGGTTTCAACAGCATCGACTACGGCGCAGCTACACCGGAAACATTAATGGTCACCAACGTTCTGATGTTCATCGGCGGCGGCAGCGCAGGGACAGCCGGCGGCATCAAAGTCACTACATTCCTGGTGCTCGGCTTCGCGATCTGGAACGAAATCCGGGGCCGCGACCAGGTCACCATCGCACACCGGTCGATCAGCTCATCCTCACAACGGCAGGCGCTCGCTGTTGCCCTACTCGGTGTGGCAGCGGTGGTCACGGGCACCATGCTGCTCCTGATGTTCACCGACTACAGCCTCGAAAAAGTGCTGTTCGAATCGATCTCAGCATTCGGCACCGTCGGCCTGAGCACCGGAATCACCTACAACCTGCCACCCAGCGCCGAATGGGTACTGATCGTCCTCATGTACACAGGCCGCATCGGCACCATCACGGTCGCCTCAGCCATAGCGCTCTCCTCCCGCCCCAGGCTCTACCGACTGCCGGAAGAACGGCCCATCATCGGTTAAGCCCGTAAATCTCCCCTTGCCAGACCGCTATTCAGTGTTACTATCTAGTGGTAGTCAGTAACACTGAGTAGCTGTAGAGAGGCTTCCATGGGCAAGCAGATGACCGAGATGCTCAAGGGCACACTGGAAGGCATCGTCCTCGCGATCCTGGCCGTGCAGCCGGCATACGGATACGAGATCACGGCACGGCTGCGTGAGCAGGGCTTCTCCGACATTGTCGAGGGAACCGTCTACGCGCTGCTCGTCAGGATCGAGCAGCGCGGCCTCGTTGACGTCGCGAAAATCCCGTCCGAGAAGGGGCCGCCGCGCAAGGTCTATTCGCTGAATGCGCTGGGCGGCGACTACCTCGAAGAGTTCTGGAGGAGTTGGCGCTTCCTCGAACAGCGGATCGAACAGCTCCACCACCACATTGAGCACGCGCAGAAACAAGGAGAGAAATAACCATGGCAGCAAAGTGGATTGAAGCCCTCACCGGATCGCTCGAGCAGAAGAAGCAGTACAGGCAGTACAAGGCCCGCATCGAGGCGCTCCCCGAGCCATACCGCGCCGCCGCGAAGGCATTCGAGCGTTACTTCATGTACTACGGCGGAGTCACCGATGGCGAGACCATCATCAGGATGTTCGGCGATTTCGCCGACCTCTGGGAGCGGGCCGCCGTCGACGGAACGCCGGTTCGCAGCATCGTGGGCGAGGACCCGGTGGAGTTCGCCGAAACTTTCACCCAGGCCTACGGCGGCACTCGGTGGATCGATAAGGAGCGCGCCCGCTTGATGAAGGCGATCGACGCCGCTAGCACTCAGAACGGGAAGGAGACCACAGCATGACCACCAGCCAGGCCCTCGAACCGGCGATCAGAGTCGAGAGCATCGAGAAGTCATTCAAGGACCTGCACGTGCTGCGGTGGGTCGACTTCGACGTGCGGGCGGGGAGCATCTTCGCGTTGCTCGGCTCGAACGGTGCGGGCAAGACCACGCTGGTGCGGATCCTCTCGACGCTGCTGAAGGCCGACGCTGGTACCGCCACAGTCCATGGCTTCGACGTCGCAGCGACACCCGGTGATGTGCGCGAGTCGATCAGCCTGACGGGCCAGTTCGCCGCCGTCGATGAAGTGCTCACCGGCCGGGAAAATCTGGTACTGGTCGCGAAGCTGCGTCACCTGACGAACCCGGGTGAGATCGCCGATGGCCTGCTTGCCCGCTTCTCGCTCACGGACGCAGGGAACCGCAAGGCCTCAACGTACTCAGGCGGCATGCGACGCCGACTCGACATCGCAATGAGCCTGATCGGGAACCCGCCCATCATCTTCCTGGATGAACCGACCACCGGACTTGACCCCCAGGCGCGTATCGAGGTGTGGCAGACGGTGAAGCAACTTGCCGGTCAAGGCACAACCGTGCTCCTCACTACGCAGTACCTCGACGAGGCCGAACAACTCGCCGACCGCATCGCAATCCTGCACAAAGGCAGAATCATCCAAAACGGGACCCTGAGCGAACTCAAGCAACTCCTCCCGCCCGCCAAGGTGGAATACGTCGAAAAACAACCCTCCCTTGAGGATGTCTTCCTCGCCCTCGTCGGTGGCACGGCCCCAGCCGCCGCTGGCGACGGCGACGGCAGCTCCGGAGACCACCGCACAGTCCCGGCACGAAAGGAACCACGATGAGCACCCATGTCCTCGGCGATACCGGCATCCTGACAGGCCGCTCGCTGCGCCACATCGTCCGCAGCCCCGACACGATCATCACCACGGCGGTCACCCCGATCGCGCTGATGCTGCTGTTCGTGTACGTGTTCGGCGGTGCGATCAACACCGGATCCGACGAGTCGTACCTTAACTACATGCTCCCTGGCATCCTTCTCATCACCATCGCGTCCGGCGTCGCGCTGATCATGGGATTCCGCACGGGGGCGTCGGTGGCGGCCTGGCTGGCCGTGGCCGGCATCCTGATCCTGTTCACGCTCGCCCTGACCTGGATCGCCGTGATTGCCGGGCTATCGGCGAAAACTGTCGACGGCGCGAGCGCATTCAGCTACCCGCTGATCTTCCTGCCGTTCATCAGCTCGGCGTTCGCACCCACCGAATCGATGCCAGGCCCGGTTGCATGGTTCGCGGAGAACCAGCCCGTGACTTCCATTGTGAACACCATCCGGGCGCTGTACGCCGGGGAACCCATCGGCAGTGATATCTGGATCGCCCTCGTCTGGCTCGTCGGGATTCTCGCCGTCGCCTACACCTTCGCGGCTACCATCTACCGTCGCAAGATCAGCTGAGGGGCCTGAGCCGCAGTCCCTGCATGCCGCCGTCGACCGCCAGGGCCGTGCCGGAGGTTGACCCCGAGCGGGGGCTTGCCAGGTAAGCCACAGCCTCAGCCACTTCCTCCGCCGCCACGAGCCTGCCATGCGGCTGGCGTGCGTTGAGGGCGGACCGTTCGGCTTCAGGATCGGCCGCCTGGCTCAGCAGCCGGGAGACCCAGGGGGTGTCCACTGTTCCAGGGTTCACGCAGTTCACGCGGATGCCTTCACGGATGTGGTCAGCGGCCATGGCCAGTGTCAAGGACAGGACCGCGCCTTTCGATGCCGAATAGAGGGCCCGCTGGGGGAGTCCTGCGGTGGCGGCGATGGAGCAGGTGTTGACGATGGCTGCTGCGGGCGATTGGCGCAGATGGGGGAGGGCCGTGCGGGTCACCCTGGCGATCCCCACCACGTTGATGTCCAGGACCCGGGCCCATTCGTCGTCGTCGTTCGCGGCAATGTCACCCATGGCTCCGATGCCCGCGTTGTTCACCACGATATCCAGCCGACCGAAGCGGGCGGCGACGCTTTCGACGGCGGTCCGCACGGAAGCGTCATCCGCAACATTGCATTCAATCCCGAAGTGCGGCGTGCCGTAAGGGTTCAGGTCCAGCACCGCTACTTGGGCGCCGCCAGCCGCGAGCCTGTCCGCGACTGCCGCCCCGATGCCAGACGCTCCTCCGGTGACGAGGGCCACCAGGCCTTCAAATTCGCTGTTCACTTCACTGTTTCCTAACGTCGTCACTGCGCTGCTCCCTGCCGGTAAAACTCCTGGCGCTGCCGGCCGAGTCCTTCTATATCGAGCTCCACTACGTCCCCCGGCTGGATGTACGGGAAGCGACCCGACAACGCCACTCCTTCAGGAGTGCCGGTGAGGATCACGTCGCCCGGCTCCAGCAGCATGTACTGGCTGACATGGTGCACCAAGGTAGCCACGTCAAATATCAGATCCGCTGTTGAAGAATCCTGGCGGACGTCACCGTTGACCAGGGACCGCAACCTCAGCTGGCCCGGATCGATCTCATCCGCAGGAACAAGCCAGGGGCCAAGCGGTGTGGAAGCCGGCAGGGATTTGCCCTTGGTCCATTGACCGGCCGCGCCGGGCAGCTGATAGTCGCGCTCGGAAAGATCGTTGGCAATTACATATCCTGCGACGTAGTCCATGGCCTCGGCGGGGTCAGCAAGGTAACTGGCCTCCCGGCCGATGACCACTCCCAGTTCAACCTCCCAGTCGTATTTTTTGGACGACGGCGGGATGGGGGCGGCGTCAAATGGTCCGCTGATGGTGTTTGACGGCTTGAGGAACACCACTGGAATCTCTGGCGGCGCCGCACCTGATTCGGCAGCATGGGCAGCGTAGTTCATGCCGATGCAGACGATGGCCCCGGGACGGGCGACCGGCGCTCCGACCCGAAGGCCAGCTGCTGAAACCTCCGGCAAAGTCCCTGCATCGAGGGCCTGCCGAGTGCGGGAGATGCCCTGGTTTGCCAGGAAGACGCCGTCGACGTCGCGGGTCAGTGTTGCCAGGCTGAAGTATTTTTCGTCCCCGTTGGCGTCAGTGGTGACCACTGCCGGCTTTTCTTTTCCGCGTTCGCCCAAACGGGCCAGCTTGATATTCATGATCTCCTCTGACTTTGGCGCAAGGTATGCCGCTAACATCCGAGCTTTTGCTGCGGGCCTCCCCTAATACTACGCATAAGTTACCCATTGACAAGTGAAACATCGGATGTTTAGGTTAATCCCAGATTCCCGACCCGGCAGCTTCGTGATGTGCCCGGTCGGCCACGAAGCGCCCCTTCCGGCCGCTGCACAGTCAGGAGCATTATGAGCGTCATAACGGCGGTAGAAACCTTTGATATCCGCTTCCCCACGTCCCAGGAACTGGACGGTTCCGACGCGATGAATCCGGATCCCGATTACTCCGCGGCCTACCTGATCATCAGCACAGATGCGGGCGATGACCTGGAGGGACACGGCTTTGTGTTCACCATCGGGCGCGGCAATGAAGTCGAGGCTGCAGCCATCGACGCATTGCGCCCCCACATTCTGGGCCGGAACGTCGAAGACCTGCTGGCGGACATGGGCGGTACCTGGAACCTCCTGGTCCACGACTCCCAACTGCGGTGGCTGGGCCCGGAAAAAGGCGTGATGCACATGGCAATCGGCGCCGTGGTGAATGCCCTGTGGGACCTGAAGGCCAAGCGTGCGGGGCTTCCGCTGTGGGAGTTGCTGGCATCCTTGAGCCCGGAGGAGATCGTGGCCCTGGTTGACTTCCGTTACCTCAGTGATGCGCTGACCCCGGAGGAAGCGCTGGAGATACTTCACCGCGCCGAGCCGGGCCGCGCCGAACGGCATGCCAGGCTCCTAGCCGAGGGCTACGCTGGCTACACCACAACACCGGGATGGCTGGGGTACAGCGACGAGAAGCTCGCACGCCTGGCCAAGGAAGCTGTTGCGGACGGCTTCACGCAGATCAAGCTCAAAGTGGGCGCCTCGCTGGAGGATGACATCCGGCGTGTCCGTGTAGCCCGCGAGGCCGTAGGTTCTGACATCAAGATTGCTGTCGACGCCAACCAGCGGTGGGACGTTCAGGAAGCCATTGACTGGATGGCACATCTGGCTCCCTACGACATCGCGTGGATTGAAGAACCTACCAGCCCGGACGACATCCTGGGACACGCCGCTATAGCGCGCGGTGTGGCACCAATCCCGGTTGCCACCGGTGAGCACGTGCAGAACCGGGTCATGTTCAAGCAGCTTCTGCAGGCACGTGCCATCGAAGTGCTTCAGCTTGACGCGGCCCGGGTGGCGGGCGTCAACGAGAACATCGCTATTTTGCTGCTCGCCGCGAAGTTCGGCATCCGTGTTTGTCCGCATGCCGGCGGGGTCGGTCTTTGTGAGGCCGTTCAGCATATTTCAATGTTCGATTTCATTGCTGTCTCCGGAGAAAAGGACGACCGTATGATTGAGTTTGTGGACCACCTCCACGAGCATTTCATCACCCCCGTGGACGTCCGCGGAGGCTGCTACTGGCCGCCCTCAGCACCCGGGGCCGGCGCCGAAATGCACCGGCAGACATTGACTGCCTTCAGCTTCCCCGACGGCGGAACCTGGAGCGGCACCGCAGCGGACGTTCACCAGCCTGCCGGCCACCAGACCACCGATCCCCTGTCGCCCGAGCGGGAGCTGGCACTCAACGAGGCGTCGGCTGATGCCTGAGACCATCGTCCTGCACACCAAGCTGAAGCCGGGAGCAGCGCAGGCCTATGCCGACGCGCACGCCGCCATCCCCGCCGAGCTGGTCACTGCCTTGAAGGATGCCGGCGTCGCCAACTGGCGCATCTGGCGCAGCGGCCTGGAACTGATTCACGTGGTGGAAGTAGAGGACTACAAGGCTATGCGCAAAGCCCTTGCCCAGCACCCGGTCAACCTCGCCTGGCAAGCCCGCATGGCCGAGTTGCTGGAGATCGAAGACGATTACAGCGGCAACGATTCAGGTGTTCCGCTGGTCTGGGAACTGCCATGAGCGCACAGACTTCCAGTGACGCGCGCAGCCTGCAACCTGGCACCCTCCAACTCGGCAGGCTGGGCTACGGCGCTGCCGGGCTCGGCAATCTCTACCGTGCCATGTCCGACAGCACGTCCTCAGCGATCACAGAAGCCGCCTGGGACGCCGGCATCAGATACTTCGATACGGCCCCGCACTATGGCCTGGGCCTGTCCGAACACCGTCTCGGTGCTTTTCTCCAGGGCAAGCCCAGGCAGGAATTTGTCATCTCCACCAAGGTTGGACGCCTCCTTGTACCCAAGCAGGGTGTGACCGCTGGTGACATCGATGGAGTCAGCCCACGCGATCCGGAAGGATTCGACGTGCCTGCCGCCAGCCGCCGCGTCTGGGACTTCACCGAGCGGGGTATCCGGCAAAGCATCGAGGAATCGCTGGAACGCCTGGGCCTGAATTATCTGGACATCGCCTACCTTCACGATGCAGACATCCATGACCTCGCCGGAGGCATCAGTGACGGACTTCCCGCCCTGGAAAAGCTGCGCTCCGAAGGGCTCGTGCGCGGCATCGGCGTCGGAATCAACTCAGCCGAAGCCGCCCTTCACTGCGTCGAGGCGGTTGACCTGGACCTCGTGATGCTGGCCGGCCGGTACACCCTTCTTGAGCAGCCCCAGGTGCCGCTCTTGGCGCGATGCGTAGAGAAAGGTACAGGCGTGGTCAACGTCGGAGCTTACAATTCCGGATTGCTGGCCCGCCAGGACGTTCCCGACGACGCCCATTACAACTACGGACAGGCACCGCACGAGCTACTGGAACGCGCCCGCCTACTGGCAGCGATCTGCGCCAGTTACGGCGTAGAGCTTCCGACGGCGGCGCTCCAGTTTGGTCTTCGGCACCCCGCGGTAGTCAATGTGACGGTTGGGGCAACGTCCCCGGAGCAGATCCGCGACAGCGCCAGCCGGATGGAAGAAGTGGTTCCGGAGGAACTGTGGACGGAACTTTCACAGCGGAAGTTGATCCCGGCATGATCGACTCACATCTCCATTTGTGGGAACTGCCGCCTGTCCCCGAGCAGCCAACCGAGCCGGGAGCGCCGCGGCGTCCGTACTCATGGCTCGGTCCTCAGCATGGTTCGCTCTTCCGCAGCTATGGCGAAGCAGAGGCACAGGGAACCCTGGTTGACGCCGGTGTCAGCGGAGCGGTGCTGGTGCAGGCGGACGACGCCATCTCTGACACAGAATTTATGCTGGCCGCGGCTCACCGCAACGACTGGGTGCTCGCCGTCGTCGGCTGGATACCTTTGGAACAGCCTGAGCAGGCAGAGGCCGCGCTGGAACGGCTGGGCCAGAACCCTAAGTTCCGCGGTGTCCGCCACCTGGTCCACAACGACCCGCGGGATAACTTCCTGGAGCTGCCTGAGGTGAGGGAATCGCTGAAGCTGCTGTCCGCCAAGGGACTGACACTGGACGTCCCGGACGCCTATCCCCGGCACCTCCAGCGTGCCGTTGACCTTGCCAGGGACCTTCCTGAACTCACCGTGGTGCTGGATCACCTGGGCAAACCGCCACTCTCAGGCACCGTCACCTCCGGCGGCAACGGGTCGTGCGGTGAGTTGGAGCGCTGGCGCCGCGAATTCCGGGCTCTGGCTGAACTGCCTAACACCGTGGCCAAGGTCTCCGGCCTGCACCTGCCAGGACTGGAGTACACGGCGAAGGCGCTGCGTCCCCTTTGGGAAGAGGCACTCGAAGCTTTTGGACCCGAGAGGCTGATGATCGGCATGGATTGGCCGGTCAGCACGCTCGGAGCGCCCTACCGCCGCACAGTGGAGGTGCTGCTCGAACTGGCTGCCGACCTGGGTCCCGCGGAGCGGCACGCTTTCCTCGAAGGAACAGCGGTCCGTACTTATGGACTGGAAAACTCCGGGCTGCCTGCATCGTCAGCGGACGGAACCACCCCGGAAACGGAATCAACCATAACCAAGCAGGACGAGGTGAAAGCATGACGGCGGATCAGACACCACTGTTGTCGGTGCACGGCGTGGAGAAGAGCTTCCCCGGTGTCAGGGCACTGCACAACATGCATTTGGACCTTCGGCGCGGTGAAGTGCTCGCTCTTGTGGGCGAAAACGGTGCAGGCAAGTCCACCTTGATGAAGCTGCTTTCCGGCATCTACGTCCCGGATGAGGGAACCTTTGAACTCAACGGTGTGGCCTTTACGCCAGCCGGACCAAAGCATGCCCAGGAGCTGGGCATCAGCATCATCCATCAGGAGTTCAACCTGATGGCCGACCTGACCGTCTCGCAGAATATCTACATCGGCCGGGAACCCCGCCGCTTTGGAATGCTCAGTGAGCGGGCACTGAACCGGAAGACCCAGGATCTGTTCGACCGGATGAGCCTCAAGCTGGATCCAAGGGAGCGCTGCGGTGATCTGACGGTGGCCAAACAGCAGATGGTAGAGATCGCCAAGGCCCTGAGTCATGACTCCAAGGTGATCATCATGGATGAGCCCACCGCGGCCCTGAACGATGCCGAAGTGGCCACCCTGCATGAACTGATCCGCGGATTTGTCTCGCCGGAGACGGGAGTCATCTACATTTCACACCGAATGGATGAGCTCAAGCAGATCTCCCAGCGCGTTACCGTTATCCGCGACGGCGAGTACGTGGACACTGTGGACACCGAAAAAACCAGCATGCAGGAGGTCATCTCGCTGATGGTGGGACGTTCGATTTCCGGTGACCAGCGCCCGCCGGCCGACGCAGCAGACCGCGCGGACGACGTCGTACTTTCGGTTGAAGGGCTCACTACCCCTTCCCTGCTGAAGAGTGTCAGCTTCGCGCTGCGCAGGGGCGAGATCCTGGGATTTGCCGGACTCATGGGTGCCGGACGCACCGAAGTTGCCAGGGCCCTGGTGGGCGCGGACAAGGCCAGCTTCGAACACCTCAAAGTGAACGGGGCCGACGTCCAGGTTCCCAACCCGGCCGTAGCGGCGAAGCTGGGCATCGGCTACCTCTCTGAGGACAGAAAGCATCTGGGCCTCATGCTGGAGCGCGACGTGAAGGAAAACATCATGCTCTCCTCGCTCGTGGAGAACTCTGCGGGCGGCTTTATCAAGGACGCTGCTTTGCGCCGCACCGCCGACGAATACGCCCGCAAGCTCCGGATCAAGACGCCGTCCATCAGGCAGCTTGCCCGGAACCTCTCGGGCGGCAACCAGCAGAAGGTAGTCATCGCAAAATGGCTCGTCAAGGACTGTGACATCCTCATCTTCGATGAGCCCACCAGGGGCATCGACGTCGGAGCCAAGGACGAGATCTACAAGCTCCTCAACGAACTTGCGGGCGAAGGCAAGGCGATCATCATGATCTCCTCCGAACTGCCCGAAGTCCTCCGCCTGTCCCACCGGATCGCCGTTATGTGCGAAGGGCGGATCACCGGCTTCCTCAATAATGCAGAAGCCACCCAGGAAAACATCATGGAACTTGCCACCCGGCGCGTCTCCATCACCACAGGAGCACCAACCTCATGAGCATTGTAGAAACCCCCACACCGAAAGAATCCAAGGTGTTGACGGCGCCGTCTTCACCGCCACGCGCCCAAGGCCTCTCCCTGCGGCTCCGCTCGTCCCTGCAGCAGCTCCTGGCCTTCGGCTCGCTGATTGTCCTGGTGGTCTTCTTCGGCGTCATGAACGCCCGGTTCCTGCTGCCGGGCAACCTCTCGGACATCCTGCTTTCCACGGTGGTCATCGGGCTCCTTGCCCTCGGTGCGACCTTCGTCATCGTCACTGGCGGCATCGATCTCTCCGTGGGCACCGGCATGAGCCTGTGTTCTGTGATGGTTGGCGTCGTGCTGACCTATCTGGGCCTGCCGATATGGGCCGGTATTGTGGGCGGCATCCTGATGGGAGCAGTTATCGGGGCCGTAAATGGCTTCCTCATTTCCTTCCTGAAAATCCCCCCATTCATTGCAACCTTGGCCACCATGCTCGTCTGCCAGGGGATGGCGCTGGTGGTTTCGGGAACCAAGCCCATCTATTTCACAGGTACCGAGGGTTTTGCCAACCTCGCCCTTGGCAAACCCATTGCCGGGCTGGTCATTCCCAATGCTGTCTTCATTTTCTTCGGAGCGGCGGCACTGGCCGGCGTGGTCATGAGCAAGACCCTGCTGGGCCGCTACACCTTCTCCATCGGCTCCAACGAGGAAGCGACGGCGCTCTCGGGCATCAACGTCCGCAGCTGGAAGCTCTGGATCTACACCGCCGCAGGAGCCTTCACCGGGCTGGCCGGCGTGATCATCGCGGCGAGGCTCAACTCAGCACAGCCAGGACAGGGCATGGGGTATGAACTCCAGGCGATCGCCGCCGTTGTGATCGGTGGGACGTCCTTGGCCGGAGGCAAAGGCTCCATCGTCGGCACGGTTATTGGTGCCCTCATTATGTCCGTCCTCACCAACGGCCTCCGCGTCATCTCGGTGCCGCAGGAGTGGCAGAACGTGGCCATCGGCGTTGTGATCCTGGTGGCTGTCTACCTGGACATGCTTCGCCGGAAGGAGGCAGCCAAGTAGCGTCTTCAGCCGGTCCGATGCGGACCTCCCTCCAGCATCATCCCCTCTTTCCCACCCTCTCTTCCTTTCCAATGAGAAAAACAACGGAGTTTTCATCCATGAACAAGTCAACTTTCGACCGGCGCAGTTTCCTTACCCTGTCCGGTCTGGCCCTCGGTGTTGTAGCCATCGCCGGCTGCGAGGCCCCTGCCGGAACCCCCGGCGCTTCTCCCGCCGACGGAGCAAAGCCCTATATCGCCATCGTTTCCAAAGGCTTCCAGCACCAGTTCTGGCAGGCCGTGAAGCAGGGCGCGGACAAGGCAGCAGCAGAGCTCGACGTCGAAATCACCTTTGAAGGTCCCAACACCGAAAAGGACGTGGACCAGCAGATCCAGATGCTGACGACCGCTCTGGGCAAGTCACCAGCCGCCATTGGCTTCGCCGCCCTGGACTCCCAGGCAGCCACCCCGTTGCTGGAGCAGGCCAAGAGCAAGAACATTCCCGTGGTTGCCTTTGACTCCGGGGTTGAATCCGACATTCCGGTGACCACCGCCTCAACGGACAACAAGGCTGCTGCGGCCGAGGCCGCCAAGCACCTCGCGGAGCTCATCGGCGGGAGCGGCGACATTGCCATCATCGGCCACGACCAGACCTCCAAGTCCGGTACCGACCGCCGGGACGGCTTCAAGGAATACATCGAAAAGAACCACCCGAACATCAAGATCGTGGCCATCCAGTACGCCGGTGGCGATCAGCTCCTTTCGGCCGATGCGGCTAAGGCCATTGTCACGGCCAACCCCAACCTCAAGGGCATGTACGGCACCAATGAGGGTTCGGCGATCGGCGTCGTCAAGGCGGTTGAAGAACTCGGCCTCAAGGGCAAGCTGACCATCGTCGGTTTCGACTCAGGCAAGGCCCAGATCGATGCCATCCGGTCCGGCCTCATGGCTGGCGCCGTCACGCAGAACCCGGTCGGAATCGGCTACGAAACAGTGAAGGCTGCCGTAGCCGCCATCAAGGGCGAAAAACTGGAGAAGATCATCGACACCGGCTTCTACTGGTACGACGCCAAGAACATCGATTCGGACGAGATCAAGCCGAACCTCTACCAGTAGCGGTTCACTTCCTCTTCCCTGTGCGGCAACGGCCGCCCATCCTCGGATGGGCGGCCGTTGCCGTCCTTTGCCTTGCTGGGCAGACGAAAGCGGCGCCCGGCGGGTTATCCCGGGCGCCGCTTCCTGGTCTCAGTTCTCGGTCTCAGCGAGAGCTGTACCTCTTATTGAATTGGCCGGCGACGTACCTTGCTGACCGTCATGGCAGCTCCGCCGAGGAGGAAGAGCACGAGCGCGCCGAGGGCGAGCGGTGCTGCGTCCAGCCCGGTGTTGGCCAGGTTGCCGGCGACGTTCACTGCAGACGCCGGTGCCTGTGCGGCGAGCTTGACCGTGGAG
>NZ_JAPSHJ010000058.1 GCF_031179985.1 Arthrobacter sp. | reverse complement strand
GCTGGCGCCCACACCAGGGCCAGGGGCCTGGAAACGCAGCCGCGGCTGACTCGTCCCCACCGCCTCCCTAACCTCGCTGCGCTCGGCCAGGGGACCCTCGGCGGCGGAGGCCCCTGCTGCGGAAACCTCGCTGCGCTCGGCCAGGGGACCCTCGGCGGCGGAGGCCCCTGCTGCGGAAACCCCGCTGCGCCCGGCCAGGGGACCCTCGGCGGCGGAGGCCCCTGCTAATAGTTCAGTAAGTCTTTCATAACTGGGTTTGCGACGTTAGTGTCGTGAGGGTGACTAACGAAACCACTCCCATTCGGCCGCAGACCGCCATCGACAAGATCGCCGACGCGCACACTGACACCCTCATCAGGCTCGATCCCAGCTTCGCCATCACCCTCGGCGTTCCCGGACACGAGACCGAGTACCAGGACTTTTCCCCGGCCGGAATCGAGCAATTTATCGATGCCGCCCGTGCCACGCTCGCTGCCCTTGAGCAGCAGGTTCCAGTGGACGACATCGACGCTGTGACGCTGGACGCCATGAAGGAACGGCTCGGACTCGAACTGGAAATCCACGACTCCGGCTGGGATGTTGCCACCCTCAACAACATCGCGTCTCCGGCCCAGGACATCCGTGCCGTCTTTGACCTGATGCCCACCGAGACCGCGGAACACTGGGACCACATCGCGGGCCGGGCCCATAATGTTCCGACGGCGATCGAAGGGTACGCGGCCTCGCTTCTTGCTGCCCGGGAGGCGGGGAAAGTCTCCGCCGTGCGCCAAGTGCAGATTGTGATTGAGCAGACCAGCAAGTACGCAGCCGAGGACGGCTTCTTCGCGAAGCTTGCTGCAGGGGCCAAAACGGCGGAGGGGCCTCTCCCACAGGAGCTTCAGGACAAGCTCGACGCCGGTGCTGCCGCGGCCCGGCGTGCCTACGCACGGTTCGCCGAATTCCTCCGGCAGGAACTCCTCCCTGTGGCCCCAGCCAAAGATGCAGTCGGACGGGAGCGTTACGCCCTGGCTTCCCGCTCGTTCCTGGGGGCGGCGGTGGACCTCGAGGAGACCTATGCCTGGGGCGTGCAGGAACTCCAGCGGCTGATCTCTGAGCAGGAACGGGTTGCGGAACAGATCAAGCCAGGTGCCTCCATCGAAGAAGCCAAGAAGATCCTCAACAACGATCCCTCGCGGCAGCTCAAGGGAACAGATGCCCTCAAGGCCTGGATGCAGGAATTGTCTGACAACGCTGTGGCGGAACTCGCGGATGTGCATTTCGAGATTCCGGACGTTATGAAAACGCTGGAATGCCTCATTGCGCCCACCGACGAGGGCGGCATTTACTACACCGGCCCGTCGGACGACTTCAGCCGTCCGGGCCGGATGTGGTGGTCAGTCCCGGCAGGCGAAGACACGTTCACAACATGGTCCGAGACCACCACCGTCTACCACGAAGGGGTTCCCGGACACCACCTCCAGGTTGCTACTGCCGTATACCAGCGTGAACTGCTGAACAGCTGGCGCCGCAACGTCTGCTGGACCTCCGGCCATGGCGAGGGCTGGGCCCTTTACGCCGAGAAACTCATGCAGGAACTTGGCTATCTGAAAGACCCGGGCGATCACATGGGCATGCTGGACATGCAGCGGATGCGGGCAGCCCGGGTTGTGTTCGACATTGGTGTCCACCTGGAACTCGAGGTCCCGGAGCGCTGGGGATCCGGAACCTGGACGCCCGACAAGGGACTGGAATTCCTCAAGGCCAACCTCCCCATCAGCGAGGGGCAACTGAAGTTCGAGTTTACCCGGTATCTCGGGTGGCCGGGCCAAGCCCCGTCGTACAAGGTGGGCCAGCGGCTCTGGGAGCAGATCAGGGCCGAGCTCGAAACCCGGCCCGACTTTGACCTCAAGGCCTTCCACACCAAGGCACTGAACATCGGCTCCGTAGGCCTCGACACCCTCAAGCGCGCACTGCTGGCCTAACCCCCTGTCCAATGCAGCCCGGCTGATCGTCGAGATGACACTTCGCGGCAGTGTTGTAACAAAACACTGCCGCGAAGTGTCATCTCGGTGCTAGGCGAAGAGACAATCACCACATGCTGGGTGGGAATAACTTCACAAATGCGCTCAATTACCCCGGATTTGCAGGGTTTTCAAGGAGGGAAGCGCTCGAGGTCGGCGTAACATTTCTCAACGTTCGTTCGCGGTGGTATATGCACTGCCTTTAGCGTATTCGGGTGAGCACTCAAACAAGCACCCCCTCCCCTGCAGGAAAGTCCGGGTTCCAGCTGCCCAAGTGGGCCGGCTCCTTCGGTTTTCAGATCATCGCTGCCCTCATCGTGGGCCTCAGCCTCGGCCTCCTGGCCAAGTACACCGGCAGCACGAAAGAGACTCCCAACGGCCTCGGCGCAACATTGCAGACCATTGGCTCGAGCTACGTCTCGCTGCTGCAAACCGCCGTCGTACCGCTGATCTTCACGGCTGTGGTCAGTTCCATCTCGAACCTGCGTGAAGTGTCCAATGCCGCAAAACTGGCGTGGAACACCCTTCTGTGGTTCGCGATCACCTCGCTTATCGCGGTGCTGATCGGCATCGGCCTGGGCGTGTTCCTTCAGCCTGGCGCCAGCACAGGCCTTGCCCAGCAGGATGAGTACAGCGGCAAGTCAGGCGACTGGTGGGCGTTCCTGATCGGCCTGTTCCCGAAGAACTTCCTGGGCCTCGGTGCCACCTCCACCGTGGCCGAGTCCGGCGCCGTCACCACGTCCGTCAGCTTCAACGTTCTCCAGATCCTGGTGATCGCCATTGCGATCGGCATCGCGGCTCTCAAAGTGGGCAAGCAGGCCGAGCCGTTCCTGAAGCTCAATGCCTCTGCCCTTGCCGTGATCCAGAAGGTCCTGTGGTGGATCATCAGGATCGCACCGCTTGGTACCGTCGGCCTGATCGGAAACGCTGTTGCCGTCTATGGCTGGGACACCATCGGATCGCTCGGCAAGTTCACCATTGCCATTTACATTGGTCTGGCCCTGGTGCTGTTCGGTGTCTACCCCACTCTGATCCGCTCTCATGGTCTTTCGGTCAAGCAGTACTTCTCCGGGGTGTGGCCCGCCGTCCAGCTGGCATTTGTTTCCCGCTCCTCCATTGGCACGCTTCCCCTCACCCAGCGCGTGGCTGAGCGAAACCTCGGTGTCCCCCGCGCCTATGCATCCTTTGCGGTGCCCCTGGGCGCCACCACGAAAATGGATGGTTGCGCGGCGATTTACCCGGCAATCGCGGCGATCTTCGTGGCCCAGTTCTTCGGCATCCAGCTGGACTTCAGCCAGTACCTGCTCATCGCCCTGGTCTCAGTACTCGGCTCCGCGGCAACAGCAGGCACCACCGGCGCCGTTGTCATGCTCACCCTGACGCTGTCCACCCTGGGACTTCCCCTCGCCGGCGTCGGACTCCTCCTGGCCATCGATCCCATCCTGGACATGGGACGCACCGCAGTGAACGTGGCCGGACAGGCCCTGGTGCCCACGATCGTTTCCAAGCGTCAAGGCATCCTGGACGAAACCCTGTACAACGCAACGCGAAACGGCGAGGCATTCGCCGACGACACCCCGACGGCGGAAGACCAGTCAGCCGCAGGCGACACTTCTTCCCGTGAACGGGAGCTTGAAACCTCGAAGGCGTAGCTTTTCCTCTGGGTTCTCCCCTGGCTCCTCCCTACGGAGGAAGCTTCCAGGAAAGCCGTCAACCACAGTGCCGCAGCACAATTCCCCGGGAACTCCCCGGGGAATTGTGCTTTAAGGGCCCTTAGGAAAAGTCCCTCTTACCGACCGCCGCCGATCACTCCCTTCTCCACCGCCTTGGCTGCACCATCAGCCTCGGCCTGGGTCAGAGTGCCATCGGTGACTGCCTTATCCAGGCGGGTCTTGAGTGCAGCCGCACGTTCAGCCTGCGCCTCGGTGCGGAGCTCCTCCAGAGCGGCGGTCACTTTCGCTTCGTCAATCCCGAGGGATTGTGCCAACGATGCTGCGAGGGCGGCGTCCACTGCTGAACGGTCCGGCTTGGTGCCTGCAGCCTTATCGCCGGTCGCGGCATCAGGCTTATTGGCATCGCGGAAGGTCTGCAGGGCTTCCGTAACCTTCGCCTCATCAACGCCGAGCTTCGTAGCCAGCCCGGCCGCCTGTACTCCCATGCCTCCACCCCTCTTGCCGTGACCGCCCGGGCCTCCGCGCTGACCGTCGGTTGGAGCGTCCGCAGAAGCGCTCGCTGAGGGAGTGGGGCTCGGCGTCGTCGTGGCGGCGTACGCCGCTCCCGAGACTCCCAAACCTGCAACCAGCGCGACGCCGGCGGCGCTGAGGCCAAGGGTCAGTTTCTTCTTCTGTGACATTGCTTTCTCCTGGATCTGCCGCCCGAAGGCGGCTCCGATGTGAGGCCAGCCGTTGATTGCCGGCCTTTAACCACTCTCGGCAGGCCATGTGTCAGAGAGCTGTCCCGAGACTGTCAGGAAGCTGTGAAGCAAAGTTGCCCGGAGTGCAAACTTGCACATAGTGTAGGGCTGTGAGTTCAAACCCGCCGGCAATTGTTGCCGAATCTCCCCCTCCCCCGCTTTCCCGGCGAGAGCTGAACAAGACAGCAACCCGTCAGGCCATCACGCGCGCCGCCATGGAGCTCATCCGCACCAGGGGTGTGGGTAACTTCACGGTGGAGGATATCGCTGACGCGGCAGGTGTATCGCGCCGCACATTCTTCAACTACTACGCCAGCACCGAAGCGGCCATCGGGAACATAACGCATGAGTTCCTGGAGGTTGCGCTCCAGCAGTTCCGGTTGCGCCCCCGTGACGAACCCGTGATCGTATCGGCCAAAGAAGCCATGATGGCACTCGCCGATCCAATGGCCGTTGCACCCGTTGCCGAACTGTTCACCCTGATGCAGCAGAATCACCAGCTCGCCCGCCCGGAACTCGAAGCGTGGGACCACTGCACCGGACAGATCATCGAGGCCGCCCGTGAGCGCATGCGCGGCGGGACTGACGGCCAAATCGATGAACTTTATCTTCGCGCCCTCTCAGGCTCGGTAATTTCATGCGGAAGGGCGGCCATGGATGTCTGGTTCAGCCGTTGTGGACCCGACCTTTCGGAAGCCTCCATGGCCACACTTCGTCAATTGATGATTGATTCCCTTGACCTCCTGGCCTCAGGCTTCGCTACGTCGTCCTAGCTTCAATCTCCCCTTCAGACATGACGTCCTCCCAGGCATCTCCTCTCCCCAAAGATCGGCACTGACATGGCCCTGCTCCTGTACCGCCTAGGCAAGTTCTCCTACCGCCACCGCTGGCTGGTCATCTCACTGTGGCTGGCGGTGCTGCTCGCCGTCGGGGGCTCCGCCGCAGCTTTCCACGGCACCATGTCCAACAACTTCCAGATCCCGGGAACTGAAACCCAGCGGATGCTGGACAAGCTGAAAAAGGACTTGCCGGAATCCGCCGGAGGCACTGCGGGTGTCGTGTTTGAGGCCGAGGGCGGGCAGTTCAACCAAGCGGGCAAGGACGCTGTAACGGCGGCGTTGACCAAGCTCAGGACCCTGCCGGATGTCCAGGGGACTGTTGACCCCTTCGCCACCCAGGCCCAGCTCGACAAGGCTGAGTCGGACCTGGCGTCCGGAGAGCAAAAAGCCGCCGAGGGGAAAGCCCTGCTGGAGAAATCAGCAGCGCAACTTGAGGCCGGAGCTGCCCAGCTGGCCCAGGCGGAACAGCAACTGACAGCTGCAGGTTTGCCAGCGACAGCCATTGAAGCCCAACTGGGCCAGCAAAAAGCGGAGATTGCCGCCGGTCAGCAGCAGCTTGAGGTCGGCAGGAAAGAAGCGGAAGCAGGCGGCGCCCGGCTGGAGCTCGGCAAACGGCAGCTGGCCAGCTCTGAAGGCATGCGTTTTGTCTCCGAGGACGGTAAAGCTGCCATTGCCCAGGTTCAGTTCAAGACCTCCATCAACGCGCTCAACCCCGAGGTCCGCAAGGAAGTCCAGGAGATCGCGCAGGAGGTGTCCTCTGCCGGTGTCACTGCTTTCGCGAGCAAAGAGATTACCGAAGACGTCTCTGACCTGTTCGGCGTATCCGAAATCCTCGGTATCGCCGTCGCTGCCCTTGTCCTGATCGTGATGCTGGGAACGCTGATCGCGGCGGGCCTGCCTTTGCTCATGGCGCTGGTGGGGGTGGCAGTAGGTGTAGGGGGAACGTTCGCACTCACCCGCGTGGTTGATATGAGTTCCATTTCGCCAATGCTTGCCCTCATGCTTGGCCTGGCCGTAGGCATCGATTACTCACTCTTCATCGTCAACCGCCATCGCAGCCAATTGTTGGCGGGAATGGACGCTGAAGAATCCGCGGCGTTGGCGACAGGAACCTCGGGCAATGCCGTGCTGTTTGCAGGCCTGACGGTCATCATCGCGCTTGCTGCTCTCGTTGTTCCCGGGCTCCCGTTCCTTGCCGTCATGGGTCTCTCCGCTGCAGCAACAGTGTCGGTCGCCGTCGTAGTTGCATTGACCCTGACACCGGCCGTCCTGTCCCTCATCGGCCGCAGGCTGATTTCCCGTCGCAGGTGGGCCAAAGCTGAACAGCACAACGCCGCACCGGGCCACGAAGAAGAGGACCACGCAAAGGAAGAGCACAAGAGCAGCCACGGCTGGGGCGGTCTCGTGACCCGGCACCCCATCCTGGCAATGCTCGCCGGTGTTGCGCTGCTTGGTGTGCTTGCCCTGCCAGCCGGCCAACTCCGGCTGGCCTTGCCCGACGGCGGTTCGGAGCCGGTAGAGTCCCAGGCATACAAGGCGTATGACGTCACCGCCCGCAGCTTTGGAGAAGGCATGACGGGGCCGATCGTGGTGGTGGGCGAGTTCCCGGCCGGGCTGACCGACGCCGAAGCTCAGTCCAGGCAGTTCGACGTCGCTGACATCCTGCGAGGCCTGGACAACGTTACCGCCGCTGTCCCGGTTGCCCTCAGCGAGGACCGCCGCACTGCCGTCTTCCAGGTGATTCCGAAGGAGGGACCGGCCAGCGCGAGCACCGTCCAGGTGGTCTCCGAGCTCCGCGGCAGAAATGCCGGGATCAAGGACTCCACCGGGGTAAGCATCGGCCTCACCGGACAGACCGCCGGCAACATCGATGTCTCAACGAAGCTGGGCAACGCGCTGCCCCCGTACCTGGCGATCGTCGTCGGGCTTTCCCTGATCCTGCTGCTCCTCGTGTTCCGCTCCATCGTGGTACCGCTGCTGGCCACCGGGGGCTTCCTGTTGTCCCTGTGGGCAGCGTTCGGCGCCGTCGTCGCTGTGTACCAGTGGGGCTGGCTGGGAACGATCTTTGATGTTCCGAACCCTGGGGCGGTGCTGAGCTTCCTGCCCATCATCCTCATCGGTGTGCTGTTCGGCCTGGCCATGGATTACCAGGTCTTCATCACCTCAGGGATGCGGGAGTCCTATATGCACGGGGAAAGCGCGAAGCATGCAGTCCGCACCGGTTTCAGCCACGCCGCCGCCGTCGTCACAGCTGCCGCCATCATTATGGTCAGCGTCTTCTCCGGCTTCGTTTTCTCACATCTCACAATGGTGCGGCCTCTTGGCTTTGCCATGGCCTTCGGTGTCCTCGTTGACGCCTTCGTGGTGCGCATGACCATCGTCCCGGCAGTGATGTACCTTCTGGGCGACAAAGCCTGGTGGCTGCCGAAGTGGCTGGACCGGATCCTGCCTGATGTCGACGTTGAAGGGGCCAAACTTCGGCAGCAAGAACCAGCCGGCGTTGCCGCGCAGGCCGAAAAGGCCGGGCAGGCACGTGTTGAAGTGAATTAGGCTGGAGCCCGTGACCCGCTTGATTCTGGCCTCCCAGTCCCCCGCCCGCACCAAACTGCTCACCGAGGCAGGCATCCGGCATGAGGTTCTTGTCTCGGACGTCGATGAGGACGCAGTCCAGGCCCGTTACGGGGTGACGGAGCCGCACGACACGGCACTGCTCCTGGCGCGGGCAAAAGCGGAAGCAGTGGCTTCGCTTCCTGAATCCGAAGGTGCGCTGGTGATTGGCTGCGACTCCGTCTTCGAATTCGAGGGCGAGTCGCACGGCAAGCCCTACACGCCCGACATTGCCCGGCGGAGGATGCTGCGGATGAGCGGCAACAAGGGCGTACTGCACACGGGCCATTGGCTGGTGGACTGCCGGGACACCGAGGCCGACGACGCTCCGGAGTTCTCCCTTGGTTCCGGCGCCACAGTCGGCGCGGTCTCGTCGGCCGAAGTGCATTTTATGGAAATGTCAGGCGAAGAAATCGACGCCTATATCGCCACCGGAGAGCCCTTGCACTGTGCCGGCTCTTTCACTATCGACGGGCTGGGCGGGGCGTTCATCCGCAAGATCGACGGCGACCCCCATGCGGTCGTCGGGCTTTCCATTTCCACCCTTCGGGTCCTGTTGGGGCAAGCCAAAGTGGGCATCACCGAACTTTGGCCGGCCAGCCCTTAGACCTGACCCGCTGGTCTTGTTGCCTGCCCATTTTGGCGGCGGTACCCTAGCGAAGTAGGGCAGGTGGTCGGAGCTACAAGGGTTCCGATGCTCCGGCCGGAAGAAGTCACAGTGACAGTTTCCACCGCTTTGGACCGCGGCCGGTCAGCCTTCGCGGAACGTCGATGGCTGGATGCCTCCAGCGAGTTTGCCCAAGCTGTCCAGGAAGGCGGATTGCCTGCCGAGGATCTGGAGCGTTCGGCCACCGCTGCCTTGCTGCTGGGCCGTTTCGACGACGGCATCAACGCCCTGGCGAAGGCGCACGAGGAATACCTGCTGGTGGGGGAAGCTGCTGCCGCAGCGCGGTGCGCAGCCTGGCTGGCCATGCAGTTCAGGTATGCCGGGAAACAGGCAGCGGCTGGTGGATGGTTTGCCCGGGCCCGTCGGTTAGTGGAGGAACACGCGGAGCCCTGCGCCGTCGAGGGATTCCTCCTGGTCCAACAGGCTCTGGGACAAATGTACGGCCGGGATTTCGAAGGTGCCCGGCAGGTGTTTGCCCGGGCTGAACACATCGCGGAGCGCTTCCAGGATCGCGACGTTCTGGCGCTCTCCAGGCTAGGGCAGGGCCAGGCCCTGATCAGGCTTGAGCGGGTCGACGAAGGAATGGCGCTGCTGGATGAGGTCCTGGCCTCAGTGATGTCAGGAGGGGTCGGCCCCTTCCCCTCCGGGATCGTTTACTGCGCCCTTATAGAGAGCTGCCACCTCGCCTTCGACCTTGGCCGCGCCCAGGAGTGGACCATTGCCCTTGACCGGTGGTGTGCCTCGCAGACGGACCTGGTGCCTTTCCAGGGTCAATGCCGGATGCACCGTGCCGAGATTTATTGTCTGCACGGCGCCTGGTCCGACGCCCTCGCCACGGCGCGCACCGCTCAGGAACTGTCCCGCCGCGGGGACCGGAACGCGATGTACGGCGGCTTCTACCAACAGGCTGAGATTCAGCGGTTAAGGGGCAAATTCGCCGAAGCGGAGGAGTCATACCGCCAAGCGCATCAAGCCGGTTATGACCCCCAGCCAGGGCTCGCCTTGCTCCGCCTCGCCCAGGGGAAACCCGCAGCGGCCCAATCCCTCATCCGCCGGGCAGCCGAGGAGGCGGGGACCTTCTCACGCCGGATGCTCCTGCCGGCCATGGTGGAAACCGAGGTGGCCGCGGGAGACCTCCCAGCAGCCCAGGCTGCAGCGGCGGAGCTTGAATCACTGGCCGAAGCCACCAGGATGCCTTGGGCCATGGCGCTCGCCGGGTATTCGGCAGGAATTCTGTTGTTGGCCACCGGCGACCCCCACGGCGCCGCGAAGGCCCTCCGCGGAGCCTGGAACAATTGGTCCAAGCTGGAGGCACCGTATGAGGCAGCGCGCTGCCAGGTCAAGCTGGGGATGGCCCTGCAGGAGCTGGGCGACGACGAATCAGCCCAGCTGGAGTTCGCGGCTGCACGCACAATTTTCAATGATCTGGGCGCGATTCCTGCATTGAGCTCCCTCGACCGGCTCGAAACCCCGGTGTCTCCAACTCCCGTGGCGTCCGCCGGACCCTTAAGCCCTCGTGAAGCCGAAGTGCTGCGCCTGGTTGCCGCCGGAATGAGCAACCGGAGTATCGCCTCCGCACTGTTTCTGAGTGAGAAGACGGTGGCCCGGCACGTCAGCAACATCCTGCTCAAGCTGGATGTGCCGTCCCGCAGCGCCGCGACGGCGTACGCCTTCAACCATGGGCTGGCGGGACGCCTCCCCGGCACTAGGTAAAAATACCCATCGCCTTCCGGCCCATCACATACTTTGCTCGATGTGCCGCCATGTACCTGAAACGTAGCGTGAAGGCATGGAACTACCCCTTATTGCAGGCGCCGTCTCGACGGTGCTGTTCGCGTCCAGCCTGATTCCCATGCTCGCGAAGACGGCACGCACGAAGGACCTGGCTTCCTATGCCTTGAGCTACATCGCCTTGTCCAACCGTGCCCATGCCATCCATACCGTTTACATCCTCAGCGACTCAGCTAAAGCACCCATTGCCTCGGAGGCATTGCCATGAATAACAATCATTTTTCCGGCCAGCCCGAAACCAAGGACACCGTCATTATCGGCGGTGGCCAGGCAGGACTCACGCTCGGATACCTCCTGTCCCGCCAACAAAGGGATTTCGTCATCCTCGATGCAAGCGAAAGGGTTGGCGATGGCTGGCGGAAACGCTGGGACTCCCTTCGTCTCTTCACCCCCGCAAAGTTTGATGGGCTTGTAGGGATGCGTTTCCCCGGAGACCGTTTGGCCTTTCCCACCAAAGACGAGCAGGCTGACTTTCTGGAGTCCTATGCCCAGCGGTTCAACCTCCCGGTGCTCAGCAATACCCGCGTGGACAACGTGGAGCGCTCAGGAGAGAGCTACCTCGTCACAGCCGGGGAACGACAGTGGTCTGCCAGCAACGTGGTGGTAGCCACCGGGCCGGAGGAACTCCCAAAGCTCCCCTCCTTCGCCCAGGACCTTTCACCCACCATCCGGCAAATCCACTCCACCGAGTACCGCAGCCCCGGCCAACTCCAGGACGGCCCGGTACTCGTGGTGGGCGCCGGCAACTCAGGGGCCGAGATAGCCTTCGAGGTGGTCCGGAGCCACCCGACGCTGCTGTCCGGAAGCCCTTCAGCAGAACTTCCCTTTAAGCATGGCCGGACTGCAGCAAGGTTCGCCCTTCCCCTGGTCCGCTTCGCCGGCTTGCACATCCTGAACCTGGATACACCCTTTGGCCGCAAGGCGGCGCCCAGCTTCCTGACGCATGCCGCTCCCCTGATCCGCACCCGGATCCGGGACCTGGCCGCAGCCGGCGTCGAGATCGTTCCACGGATCACGGGAATCCAGGACGGTGTCCCGTTAACCGCTGAAGGCAACCCGCTGGAAGTCTCCAATGTCATCTGGTGCACCGGCTACCGGCATGATTACAGCTGGTTGGACGTGCCCGGCGCCCTTGACGCCGCCGGGGTCCCGGTTCAGCGCCGGGGTGTAGCGGAGACCTCCCCTGGCCTCTACTTCCTGGGACTGGAATTCCTGTACTGCGCTGCCTCTTCGAGCCTGCCCGGCGTGGGCCGGGACGCGAAGTACCTTGCGGAGCATCTTGCCGCCCGCCGGGCAGCCACTGCCGGACAGCGCCAGGACGTGGGTTAGCAACAAACCCGCCAATTTGTAGCAACCCTACAAGTTCTGCGGCTGATACCTGCGGACGAACGCGTGATTCCTGCGGGAAACCTCAAATTCACGCTAGGCTCCACTGAGAAAAGAATGGAGCCTTCCCCACCATGTCCCACAGCGCATCCCGTAGTCTTCCCGCCTCAATGACCAAGGTCCTCATCGCCAACCGCGGCGAAATCGCAGTGCGCATCATTCGCGCAGCGCGGGATGAAGGGATCACCTCGGTGGCCGTTTACGCGGACCCGGACCGGGATGCGCTGCATGTCAGGCTCGCGGACGAGGCCTATGCCCTGGGCGGGAACACCGCGGCTGAATCGTACCTCGTGATGGACAAGCTGATTGAAGTAGCGCTGCGCTCCGGTGCCGACGCCATTCACCCCGGGTACGGCTTTCTGGCCGAAAACGCGCAGTTCGCGGCGAAGGTGATCGAAGCGGGAATCACGTGGATCGGGCCCTCTCCCGAAGCAATCTCCGCCCTTGGCGACAAGGTCCAGGCCCGTCACATTGCCGAAAAAGTGGGCGCGCCGCAGGTACCGGGAACCGCTGATCCGGTGGAGTCTGCAGAGGAGATCCTCGAATTCGTGGACAAGTTCGGACTTCCGGTAGCAATCAAAGCAGCCTTTGGCGGCGGCGGACGCGGCATCAAGGTGGCCCGCAACCGCGAAGAGATCCCGGAATTGTTTGAGTCCGCTGTCCGTGAGGCTACTGCCGCCTTTGGCCGTGGAGAATGCTTCATTGAGCGTTTCCTCGACGCCCCCCGCCACGTGGAAACCCAATGCCTGGCGGATGCCTACGGCAATGTGGTGGTGGTATCCACCCGGGATTGCTCGCTCCAGCGCCGCAACCAGAAGCTCGTGGAAGAAGCCCCTGCGCCGTTCCTCACGGAAGAGCAGAACAACAGGCTCTACGAATCATCCAAGGCCATCCTCAAGGAAGCCGGCTATCTCGGGGCCGGAACCTGCGAATTCCTGGTGGGCCAGGACGGCACCATCTCCTTCCTCGAAGTAAATACCCGCCTCCAGGTGGAGCACTGTGTTTCGGAGGAAGTCACCGGTATTGACCTCGTCCGCGAACAGTTCCGGTTGGCCCGCGGCGAGAAGCTCGGCTATGACGACCCGGAGGTCCGCGGGCACTCCATCGAGTTCCGTATTACCGGAGAAGATCCGGGGCGGAACTTCATGCCGGCACCGGGCACCATCACTACCCTGAAGAATCCCACTGGTCCCGGTATCCGCATCGACTCAGGTGTGGAGCAAGGCGATATCATCAGCGGAAACTTCGACTCCATGCTTTCCAAACTCATCGTCACAGGGGCCAGCCGGAAGCAGGCCCTTCAGCGGTCCCGGCGTGCGCTTGAGGAGATGGTGGTTGAGGGCATTCCCACGGTGATCCCCTTCGACCTCGCGGTGGTTTCGGACCCGGCTTTCGCTCCTGCAGAGGGCCCTTTCAGCGTTCACACCAGGTGGATCGAGACAGGGTTCGTCAATAACATTCCGGCTTGGGGCGGGGCCGGGGCGTTCACCGATGATGAGGGAGCCAGTGAGCGCCAGCGCGTTGTTGTCGAGGTGGGCGGCAAGCGCCTGGAAGTGGTGCTTCCAGCATCCCTGGGCAGCGTCACCAGTGGCTCGGGAAGCACAAAACCTGCAAAGGCCAAGAAACGTTCCCGCGCCGGTGGCGCTGCTGCAGCAGCGAGCGGCAACGCGCTCAGCTCCCCCATGCAGGGCACTATCGTCAAGGTTGCCGTCACCGAAGGTGACGTCGTCGTCGAAGGTGATCTCGTCGTCGTGCTCGAAGCGATGAAGATGGAACAGCCGCTCACCGCCCACCGTTCCGGCACTGTCACGGGACTTGCGGCAATCCAGGGCGAGACAGTTTCAGCGGGTGCGATAATCGCCACGATCGAAGACTAGTCTGCCGACCTCCGCGGCGTGCACACTTAGCCTGTGAAGCCATTTTTGCTGTTGGCCTCCCGGGCCGAGGACGCTGCCGCCGAGGATGAGTACCAGGCGTACCTGCGGTATGGAAGGCTGGATCCGGAACAGCTGAAGCGCGTCCGGATGGAAGCCGGACCTCTGCCTGCCCTGGACCTCTCTGACTATTCGGGCATCATCGTCGGCGGAAGCCCGTTTACGTCCAGCGATCCTCCGGACCACAAAAGCCAGGTCCAGCACCGTGTGGAAGCTGAACTGGCACGCCTGTTGGACCGCGTGGTGGAGGAGGACTTCCCCTTCCTCGGCGCGTGCTACGGCGTGGGTACGCTCGGGCTGCATGAGGGTGCGGTAATCGACAGGACCTATGGTGAGGGGTTGGGTGGAGCGACCATCACGCTGACGCCGGAGGGCCTGGTTGATCCTTTGCTCCAAGGACTTCCGGAATCCTTCACCGCGTTCACCGGGCACAAGGAGGCCTGCACTGTCCTTCCCCCGCATGCTGTGCTGCTGGCCACCTCCCCTGCCTGCCCGGTGCAGATGTTCCGCATCAAGGAGAATCTGTACGCCACGCAGTTCCATCCGGAGCTCGACGTCGGCGGCCTGGTCACTCGCATCGACATCTACCGCCATGCCGGCTACTTCCCGCCGGAATCTGCCGAGGAACTGATGGAGAACGCCCGCCGGTTCACGGTGACCGAGCCAATGACAATCCTCCGGAATTTCGTGAAGCTGTACGCCCGGTAAAGCTGCCCGGCTCGGTCGTTGCTGCCGCCAGCCGCCCGAGGCCGCCCGCCCGCCGCCCGAGGCCGCCCGCCCTGCCGCCGTCGCCGTTCCCGCCCGGTTACTTCTGCCCGAACGCAGGAATGCCCGGCGTGTTAAGCAAACACGCCGGGCATTCCTTTAGTAACTGGGCAGGAGCGTCAGGCTACGTTGTTCTCGTAGTCCAGGTCCCTGGTTTCCTTGCTAAGGTACAGCGCCACCAGGGTCAGGACAGCCATGGCGGTCAGGTAGATTCCCACGAGCACAGGGCTGCCGTCAGCCTGTTCCCAGAGCGCGACGGCGATGAACGGGGCCACAGCCGCACCAAGAATGCTGGAGACGTTGTAGCTTACGGCGGAGCCGGTGTACCTGACGTTGGTCGGGAACAGTTCCGGCAGCAGCGCACCCATCGGTCCGAACGTGAGCCCCATCAGGGAGAAGCCGATGACCAGCAGTGCCATGGTGCCCACAAAGCCGCCGCTGAACAGCGGGACAAACAGCAGGCCGAAGACAAAGATTCCACCGGTCACGGCCAGCAGCATCTTTCGGCGGCCGTACTTCTCGGCCAGCGGGCCGGAGACCAGGGTGAAGATACCGAAGAACACGACGCCGGCAATCAGCATCCAGAGGAAGTCGTTGCGGGTGTATCCCAGTCCGGGAACGAATGCCGCCGCAGCTGCCTCTGTCATGGGTTTGCCGGCCTTCTCCGCGGCTGCCTTGGCGGAGTCCAGGGTGGCCGGGCGCGTGCCGTAAGTCAGCGTGAATGTGGTCATCAGGTAGAAGAGCACGTACGTAGCAAGCATGATGAACGTGCCCAGGATGAGCGGGCGCCAGCTCGTCTTGAAGACGCGGGCAAGCGGCAGCTTGGCCACTTCGTTTGATTCGAGCACCTTGGTGAAAGCCGGCGTTTCGATGAGCTTCAGGCGGACGTAAAGGCCGATGATCACCATAACGGCGCTCAGCAGGAACGGGACGCGCCAGCCCCAGGCTTCGAAGTCGGCCGGGGAGAGTACGTAGCTGGCCACGAGGAAGATCACGTTGGCGATGATGAAGCCGATGGGTGCGCCGAGCTGCGGGAAGGTCCCGTAGATCGCCCGCTTGTTGGCGGGAGCGTTCTCCGTGGCCAAGAGAGCTGCACCGCTCCATTCGCCGCCGAGCGCGAGGCCTTGGGCGAAGCGCATCACCACCAGGAGGGCGGGAGCCCAGAAGCCCCAGCCCGGGACCAGGGCGGTGGGAAGGCAACCTATCAGGAACGTGGCAATTCCCATGGTCAGCAGCGAGGCCACCAGGGTCCCCTTGCGGCCGAACTTGTCCCCGAAGTGGCCAAAGACGATGGACCCCAGCGGACGGGCGATAAACGCGACGCCAAACACTGCGAAGGAGCTCAGCAGCTGGGTGGTTTCATTTTGGCCCGGGAAGAACAGCCTCGGGAAGACCAGCACAGCCGCCGTGGCGTAGACGTAGAAGTCGTAGAACTCCACGGTGGTGCCGATCAGGCTGGCAACGATCACGCGCCCGCGCGAGTTCGCCGGGCGCGGGGACCCGGCTTCGATTGATGTGGATGGGGAAGACATGCAGCTGCTTTCGTGAGTGTTGTCCGGCGCGTGCAAGACCGCCCGGCCGGGGAATACGTATTCCTAGATATTATTTCCCAATATCCGGACTTCAGACGAAAGGTCCCTGACGCGGAACTGTGCCTTTTATCTCAGGCGCCAGCAGCAGTTCCCCCGCCCCGGACAGAATTCTAACGCCGTCACAAAGACCTCGATAGGCAAATGTCACAGCACGTTAACAAACGGCGACGCTTGACGAAACGAGCAATCCCTAACGTGGGAGTACAACATCCCCCTTAGGAGGTACACCGTGACTGTTGACCGAACCGCCGAATCCGGCGCCGGCACTCCGCCTGAAACTGACGCCGAGCCGTGGCACGGATCTGTTGCCACGTCCGCTGACGCCCAGCCCGGTTCCACCCGCACTGCAGACGCGGCAGCCCTTGAATTCCGTTCCGGCCGTTGGATCGCCGGCTGGGATGCGGAGAACAAGGAGCAGTGGGAGTCCAAAGGCCGTTCCATCGCCAAGCGGAACCTGAACTGGTCCATCTTCGCTGAGTTCCTCGGCTTTGTCGTCTGGCAGCTCTGGTCCATCGTAGTGGTCCAGCTCCCCGCGGCGGGCTTTACCTTCACGACGTCGGAGATCTTCTGGCTGATCTCCATGCCAAGCCTCGTTGGCGCTACGCTCCGCATCCCGTACACCTTTATGGTCCCGCGCTTCGGTGGCCGCAACTGGACCATCGTTTCAGCCCTCCTCCTGCTGATTCCCTCCATTGGCCTCGCGGTGTGCGTCTCCAACCCGGAGACCCCTTTCGGTGTGATGCTCCTCGTCGCCGCGCTGGCCGGTTTCGGTGGCGGAAACTTCGCGAGCTCCATGGCAAACATCACCTTCTTCTACCCCGCACGTGAAAAGGGCTGGGCCCTGGGACTGAACGCAGCCGGCGGAAACCTCGGTGCCGCCGTCGCACAGCTGGCCGTTCCCATCGCCATTACGCTCCTCGCCGCCGGCACGGTGAACTTGCCTGTCGCAGGCCTGATGTGGGTTCCGTTCATCCTGCTCGCCGCGTTTGGCGCCTGGAAGTACATGGACAACCTCACCAGCGCCAAGGGTGACGTCGCAGGATCTGTGGCCGCGCTCAAGGAACCGCACCTGTGGATCATGGCGTTCCTCTACATCGGAACGTTCGGCTCCTTTATCGGCTTCGCCGGTGTTTTCCCCAAGCTCATCAAGGACTACTTCCCGGATTTCTCCTCCATTGCAGTCGGAACTGTCGCTCTGTCGCTCGCTTTCCTGGGTCCGCTTGTTGGTTCTCTGGCCCGTCCCTTCGGCGGACGCATGGCGGACCGCATGGGCGGCGCCCGGATGACGGTGACCACCTTCGCCGCTATGGCAGCCATCACCCTCGTGATGATCTGGACGCTTCCGCTGAAGAACTTCTGGCTGTTCCTGGCGCTGTTCCTGATGCTGTTCACGGCCAGCGGCTTCGGTAACGGTGCCACGTACCGCATGATCCCGATCATTTTCGCCACCTCCAGCCGGGCCGCCAAGGCCGGTGCGAGCAGCGTCCACACCGCCAAGCTCGCCTCCGCTTCGCTTGGCCTGGTCTCCGCAATCGGCGCCTACGGTGGCTTTGTTATCCCGCAGGTCCTGAACGCCTCCAACAGCGCCAGCGGCTCCTACACCCCGGCGTTCTACGGATTCGTCGGAGCGTACGTTGTAATGCTCCTGGTCTGCTGGGCCTTCTACATCCGCCCCGCCAAACAGAACGCGATGGGACACGTCTAACATGACCAAAAGCGCCGATACGCACTGCCCTTACTGCGCCCTGCAGTGCGCCATGACGCTGAAGTCCCCAGCGGCTCTGACCCCGGCTGAACAGCCGGGGTCAGACCCCGTGACGGCTCTACCCGTTCTTGAAGCGCCGTCCCTTGAAGTGAGTGGTCGGGATTTCCCCACCAACCGCGGCGGCTTGTGCCGCAAGGGCTGGACCTCCGCTTCGCTGCTGACCCACCCGGGCCGCGTCACGGAACCTCTGCTCAAAGGTTCCGACGGCGTCCATCGCCCCATCGGTTGGGACGAAGCCCTGAAACTCATCACCTCCGCTGTAAAGGAAACCCAGGCCCGCTATGGTGCGGACGCCGTCGGAGTTTTCGGCGGAGGAGGGCTGACCAACGAAAAGGCCTACATGCTGGGCAAGTTCGCCCGGCTGGCCCTGCGCACCTCGCGGATCGATTACAACGGCCGGTTCTGCATGTCCTCCGCCGCTGCCGCCGGGATGCGCGCGTTCGGCGTTGACCGTGGGCTCCCGTTCCCGCTGGAAGACCTGGACGGCGCAAGCACCATCCTGATGCTCGGCTCCAACGTTGCCGAGACCATGCCTCCCTTCGTGCAGCACCTTCAGGGCGCGCGCGACGCCGGCGGTTTCATTGTGGTGGACCCGCGCCGGTCCGCCACGGCTGCCTTTACCAGCGACGGCGGCGGGCTCCACCTGCAGCCCCTGCCGGGCACCGACCTCACCTTGCTGCTGGGCCTGTCCCACGCGGTGATCCACGAGGGCCTGGTGGACAACGACTACATCCGGACACGCACCAGCGGCTACGATGCCCTGGTCCGCAGCGTCAACGCCTTCTGGCCGGAACGCGTTCAGTCCCTCACCGGCGTCCCCGCCGAACTCATCCGCGAGACCGCACGGCGGCTGGCCGACGGCGCACGGAAGGGCGGCTCCTACATCCTCACCGGGCGAGGTGTGGAACAACACGTGGACGGAACGGACACTGCCACGGCCGCCATCAACCTGAGCCTGCTCCTGGGCCTGCCCGGGTCCACCCGCAGCGGCTACGGCACGCTCACTGGTCAAGGCAATGGCCAGGGCGGCCGCGAACACGGCCAGAAGGCCGATCAGCTGCCCGGCTACCGAAAGATCACCGACCCCGCCGCCCGAGCGCATGTTGCCGGAGTCTGGGGCGTCCCTGAATTCCTCATCCCGGGTCCCGGCCTGCCCGCTGTCCAGCTCCTGAAATCGCTTGGAAAGCCCGACGGCGTCCGGTGCCTTATTGTTCACGCCTCCAATATCGCCGTGGCATCCCCCGATGCGGGCGCCGTCATCGAAGGAATCCGCAGCCTCGACTTCATGGTGGTGTGCGACTTCTTTATGTCCGAGACGGCCGCTGAAGCCGACCTCGTACTGCCCGTGCTGCAGTGGGCCGAGGAAGAAGGCACGCTGACCAACCTTGAAGGACGCGTCCTGCGCCGGCGTCGTGCCCTGCAGCCGCCCGAGGGGGCCCGCAGCGAGCTCTGGATCATGGCGCGACTTGCTGAGGCATTGGACGCTCCCTCCACGTACAGCGAAGACCCGGAGACTGTCTTCGAGGAGCTGCGCCTTGCCTCGGCAGGCGGACTGGCCGACTACTCAGGCATCGACTACGCCATGCTGGACCGTGGCGAGGCCGCCTACTGGCCATACCCGGCGGGCAGCACCGGAACACCCCGGTTGTTCCTGGAAGCATTCGCCCATGCAGACGGCAAGGCGGTCATGACACCGGTGACGCCCCGCCGTCGTCGTACCCCGGCGGTAAATCCTGACCCGGACGCCAAGACCATGACCCTTATCACCGGGCGGCTGCTGGAGCATTACCAGTCCGGCGCCCAGACCCGGCGGGTCTCCGAGCTCATGGCCTCCCAGCCGGAGGCGAAAATGCAGATCCACCCGGCCGCTGCATCCGCCATGGGCATCACCGACGGCGCGTTTGTCTCGGTCGCCAACGAGCGCGGCGAAGTGGTCTGCAGGGCCGAGCTGAGCACCGCAATCCGGCCCGAAACGGTCTTTCTTCCTTTCCACTTTCCGGAGCTCGAGAGCGCCAACCGCCTGACGGAAGCCGCCACCGACCCCATTTCGGGGATGCCGGAGTTCAAGTTCAACAAGGTATGGGTCCAACTGGCCAAAAACGTACTTCAGACCAGTGTTCTTCAGACGACGGAGGCCTCATGAGCGAGCGCATTGTTGTAGTTGGTTTCGGCCCGGTCGCTGCCCGGCTGATCGATGAATTGTTGCCAGCCGTCCGCAGCGGTCTCGCGCACGTTACCGTTGTGGGCGAAGAGGACGACGCCGCGTATAACCGTGTGATGGTGGCGGACCTTGGCGTCGGGCGCACCACCGCCAGTGCTTTGGCTCTTGCTGATGCTGCCGCCCTTATTGCCGAGGGCGTCGATGTCCGATTGGGGACGCGGGTGCGTCGAGTGGACCGCGCAAGGCAGCAGGTGGTCCTTACCGACGGCACCTCCCCGGGCTACGATCGGCTGGTATTCGCCACCGGTTCCCGGCCTGTCATTCCAAACCTCACCGGGCTTAACCCTGATCCGTCCGCCCCTGTCCTGCCAACAGGCGTTACTGCCCTCCGCGATCTTCGGGACGCCAAAGTGCTCCTGGAAGCCGTTTCCGGAGGCAAACGTGTTGTGGTGCTCGGCGGCGGTGTCCTGGGCCTTGAGACAGCCCTGGCCGCTGCAGAGGAAGGCGCCACCGTGACGGTGGTCCACAACGGGACCCATCCCCTGGGCCGCAACATTGATCGGGGCGGCGGGGCTGTCCTCGCAGCGGGCCTGCGTTCCTGCGGCGTGCGGGTGGCAGCGAATGCCAGGTCGACGGGCATCGAACACAACGGACCCGACGGTGCTTTCTCCGCACTGTTGCTGGACGACGGCTCTGCCATTGACGGTGACCTGCTGGTGCTCTCATGCGGCGTCAGGCCCAGGACTGAACTGGCCAAAGGCTGCGGGCTGTCGACCGGTGTGGGCATCCTTGTGGACCACAAGCTGCGTGCCCACCACGAACAACACATCTTCGCGATCGGTGACTGTGCCGAGGTGCGTTGCCCCGATTCCTCATGCGTCGAGTGCCGACATGCCGGCGGGCCCTCCGGCCTGATCGGACCAGGCTGGCGGCAGGCTGAATGGCTCGCCGAGTACCTGACACTGCTGGCCGAAGATTCGGCGGAAGGCATCCTGCCCGACGGCGTTTCCGCCGACCTGAGGGACACAGGTTCGCACCTCCTGGCGAATGCATTGCCTGAACTGCCTGCCGAGAAGCCGGGCGTCGTTATCCTTAAGGCACGCGGACTGAATATGGCCGTGGCCGGGGATAACTCAGCGGAGCCCTGGGATGAAGAAGTACTCACGTCCGGTGCCGTCACTGGACGTCCCCGGCGGCAAATTGCCCAGTGGGCAGATCCCGAACATGGCCGGTACGTGAAGATGACCACCCGTGGAGGCGTTCTCGAGGGCCTCGTTTCGGTGGGGATGCCACGGACGGCTGCCGAACTGGTGCAGCTGTTCGAGCGCGGCGACGAACTCCCGGCCGACCGGTCCCTCCTGTTGCGCCTTGATGGCCCCGATCAGCTGGCTGCCGCAGCGAACAACGACCCCGCGCGTACCGTCTGCCGCTGCGCAGGTGTCAGCGGAACCAAGATCCAGGACGCTGTGGAACATGGCTGCTCCACGGTGGCAGAGGTGTCTGGCGCTACGCGTGCCGGCACAGGTTGCGGTGGCTGCCATTCGGATATCAAGGAGATCATCGAAAAACACTTCCAGGCGGCAGCAGCCGCCTGAAGTAAAAGCCTGAAACCGGACGGGCCAATACGCTGATGGCCTGACTCGTACGCTGATGGCGTGACTCGTACGCTGATGGCGTGACTCGGCCGCCCACTGCTCATCGATCTCGGGGCAACACAACGTGCCTTGGAAGCGAAAACCAGATGGCGGCCCTGGTTGGGATACTGGGTCGGGTGCAGGTCTCATCTGTTCATGGGTCCTTAAATGTCAGACCCTGCTGGGATGCTCTTTGTATGGAAGGCACGGGGGCTTGGACGAGGACCGGGGAGGCTTTGGAAGCCCCCGGCGGGTTCGAGGCTGCCGAGGCTCTGGCTGCTGTCGCTGCGTCCGTTGCCATTCTTGGGCGCATCATCGGGCCGGATTTCCGTGGCGGAACCGATGGCCCTGTTGATTGCGGCCAGGGCTCCGATCCGCTGCGGCGCCAGCTCGATGCTTGTTTGGATGCTTTGGCCGAGGTTGCCCGGTTCGAGGC
>NZ_JAPSHJ010000094.1 GCF_031179985.1 Arthrobacter sp. | reverse complement strand
AAAAAAATTAAAACCCGATCTGGTGGATGCAACGAGGCCACACCAGTGAGCTCAGCTGAGCTTCACAGGTCTCCGACCGTTTCCGGATTGACCTGTTCCGGGCTTCGCGCCGAGGCAAAGCCCATAACCGAATCATGAATGAGGCACCGAATAATGACGTTCGAAACCACTGACTCCGTAACGCTGAAGATCTGGGACCGGTCCGCTATCGACCACACTCTGGACACCGTCGTACAGGACCTTTCCGCCCGGGCCAACGCTCCGCGCCACAGCATTGCGGTCACCTGCAGCGGACCCAACACTTTCACGGTCAGCCTGAACCGCAACGCCCCGACCTTCGAGGAAGTTACGCGCTAGAAACTGAAAACGACGACGGCGGGAGACTTCCCGCCGTCGTCATTTTTAAGCCCCAAAGGCGGCGCCGCCACCGGTGACACACCGGAGAAAAACGTCGGTTTTTCTGATCTTTAACGTTCAGATGTCATCGCTTTTTCTTATGTGATTTTCCTTTCATACTGGACAGAACTTATGACGGCGGAAGGCCGGTTCCAGCTTCCGTCGTGCACTCCGATTCGAAGGCGACGGATTTATGACTACCCTGACTTCCACCCCCGCGGCCACGGCACAGCAGGCCTCCCCCGTCGCAGTCCTTCCGGCGGAGGACCTCGACTGCAATGCCTCGGGCGACTGCTTCTACTGCGCCTGCCCGGAGACCGACTGATGACGGCAACCGCAGCAACCCCAACAACAGCAGCAACCGGAGCCAGGCCAGGCATTCAGCCCTGGAGCGTCCGTGACTTCCACACAGACGACCTCGACCAGCTCATCGGCGTCTGGCAGGACTCCAGAACACCCGGCGCGCACCCGGTCTACAGCCTCTCCGAGATCATCGACGCCTGCTCCAATGGAGTGGCCGTGGTCGCCGCAAGGGAAGGAAAAGTCGTGGGGGCGGCCGCCTGCAGAATCCACGATGGCCGCGCCTGGATCATCCTCCTCGCCCAGGATCGGCAGTGGCGGGAACAGGGGCTGGGAAGCGCCCTCCTCGCGGGCATGGAGGACAGGCTCACAAGCCAGGGCATACGGCGGATCTCTGCCCTCCTGCCCGCTTCCGAAACCAGGGTTCGCGCCTTCCGCAACAGCGAATACCGCGTTGAGGAGGACCTGCACTACTTCGAGCGGACCATCCCGCTCCAGCCACGCGAGATGGGGCCGCTGAGCCAGCTCGGCGGCCGGCTCCTCCCCCACGGGCTGTGGGACGCGCTGGCCGGCATGCAGCGTGAAAAGGACCTGATCGAACAGCGCCTGATCCTGCCGCTGGCGCGCACAGAACTCGCCAAATCCCTGGGCGTGACGCCGCCGCGTTCCGTGGTCCTGTTCGGCCCTCCCGGCACAGGAAAGACCACATTCGCCAAGGCCGTGGCCTCACGCCTTGACTGGCCTTTCGTCGAGGTCTTCCCGTCCCGCCTAGCCTCCGACCCCCAGGGCCTCGCCGGTGCGCTGCGGCAGGTGTTTCAGGAGATCAGCCGCCTCGAGCACGCCGTCGTGTTCATCGACGAGGTGGAAGAAATCGCCTCCGCCCGCACCGGGGAGGCAACATCGCCGCTGCAGGGCGTCACCAATGAGCTCCTCAAGATCATTCCGGCGTTCAGGGAGAAGGAGGGCCGGCTCCTGATCTGCGCCACCAACTTCATCCGCTCGCTGGACAAGGCCTTCCTTCGCCACGGCCGCTTCGACTACGTGATCCCGATCGGCCCGCCGGACCTCGAAGCCCGCAGGGCCATCTGGCACCGCTACATTCCGCCCGCAGTGTCGCCGCAGATCGACCTGGATGCCCTGGCCCTCGCCAGCGAGCGCTTCTCCCCCGCGGACATCGAGTTTGCGGCCAGAAAGGCTTCCCAGCAGGCCCTCGAACGGGCCGTGCAGGCCCCGCAGGCGGTGCCGGAGGACGAGGCCCTAACCACCGGGGACTATCTGCAGGCCATCGAGGGGACCCGCGCCACCGTCACCGAGCCGGTAGTGAAGGACTTCCTGGAGGACATCGAGCGGATCGCCAGGGTTTAGGGGAACAGCTCCGTTGGCAGAACCAAGGCGAGGGTACGACGGCGGGAGGTTCCCGCCGTCGTACCCTCGCCTTTGGTGCCCCTTGACTTGGGTGGCTTGATCAGGCGTGGGAGTGCTCGGCAAGGATGCCGTCGATCTGGCCGGCGGCCTCCTGCATTCCCTCCTCCATGCCCATCTCCAGCATCTTGTCCATTTGCTCTTCGGACTCGAAGACGGAGTTGACCGTCATGCGCGTGCGTCCGCCGATATCCTCGAGCATCACGGACGCGTGAGTCGTGCCCATAGCTTCGACCGGTGCACCGTCCTCGTCGGCGAACCCGTCGTCAAACTCGAGGCGGTACGGCGGCTGGATGTCCGTGATGCGCCACCAGCCGCCGGCCCTTTCACCCTCCGGACCGGTCATGTAGTAGGAAGCCTCTCCGCCGGGCGTGAATTCATGCTTCTCAAAAGTGGCGGGCCAGGTGGGCGGGCCCCACCAGCGCTCCAGCTGCCGCGGGTCCTCCCATATCTGCCAGACCCGCTCAACGCTGGCGTCAAACTCGGCGACGAGGGTGAAGCTCAGCGCCTCGACGTTCTTGGTCGAACTGATAACCGTCATTGCGGAACCACTTTCTAATCTTCAGTGCGGATCTTTTCTTCATTGAGGATGTCTGCGATCCGTTCGGCGCGCTGCCGCCAGATCGCTTCGAACTCATCAAGCAGCCGCCGGGCCTTCTGCAGTCCTTCCTGGTTGCCCCGCACGATCTGCTCCCTTCCGCGCTTCTCTTTGGAGACGAGAGACGCGCGCTCCAATACCGCCACATGTTTTTGAACGGCGGCGAAACTCATGGCGTAGAGGGCAGCAAGACCGGACACCGAATATTCATCCACTGCCACGCGGCGCATAATGTCCCGGCGCGTGGCATCGGCGAACGCCTGGAACAGACGGTCTAGCTCCGCATCGCCCACCTTATCTACAACCATTTGGTTGTAGGATAGGACGGCCTTGGACGGGTGTCAACGGGCTATTGCTTCAACCGGGACGCGGTGCTGCGGCACAAATGACAGCGGCCTCCCGAAAGACCTTGACCTCCGCCCGCTCCTGATGGAACGCTGTCACCTCTGGCAGATATCCTCCTAAGGGGCATTCATGCGGGCAATGGTGTACCGCGGACCGTACAAGATCCGCGTTGAAGAAAAAGATATTCCTAAAATCGAACATCCGAATGACGCCATTGTGCGGGTTTCCCTCGCCGCCATCTGCGGGTCCGACCTGCACCTCTACCACGGAATGATGCCCGATACGCGGGTGGGCATGACGTTCGGTCACGAATTCGTGGGCGTGGTCCATGAAGTCGGATCCTCCGTCCAGAATTTGAAGGTCGGGGACCGGGTCATGGTGCCGTTCAACATTTTCTGTGGCTCCTGCTATTTCTGTTCGCGCGGCCTCTATTCGAATTGCCACAACGTGAACGCGAACGCGACGGCGGTGGGCGGCATTTACGGGTACTCCCACACCTGTGGCGGGTACGACGGCGGCCAGTCTGAGTTTGTACGCGTCCCCTTCGCCGACGTCGGGCCGTCGCTCATTCCCGAATGGATGGATGAGGAGGACGCGGTGCTGCTGACCGACGCGTTGGCCACCGGCTACTTCGGCGCCCAGCTGGGTGACATAACCGAAGGCGATACCGTGGCGGTGTTCGGTGCCGGTCCGGTAGGCCTGTTCGCCGCGAAGTCTGCCTGGCTGATGGGCGCCGGCCGGGTCATCGTGGTCGACCATTTGGAGTACCGGCTGGAGAAGGCCCGCAGCTTCGCCCACGCCGAGACGTACAACTTCCGGGAGTACGACGACATCGTGGTGCAACTGAAGAAAGCCACGGACCATTTCGGGGCCGACGTCGTGATCGATGCGGTGGGGGCCGAAGCGGACGGCAGCTTCCTGCAGCACGTCAGTTCCTCGCAACTGAAGCTGCAGGGCGGGTCGCCCGTGGCCCTGAACTGGGCCATCGATTCCGTGCGCAAGGGCGGAACTGTATCCGTCATGGGCGCCTACGGGCCGATGTTCAGCGCGGTGAAATTCGGCGACGCCGTCAACAAGGGACTGACTCTCCGGATGAACCAGTGCCCGGTCAAGCGGCAGTGGCCACGGCTGTTCGAGCACATCCGTAACGGCTACCTCAAGCCCAGCGACATCGTGACCCACCGCATCCCACTGGAGCACATCGCCGAGGGTTACCACATGTTCTCCGCCAAGCTGGACAACATCATCAAACCGCTCATCGTGCCCAACGCCGGCTGACGCTGCCCGATCGAAAAGGAGCTACCTGACGTGCCTTACACAGCAGACAAGCCGCAGCCCAAGGAGTCCAGAGAACAGCTGCGGGCCCGGATCCCGGGATGGGGTGCGGACCTCGACCCGAAGGACCGTCCGTCGTATCCCCGGGAACAGCCGGGCATCGAAACCGGCGCCCACTGGGACTTTCCCGAGCGCCAGCCGGAGAGCTGGCCGCGTGAGCTGTCCATCGAGCACAAGTTCCTCACTCCCGTGTTCGGCACGTCCACGCCGCCCTCGGGGTTCTCCGGCGTAATGCGGAAGTACGCCTACAAGTACAGCGAAGGCCGCGCGGCGCACTGGCTGATCCTGTTGGCGGCAGACCGCGTGAACGCCTGGGAAAGCCATCTCCGCTCCTTCACGACCCTCCGTCCGGACAACCCGGTCACGGAAACCGGCGTGCTCAGCGAATTCTCCGGTCACGGTGTGGGCTCCAGGTTTGGCCGGAAACGCGCGGACCTGAGCCACCAGTGGCTCGACCCGGTGGTTGTTGGTGCCCCGTGGGTTCTTGCCGGCGCCGGCGCTGTGGCCGCACTGCGGGCCCTCCGGCTGAGGCGGCGCCGCTGACGGCTGCATACGGTCCGGTGCGGACTGGCCGTGGGAAGCACCGCCTCCGTTTGACGGCGACACCCTTGATTGTCCACAGTGAAGCAGTGCGGTCCAACCTTGAAGACAGTTTCCTGACATCCCCGCCAGCGCGCGAACGGGGCTGGACAGGGCAGGCTGCTGCGCTGGCCGGCTTTCTCGCGGCGTCGTGGACTGTGTCGCTGCTGGGTTCCCTGCCGATCAGGCTGCACGGCGGCGGCTGGTATGCGGCCGCCGAGAAGGCGCCCTGGACCCCGCCGGGGTGGATGTTTACCGCTGTCTGGTTGACGCTGTATGCCGCCATGGCTGTTGCAGCCTGGCTTGTGTGGCGGCAGCGGAGGTTTCCCCGCCGCAGCGCGCTCCGGATCTATGCGCTACAGCTGGCGCTGAACCTGGCTTGGCCGCCGGTGTTTTTCGGCCTGTACCCCATGCTGGGAGTTGCGGCCCTCTGGCTGGCGCTTCTGGTTCTCACGGCACTCACAGTTACGGCGATCCTGACGGTTCTGCGTTTTGGCCCTATCAGCACGGTGGCCGGCGTGCTGATGCTGCCGAACGTTTCGTGGATTGTATTCTCGGGAAGCCTCAACCTTTATGCGGCGCTGAACAACTAACGTGGAGGGCATATGACAGTTCGCAGCGCCGGCATTCTGCTGTACCGGCGGCGCCCGGAGGCACAGCTGGAGGTATGGATCGCCCACATGGGCGGGCCCTTCTGGGCCGGCAAGGATGCCCGCGCCTGGTCGATCCCGAAAGGAATCTATCTCGACAGCGAGGATCCGCTGGTGGCCGCGCTGCGGGAGTTTGCCGAGGAAATGGGGACGCCGGCTCCCCAGGCCGACTACTTGGAGCTGGGCGCCTTCAGGCAACCTTCGGGCAAGGTCATCACCGCATTCGCCGCCGAGTCGGACTTCCGGCCAAAGCAGATCACCAGCAACACGTTTCCGTTGGAGTGGCCCAAGGGCTCCGGTGTTGTCCGTGAGTATCCGGAAATCGATGACGCCAGGTGGTTCAGTGAGTCCGATGC
>NZ_JAPSHJ010000019.1:11124-78149 GCF_031179985.1 Arthrobacter sp. | reverse complement strand
GAGCCTTCTCGTTGGTCAGGATGCGCTTCTTCTGGGACTTGATATTAGCCACGTGTGAACTCTCTTTTTAATGCGGAAATGGTCTAGAGGGCTTTCAGATTGGCCATTGACTGAGCGGCGTGGGGATGCCTATGGCGGCCAACCATCAGTGGCCGTCGACCTGCACGGACACACAGCTATAAATATTAGCAGATTGGCCGAACCTGTGGCGATTCCTGGACTAGTTCCAGCCGTGTCGCGCCTTCAGGGCGTCAGCCACCAGAACGAAACTGCCGGCGTCGATGATGGCGCCCTCGCGGCGGATGTCCTGCGGGTTGATCTGCAGAATGCGGTCTAGCCTTGCTTCGCTGGGCCGCCATTGCCGATCCCAGCTCCCGAGGCCAAGGTCAACGTAGTCGCCGCTCCGGCGATGGTCCTTTCCATGGTCCTTGGTGGTGAGCATAACGCCCAGAAGATAGCGCCCATGGCTTCCAACCAGCAGCACCGGGCGGTCTTTTCCCTGCGAGTGATCCTCTTCAAACGGGACCCAGGTCCAGATCACTTCCCCTGGATCCGGGTTGCCGTCGGGCGAGGGGGAGTACCGTAAGTCGGCTGTGCCGGTGAAGTCGCCCCGGTAAGGAGTCGAAAGTCCGGAGGACGGGTTGGCCGTGCGTTTTGCAGCGGAAGGCTTCACAGGCCCTGCCGCTCCCCGCCGGCGATCCGTCCTCGCGGGAGCAGCCCCCTGCGGTCCCTTTACCCGAGTGGGCGATTCCCCACGCAGCCCTTCCAAGAGCCGTAGGGATGAACGGACGATTGCGCCTATTGAGCGGAAGTTCAGGGCCATGGAGAAAACCATACCTTCGCTGCGTCACGGGCGCGGCCGCTTTTTCGGCGTCGTGAGACGGGCCGGTCAATCGTTCCCGGATAGGATGCACCGCCCGACCGCCGAACGTGGGAGACTATAAATTCAGAGAAGTGGCAGGCGGCCGGACAAATTGCAGCCGCCATGCTCCCTGGAAGCCATCAGCATCACCAACAGAAGCCAACAGTAAGGACCCTGCGTGTCTCCCATGGCCCGCACCGCACCGGTGCCTGCCGCGACAGATCCGGCCATCATCCGGAACTTCTGCATTATTGCGCACATTGACCACGGTAAATCCACCCTGGCCGACCGCATGCTGCAGTACACCGGCGTCGTTAAGTCCCGCGACATGAAGGCCCAGTATCTGGACCGCATGGACATCGAGCGTGAGCGCGGCATCACCATCAAGTCCCAGGCTGTGCGCATGCCATGGGAACTCGACGGCACGAGCTACGCCCTGAACATGATCGACACCCCCGGCCACGTCGACTTCACCTACGAGGTCTCCCGCTCGCTGGCCGCCTGCGAAGGCGCGGTTCTGCTGGTGGACGCAGCCCAGGGCATTGAGGCCCAGACGCTCGCCAACCTGTACTTGGCGATGGAGAACAACCTCACCATCATCCCGGTCCTCAACAAGATCGACCTTCCCGCGGCCCAGCCCGAGAAGTACGCGGCGGAGCTCGCCAGCCTGATCGGCGGCGACCCCGACGATGTGCTGCGGGTATCCGGCAAGACCGGCGCCGGCGTCGAGGTCCTTCTGGACAAGATCGTGCGCGACCTGCCCGCTCCGGTGGGCGACCCCAATGCCCCTGCCCGTGCCATGATCTTCGACTCCGTGTACGACACCTACCGCGGCGTGGTCACCTACGTCCGCGTTGTTGACGGCATGCTGCACCCGCGAGAGCGGATCCAGATGATGTCCACCCGCGCCACGCACGAACTCCTCGAAATCGGCGTGAGCTCCCCGGAACCCACGCCTTCCAAGGGCCTGGGCGTCGGCGAAGTGGGCTACCTGATTACCGGTGTGAAGGACGTCCGCCAGTCCAAGGTGGGCGACACCGTCACCAACCTGGCCAAGCCTGCCGCGCAGTCCCTACCCGGCTATGCGGATGCCAAGCCGATGGTCTTCTCCGGCCTCTATCCGCTGGACGGCACCGACTACCCGGTGCTCCGCGATGCTCTGGAGAAGCTGATGCTCAACGACGCCGCCCTGATCTACGAGCCGGAAACTTCGGCCGCGCTGGGCTTCGGCTTCCGCGTCGGCTTCCTGGGTCTGCTGCACCTGGAAATCACCCGTGAGCGGCTCGAACGCGAGTACAATCTGGATCTGATCTCCACAGCACCCAACGTGGAGTACGAGGTGACACTGGAGGACAAGAAGGTTGTCCACGTCACCAACCCCAGTGAATACCCCACCGGCAAGGTCGCCGAGGTTCGGGAGCCGATGGTCTCCGCCACCATCCTGGCGCCCAATGACTTTGTCGGAGCCATCATGGAACTGTGCCAGAGCCGCCGCGGCATCATGGGCGGCATGGACTATCTGTCCGAGGACCGGGTGGAAATCCGGTACCGCCTGCCGCTGGCCGAAATCGTCTTCGACTTCTTCGACATCCTGAAGTCCAAGACCCGCGGCTACGGCTCACTTGACTGGAAAGCGGACGGCGACCAGGTTGCCGACCTCGTGAAGGTCGATATCATGCTCCAAGGCGAACAGGTGGATGCCTTTAGCGCCATCACCCACCGGGACAAGGCCTACGCCTACGGTGTGATGATGACCGGCAAGCTGCGCGAGCTCATTCCCCGCCAGCAGTTCGAGGTTCCTATCCAGGCCGCCATCGGATCCCGGATCATCGCCCGCGAAAGCATCCGCGCCATCCGCAAGGACGTCCTCGCCAAATGCTACGGCGGCGATATTTCCCGTAAGCGCAAACTTCTGGAAAAGCAGAAGGAAGGCAAGAAGCGCATGAAGATGGTGGGCCGCGTTGAGGTTCCCCAGGAAGCCTTCATCGCCGCGCTCACCACGGACGAATCCAAGGACAAGGCCAAAAAGTAGTGATGACCGTGGCCGGAACCTCCGGAGGCCGCAGGAATGCCTAGCGTTCTACCCCTTGGTGACCCCGCGCCGTCGGACGGTCTGCTTCCAGCGCAGGCTGCCGACGGCGCTGGCGGGCGCGGATTCGGGCTGTACGTCCACATCCCCTTCTGTGCGGTGCGCTGCGGGTACTGCGACTTCAACACGTACACGGCCACCGAACTCGGCGGCGGGGCGTCCCAGGACGCCTATGCCTCCACGGCCATCGCCGAGGTGGAGTTTGCCGCCAACGCCTTGAAAGCCAGCGGACTGCCGGACCGCCGGATGAGCACTGTCTTTTTCGGCGGCGGCACGCCCACGCTGCTGCCCGCCGAGGACCTTGCCCGCATCCTCACTGCAGCGATCAGCGAATGGGGACTGGATCCCGGCGCCGAAGTCACCACCGAAGCCAACCCGGATTCCGTCACGCCGGAGTCCCTCCAACTGCTGGCGGATGCCGGTTTCACCCGCGTTTCCTTCGGGATGCAGTCGGCAGTGCCGCATGTCCTCAAGGTCCTCGACCGCACCCACACGCCCAGCAGGGTCCCGCAGGTGGTGCAATGGGCACGGGACGCTGGCCTCGCGGTCAGCCTTGACCTCATTTACGGAACGCCGGGGGAGTCCCTTGAAGACTGGCGGTACTCCCTGGAGACAGCCCTGTCCTACGGCCCCGACCACATCAGCGCCTATGCGCTGATCGTGGAGGACGGCACCAAACTGGCCGCGCAGATCCGCCGTGGCGAAGTCCCTGGAATCGACGACGACGACCATGCCGACAAGTACGAACTCGCGGACGAACTCATCAGTGCTGCCGGCCTCGGCTGGTATGAAGTCAGCAACTGGTCGCGAACGCCGGAGCAGGCCTGCCGGCACAACCTGGCCTACTGGCGTGGTGATGACTGGTGGGGGATCGGACCAGGCGCCCACTCACACGTCGGCGGTGTGCGTTGGTGGAACGTGAAGCACCCCACCGCCTATGCCGCTCGCCTCTCATCAGGCGCGTCGCCGGCGGCGGGACGCGAAACCCTGGACGCCGGCACACGGAGCATGGAACGCATCATGCTGGAAGCCAGGCTGTCCTCAGGCCTGGACATCGAAGCGTTGGATGCGTCCGGGCGCCACGCTGTTGCCGGTCTGATTGCCGACAAACTAGTGGACGCAGCAGCCGCCTTCCAAGGGCGACTCAGTCTGACGCTTAAGGGCAGGTTGCTTGCCGACGCCGTGGTTCGACGGGTCCTGCCGGACTAACTGACCGATCCGGACGTGGCTCGCCGATGCCGCTCGGGCGAGCTACTTGATCCAGCGCAGATTGAACGGGTAGCGGTGCGGTTGGCCGCGGTTGACATGAATTCCCGCGGCTACGGCGAAGCACGTCAAGGCGATCCAGATCCCGGTGGCGAGCACGGCGAAGAGGTTGCCGACCACGGGAAGCATCACCAGGATGTTCGCGATGACTGCGGCAATGGTGGGGGGGAGCGTGAAGTTCAGGGCTTCCTTGGATTCCTGCGCCGTAAAGGGACCCCGCTCTTTGAAGATCAGGTAGATCAGCAGTGCGGGAACGCACCCGAGGATGCCGCCGAAGTGAGCCAGTGTTGCCCATTGACGGTCCTCGCTGGCGGTCAAGGGCAACGCGTTGGCTGGAACACCATGGTACTGGGACTGACCTTGGCCGGCATGGTCGTCCCTGTGTTCACGTGCGTCTTCTGCCACGGTTACGTCCTTTGGATTGCAGTGGTGCGTTGGTGCCTGGAATAGCAGGGGAGGCTTGCAGGAAGCCACCGCCGTTCCAAGAATACTGGTTTCCGGCCGGCTTCGCGGGGCAGCCCCGCGCGCCGGTTGTTATGGAGCCGTCAGAAAATCGATGACCTCTTCCACACGGCCCAACAGGGATGCTTCAAGATCGGCATAGGTCCGTACTGCTCCGAGGAGTTTCTGCCACCCGAGGCCGATGTCTTCCTTGCTTGAGTGGGGCCAGCCGAAGGCGGCCAGAATACCTGTCTTCCAGTCCATTCCCCGGGGGATGGCGGGCCACTGCTCGATCCCGAGGACGCTTGGCCTGATCGCCTGCCAGACGTCAACGTAGGGATGTCCCACAATAAGCACGTTCCCTGCCGCCCCGGGGGACGACATTACCGATTGCGCGATCCGGGACTCCTTGGAGCCCTCAATCAGGTGGTCCACCAGCACCCCGAGACGCCGGTCGGGTCCAGGCTGGAATGCCGCCACTGCCCCTGAGAGGTCATCAATGCCGTGGAGTGGTTCGACGACGATGCCCTCGATCCTGAGATCGTCACCCCAAACCTTCTCTACGAGTTCCGCGTCGTGCTTTCCTTCGACCCAGATGCGGCTTGCTTTCGCGACCTGCGCACGATGGCCCTCCACGCGCACCGAGCCGGAGGCTGTCCGTTGGGGACCGGCGGCAGCAGCAGTTTTGCGGGGCGCCGGCGGAAGGAGGCGGATGGGTTGACCGTCCAGCAGGAAACCGAAGCCCAGCCGGAAGGACCGTGACTTTCCCCGCCGGTCCTCGAGGGCCACAACATGCATGCCGCCGGACTTTTCGACTCTTGTCACGGCGCCTACCCACCCTGACTGGACGTCCTCAAGGACCATTCCGCGTTCCACCGGAACGCCGGGGAGTTCACGTTTGGCGGGGGCAGTGATGTCCTGCGGGCCCCAGTCCTGGTAAGTCATCGCCACTCTGCTTTTCAGTCGGAATCCGCTCGTGGCCTCTGGAATCTGCACGTGCCGGTTCACTGCCGGAGTTTCGCCCGGAGCGGTACCAATGCTAACAACGCGTTGAGTCATATTAGACTGGTTAGCACTGAGGCATGTCGAGTGCTAACTGCCGCACAGCAGATCGGAGGTGGACAGTGAGTGAACCACGCAAACTTGAAGTGCTGCGTGCCATCGTGGAGGACTACGTCCATTCACGTGAACCGGTGGGCTCAAAAGCCCTCGTGGAACGGCACCATCTGGGTGTGTCCAGTGCGACCATCCGTAACGACATGGCTGCATTGGAAGATGAAGGCTTGATCACCGCACCCCACACGAGCGCCGGCCGCATACCCACAGACAAGGGTTATCGGCTGTTCGTGGACCAGATTTCTGCCGTCAAGCCTCTCTCACAGGCAGAACGGCGGGCCATCCAGTCTCTTTTGGAGGGATCTGACGACCTCGACGACGTCCTGGAGCGCACCGTCCGTCTGCTGTCCCAGCTGACCAACCAGGTCGCCGTCGTGCAGTACCCCCACCTGAGCCGGGCGCTGGTGCGCCACATCGAATTTGTCCTGTTGGCGCCGCGCCAGGTCCTGATCGTACTGATTGCTGATACCGGGAAAGTGGACCAAAGGGTTATAGATGTTGGGCAGGATCTGGGCGACGACGCCTTGGCTGCCCTGCGGACCCGTTTCCTCATGGGCCTGTCCGGTACACCCCTGAGCCAGCTGCCCCACGTTCTCCCCAGCGTGGTTGCCTCCTGTGAGCCGTCCCGCCGCAACGTTGCGCAGGCACTGGCCCGCGGATTGGAAGGACTTGCCCACAGCAGCCGCGAAGAACGTATGGTCATGGCAGGCACAGCCAACCTTGCCAGATCCAACGTCGATTTTCCCCTGAGTATCGGCCCCGTTCTGGAGGCACTTGAGGAGCAGGTGGTGATGTTGCGGCTGCTGAGCGAGATGGCCCAGGATCCCCGTGGAGTTACCGTGAGCATCGGCCGCGAAAACCCGTACGACGGCCTGGCTGAGGCCTCCGTGGTGGCCACTGGCTACGGGCCGGACTCCAGTTCCAAGATCGGCGTTCTCGGCCCGACACGAATGGATTACCCCACCAGCATGGCCGCGGTCAGAGCAGTCGCCCGCTACCTTTCCAGGATCCTTGGCCCTGGCGGCTGATCGTCCCAGCAGATTCTGCGCCTCCACTTTAGGCGCTGCGTTCGTAGACAGCGCGTTCGTATCACAGGCAGTACAACCAGGAAGAGACACAAACTTTGAGCAGCCATTACGACGTCCTTGGAGTCTCGCCGGAGGCTACCGGCGAGGAAATCAAGAAGGCCTACCGCAAGCTTGCACGTACCCTGCACCCTGACGTGAACTCTGGTCCTGATGCTTCCGACAAGTTTAAGGCAGTAACACACGCCTATGAGGTGCTTTCGGACCCGCAAAAACGCCGTGTATATGACACAACAGGCAACGAGAACGGTACGGACAACGGCTATGGCGGCGGCTACGCGGGCCAGGGCTTCGCGTTCCAGGACATTTTCGACACCTTCTTCGGCGCCGGCGGCTCAGCCGGGCCTGCCTCCCGTGTCCGCCGGGGGCAGGACGCTCTCATCAGCGTCCGCATCGACCTGCGGGACGCAGTATTCGGTGTAAACAAAAAGCTCGAAGTCGACACCGCTGTAACCTGCCCCAGCTGCGAGGGCTCGTGCTGCCGGCCCGGCACCCACCCGGTCCGCTGCGACATCTGCGGCGGAAGCGGACAAGTGCAGCGTGCCGTGCGCTCCATTCTGGGACAGGTCATGACCGCTGCCCCTTGTGGCTCCTGTGAAGGCTTCGGCACGATCATCAAGGACCCCTGCAACGAGTGCAACGGCCAAGGCAGGATCCGCAGCCGTCGTTCCATGACCGTCAAGGTTCCCGCGGGCGTGGCCACTGGTACAAGGATCCAGTTGTCCGGCCAGGGAGAAGCAGGTCCCGCCGGCGGCCCCTCTGGCGATCTGTACGTGGAGATCAGGGTCAACGCAGACCCCACCTACCTGCGCGAAGGCGACGACCTTCATGCCACCCTCAATATCCCCATGACCGCTGCTGCCCTGGGCACCGAAATCACCCTTGAGACCTTCGACGGCGAGCAGGAGATCGACGTCAAGGCAGGGACCCAGTCCGGCGAGATCATTACGCTCCGCGGCCTGGGAGTCACCCACCTTCGGGGATACGGACGCGGGGACCTCAAGGTGCACCTACAGGTTGAGACACCGACCCGCCTGGATCCTGCACAGGAAGAGTTGCTCAGGAAGCTTGCCAAGCTGCGGGGGGAACAGTTCACTGAGGGCAAGCTGGCCGCCAGCGGCGGGGTTTTCGCGAAACTGCGGGACCGGCTCGGTAACCTGTAGCAGTGAGCAACCCGGTCTTTTTTACCCCTGCTGGAACCCTCGACGGACAACAACCGGGTTCACACTTTGTTCTCGAGGGACCTGAAGCCCGTCATGCTGTCACAGTCAAACGGCTGGCAGTGGGGGAGCCTGTGGATATTGCGGATGGTTCAGGCAAACGCATGACCGGAATCGTCACCGCTGCCGCTCCAGCCGAGCTGACCGTGGAATGCAGGACCCTGGAGGTCGAGGACCCGCCCGGTATCCGGCTGGTCCTTGTCCAGGCCCTGGCAAAGGGGGACCGCGATGAGCTTGCAGCGGAAACCGCCACTGAGCTGGGAATTGATGCTGTTATTCCCTGGCAGTCCGAACGCTCGATAGTCCGCTGGAAAGGCGAGCGTGCAGCTAAGGCCCATGCGAAATGGCAATCAGTGGTGACGGCGGCAGCCAAGCAGGCGCGACGGGCATGGATCCCTGAAGTACGCGACGCCGTTGACACTGCCGGTCTTCAGCGGACTGTTTCCGCGGCTGATCTCGCCATCATCCTGCATGAGGATGCTGTGCGGCCCCTGCGGCAGGTCCTGGAAACCTGGCGCAACTCCGGCCTTGCACCTGGAGATGGTGAGGGCAATGGGGACGGTGCCAGCGAAGTGCTCCTGATTGTGGGCCCGGAAGGTGGAATCAGCCCGCGGGAAGTGACAAAGCTGTGTGATGCCGGGGCAGTAACCGCCTTGCTTGGCCATCATGTGTTGCGTTCCTCCACAGCTGGCCCGGCCGCTACGGTCCTGGCCAGCGATGTGCTGGGACGCTGGTAGCAGCAGCCATTGAATGGCGGCGGCTTGGTGGAGCCGTTGCCTAGCGGACGACAAAGCCCCGGCTGTCCACATTGACTTCTGAATCGCCTTGCGTGGACAGGATCCGGGACACCCGAAGTTCGTATTTGCCAGGGCCGAGGTTCACTGACAAAGCAAAGATCCCCGACTGGGAAGGATCCGCGGAGGCGGTGACTTCCCCGCTGAGATACGACGTCTTGTCGCTGTTTCCCTCCACCCGGAGGATGCGCCAGCGGAGCTTGTTTCCGGGGCTGGTGCTTCGCCCGTTGATCTTAACAACCCCCTCTGGAAGTTCAGTGCCTTCCTGGGGGTCGATGATCCAGACTGGGGCTACCATTCCTGTGCTCCGGGACATGGGAGCACCCAGCCTGATGTGGTCAAAGCCGAGATAGCCGGTATGTCCGTCCACGAGCACCACAACCTGAAGCTGCTGATTGCTGTCAATCAGGCCGGCGCTGGCGCCCGCCGCCGTCGCCGTGAACACAAGCTGCTGGATGGCGCGATCGGCCGTGTCGGCATCAAGGTTGCTGTTGAACGCATCGGCGGAAACGTCCACGGTGATAACGTTTTTCCCCGAAATGGAGGTGGCCAGCTCCTTCGGATTTTGCCACGGCGTGAAAAAGTCAGGATCCAGGGGTTCTTCCGACATCATGGCCCGGAGGGCACTCGTCACAGGGTTTTCCTGATCGGGGACATCGCGGAACTCCCGGTAAAGAAAGAAGTCGTCGTTGCTTCGGCCTACCCAGTAGACAGGAGCCTTGTTCGATGCATTTGTTGTCTCAAGCGGGGCACTTGTGGTGGGCAGCTCGCCCGTGGCGGGAGCCGACGTCGACACGGCCGCGTTACCACCGTCGGTGGGTCCCGGCTGGGGATCGGCGATGCAACCGGACAGGGCCAAGGCAGCCCCAAGCACAAGCGGCAGGAGGGCAGCGCGAACTTGCACCTTCCCTGTCGGGTGCTTCTCCATCAGTTGGCTCTTTCCCATAGTTCGTTTTCTGGCAGCGGGAGCTCCAAGCATGCGCCGTTTACCGCCATTTCCAGCATTACATACGGGTGTCCGCAGCCTCTCAGGATTACCGCCCAGGCCGGTAACTGCAACGGGAACGATATGAGGACGATGCGAAGTTGATACCTAATTGCGGGAACACGTCACGGAACTGCAGCCGCAGTCACTTCAGGGCTGCGTGCGGGACGCGTCTCTGGCGTAAGATAAGAAGACTCGGCTGAGCCGGGAGTTGCCGACCCAACGATTCCAAACTGGAGGGGACCAGAGGCCCGCGGGCCATCATTATGACTGAAGCAGCGAACGGAAGGTCCCGGACCAGCGCCGGCGAACAAACCCCCAGCGAATTTCCCCACACCCTTCCGGGCATCCGGACAGAGGTCATTGTTTTTGACAACTCAGAACAGATGGTTCAGTCACTCGGCAGCCACGACGAAGCCCTGCGTTTCATCGAGGACCAGTTTCCCGGCGTTGACTTCCACGTCCGCGGCAATGAGTTGTCCTTCAGCGGACCTTCGGATGACGTTCCGCGGATCCTCCGTTTGCTGAACGAAGTCAACGGTCTGGTGGCCAGGGGAACGGTGATCACGCCGGCAGTCCTCCAGCAGCTCGTTTCCCTGCTCCGGAGCCAGTCGCTGCAGAACCCTGTTGAGGTGTTGACCCATAACATCCTCTCAAGCAGGGGGAGGACCATCAGGCCCAAAACGCTGAACCAGAAAAACTACGTGGATGCCATCGATGCCAACACAGTGATTTTCGGGATCGGGCCGGCAGGGACAGGCAAGACGTACCTGGCCATGGCTAAGGCGGTTCAGGCGCTTCAGCAGAAGGAAGTCACCCGGATCATTCTGACCAGACCTGCCGTGGAGGCAGGCGAGCGGCTGGGTTTCCTTCCCGGGACTCTCAGCGACAAGATCGATCCGTACCTGCGCCCCCTTTACGACGCCCTGCACGACATGATCGACCCCGAGTCCATTCCCCGGCTCATGGCTGCGGGCACCATCGAAGTTGCACCCCTGGCCTACATGCGCGGGCGCACACTCAATGACGCCTTCATCATTCTTGACGAGGCGCAGAACACCACCCCTGAGCAAATGAAGATGTTCCTTACGCGCCTCGGCTTCGGCTCCAAAATGGTGGTGACCGGAGATGTCACCCAGGTGGACCTTCCGTTCGGCACCCGGTCAGGGCTGCGGATCGTCGAAGAGATCCTGCACGGCATCGATGACGTCAACTTTTCGGTGCTGGACGCCTCCGACGTCGTACGGCACCGGCTTGTCGGTGACATCGTGAACGCATACAGCATTTGGGACGAAGTCCAGCGGAACCGCGTCAAGCACACGGTGCCCCGCGAGAAGCGGGCGGAGCATTCATGAGCATAGAAATCAACAATGAGTCCGGAGTGAAGGTGGACGAGGAGCAGCTCGTGGCCCTTTCGCGCTACATATTTGAGCGTCTCTTCATTCATCCCCAAGCGGAGCTGTCGGTTCTGCTTGTGGACGAGGAAGCCATGGAAAAGCTGCACATCGAGCTCATGGACGAACCCGGCGCCACTGACGTCCTGTCGGTGCCCATGGATGAGCTGACTCCAGGAACGCCGGATAAGCCCACACCGCAGGGCATGCTCGGAGATATCGCCATCTGTCCGCAGGTGGCTGAAGTCCAGGCGCGCCATGCAGGTCATTCGACGCAGGATGAGATGTTGCTCCTCGCCACTCACGGGATCCTCCACCTGTTGGGGTATGACCACGAGGACCCTGAGGAGAAGGCTGAGATGTTTGGCCTGCAGCGAGAGCTTCTGACCGGGTTCACCGGCAAAGAGGCCCCGGTCGAGACGACTCAGTGACGCCCCTGATTCTTGTGGGCATGGCCGTGGTCTTTCTGGGCATGGCTGCCCTGCTCACGGCAGCAGAAGCCGCATTCAATTTCCTTCCCCGGCACGACGCCGAGCAGGCTCTGCTCAGGAGCCGTAATCCGGCACTGCAACGCATCCTCGCACAGCCCGTTTCGCATATCCGGGCATTGCGCTTCTGGCGCGTCTGGTTCGAGATGGCGGCCGCTGTGGCGGTTGCCGTCCTGCTCCACAGCGTCCTCGACAGCATCTGGCTGGCCGGGCTGGCCGCGACGGGCATCATGGCGGTTGTGGGTTTTGTCATCGTGGGCGTCTCCCCCCGCCAGCTCGGTCGGGTCCATTCCGGTGGAGTGGTGAGGTTCACTGCGCCGCTGATCCGTTCCCTCTGCTGGGTGCTTGGTCCCATTCCCGGCTGGCTGGTGAAGCTCGGAAGCGCCGTGGCACCAGGATCATCGAACGGTGACGAAGCCTTCTTCAGTGAAGAGGAATTCCGCGAGCTGGTGGACCGTGCGACCGAGTCGGATGTGATTGAGGACAACGAGGCGGAACTCATCCAGTCGGTATTCGATTTTGGCGACACCCTGGTCCGCGCCGTCATGGTTCCCCGGACCGACATCGTCAGCATCGACGCCGGCTCCAGCCTTCGGCGGGCAATGTCGCTGTTCCTGCGCTCGGGGTATTCCAGGATGCCGGTGATCCGGGACAACACGGATCAGATCCTGGGAATCATCTATTTGAAGGACGTCGCCGCTGCCCTGCACGAACTGGGACCAGACGATGAACCGCCTACCGTGGATGACCTCGCCCGGGAAGTCCGGTACGTTCCGGAGTCCAAACAGGTCAGCGATCTTCTCCGCGAGCTGCAGAAGGAATCCACCCATGTTGCCATTGTTATTGATGAGTACGGCGGCACCGCCGGTCTGGTGACCTTGGAGGACCTCATCGAAGAAATTGTGGGCGAAATCGTTGACGAATACGACACCGAGTCGGCCGAGGCCGTTGAGCTCGGGGACGGCAGCTACCGTGTCAGTGCCCGGATGAGCATTGATGATCTCGGTGAGCTGTTTGACATAGAACTCGACGACGACGAAGTGGACACCGTCGGTGGACTGCTGGGTAAGGCCCTGGGGAGGGTTCCGATCGTCGGAAGCGCCGTGACGGTGGATGGTGTCTCGCTCCGGGCTGACCGCCTTGAGGGCCGCCGCAACCGGGTAAGCCACATCATTGCGGCTCCGGTGCCAAAGGAAGAAACTGACCATAACGAGCTTCTCGACGAGGCCGAATCAACGCAACAGGGAGTGCCACGTGAGCAAGCAGAATAAGGCCGATGCCGGGGATGCCTACGGCGGCTTCCGGGCCGGTTTCTCGGTTCTGGTCGGAAGGCCCAACGCAGGCAAATCAACACTGACCAACGCCCTGGTGGGTAAAAAGGTTGCCATCACCTCGGCCAAGCCGCAGACAACACGGCACACCATCCGGGGCATTGTCCATCGTGAGGACGCGCAGCTGATCCTTGTGGACACACCTGGTCTTCACCGCCCCCGCACCCTGCTGGGCAAACGACTCAACGACCTTGTGGCCGATACCCTGGCCGAGGTAGACGCCATTGGTTTCTGCCTTCCGGCCAATGAAAAAATCGGTCCCGGCGACAAGTTCATCGCCGCCCAGCTTGCCGCCGTCGGAAAGAAGCCGATCATTGCGATCGTCACCAAGGCGGACCTGGTGGACCGGCAGGCCCTGACAGAGCAATTGTTGGCCGTCGCCGCGCTTGGGCGGACTGTCCTGGGGGAAGAGGGCTGGAAAGACATCGTGCCCGTATCGGCAACAGACGGCTTCCAGGTGGGTACGGTCGCTGACGTCCTCATCAGCCACATGCCGCCGTCGCCTCCCCTCTACCCTGATGGTGAACTGACGGATGAACCGGAAGCCGTCATGGTGGCCGAGCTGATTCGTGAGGCGGCCCTTGAAGGCGTGCGGGATGAACTTCCCCACTCGCTTGCTGTTGTGGTGGACGAAATCGTTCCACGGGAAGGCCGACCTGAAGACAGCCCTTTCCTTGACGTCCGCGTAAACCTGTACGTCGAGCGTCCGTCGCAGAAGGCCATCATCATCGGCAAGGGAGGTGCTCGGTTGCGGGAAGTCGGCACCAACGCCCGAAAGGGAATCGAAGCGTTGCTGGGCACCCGGATCTACTTGGATCTCCATGTCAAAGTCGCTAAGGACTGGCAACGGGATCCCAAGCAATTGGTCAAGCTCGGTTTCTGACTCGTCTCAGGAACGGACCGCTTAGCCGCGCGGCGCTTCGTGCACGCCCGGCTTTTTCCCAGTCTCAGCCCCTAAGATGGGGCGGATCATGTTTTTACAGGAAGGTACATTCAGTGGTGCAAGGCCGCGATGACAGCGCAGACAGGCCCAACGGGTCACGCTCCGACGCCGCCGCCAGGCACTCGGAACATGCCGGCCTCGGTGCCGCCCGCCACCTTGGTTCCACCCGCCACATGCCCGCATGGCTCAAGGTCACAACGGGTATCGTATCGGTTTTCCTTGTGGGCGGACTCGCGTTTGCCGCCTTCTGGGTGATCCGGCTCCAGGGCAACATTGAAAAGGCGCCGCTGAGTGCGGGTAACCAAAAAACCGAGGAACCGGTCAACGACGCGACCGACAGGATGCAGATCCTCATCCTTGGTTCAGACACCCGGGACGGAAAGAACGCCGAATACGGAACCGCAGAAGATTCGTCTGGCTACGGACAGTCCGACGTCATGATGATGATGGACATCTCCGCAGACAACAAACGCGTCAGCGTCATCAGCTTTCCCAGGGACCTGCTCGTTGACATTCCTGAGTGCACGGATCAGAAAACCGGAAACGTCTTCCCGGAGCGACAGAGCGCGATGATCAATGAGGCGATGGCCCAGGCCGGGATCGGGTGCGCCGTTGATACCGTGAACAAGCTGACCGGCCTGGAGATCGATCACTTCATGATGGCCGACTTCAACGCTGTGAAGGAACTTTCCAACGTGGTGGGCGGCGTGGACGTCTGCGTCAGCGACCCCGTCTTCGATCCCGACTCGCGCCTCCGCCTGCCGAAGGGGACTTCCCAAGTCCAAGGTGAGCAGGCCCTGGCGTTCCTCCGGACGCGCCACGCCTTCGAAACGGGCGGTGACCTTGGCCGGATCAAGGCCCAACAGGGCTTCCTGTCCTCTCTGACCCGCAAGATCAAGGACGACGGCACCCTCTCCGATCCCGGAAAGCTGCTGAAGATCGCGGACACCGTCACGCAGAACCTCACCGTGGACGACGGCCTGGCCTCAGTTCCTGCCCTCCTCACCATCGCCAACCGGCTCAAGACCATCGATGTCAGTAAGGTTGCGTTTGTGGCCACCCCAACTGAGCAAGCGGCTAGCGACATTAATCGACTGCAACTCGCTCAGCCGAACGCGTCCCAGCTTTTCGCAGGCCTGCGAAATGACATTGACCTCACTGATCCGACAGCGAGTCCGTCACCCACGCCAACCCCCACCGGTTCAGGGACGACGCCGCCTGTGGCAACCACTCCGCCCGCACCTGCCCCGCCGGCTTATGACAAGACCGCTCAGCCGGTATCCGTAGCAAACGGTACGGGCGTGCCCGCACGGGCACAGGAGATTGTCCAGGCGATTGTTGGTGGAGGGTTTACCCAGACAACCCAGTTTGTTGCCGAACCGACCGACACCACCATGGTTTACTACGGGGCCGAGTATGCGGACGTTGCCGCCGACATTGCAGCCCTGCTTGGTATCCCGTCCGCCCAGGTTGCTCCTTCACTAGGGGTTCCAGGCGTGCAGGTGTACTTGGGCGCAGACTTCACCACAGGTACCAAATTTGGCTCGGTCACGATTCCGCCTGACATCGTCAATCAGACCGCTGGGGACACCGTCTGCCAGCAGGTCAATCCTCCGTACATCGACGGCTAGCCTCAGACCACCTACCGCTGGGAACTCCGACGGCGGCGCGCCCCCGAGTGGCCCGCCGCCGTCGTTTTCAGCCGCCGTCGCAATCAGCGTGGTGGCTTACTACCAGATACTGACGCGCTCCGCGGGAGAAAGCCACATCCCGTCCTGCTCGGTGACCTCGAACGCGGTGTGGAAGGCATCGAGGTTCTTTGCGATGGCATTCGTGCGGAACTCATTGGGGGAGTGGGGGTCGGTCGCTAGTCGGCGGATTGCCTCTTCTGACCTGATGACCTGCCGCCAGCCTGCCGCCCAGGAAGCAAAAAAGCGCTGCTCTCCGGTGAAACCATCCAGGACTGGCGCTTCCTCGCCGTTCAAGCTGAGGAGGTAGGCCTTGTATGCGATGGTCAGCCCGCCAAGATCACCGATGTTCTCGCCAAGAGTCAGCTTGCCGTTGACTTTGTGCTCCGGCGCAGCCAGGGGGGACAAAGCATCGAACTGCGCGACGAGCTTGGCTGTCAGAATCTCGAACGCCTTTCGGTCATCCTCGCTCCACCAGTTGCGGAGGGCCCCACCGCCATCGAACTGCGACCCCTGGTCATCGAATCCGTGGCCGATCTCGTGGCCGATCACCGCGCCGATCCCACCATAGTTGACGGCGTCATCGGCGTCGGCAGTGAAGAACGGCGGCTGCAGGATGGCCGCAGGGAAGACGATTTCGTTCAGCATCGGGTGGTAGTAGGCGTTGACCGTCTGGGGCGTCATGAGCCACTTGTTCCGGTCCACCGGCTTTCCCACCTCGTCCAGATGCCGTTCGACGTCTGCGTTGTGCGCGCGTTCGACGTTTCCAAGGAGATCCGCGGGATCGATCTCCACTGCCGAGTAATCGATCCACTCGTCCGGGTATCCGATCTTCGGCCGGAACGCGTCCAGCTTCTTGAGCGCCTCCAGTTTGGTTTCCTCGCCCATCCACTGCAAGTCCGTAATGCTCTGCCGGTAGGCCTCGATCAGGTTGGAGACCAGTGTCTGCATCCTGGCTTTATGGGACTCAGGGAAGTGCCGGGATACGTAGATCTGGCCCACTGCTTCACCAAGTGAGGCCTCGACGACGGCGACTCCGCGCTTCCAGCGGTCCTTGTTCCGTGGAGTGCCGCTGATGGTTGTGCCATAGAAAGCGAAGTTGGCATCCACGAACTGCGCTGAGAGGTAAGGGGCGGCTGAACCAACCACGCGCATCGCGAGCCATTCCTGCCAGGCTTCCAGGGACTCAGAGTCAAGGAGGGAAGCCGCACCCACGAAGAAATCAGGAGTGCTCACCACAATCTCCGTGCGTTTCTCAGGTGCGATCGCAGCCGCATCGAACCACGTGCCGATCAGCGGAAAAAGCTGGTTGGCCTCTACTGCACTCTTAAGGTTGTACGTTTTCTGCGGATCACGGAGGGTGACGTTGTCCCAGTGGTGGGAGGCCAGGGCTGTTTCCAAAGCAACCACCCGTGAAGAGGCTCCCTCCGGGTCCGCGATCCCTGCCATGCCAAGCATGGTCTGGACGTGCTCCCGGTAGGCGTTGACTATCGGGGCGAATTTCTCCTCCCGGTAGTACGACTCGTCGGGAAGGCCAAGACCGCCCTGCCCCGTGTAGAGAAGGATCCGATCCGGGTTGCCGGCATCGGGGGCGGGGTAGATGTAGAACAGGCCACTGACGTCTGACCGGAAGAGCCGTCCTGCCAGTGCAATAAGCTCCGCGGGAGACGTTGTCGAGAAAATGGCTGCCAGGCGTTCCCTGATGGGATCCAGGCCCTTGGCCTCCACTGTTTCTTCATCCATGAAGCTCTTGTAGAGGTCTCCGACTTTCTGTTCTATCCCGGTCGCCTCCGCTCCCCGGTTGGCGGCTTCCTCAATGATTGCCCTGACGGCCAGTTCCGAACCGTCGCGAAGTGCGGTGAAGGTACCTTCAAGGGGTCTGTCGTCCGGAATCGTCGTGCTCTTAAGCCAGGCGCCGTTAATGTGCTGGTACAGGTCATCCTGTGGGCGGACGCTATGGTCGATGTTGGACAGGGCAATCCCCGAGTTTGGCACAGGTGCTCCTTCTAGAGAGGGCTGCAGCGGTGCGGTCACCGGTACAGCGTCTGCATGGTGGACGTTGCGGAGGGTGTTGCACCTTCATCTTACGCACCCGTGTTACTGTGAAATGGTGCGCGCAGAACTGCTCCTTCTTAGCTGCCGTGGCGAGGCCTCAGACGCAATCTAGCTCAAGGCCACCCTCGCTGCGGAGTTTGTGTTGCCCGGCCACCCTTTCATCAAGAACCAGAAAAGGCCACGATACTGATGCGAAACGCACAAAAGCCCTCAGGTATGCCCGTCCACCGCTACCTGCCGTTCCATGAGCAGATCACCGTCGATCTGCCGGACCGCACCTGGCCGGACAAGAGAATTAACAAGGCGCCGCGCTGGTGTGCCGTTGATCTCCGTGATGGCAACCAGGCACTGATCGACCCCATGAGCCCGGCCCGGAAAATGAAGATGTTCGACCTGCTGGTCCGCATGGGCTACAAGGAGATCGAAGTTGGTTTTCCTTCCGCTTCCCAGACGGACTTCGACTTTGTCCGCCAGCTCATCGAAGGCAACCACATCCCGGACGACGTCACCATCCAGGTACTCACACAGGCGCGCGAACACCTGATCGAGCGGACCTACGAATCACTGGTCGGCGCCAAGCAGGCCATCGTCCACCTGTACAACTCAACGTCGGTCCTGCAACGGCGCGTTGTCTTCAACCAGGACGAAGACGGGATTCTGGACATCGCCCTTCAAGGCGCCCGCCTGTGCAAGAAGTACGAGGAAACCCTCCTTGATACCGCTGTGACCTACGAATATTCCCCCGAATCCTTCACAGGCACGGAGCTGGAGTACGCGGTGCGCGTCTGTAATGCTGTCGCTGACGTCTTTGAAGCTTCGGCCGACCGTCAGGTGATCATCAACCTGCCTGCGACCGTGGAGATGGCCACCCCTAACGTGTACGCGGACTCGATTGAATGGATGAGCCGGCACCTGCACCCCCGGGAGGGAATCATCCTCTCGCTGCACCCGCACAACGACCGCGGCACTGGTGTTGCCGCTGCTGAGCTGGGCTATCTGGCCGGCGCGGACCGCATCGAAGGATGCCTGTTCGGCAACGGCGAGCGGACCGGCAACGTGGACCTCGTGACACTGGGCCTGAACATGTTCGTACAGGGCATCGACCCCATGATTGATTTCTCCGACATCGACGAGATCCGCAGGACCGTCGAGTACTGCAACCAGCTTCCCGTCGCCGAGCGTTCCCCGTACGGCGGCGACCTGGTCTTCACCGCATTCTCGGGCTCCCACCAGGACGCCATCAAAAAGGGATTCGAGGCATTGGAGAAGGAAGCTGCGGCAGCAGGCAAGGACGTCACCGACTTCACCTGGCAGGTCCCGTACCTGCCCGTGGATCCCAAGGATCTGGGCCGCAGCTACGAAGCCGTTATCCGGGTGAACTCCCAGTCCGGCAAGGGCGGCGTGGCGTACCTGCTGAAGAACGAGCACAGCCTGGATCTTCCGCGACGTGCCCAGATCGAATTCTCCGGAGTCATTCAGCGCCAGACGGATACCGTTGGCGGCGAAGTGAGCGGCGCGCAGCTCTGGAAGCTCTTCCAGGACGAGTACCTGCCCTCCACCGAATCCGGCAACCAGTGGGGACGCTATTCCCTCGGCTCCTTCAGCACCGAAGTTGACGAGTCCGGTGACATGACACTGCACGCCACCCTGAACATCGACGGTGTTCAGGTCCGCCGTACCGGCAGCGGCAATGGCCCCATCGCAGCCCTACTGAACATCCTGAGCGAAGACGGTGTGGATGTGCGTGTTCTGGACTACAGCGAGCACGCCTTGTCTGAAGGCGGAAACGCGATGGCAGCCGCCTATGTGGAGGCTGCAGTGGGGGAGCGGGTCCTGTGGGGCATTGGTATCGACTCGAACACCAGCATGTCTTCGCTGAAGGCTGTGATCTCTGCCGTAAACCGGGCCGTCCGCGACGCCCAAGCCTGAGAATCCGAGCCCAAGCTTGAGAACCCCGGGTGTGCCGCAGCAGTTATACTGCGGCACACCCTGACTCCCGGCCTGTTTAGGCCAGGACGGTGCGAAGATTAACTGTGGCCTACCAATCGTTTGCGGCGCGCTCCTACCGGGATGACGCTGTAGTTCTGCGCACCCATAAGCTCGGTGAAGCTGACCGCATCATCACGCTGCTCACCAAGCACCACGGGCAGGTCCGTGCAGTGGCCAAAGGCGTACGGCGCACCAGCAGCCGCTTTGGCGCGCGGCTGGAACCGTTTATGGTTGCGGATCTGCAGCTTATATCCGGACGTTCGCTCGATATCGTCACCCAGGCAGTCGCTAAGGGTGCCTACGGCGGCAACATTGCCGCAGACTACGGCCGTTACACCGTGGCGGCTGCCATGACCGAAACCGCGGAAAAGCTGACGGACGTCGACGGCGAAGCGGGAACCGCGCAGTACAACCTGCTGGTCGGTGCGCTGGCCTCCTTGAGCCGCGGTGACCATTCTCCCGAACTGATCCTGGACTCCTACCTGCTCCGGGCCCTGGCCACCGGCGGATGGGCGCCAAGCTTTACCCAATGTGCCCGCTGCGGCGCAGCAGGTCCGCATACAGCTTTCTCCGCTCCTTTGGGCGGGATGGTCTGCGGAAACTGCCGCCCCCCGGGTTCGCCTGCGCCTGCGGCCGAAACAGTGTTGCTGCTTGGTGCTTTGCTGACAGGTGACTGGGCGACGGCCGATGCATCGCTGAGCGTCCACCGCAGGGAATCAGCGGGTTTGGTGGCAAGCTACCTGCAATGGCATCTTGAACGTGTACTGAAATCCCTCAAACATGTGGAGCGAACGTAACTTGGCTTTGGGAAATAAAAGAAAAACGGTCCGCCAGCGAACCGCTCCGGTCATCAGCCCCTATCCCCATCCTTCCGGAGCGCTCCCACCGGCCATTCCTTCCGAGTTCATCCCACGCCACGTGGCAATTGTCATGGACGGTAACGGTCGTTGGGCCAACCAGCGGGGGTTGCCAAGAATCGAAGGGCACAAGGCCGGCGAACCCGCCTTGCTTGACGTGATGGCCGGCGCCATCGAGCTGGGTATAGAGCACGTGAGCGTGTATGCGTTTTCGACGGAAAACTGGCGGCGGTCTCCCGAGGAAATCCGGTTCCTGATGGGTTTTAACAAGGATGTGCTGCGTCGCCAGCGAAACCAGCTGGATGACTGGGGAGTGCGGGTACGCTGGTCCGGCCGCCGCCCGAAGCTTTGGGGTTCCGTGATCCGCGAACTTGAGGAAGCCGAGGAGTACACCCGTGGCAACAGCACCTGCACGTTGAACATGTGTGTTAATTACGGCGGGCGGGCGGAAATCGCAGACGCTGTCGCGGCTATTGCCGAGGATGTGGCGGCCGGTCACCTCAAGCCGTCGGCCATCAACGAGAAGACCATCCAGAAGTACCTGGACGAACCTGACCTGCCTGACGTCGATCTGTTCCTCCGAAGCTCGGGGGAGCAGCGGCTGTCCAACTTCATGCTCTGGCAGTCCGCCTACGCGGAGTTCGTCTTTATGGATACGCTCTGGCCTGACGTTGACCGCCGGACCCTGTGGGACGCCGTCGAAATTTACGCAAAGCGGGACCGCCGCTACGGTGGCGCAGTGGACGCCGCCGCGACGTAGGGCCGCAACTTGAGGCAGCCGCCGAACCACGCCCGCTCCTGTGGGTGCTATTGATCTTGATCCTGGACGTACCCGCGGATCCAACGGGAAAGACGGACATAGGCATCCTCACGAATCTTGGGCGGGGAGAGGAACACGTCATGGAGGCCACCCTCGATGCGTTCAAGGGTGACCGACCTTCCCAATGCCAACGCGCGGATGGCGATCGCGTTGACATCGAGCACGGCGTCCGTCCTGCGCATCTCCTCGGTCCAGAAGAGGCCGTTGGCGCTGGCCCCGGAGAGCAGGACCAGTATGGGTATTTCGATACCAAGGCCGCGGGCCACCTGCGCGTGTCCGGCCAGAACTGCACTCAACCAGCCTGCCCTGACAGGGAATGCCATGGGTGGCCTGTACTTGTCATCGAGGGCCCACTCGCCCTCAGCGGTGTTGCTGATGCTGCGCCAGTAGAAGCCACGTTCCGGCAGGCGGAGAACGGCTTCGGGCTTGAAACGGGCGATTGGTTCCACCATGGTCCAGGCGACGCGCCTGACGAGGGTGCTCCCGTGCATCTCGAGCCAGGGGCTGTTGAGGACCAGTTGCCTTGCCGCTCCCGGATGCCTGCTCACCCACAGTGCGGCGACCAGCCCGCCGGCTGAATGCCCCATCAGGGTCAACGACGGCGGAGGGGAATTCCGCGATCCCAGCGCGTTGATAATGCCGATGGCCTGGGCGATTTCGGGGTCGTAATCGGCAAGGTCAGCGACATATCCGCCGGGAATCCCCTCCTGCAGGCTTCGGCCGTGGTTGTGCATATCGAGGGCGAAGAATTCGAATCCCTTGCCATACCAGAAGGCAGCAAGTTCAACGTTGAAGAAGTAGTCGCTCCACCCATGCAGGAAGAGGACAGCCCGCCGTTGAAGGCGTAATTCAGCTTCAACACCCGCAGGGGAATAGCGGATGAGGGTGGCAGTCCGCTCTGTCCCGTCGTCACCCCGTGCCTGGAAGCTGTATGACTGGAAGTCCGCGCCGAGGATGTCTGGTCTCCATTCCATGGCACCAGCCTAGGCATCGAGCGGGAAGTCAGGGAGTGGAGAAGCCCGTCCAGTTTGGTCTGGACCCCTCGAAGCGGAAAACTAGAGGCATGCGCGTATACCCAACTTTCTTCCGGCTGGCCTTTTCTTGGATGGACGCCGAACGCGCCCACAAAATCGGCTTCCGTGCCATCAGGCTCGTCCATGCAACCGGTGCCGGCAAGGCACTGTACAAGTTCACGGCGCCGGCGCCCTCTTTGGAAACCAAGGCATTCGGCCTGACCTTTCCGTCGCCCTTTGGCCTGGCAGCCGGTTTCGACAAGGAAGGACTGGGCATTGAAGCGCTCAGCGAACTTGGGTTTGGGCATGTGGAGGTTGGCACCATCACCGGCCAGGCCCAGCCGGGTAATGAGAAACCCCGCCTCTTCCGTCTGGTCGAGGACCGCGCGGTGATAAACCGCATGGGGTTCAACAACGACGGCGCGTCCGCCGTAGCTCCACGGTTGCGGTCAGCGCGGGCGGCTTTACAGAGGAGGCATCCCGGTGTACGCCCCTTGATCGGTGTCAACATCGGCAAGAGCAAGGTGGTGGAACTCGAGGACGCCACCGAGGATTACCTCCTCAGCGCCCGCAACCTTGCGCCGGCAGCTGACTACCTCGTGGTGAACGTCAGCTCTCCGAACACTCCGGGCCTGCGGCTGCTCCAGAATGTGGAAACACTGCGGCCGCTGCTGAAGGCAGTGGGTGAGACGGCAGACCAGGCCGCAGGGCGGCACATCCCGCTGCTGGTGAAGATCGCCCCGGATCTCAGCGACGAGGATATCGACGACGTCGCCCGCCTCGCCCTTGACCTGAAACTGGATGGCATCATCGCCACCAACACCACCATCGGCCGTGAGGGGCTTGCAACCGCTCCTGAGCAGGTAGCTGAGTGCGGAGCCGGCGGTCTCTCAGGAGCCCCCCTTAAGGGCCGGTCATTGGATGTGTTGCGCCGTCTAAGCAGTGCAACGGAAGGAAAGCTCACGCTCATCGCCGTCGGGGGAGTGGAGACAGCCCAGGACGTCCGGGAGCGGCTGGACGCCGGGGCAACATTGGTCCAGGGCTACACGGCCTTCCTGTATGAAGGACCGTTCTGGGCAGCACACATCAACAGGCAGCTCGCTAAATTATGAACGGGTCCGCGAAAAGGGTGTATTGCCCCTGGTAGCGGCAACCTCCAGGACAAAGAAGGAAGCCCCGGTGGATTTTCCGCCGGGGCTTCGCTTTCCCTGTTCCAACCCTCAAACCGAGGGGATGGCCGTCAGGAGGGGTACTCGCCGCGGCTGACCAGCGGCTTTGGGAGGCGCAGCTTACGGAACTGCAGGGAGCGCATGGACCCGTACCAGACGGTTCCGCGCTCCGGTTCACCGAACTTTTCAGTGAGGCGCTTCCGCAGCTTCCTGGACAGGATGAAGACGTCGACGAAAACTGCAAGGAACATGACCCAGAACCCTACGAGGACGTAGACCATCAGTTCGCTGCTTGCAGGGATGAGCAATGACACGATGACGAACACGAGAGCTCCGAACATCAGGTACTCGCCAAGGCTGAAGCGTGCGTCCACGTAGTCCCGGGCGTAGCGCTTCTGCGGGCCCTTGTCGCGCAGCGGCAGGAACCTCTCATCGCCGGTATCCAGGGCGCGGCGCATTTTCAGTCGCTGTTCCTGTACGGCAGCGCGCTCGGCGGCCTTTGAGGCTTTGCGGTCTTCAGGCACCAACGGCCGCTTGCGTGCGGCTTCCTGTGCCTTGCGCTTGGGCGTCGGCGTGCCCTTGCCAACGGCTGCGTTCTGCCGGGCCTCAGCCTCGGCTGCCTGCTGATCAACTACGTCTTGCGCCAATGGCGCTTCTTTTCTACGTCCAAACACCACTACAGAATACCCTGAGGGCGATGTCACTGATGTTCTCCATCTGAACCGTCACTGCCGCCCGGCGGGTCACTGTCAGGGCCTGAATTTCCGCACCAGAGGAAGGGGCTGGCCGGTTTGTCGTCGTCTAGTACAGCGGTAGTGTGTGGCCATGACATCAACTCCCGCCCAGCTCTCACAGACCTCGAGTAAGCCCCTGGACGAAACCCGGATTGAAGACCTCAAACGTGCAGTGGACGATGCTTTTGAGGCAACTGTGGAGAAACTCAAGAACCTTGTCAGCATCCCTGGGATTGCCTGGCCGAGCTTCGATCCCGCAGAACTGGACCGCAGCGCCAAGCATGTTGCGGAACTGGTGAGCCAGGCGGGCCTCAGCGACGTCCAGATCCTCCGCTGCGACAAGGAGGACGGAACGCCTGGCGGACCGGCCGTCGTCGCACGCCGGAAAGCCGGTCAGGGCAGGCCAACGGTCCTCCTTTACGCACATCACGACGTCCAGCCCCCCGGGGATGCCGGCCTGTGGAAATCAGAGCCCTTCACCGCCGTCGAACGTGACGGCCGTCTCTTTGGACGCGGTGCCGCCGATGACAAAGCAGGAATCATGGCGCACATAGCGGCTTATTCCGCCGTCTCAGAAGTTCTGGCGGATCAGTTCGGACTGGGAGTCACGTTCTTCTTTGAAGGTGAGGAGGAAGCCGGTTCCCCCACTTTCAGGGCCTTCCTCGAAAAGCATCGTGAGTTGCTCCGCGCCGATGTCATAGTGGTTGCCGATTCCAGCAACTGGAAAGTCGGAATTCCGGCCCTGACGACGAGCCTGCGGGGGCTGGTGGACGGCACGGTGGAAGTCCAGGTCCTCGAACATGCCGTCCACTCAGGTATGTTCGGTGGCCCGGTCCTTGACGCACCAACTCTGCTGTCCCGCATCATCGCCACGTTTCATGATGAGGACGGGAATGTCGCCATTGAAGGGCTGGTGGGTGGGGACGAGGTTGCGGTGGACCTCACGGAGGCGGAGTACCGCGCCGACGCTTCGGTGCTCGACGGCGTGAGGCTCGCAGGTACGGGGAGTATCGCATCCCGGTTGTGGACCAAGCCTTCGCTCTCCATCATCGGTTTTGATGCACCGGGAGTGGACGTGGCTTCCAATACCCTCCTGCCGAGGGCGAAAGTAAAGTTCAGCCTTCGCCTGGCTCCCGGCCAGGACCCCGATCAGGCCATGGAGGCCGTCCGGAAACATGTAGAGACCAACCCTCCTTTCGGCGCGCGCGTTGTGTTCACCCCCGGGGAACAGGGGAACTCCTTCCTCACGGACACCGGTTCCGCAGCTGCCCGCAAGGCAATGTGGGCCTTGGGTGAGGCATGGGGTGTTCCTGCTGTTGAGATGGGGATCGGCGGCTCTATCCCGTTCATCGCAGACCTCACCGAGCTTTACCCGAACGTCCAGATCCTGGTGACGGGCGTTGAGGATCCGGATTCCCGGGCCCACAGCGCCAACGAGTCCCTTCATCTTGGTGATTTCCGCAATGCGGTTGTCGCAGAGGCGCTCCTGCTGGCAACTCTTAATCACGAAGGCCTGGCGTAAAGGGAGTGATCAGGGCCCGTAAATCAGTCTCCGGGAACATTCAGGTCCTAAGAACGGTTACGTCTGAAGTTAGAGCTAGAGCACTGCGCGACGTAGCATTAGCTATAGCCCATACCGTTTCCCCGGGGCGGACAAGGCGACAGCCTGGTCGCCACCATGTTGCAAGAAGGTAGGCCAATGAGTACTACGACCAATGAAAACAGCATCGAATCCACGGAGATCACCGGCGAGGAGCTGGCCAGCCACGAGGTCAAGCTGACCGACGTCGCTGCCGGCAAGGTCCGCAGCCTCTTGGAGCAGGAAGGCCGCACCGACCTTCGACTGCGCGTGGCCGTCCAGCCCGGCGGCTGCTCAGGGCTTATCTACCAGCTGTACTTTGACGAGCGGATCCTGGACGGCGATGCCGTACGCGATTACGACGGTGTCGAGGTAGTGGTTGACAAGATGAGTGTCCCCTACCTCAGCGGTGCCAGCATCGACTTCGAGGACACCATCGCGAAGCAGGGTTTCACCATCGACAACCCTAATGCCGGAGGCTCCTGCGCCTGCGGCGATTCGTTCCACTGACCGGAAATACGGTCCACTTCACCGTGCCCCGGCGACCGGTTTAAACCGGCGCCGACGCACGGTGCAGTCATGTGGGCGAAAACCCCCGGGGAGCGGTAAGCTCTACACCGAGTAGTAAAACTTTTCGTGTGCCCGGGGGCTTAGACAGCCCGGGCGACAGCAACAAGTAGGAAGGGCCGTCTGTGAGTTCGCAGAACCGAACCGGCAGCCGACGCAAAAAGATCTCTTCGATCACAGGCTTGGCATTAGCCGGCGCGTTGGCTTTGACTGGATGTTCACCAGAGGTACAGAAGGGGTGGCTGCCCACCGAGCGTGGCACCACCAATCACACTGACCGAATCATGGACCTCTGGGTCAACTCATGGATAGCCGCATTGATCGTCGGCGCCATCACGTGGGGTCTGATGATCTGGTGCATCGTCGCTTACCGTCGCCGGAAGGGCACGGTTGGATTTCCCCGGCAGACGAGCTTCAACCTTCCACTGGAAGTCTTCTACCTCACCATTCCGTTGTTCATGGTGCTGGTGTTCTTTTACTTCACCGACCGCGATCAGCAGGCGATCGATGACAGGTCCCAGCCGGCCGACGTCGTGGTGGATGTCCGCGGAAAGCAGTGGGCGTGGGATTTCAACTACAAGGCTGGCGAGGTCATCAATGAAGACCTCCACGAAGCCGGCGTCCAGGCCCACCTGACCGGTGAGGAAGTGGACAAGGAGAAGCTCCCTACTCTCTACCTGCCGGTCAACAAGTCTGTAGACCTCGAGCTCAACGCCCGCGACGTTATCCACTCCTTCTGGGTGCCGGCCTTCCTTCAGAAGCGCGACATGATTCCGGGCAGGACCAACTACATCCGGTTCACGCCTACCAAAGAAGGAACGTACGACGGCAAGTGCGCCGAGCTTTGCGGGGAATACCACTCCGAAATGCTGTTCCGCGTGAAGGTTGTCTCTGAATCCGAATTCCAGGCCCATATGGACCAGCTGCGCCAGGATGGCAACACAGGGCTCCTCGGCGAAGAGTACGACCGCAATCCCAACCTGAACGAAATTAAGTAAGGGGAGCGACCGTGGCTACGTACACTCAATCGCCCGCCGGGATCCTCGAAGCTCCCGTAGTTCCTAAGTCCAAGGGACGCATCGTCGTCAACTGGATCACCTCGACTGACCACAAGACCATCGGGTACATGTACCTGATCGCGTCCTTCGTGTTCTTCTGCTTTGGTGGCGTCATGGCGCTGCTTATCCGCGCAGAACTGTTTGAACCGGGTATGCAGATCCTGCAGACCAAGGAACAGTACAACCAGCTCTTCACCATGCATGGAACCGTGATGTTGCTGATGTTCGCAACGCCATTGTTCGCCGGCTTCACCAATGTCATCATGCCCCTGCAGATCGGCGCCCCTGACGTTGCCTTCCCCCGCCTGAATGCCCTGGCCTTCTGGTTCTTCCTGTTCGGCTCCACCATTGCGGTGTCCGGCTTTATCACCCCGCAGGGCGCCGCGTCCTTTGGCTGGTTTGCGTACGCCCCGCTGTCCAACACCACCTTCAGCCCCGGCATCGGCGGCGACCTGTGGGTGTTCGGCCTGGCGCTCTCGGGTTTCGGCACCATCCTCGGAGCCGTTAACTTCATCACCACCATCATCTGCATGCGTGCTCCCGGCATGACCATGTGGCGTATGCCCATCTTTACCTGGAACGCCCTTGTCACGTCCATCCTCGTGCTGATGGCGTTCCCGCCGCTGGCGGCAGCGCTGTTCGCCTTGGGTGCGGACCGTAAGTTCGGTGCACACATCTTTGACCCGGAGAACGGCGGAGCTGTGCTTTGGCAGCACCTGTTCTGGTTCTTCGGCCACCCTGAGGTGTACATCATCGCCCTGCCGTTCTTCGGCATCGTCTCGGAGATCTTCCCGGTCTTCAGCCGCAAGCCGATCTTCGGCTACAAGGGCCTGGTCTACGCTACGATCGCAATTGCCGCTCTCTCTGTGACCGTGTGGGCCCACCACATGTACGTGACGGGCTCGGTTCTGCTGCCGTTCTTCGCCTTCATGACCATGCTGATCGCCGTCCCCACCGGGGTGAAGTTCTTCAACTGGATCGGCACCATGTGGCGCGGATCCATCACGTTCGAAACCCCCATGCTGTGGAGCATCGGGTTCCTGGCAACGTTCCTCTTCGGCGGTCTGACGGGCATTATCCTGGCTTCACCGCCGCTGGACTTCCACGTTTCCGACTCGTACTTTGTGGTGGCGCACTTCCACTACGTGGTCTTCGGCACCGTTGTGTTCGCTATGTTCGCCGGCTTCTACTTCTGGTGGCCCAAGTGGACCGGCAAGATGCTGAACGAACGCTTGGGCAAGATCCACTTCTGGCTCCTGTTCCTGGGCTTCCACGGCACGTTCCTCATCCAGCACTGGCTGGGCGTTGAAGGTATGCCGCGCCGCTACGCGGACTACATGCCCCAGGACAACTTCACCTGGATGAATCAGTTCTCCACGATTGCCTCATTCGTTCTCGGTGCGTCACTGATCCCGTTCTTCTGGAACGTTTACATCACCTGGCGCAGCACCGAGAAGGTCGAAGTGGATGACCCTTGGGGCTTCGGGGCCTCACTGGAGTGGGCTACCTCGTGCCCGCCGCCGCGGCACAACTTCACCTCACTGCCGCGGATCCGTTCGGAGCGTCCGGCCCTGGATCTGCACCACCCGGAGCTATCCCAATCCCATACCGTTGAGTCTCCGGCACCCGCTGCGGCGACGCTCGGTAACGCCGACCAGAAGGACGCCTCAAAGTGAAGATCGAATCATGGATATTTGGAGCCGGAGTGTTTTTCTTCGTCCCGGTCTCGCTGATTTACGGTTTCCTCACTCAGTGGTCTGAGTGGGTGGGTATCCTCGGCATTCTTCTCGTGGGCGGTCTTGCCGGCATGATCGGTGCCTATCTTGGCTTCACTGGTAAGCGGGTCGGTTTGCGGCCGGAAGACCGGGCTGACGCTGAGATCCACGAGGGTGCTGGCGAACAGGGCCACTTCAGTCCCTGGAGCTGGTGGCCGCTCGTACTGGGCCTGGCCTGCGCGGCTGGCTTCCTGGGCCTTGCTGTCGGCTTCTGGATTGTATTCATAGCAGCGGGACTTGCCACAGTAGCCCTCGTTGGCTGGGTGTTTGAGTACAGCCGAGGCGACCACGCCCACTAGCCTTGAGGCGCAAGTGTTATAGATGTACGACGGCGGGCCCCACCTTTTGGTGGGGCCCGCCGTGTTTAAGACCTTCGCCTCCAGGATGATGCCGGGTCAAACAGAGGTGAAGTTGCTCAGGAAACAGCCGCCTGGTCCGGAGCAAGAGAGGGCACGCGTGATACCCGCTGGTCCGTTCCCATCCCCTCCAGCAGCGCACCCAGTGCCGTCAACGCGCCCTCGGCGTCTTCCTCTGTGAAGCCGGCGGGGAGGGCTTCCGGGGAAACGGACAGCTCAATCTCGCACCCGCATCCGAAGTCCGCCGTCATGACTTCCAGGAGGGAGCGGGCATCCACCGGGGATATGCCTTCTTTGCTGATGGTCACCGGAAGCCCGGTCTCCGTGACAGCCCGTACAAACCGCGCTGCCGGCCGGGCATGGAGCCCTATTTCTGATTCCACGATCGCCTTACGAACTGGCATCGCAACTCCTTCTCTGCAGCGGCATGCGGCCACTGTTTGATCAACCAATCCAAGGGTAGCCGTGGTCCCTTCAGAGCGTGCAATCCGAGACGAAGGGGTGGTCTAGACCTCTGCCTGACGTGGCCTAGGCTTGTCTCATGAAAAACTATCGGAAGGGCGCCACTGATGCCTTCTGACGCGGCCCGCATTGCCGGGGACATCGACCGCAAGAGCGGTACTCCCATCTACATTCAGCTTCGAGAGCTACTCAGGGCCTATATCGGTTCTTCGTGCCCGCCTGGCTCAGCGCTCCCCTCGGAAAGAGATCTGGCCGAACGTTTTGGGCTGGCAAGAATGACTGTGAGGCAGGCAATTGATGCTCTCGTGGGGGAGGAGGTCATTGAGCGTGTGGTGGGGCTCGGTACTTTCGTCCGCAGACCCAAACTCGACCTCCAGGTTAAGCTCACGTCCTACACGGAAGAGATGCAACGCCGCGGCATGGTTCCTGCAGCCAAAGTTCTGAGCTTCGAACAGATCGCAGCCAGCGCCTTCCTGGCCCGTGAGCTGCAACTCGAGGAAGGGACGGCCCTTGTCCGGTTCAGGAGGCTCCTGTTGGCCGATAACGAGCCGATGAGTGTGGACGAGAACTTTATCCCCGCCCACCGTGTCCCAGGCCTGCTGGACGCTGAACCACCCACGTCCCTGTACAACGTTCTGAGTGAACGCTACGGACTCGTCATGGAATGGGGCGAGGACATGATTGAGGCGACGGCTGCCACTCCTTCAACGGCGCGTCTTCTTAATGTCGAAGTCGGCTCGCCGCTGCTGAAGATCCAGCGTCATGCCTTCGTCGCAAGGGCGATGGTGGACTATTCCGTCTCTTATTACCGTGCTGACCGCTATAAGCTCTGGGTGCCCTTGCAGCGTCCTGGCGTGCGGCCCACGCGGAACTACTCGTCGGGCTATCGCCAGCAATAGCAACTCGTTCCAGGCAACACGTAAGGCCCGGTCCAAATGGACCGGGCCTTACGTGGCTCAGAAGCAGTTGCAGCGTATTGTGGCCGCTGCTAGTGGGTGAGGCTCCGTTGTTCGTCTGCAGCCTCTACAGCTTCGTGCGGCCCGTGGTGGCCATGGGCTGCTTCAAGCTCTGCAGGTGTGGCCGGAGCTACCCGGTCCTCGAAGAACAGCTTGGAAAGAGCGGCGCGTCGCTTCTCTTTCCTGGTCACGATTCCATGCTCGTTCGGAACGGCCGGAAGCGGTGCGGGCGATTCGAAACCGACCAACTTGTAACGCTTGTACTCGTCCAGTGGAGCGTGGACCTCGATGAACTCACCGTGGGGCAGGCGTACGATACGTCCTGTCTCGCGGCCGTGGAGGGCGATCTCACGGTCCTTGCGCTGCAGGGCCAAGGCAACACGCTTGGTGACGATGAACGCCAGCACGGGGCCAATGAAGAACAGCGCGCGCAGCCAGTAGGTGACATCGTTCAGGGACACATTGAAGTGTGTCGCAATGAGGTCAGAACCAGCGGCCGCCCACATGACGCAGTACCAGGTGAAGCCGGCCATTCCGATTGCGGTACGGGTGGGTGCGTTCCTCGGACGGTCCAGAACGTGGTGTTCGCGGTTGTCCTTGGTGATCCAACGCTCGATCCACGGGTACATGAACATGACCGTGAAGAGGATGCCCGCAGGAACCAGTGCCGGCAGGAGCACATTGAGTGTCAGGACATAGCCGAAGATCACGTACTCGAAGTGGAAGTCACCGATGACGCCGGGCATCAGGCGGAGCGCTCCATCAACGAAGCCGATGTACCAGTCAGGCTGGGTGCCTGCAGACACAGGAGAGGGGTCGTACGGGCCGTAGTTCCAGATTGGGTTGATCGTGAAGAACGCTGCCATCAGTGCGATAACACCGAAGACAATGAAGAAGAACCCGCCGGCCTTCGCTGCATAGACAGGGCCCAGGGGGTAGCCGACGACATTGCCGTCATTGCGGCCGGGACCGGGGTACTGCGTGTGCTTGTGGACAACCACCATAAAGAGGTGCAACACAATCATGAGCAGGATCAGGGCCGGGACCAACAGGATGTGCAGCATGTAGAGCCTGCCAATGATGACCGTGCCCGGGAACTCCCCGCCGAAGAGGAAGAACGAGATGTACGTTCCGATGACCGGAATGGACTTGATAACACCGTCGATGATGCGCAGTCCGTTGCCGGAAAGGAGGTCATCGGGGAGTGAGTAACCGGTGAAGCCGGCTGCCATGGCGAGGATCAGCAGGACTCCGCCGACAACCCAGTTGAGTTCACGTGGCTTGCGGAAGGCGCCTGTGAAGAACACACGCAGCATGTGAACAGCAATCGAGGCTACGAACAGCAGGGCCGCCCAGTGGTGTACCTGGCGCATGAACAAACCGCCACGGACATCAAAGGAGATGTCCAGCGACGAGCTGTACGCAACTGACATTTCAACATTCTGCAGCCCGGTGAAGGAGCCATCGTAATGGGTCTCCGCCATGGACGGGTCGAAGAAGAACGTGAGGAACGTACCCGACAAAAGAAGGATGACGAAGGAGTACAAGGCGACTTCGCCGAACATAAAGGACCAGTGGTCCGGAAATACCTTGCGGCCAAACTCCCGGAGGATGCCCGAGCCGCCAACGCGCTCGTCTACAAAGTCCGTGATTCGGCCGGCTTTTGTTTTAGCGACGTAGGCGGGGGCTTCAGCTGTTGATGCTGCGCTCATGCTCATCACGCTCCCAGTAACTCGGTCCTACAGGTTCGTTGAAGTCGCTCGTAGCGACGAGGTAGCCCTCGTCGTCAACTGCAATGGGCAGCTGGGGGAGAGGACGGCTGGCCGGGCCAAAGATCACCTTGCATTCCTTTGTCAAGTCAAAGGTTGACTGGTGGCACGGGCACAGCAGATGGTGCGTCTGCTGCTCGTAAAGTGCAACAGGGCACCCGACGTGGGTGCAGATCTTGGAGTAGGCAACGATTCCGTTGTAGCCCCAGTCTTCGCGTCCCGGTGAGGGATTCAGGGATTCAGGATCCAGGCGCATCAACAGAACGACGGCTTTGGCCTTTTCGTTCAGCTTGCCTTCGTGGAGTTCGTTGAGGCCTTCCGGAATGACGTGGAAGGCGGAGCCGATGGTGACGTCCGATGCCTTGATCGGGGTTCCGTCGGGGTCGCGGGTGAGGCGCTTGAGCTTGCCGTCCTCGGGTGCCCACATGGTGTGGGCCAAGGCCTTGTCGGGCCGGGGGCCGAGGTCACCAAAGATAGCGATCGCGGGCAGGGGGGCCAGTGCGACAGCGCCAAGGAGGGTGTTGCGGATCAGCGGCCGGCGCTTGATGCCTGTTTCCTCGACGATGTCGTCCACGATGCGTACAGCGGCCTGGCGGTCCTCCTCATAGCGGACAGCATGGCGCTCTTCGGATACTTCGTGGTCCGGCATAAGGGCCTTGGCCCAGTGGACAATGCCGGTGCCGATGCCAAGCATGGCAAAAGCAGTACCCAGGCCCAGCAGGGCGTTCTGCAGCCGGATGTCCGCGATGGTGGCGCCGGAGCCTTCCCCCAAGTCAATGACAAAATACGCCACCAGGAAGATAAAGGTGCCAACGACCGAAAGGCCAAACAGAAGGGCTACCTGCCGTTCTGCTCGTTTTGCGGCCCGCGGGTCCGTGTCAGCCAGGCGCAAACGATGCGGAGGAAGTCCAGGATCCTGGAACTTCTCCACCTCATTCTGACCAGCCGTAGCTACGGTGCCCGAGTGGTTCGGACTGCCGTCACTATGGTTGCCCATGATTCGCCTCATCCTTCTCTCGTCTCGGTCTGTGCCGAGTTAGTTTTCAATTCCTATCCGCCTGATCGGCGGAAATTCTTACGTGGTCCGGAGCGGCAGCTATGACGTCCGGGAGGTTAGCCAGATGGTGAAGGCGATGATGACGCCGAGACCGGCGATCCAGACAAACAGACCTTCAGCAACCGGGCCCAATGCCCCGAGATCTGCTCCACCCGGCGAACCGTTGTTTTCGATTTGCTTCAGGTAGGTGATGATGTCGCGCTTGCCCTCAGGGGAGATGTTCGCGTCGTTGAACACAGGCATGTTCTGCGGACCCGTGGCCATGGCCTCGTAGATGTGCTGGCCGGAAACTCCTGCAAGGGGCGGTGCATACTTGCCCCTGGTCAAAGCACCACCAGCAGCAGCAGCGTTGTGGCACATGGCGCAGTTGACGCGGAACAGCTCGCCGCCTTCAGCTGCATTGCCCTTCTCGTCCAGAAGCCCGGCCTCGGGGATGGACGGGCCGGGGCCGAGGCTGGCAACGTAGGCTGCGAGCTGGCGGGTCTGCTCTTCGTTGAACTGAACCGGCTTTTCCTGCGCCTGCGGACCGTTCATCTGCATGGGCATGCGGCCGGTGCCTACCTGGAAGTCGACAGAAGCAGCACCGACGCCAACCAGGGAGGGGCCATCCTGCGTTCCGCCTGCACCCATGCCGTGGCAGGTTGCACAGTTAGCGGCGAACAGCTTTCCGCCTTCTTCTGTGTCCTGCTCGGTGAAGTTTGTGGTGGAGGCCTTGGCCTGGTTCATGGTGGTGGCAACGGCGTACAGCCCACCCGTGACCAGGAGGCCCATCAACAGCAATGCTATTGCGGCCAGTGGGTGACGTCGCTTTTGCGAGAGTGCCTTCACGTGGTGGTTCCTTTATTCGATGGTGCGCCGGCTCCGGGAGCCGCTTCTTGAAATTCTGCCTCTTGTAGAAAAAGAGTCAAGTCGGGCTACTTCAGTACGTAGATGACCATGAACAGGCCAATCCACACGACATCGACGAAGTGCCAGTAGTAAGAGGTGACAATTGCCGACGTGGCCTCGAAGTGCCCGAACTTCTTCGCGGCAAAGGAACGTCCCATGATGAAGAGGAAGGCAATGAGTCCGCCAATGACGTGCAGGCCGTGGAAGCCGGTAGTCATGTAGAAGGCTGAACCGTAGGCGTTGGAGGAGAGCGATACGTGCTCGGAGACCAACATCGCGTATTCAGTGGCCTGCCCGGCAACGAAGAACGCACCCATAAGGAACGTCAGGGTAAACCACTCGTTCATTCCCCAGCGGGTGAACTGCAAAGCTCCACCGCTTCGGCGCGGTTGCAGACGCTCAGCGGCGAAAACACCCATCTGGCAGGTAAACGAGCTCGCCACAAGGACGATGGTGTTCACCAGGGCAAACGGGAAGTTGAGCTTGGCAGTCTCCTCGGCCCACATCCCTCCGGATGTCGAACGCAAGGTGAAGTACATGGCAAAGAGGCCGGCGAAGAACATCAGCTCACTGGAAAGCCAGACCACGGTTCCTACGGAAACCATATTCGGGCGGTTGAGCGTCGGGTGCGCCGGGGTACTGGGGGCATGGGTCGCAGCAGTCACATAGACATTATGTCTGCAAAAGTTCGTCCTGCCCAACGCAAACCGGGTTTTCAGGGGACTTTTTCTACAAAGACGCGAATTCGCGCGAAAAAGTTCCCGACTCCGTTCACATTGGTCTGGCAGCATCCGCCTCGATAGCATCAGGAGGTGACTTCACAGGTATCTGCGCAGCCGTCCATAAACACGTGGCCCCGGCTCATCTCGGCATTGATTCATCGCACGGACCTCACGGCAGAAGATACCGAGTGGGCCATGGGCAACATCATGTCCGGGGAGGCGAGCCCTGCACAGATAGCCGGATTCCTCGTGGCGCTCCGGGCCAAGGGCGAAACCGTCGATGAACTCACCGGTCTGGTGAAAGCCATGGTGGCTCACGCGAACCCCATCAGTATCTCCGGCGAGAAGCTGGACATCGTGGGCACAGGCGGAGACCAGTTGAACACCATCAACATCTCCACCATGGCTGCCCTTGTGGCAGCTGGAGCCGGTGCCCGCGTGGTTAAGCACGGCAACCGGGCTGCTTCGTCTTCCTCCGGGTCAGCTGATGTACTCGAAGCACTCGGAGTCCGTCTGGATCTGGCCATTGACCGTGTGGCCAGGAACGCTGAAGAGGCGGGAATCACCTTCTGCTTCGCCCAGGTGTTCCATCCATCATTCCGCCACACCGCTGTTCCCCGCCGGGAACTTGCCATACCCACGGCCTTTAATTTCCTGGGTCCGCTGACCAACCCCGCCAAAGTACAGGCTTCTGCAGTGGGCGTCGCCCACGCGCGGATGGCACCGCTGGTAGCTGGCGTGCTGGCCCGCAGGGGAAGCCGCGGCCTGGTATTTCGCGGCGACGACGGCCTGGATGAGTTGAGCACCACAGGGCCGTCCACGGTCTGGGAAATCCGGAACGGGCAGGTGGAGCAGGAAACCTTTGATCCCCGCGAACTCGGTATCCGTCCGGCGACGATGGAGGAACTCCGTGGCGGAGACGCCCAGGCCAATGCCGCCGTCGTGCGTCAGGTTCTTTCAGGCAGTAAGGGACCGGCGCGGGACGCCGTGCTGCTGAACGCCGCGGCTGGATTGGTGGCTTTTGATATGACTGCGGAGGGGCCGTTGCTGCAGCGGATGGGCGCAGCCCTGGTCAAGGCGGAGGCTGCTGTTGATTCCGGTGCGGCTGCCGCAGTGTTGGATCGCTGGGTTGCCCTCAGCCAGGGCTAGGTAGTTCTACTGCTCGAAACCCAGCGCAAAGGCGGCGTCGAGATCGTGCTGTGAGTAGGCGCGGAAAGCCATATGGGTTGTCGTATGTACAACTGCCGGAACCTTGGAAAGCTTGTCTGCAATGACATCCGCAAGTTCCTCGTGGCGGGAAACACGGGCTACGGCGATGAGGTCCCACTCCCCGGTAACCGAATAAACCTCGCTGATGCCCTGGATCGCGGAGATTTCCTCCGCCGTTTCCGGGATGCGTGAGGCGTCTGTTTTGATCAGGACAAAAGCGGTGATCACTGCGAACCCTTCCGGATCGGTTGCGCCATTGCCGTTCCGGCAGGCCCTTGAATCTGTGTTGCCCAGCCTAGTGCATCTGCCTCTGGCGGGCGCGAAGGTGCATGAAGGCCGTGACAGCAAAACGATGGCCCAGGAGGAAAACCCCGAGGGTCACCAACGCGACAATGATGAATGTCACCACCACCGTCTGGTTGGTCAGCGCCCGCAGCAGCATCCCGATGGCTACCGTGCCGAGCCATATGCCCACTCCGGCCGGCCATGGCGAAAAGGGCGCCTTCCAGGCGAGCATCATCAGCCACATTGCTGCTGCACCGGCAAGGAAGGGCCAGGCGGTGAGCAGGACACCGCTGATGATGTCGCCCCGCTGGTGAGCCTCCCGGCCGAGGGCGGCGAAGACGAGAATCAGCAAGGCATCCGCGGCGGCAGCCCAGATGACAGTTGAGGCAGAGGTCTTGGCAGCTGTAGTTGGCACAGGGGTCCGGTGAGGGGAAGTCATAAGATCAACACTAGGCATGAATCCGGCACAACCACGCCTTGGAGGAAGAAGTGATCCTGCTGCAAGTCGCACAAAGGGCCATTGACCTGAATCGCGCCGCCTCATTCTATTCGGAACTGCTTGGTGCCCGGCCCACCGGGCTTTTTGACCCTCCGGGTCTTCTATTCTTCGACTTGCAAGGCGTCCGCCTCCTGCTGGACCGGGGCGCGCCGTCGTCGCTCATCTATCTCGCCGTGCAGGATGTCCGGACTGACATTGAACGGCTTCGGGACAGGGGAGTGGAAGTGGTGAGCGAACCGCGTGTGATTTTCAATCACGCCGACGGACAGTTGGGACCGGCAGGAACCCAGGAATGGATGGCCTTCATTAAGGACAGCGAAGGCAACACGGTAGGGCTGGTCAGCCAACTGCCGCAGGACTAGGCTCTGGTCACATGCACGGGGGATGCCGGTTCTTCCGTATGCCCACTAAGGACATCTGCCTCAAGGGATCGGCTGAGGCCTACAGCAATGGGAGAGCGTCATCGTGAAAAAGATCACAACCTGCCTTTGGTTTGACGGCCGGGCCGAGGAAGCGGCTGAGTTCTACACGTCCATATTCGAAGATTCCAGGATCATGGAACTCGCCCGATACGGAGATGATGGCCCCGGGACACCAGGGAAGGCTATGACCGTCCAGTTCGAGTTGGGTGATCGTGAGTTCACGGCGCTGAACGGAGGCCCCGGCTTCACTTTCAATGAAGCCATCTCCTTTATGGTGCCTTGTGCCAACCAGTCAGAAGTCGACAGATACTGGGACAGCCTTTCCGACGGCGGCGAAGAAAGCCAGTGCGGTTGGCTGAAAGACCGGTTCGGAGTGTCCTGGCAGATCATTCCGGACCGGCTGGGCGAGTTGCTGGGCGGATCGGATTCTGAGGGAGCCCAACGCGCAATGCAGGCCATGCTTGGGATGCAGAAGCTGGACATCGCGGCATTGGAGAAAGCCTACGATGGAACCTGAGCTGACCCGCCCAGCCGGGAACAAACCTGCCTGAGCTAACCTGCCAGCCCCGCCAGAACAAAGATGGCGGAGGCGATCGCGAACCCCATCACGCCAATCAGGGTTTCCATCACCGTCCACGTAGCCAGCGTCGTCTTCACATCCATACCAAAGAACCGTCCTACGAGCCAGAACCCTGAATCATTCACGTGGGAGACCACCACCGACCCGGCAGCAACAGCGATGACGAGTGCTGCGACCTGCATCCCGTTCAACCCTGCGGCAGCAACGGCCGGGGCGATCAGGCCTGCGGTTGTAGTCAACGCCACCGTCGCGGATCCTTGGGCGATGCGGAGGATGGCAGAAATAAGGAAACCTGCCAGGATGAGCGGGATTCCAATGTTCCCGAGGACGCCGGCGAGAGCCGAGCCAATCCCTGATGCCCGGAGCACACCCCCGAACATGCCGCCGGCACCGGTGATGAGGATGACTGAGCAGACCGGGCCCAGAGAGGATTCAAGCAGCTTTTCCAGGTCGCCGCCGTGGTTGCCGCGCCTGGCGCCGAGGACGAACAGTGCTACCAGCACGGCAATAAGCAACGCCACCGGCGTTTCTCCCAAGGTGCGCAGAAGCTGGAACCAGTACTCACCCTTGACCGACTCATCGAAAACCCCGGAGGAAGCCAGGGTGCTGAGTCCTGTGTTGACGAAAATCAGCAGGAGCGGCAGCAGCAGCAAGCCAATGATGGTTCTGAACCGCGGCGGATTCGCTTCGGCTTCCGCCGAAGCGTGTCCCAGCAGTTCCGGTACGGGGAGTACCAGGCGTTTGCCGGTCCAGAGACCGTAAAGGTACGCCGTCACATACCAGGTGGGGATTGCCGCGATGAGGCCGGCAATCATCACCAGGCCAACATTTGCCTCGAAGAAAGCGGCAGCGGAGACCGGGCCGGGGTGTGGCGGCAGGAAGATGTGCATCACGGAGAACGCTCCGGCGGCAGGCAGGCCGTAGCGCAGGACACCCCCGCCAAGGCGGTGCGCGACAGCGAAGACCACCGGCAACATCACCACCAGCCCGGCATCGAAGAAGATGGGGAAGCCGAAGATCAGTGATGCCAGCCCCAAGGCGAAGGGCGCCCGCTTTTCGCCAAAGACCCCGATCAGATAATCGGCAAGGACCTTGGCACCACCACTGGTCTCAACAATGCGTCCGAGCATTGCGCCCAGCCCGACGAGCAGCGCCACCGTTCCCAGCGTGGTGCCGAAGCCGTTGACCAGCACTGGAACCACTTGGTTCGTGGGTATGCCTGTGGCAAAGGCTGTCGCAAGGCTCACCACGATGAGCGCAATGAGTGCGTGCATCCGCAGCCTGATGATGAGGAACAGCAGGACGGCGATTGCCGCAGCCGCTATCAGCAGCAGCGGAACCGCGCCGAGCGTTTGGGTCCATCCTTCGATGGTCATGATTCTCCTTTGAAACAGGTCTGGGAACGAGAGATATATGCAGGGGTGGGGGTACTTGCATCGGCGTCCAGGCGGAGGGCAGCTATCACCGTTTGAACGAGCTGTATGGGGGGGTGCGCTATGTCCAACCGCACGCTGCCGGCTGACAGCTCGGAAGTGTCCAGCGGTTCCAGCGCTGCCAGCTGGCTGGGCAGCAGGGTTGCAGGCATGAAGTGGCCTTCCCGTCCGCGCATACGCTCCGCCAGAAGGGATGCATCGCCGTCGAGGTGGATGAAGGCAACACGGCCGTTCGCTTCGGACAAAAGGCGACGGTAGCTTCGCTTCAGTGCGGAGCAGGTCAGCACCGTGCTGTTGCCGCCTTCGGCTTTGGCCGTCATCCAGTCCCGGATGCCAACCAGCCACGGCCAGCGGTCAGCGTCCTCCAAAGGGACGCCCTGACTCATTTTGCTGATGTTCGACGGCGGGTGGAATTCGTCCGCTTCTGCCCGGGCCCAACCAAGGGCTTCAGCAAGAGCTTCGGCGATCGTGGACTTGCCGGCACCGGCAACACCCATGACCACAAGGTGGGTAGGAGGACACTTCATTGTTTTGATCTCCGTAGAAGACGACGCTGGCTTAGTAAGGCTCCGCAGTCGGAAGCTGCTTGGGAATAAGATAGCACCATTGGATCAGATAGGTAGCATCTTTTGTAACACAGGTCATACCTTATGACGTTTGGTCAGGTATTCTAGGGAGTGCTGTTTCTGTCTGGCAGATCCAGTACAAAAGAGAGGACTGCCATGTCGACGGCGACACAGGGGAGCGGGGCCATGGCGAATGCGGCTGGTCCGGCGCTGCACCAAAAAGTCCTGGATTCGCTGGGCGAGGCGATAGCGTCTGGAGAGCTCGCCCCAGGGCGCCGCCTGACCCTGGATGAGATCCAGCAGAAGTACGGAATTTCGCGGACCCTGGCGCGTGACATCATGCAGGTCCTCGAGTCAATGAACGTTGTCTACTCCCGCCGACGGGTAGGCATTGTCGTTCAGGAGCCGGCGCACTGGAACGTCTTTGATCCGAAACTGGTGCGGTGGCGGCTGGCCTCCGAGCGCAGGGCGGAGCAATACAGCAGCCTGACTGAGTTGCGTATCGCCGTCGAACCTATCGCAGCGGCCGGCGCCGCCCGGCGCGCCAGTTCAGCGGAGCGAAGCCGCCTGGCAGGGTTGGCGGCGGAGCTGCGTCAGTACGGGGAAGCAGGAGATCTGGAGCTATTCCTGGCCGCAGACATAGCCTTTCACCGTCTCCTTCTGAACAGCTGTGGCAATGAGATGTTCTCAGCCCTGGACAGCATGGTGGAAGAAGTGCTGACCAGCCGCACACGTCAAGGCCTGATGCCGTTTCATCCCAGCCCGGAGGCTCTGCGCGCGCACGAAGAGGTCGCTGCCGCTGTTGCCTCTGGTGACGCCAGGACAGCGGAGACAAGCATGCACCGGATTCTTAATGAAGTCCGGAACGCCATGGGCCTGGAGTAGCAGCGCCCGGGTTCAGCTCGACCTACTCGTCGGGATTTGGGCTGCGTACGTCCTTCTCCCCGATATCAGCAGCGCCCAGGACATCCGCTGCCGGAGAATGCGTGGGCTCATGTTCGCGCACGCGGAGTTCCGGGTGGTGCAGATCCAGTGCAGGGCGCTCTGAACGGATCCGCGGCAGTGAGGTGAAGTTGTGCCGCGGGGGCGGGCACGAGGTAGCCCACTCCAGCGAGGCCCCGAAGCCCCAAGGATCGTCCACTTCCACTTTTTCCCCGGCCCGCCAGGTGATGTAGACGTTCCAGAAGAACGGGATCACCGAGGCCCCGAGGAGGAATGAACCGATGGTGGAGAACTGGTTCATCAGGGTGAAATTGTCCTGGGGCATGTAGTCCGCGTAGCGGCGCGGCATACCTTCCACACCCAGCCAGTGCTGGATGAGGAACGTGCCGTGGAAGCCCAGGAACAGCATCCAGAAGTGGATCTTGCCCAGGCGTTCGTTGAGCATGGTGCCCGTCCACTTGGGCCACCAGAAGTAGAAGCCGGCGAACATAGCGAACACAACAGTGCCAAAGACGACGTAGTGGAAGTGCGCCACCACAAAGTACGAGTCGGAGAGGTGGAAGTCCAGGGGCGGTGAAGCCAGGATAATGCCTGTGAGGCCACCGAAAAGGAACGTTGCCAGGAACCCGATGCTCCACAGCATGGGGGTTTCGAACGTGAGGGACCCGCCCCACATGGTGCCGATCCAGTTGAAGAACTTCACCCCGGTGGGGACGGCGATCAGCATCGTCATGAAGGCGAAGAACGGCAGGAGCACGGCGCCGGTCACATACATGTGATGGGCCCACACAGTGACGGAGAGCGCGGCAATGGCGATCGTTGCATACACGAGGCCTTTGTAACCGAAGATCGGCTTGCGGCTGAAGACCGGGAAGATCTCCGAGACTATACCGAAGAACGGCAGGGCGATGATGTACACCTCGGGGTGGCCGAAGAACCAGAACAGGTGCTGCCAGAGAATTGCACCCCCGTTTTCCGGATCGTAGACGTGCGCCCCGAATTTCCGGTCGGCTCCCAGCCCGAAGAGTGCTGCGGCCAGCGGCGGGAAGGCCATGATTACCAGGATTGCCGTCACCAGCGTATTCCAGGTGAAGATGGGCATACGCCACATGGTCATGCCGGGAGCACGCATGCAGATGATGGTGGTGATGAAGTTAACGGCTCCGAGGATGGTGCCGAAACCCGAGAGCGCCAGGCCGAACACCCACAGGTCGCCACCCACACCAGGCGTGAAAGTGGTGTTGTTCAGCGGGGCGTACGCAAACCAGCCAAAGGACGCGGCCCCCTGCGGGGTGATAAAGCCCGCCATGGCAATGGTGGAGCCGAACAGGAAGAACCAGAAGGCCAGGGCATTCAGTCGCGGGAAGGCAACGTCCGGGGCGCCGATCTGCAGGGGCATGATGACATTGGCGAAGCCGGCGAACAGTGGCGTTGCAAACATGAGCAGCATTGCCGTGCCGTGCATGGTGAAGAGCTGGTTGTACTGTTCCTTGGTCTGCAGGATCTGCATACCCGGTTCAAACAGTTCGGCACGGATGACCAGAGCCATCACCCCTGCGAGTAAGAAGAACACGAAGGACGAGATCAGGTACATAAAGCCGATCGTCTTGTGATCTGTGGACGTGATCCAATTGACGATGACGCTGCCCTTGCGTTTGGGCACCACCTGTGGGGAAGCGATCGGAGCGGCGGTACCACCGGTTGCATACTTGTTGCTGGCCAAGGTCACTGCCCCCCGGACTGCTGACTACGCGTGCACGCCATCATCGGCTCTTTTCGGGTGTGCATACTGTGCCACCGCTCGGCTACAGTGGCAGCCAATTCCCGGCCGCGCACCTGAGTCGGGAACGAGGACCCGTCATGCCTGTCGTGAAGGATCCTTCTTCGAATTTACTGACGCTGCCCGGTCCTGTCCATAGCTCTTAGGCACGCCGGCATTTACTAGCTGCTGGTCTCGTAGGCGAGGTCATCAATCGCCCAGGCAAGGGCGCGCATGTCAAACCACGAAACGGGCAGCAAATCGTGGATAAAGGCGTCGAATTCAAAAGGATCACAATCTCCGCCATGGGTCCAGTACTGGATCCATAGGTCGACCAACGCCAAATCTTCCCGCTGTAGCAGTGTCCTCGCCCTCAACCGCAAATCCATAACCAATCCTTGCTTCTGCTCCTGCAGCAGCACAAGATCAGCGGGACTCTAACCGGGCAACCCAGGCTGTCGCCCGTTTACAGGGTCGCTAATCCACGGGAGAAAGGCCCGGTGAGGACATTGATACAAACACGAAACGTTGCGTCGAGGCCAGGAAACATTGCGGGGCTACGCTGATGCCTAGTTGGACAACGAGGTCCAGAAAAAAATGAAAGGAAATACTAATGTTGTTTGCGAGCAGCCTTACTCTCTTTCTCGATTACCGTGGCAAAGACGACGACGCCCACACCGGGGGTCCGGAGAATGCCACAGCCTTTCCAAGCGGCCAGCTGACTTCGAGCGCTTGGGAAGGTTGGTGGCACGACTAGGGTGCCCGCCAGCAGACAGACGCCGTCGGAGACTGGTTTCTTCCGGAGCTAGATCAGCATCGTCTCCCGCACCCGTCCCGCTGAGCCTGCCCCTCCCTCGCCGCTGGAACTGACCCTTCCGGACGCGAGCACGTAGTAGCTGTCAGCCGCCTCCAATGCGAAACCCAGGTGCTGCTCTACAAGCAGGATTTGCATGCCGCTGCGGCGGCCGAGATTGATGATTGTCTGCTCGATTTCAGCCACAATATTTGGCTGGATACCTTCTGTCGGTTCGTCGAGGATGAGCAATCTTGGTTCTGTGATCAGGGCCCGCGCAATTGCCAGCTGTTGCCTCTGGCCACCCGAGAGCAAGCCTGCCCGCCGCTCGAGCAGGGGCCCAAGAACGGGGAACATGTCCAGGGCCTCGTCCACCAGCCGCTTTCCATGCTTGCGGCCGTCAGCCACGAGCTGCAGGTTCTCCAGAGTCGTCAGCTGCCCGAACGATTGTTGGCCCTGGGGAACATAAGCCATGCCACGGGAAACCCGCTGATGCGGCCGCAGACCGGCTAGGTCCTCCCCATCCAAGGTGATGGTGCCCTTCATCGGTCGAAGGAGGCCGACGACGGAACGGAGCAAGGTGGTCTTGCCGGCACCGTTGTGCCCCAGAATGGAAACCACCGCATCTGTCGGAACCCTTATGTCCACATCGGTGATGATCTGAGTGCGGCCGTAGCCCGTCTGCAGACCCGTGATTTCAAGCATTATTCGCCTCCCTCTTTGGCACTGCCCAGATAGACTTCCTGCACTCTCCGGTCTGCCTGGACCTCGGCGACACTGCCCTCACTGAGGACCTTCCCGGCCGCGAGGACAGTTACTGACGTGGCAAATTCCCGGACGAAGTCCATATCGTGCTCAATGACCAAAGTGATACGGCTGGCCCCTATTTTCCGGAGCAACTGTCCGGTCTCGATGCGTTCATCCTGGCTCATCCCTGCGATGGGCTCATCAAGCAACAAAAGGTCTGAATTTTGGACCAGGAGCATTCCAATTTCCAGCCATTGTTTTTGTCCGTGCGAGAGCACGCCAGCCTGCTTTTCAGCCAGATGGCCCAGCCCTACAAGCTCCATCGCCTCTTCGACGGCAGGCTCTGTCTTTCTGCGACGCCGCAGAAGCTCCAGGGCTCTGCGGCCTGACCCGGCAGCGATATCCAGGTTCTGCAAGACGGAGAGATTCTCAAAGACGCTTGCTGTCTGGAACGTACGCCCCACACCGAGGCGGGCGATCTGATGAACCTTCCGGCCCAGAATTTCCGTGCCTGTATGGTTGACCGATCCGGAGGCGGGAACGAGGCCGGTGATGGCATCAATGACCGTTGTCTTTCCCGCCCCGTTGGGCCCGATGAGGAAGCGAAGGTCACCTTGTGAGACGTCGAGGTTGACCTTATCCACTGCAACAAAACCATCAAAGACCACGGAAAGGTTCCGGATTTTCAGGTAGTGGTGTTGTCCGGCCGGGAGTCCTCCTGCCTTCGGTTCGTCCGGAGACAGCAAGAAAGGAGACCTCATCGGCTGGCCTCTTCCCGGATAGGTCCTGTGCTCACGTCTAACCCGTCAGGTGCCCGTTGAGGGACGCCGCTCTTGGCGGAAAATGCGCCGGTGCTACGGTCAGCTTCCGTCCGTGCCCCTTGTTTAAGCAGGTTGGCCAGCGCCCGGGGAACGGACGCCACTCCGCCCGGCAGGAAGCCGATCACCAGCACAAAAAGCAGGCCCTGGAAGTAGACCCAAAACGATGGGAAGGACGAGGCCAGGCTGGTCTGGGCGACGGCAACGCCCAAAGCTCCCAACACGGGTCCCAGAAGGGTAGCCCTGCCCCCGATGGCCACGCCGATCAGGAAGGCGATGGAGGGGACGACGCCCACATCGGCAGGCGAGACGATGCCAACTATGGGAACGAACAACGCACCGGCGATTCCGGCCATTGCGGCGGCCAATACATACACAACCGTTTTCACGGTCGCCGGGTCATACCCGAGGAACCTGACGCGTTCCTCCTGGTCCCTGACGGCTACCAGCAACTCACCGAACCGGCTGTGCATCAGTTGCCGGGCGGCTGCCATCATCATCAGCAGCACAATCACTGCGATGGAATAGAGCATCACCTTGTTGGCTGGATCCTGGAGGTCAAAACCGAAAAATGACCTGAATCCGCTCAAACCGTTGGAGCCGCCTGTTGTTGCTTGTTGACCAATCAGGAGGACGGCGAAGGCCGCGGCCAAAGCTTGGCTGAGAATTGCAAAGTAGGCGCCTTTGACACGGCGTTTGAACACAGCGAGACCCAGAAGAAGGGCCACCAGTCCTGGCACCAGTGCCACGGCGAGCAGTGTGACTGCCGGGCTGCGGAAGGGCTCCCACCAACCCGGTACGTCACCGCTCCCATAGAGGGACATGAAGTCCGGTACCCCTGTCCCACCAAACAGGGAAGCGTCCGCCAGCTTCATATGCATAGCCATGATGTAAGCGCCCAGGCCGAAAAAGACGCCTTGGCCCAGGGTCAACATGCCACCCCGCCCCCAGGCGAGACCGATTCCGACAGCCACAATGGCGAAGCAGATGAACTTGCCCAGCAAACCGAGGCTGAAGACCGACAGCATCGAGGGTGCCACAACGAGCAGGAGGACGACAGCGAGTACGGATCCGGCCCGCACGCCCCAACGACTGGCAACAAATTCCCTCATGCAAGGCTCCTTGTCTTGAGACTGAAGATTCCCTGAGGCCGCAGCTGCAGAAACACCACGATCAGCACCAGGATCAGCACCTTGCCGATACTGGCGGTTGTGCTGAATTCGAGGGCAGATTGCAGAACGCCGAGCGAAAAAGCGGCAATCACGGCGCCCTTGATCTGACCTACCCCTCCCGCGACCACCACGAGGAATGCGTCCACGATGTAGTTGGTGCCAAGGTAGGGGCTGGTTGAGCCGATAAGGGTAACGGCTACCCCGGCTATCCCTGCCAGCCCCGATCCAATGAAGAACGTGAGCTGATCTGTGCGCCGGGTGGAGATCCCGCTGCTCTCGGCCAGATCGCGGTTCAGGACAACGGCCCGGATGCGACGTCCCAGGGAGGTTCCCCTGAGGAGGAACGCCAAGGCAGCCAGGCAAAGCAAGGACAGAATCAGGATGAAAAGCCTGGTAAGGGGAATGGGGGAGCCGAGCAGTTCGACGTTTCCTTGGAGCCAGGCAGGGGCCCGGACGTCCACACTCGGAGCGCCGAACACATCCCTGGCCACTTGTTGCAGGATCAGGGCCACACCAAAAGTCACCAGCAGGGTGTCCATGGGGCGGTGATACATGCGCCGCAAATGCACGGCCTCCAGCACCAATCCCATGAGCCCGCCCACGAGGAAACCCACTGGAATGGACACCAGGAGCGAAATGCCGGCGTCGGAAACGCTCCGCTGCACCACGAAGGCTGTGTATGCACCCGCCATCATGAATTCGCCATGGGCCATGTTAATGACCCCCATTTGTCCGAAGGTCAGTGACAGTCCGAGTGCTGCCAGCAGCAGCACGGAGCCGAGACTCAGCCCCGCAAACATCTGTCCGATCAGGAGTTCCATTCCAGTGGGCTCTCTTCTCTTGACTGTGCGGTCCGGAAAGGGCTACTTGGCCAGATCCTTTGCCCAGTCGTAGCTGGTCAGGAAAGGATCAGGCTCCACAGCCTTCGGCGCGGACCACACGGTGTCAATCAGCCCGTTGGAATCGATCTTGCCGATGCGGGGTGTCTTGGTGATGTGGTTGTTTTCTCCGTTGACCGTGACCAGGCCTTCCGGTGCTTCGAAAGTGACGCCGTCGGCCGCCGCCTGAATCTTGTCCACCTCAAACGAGCCGGCTTTCTCTGCCATTGCTTTCCAGAGGTATAGAGACGTGTAGGCAGCTTCCATCGGATCGCTGGTCACGCGGGCCTCGCCGAACTTTGCCTTGAAGGCGGCGACGAACTTTTGGTTGGCTGGCGTATCAAGGGTCTGGTAGTAGTCCCACGCGGTGAGCTGACCCTCGACGTTGTCCAGTCCCACCCCCGGAACCTCCTCCTCGGCGATGGACACAGAGACCACAGGCATGTTCTCCGCATTCAGGCCCACGCTTTTGTACTGGCGGAAGAAGGCCACGTTGCTGTCACCATTCAGGGTGTTGAAGACGGCGTCAGCCTTTGAGTCCCGGACCTTGTTGACGATGGTGGAAAACTCGGTGGATCCCAGCGGTGTGTACTCCTCCCCGACAACCCTCATGCCATGGGCTGCCGCATAGGCCTGGATAATCTTGTTGGCGGTTCTGGGGAAGACATAGTCGCTGCCCACCAGGAAGATGGACTTCGTGCCCTGTTCCGCGAGGTAGTCCAGTGCCGGGATGATCTGCTGATTGGTGGTGGCGCCGGTGTAGAAGATGTTCTTGGACGCTTCAAGTCCTTCGTATTGGACGGGGTAAAAGAGCAGGGCGTCGTTGGCCTCGAAGACGGGAAGCATCGCCTTGCGGCTTGATGAGGTCCATCCGCCGAAAACAGCTGCTGTGCAGTCCTGCTGTATGAGTTTTCCTGCCCGTTCAGCAAACTTGGTGGGTTCGCTGGCTCCGTCTTCACTGATTACCTGGAGCTGTTTTCCCAGAACACCGCCTGATGCGTTTATTTCCTCGGCGGCGAGTGTGAGTGAGTCAAAGACGGTGCTTTCGCTGATCGCCATAGTCCCGGACAGGGAATTGATGAAGCCCACCTTGACGCTGCTGCCTGAGGTATCAAGGCAGGAACTGCCGGTGCCGGTGGTGGATCCGGCGGAGGCCGGACTGCCGATCTGGCTGCCGCAACCAGCCAGTACAGTCACCATGGCTGCCGCAGCCATTGGGAGGAGAGCGCGCTTAGATACCGAAACCTTCACTGTTTACCTGCTTCTTACTCCGCGTTGCCTCGAGGCAACGGTTGGCCTCCCGGTCCTGCTTCGAACCGTTGAGGTCAATCTAGGAGTGGAATGTTTCAGCGCGGGCGGCACTTCATTTCCGATCCGTTTCGACTTTTCCTCCTGTCCTTGGTTGGGAGCGTCCAAGGGAGAAATGCCTGCGGGCGCGGTGAATTTGGGCATCGGGATGCTGAGCGGCTGGTCAGCATGAAAGGTTTAATTTACCTGCGGGTAATCTGACGCCCCGCCATTTCGGGGAATAGTTATGCGAGCTAGGCCCGAGGAAGGGCAGTCGTCTTTCGGATAACGAGATGGGGAGTTCTCACAACATGGGCAGGACCCACGGTTCCCTCTATCCGATCCACTGCCCGGTCGACAGCGGCCGCGGCCAGCAGCGGCGCGTCTTGGCTCACGGACGATAATTGCACATAGCTGAGCCGGGCCAACTGACTGTCGTCATAGCCGAGAACAGACACATCGGAAGGAATCTGCAGGCCGCTTGCGCGGAAGCCCTCGATCAGGCCGAGGGCGGATCTGTCGTTGAAAGCGATGACAGCTGTCGGCAGGTTGTCCCGGAGCGACCGGGCTGCCCGCAATCCGTCCTCCTCACCTGGCCCGCCGGGGATGGCTGTTGCCTCGAGCCCTCTGCCCTGCATTTCGCTGCGAAAGGCTTCGCTGCGCTGTTGGGCTGACACTGCTATACCGCCGTCGACATGGACTATATTGCGGTGGCCCAGATCTGCGAGGTGTTCCACGCCAAGGCGGATGCCTGCGATATCGTCGCTGCTGACCGCGTCCACAAGCTCACCGACGTCGTTACGCAGGAGGCTTACGACTGGCACCTGACCTGAGTATCGGTCGAGCTCCTCCGCGGTGAGGGTCGGCGAAATCATAACCAGTGCCTCCGAGCCGAAATCCAGGAGGGATTCGACGGCGCGGGTTTCTGTCCGTCCGTTGGCCACAGCGCTCAAAGCTATTTCATATCCACGCGAGCTGGCTTGCGCGTAGGCCGCATCCACGATTTCGGCATGGAAGGGCTGGGAACTGGAAAAGCTGAGACCGATCAATTTGGTGCGGCTGCTTCGGAGTAGCCGCGCGCGGCTGTCCGGCCTGTAGCCGAGTTCCCGGGCAGCCTCGAAGACTTTTTGCCGGGTGGATTCAGCCGCGCCGGGTACACCCCTCATCACGATGGAGACCAATGCCCGCGAGACACCCGCCGCCTGGGCAACATCCATCAAAGTCGGCCTGCGCTGCTGTTCCTTCATATTCCTCCTCCTCTCATTCAGAGTATAGAACGATCTAGACACGACACGGCTTGCGTGCCAACATGGATGAACTAGAACGATCTAGCCACATGAACACAGGAGTATTTATGAGTTACCTTCAGCATCCGGTAGAGGACGCCAAGCCTGTCCGGATCGGCTTGATCGGCGCTGGCTGGATCGGCAGCTTCCACGCGGAGTCCATTGCCCTCCGGATTCCTGCTGCCCGTCTTGACGCGGTTGCAGACCCGGATCTTCCGGCGGTGGAAGCGTTAGCCGGCAGGCTGGGAGTCAGCAAGATCAGTGCCGATCCGGCCGATGTGATCAACGATCCTGACATAGATGCCGTACTGATTGCCGCACCGGTGCGCTTCCATGCCGGCCTGATCGGGGCCGCTGCCCGCGCGGGCAAGGATGTGTTCTGCGAGAAGCCCGGCGGACGCACCGTTGAGGAACTCGATGAAGCCCTGGATGCGGCCGACACGGCAGGAGTCAATGTTCAGTTCGGGTTCAACCGCCGCTATGCGGCGGATTTCGCGGCTGCACGCAAGCTCATTGACGACGGCGTAGTGGGGACACCACAGCTGATGCGCTCCCTGACCAGGGATCCCGGCACCTCCGCCGGAATCGCCAACCCGGAGCGCATCGCACCCGGGACAATCTTTCTGGAAACCCTGATCCATGATTTCGACACCCTGAACTGGCTCAATCCGGGCGCCTTTCCCGTCCGTGTCCATGCTGTCGCCGACGCCCTCGTGGCCCCGGAAGCCAAAGCGGGAGGGCTGCTGGACACCGCCGTCGTCACCATTACCTACAGCAACGGTGCGATTGCGGTGGCAGAGGCAAACTTCAACGCCCTCTACGGTTATGACGTCCGCGGCGAAGTGTTTGGTTCCGCGGGAATGGTCACGGCGGGCGGACCACAGGAGTCCAGTGCCACTACTTACACCGCTGCGGGCATAGGCGCTGCGACCGTGCGGCTGAACGTTGACCTCTTCCGCGAGGCCTATACCGCGGAGGTGGGTGACTTTGTTGATGCGGTGAAAGCACGACGGGACGGTGCCCTGGCGAAGGGAAGAAACCGTCCGGGAGGGGCTGATGCCCGAAATGCTTTGGCTGTGGCGCTGGCAGCGTTTCGTTCTGCTGAATCCGGGATGCCGGTGGACGTTGCAACGATTGCCGCACTGCTTCCGGCTGAGCCGCAGTTCCACCCGGTGGGGGAGACCGCGTGAGCTTCCGCCTGGCTGTTTGCGCCGAGATGGCTTATGGCCATCTGCCTCTGATCGAACGTGTGACGCGTATTCACGAGCAGGGTTTTGAGGTGGAGCTTTGGGACACCCGGGGACGGGACATCAGCGCGCTTGCAGCCACCGGCGCCCGGTTCTCTTCCATGAGCGGCTACTTCGGCGGGAGCCTGATCGACCGGGACGGCGCCGACGCAGTACTCGCTTCAGCCGAAAAGCTGATTCCCACTGCCTTGGAACTAGGCGTCGAGCGGATGGTCGTGCATCCGGCCGAACTGGGGGAGGGCGGCGTGGCGGTTCGCCCGCTTCACCGCTCTACAGGGCAGATGTGGGTCACCGCCCTGCGTACGCTCGAACGGCTTGCGCTCCTGGGTGAGAAGCACGGCGTGACGTTTGCACTGGAGAACCTGAACACCGTCCTTGACCATCCGGGCATACCCCTGGCGCGGGCGAAGGACACGCTGGCTCTGGTCTCGGGCGTTGACCACCCGAACGTGAAAATGATGCTGGATCTCTACCACGCCCAGATAGGGGAGGGGAACCTGATCGAACTCGTCCGGGCGGCGTTACCGTGGACGGGCGAAATCCAGGTGGCGGATGTTCCGGGGCGGTTTGAACCCGGCACCGGAGAAATCAACTACCGCGCAGTCGCAGCAGCACTCCAGGATGCAGGCTACTCGGGCGTCATCGGTTTGGAAGCCAGCGCTTCCGGCGGTGATGGTCTGCAGGCAGGCGATGACGCCTTGGCTGCTTTCGGGGCAGCATTCAGTATTAGCATTCCATCTTTCGACCCTTCTCAGGAGCCCTAGTGTCCAACAACGCTGCGATGATTTCCGTCGAGTTGCTGCCAGGGGAGCACTGGTGGGGTGGTGCCGTCGCCGATGGGCTGGCCATGCCCTTCGGGCTTCTCCCACACCGACGGGACCTCGCCGTGAACGCCGGTTTCGCGGATGATCCGAGCGCCGGGGCAAACCAGTCCGCGCCCTTGCTTGTATCCAGCAGGGGCAGGCTCCTATGGTCGGAGGGCCCTTTCGCCTTCGCGTTCGCGGACGGTCAGCTGACTGCCGACGGCGGAGCGAAGCTCTTCGAGGCTGCCGGAGGGACGCTGCGGGACGCCTTCCTTCTGGCCTCGAGGAACTTCTTCCCGCCGTCGGGCCGGATGCCGGCACACGAACTCTTCGACGGTCCGCAATACAACAGCTGGATTGAAATGCCCTATTCGCCTACCCAGGAGGGCGTGCTCGCCTATGTAGACGGACTGCTCGACGCCGGATTCCCACCCGGTGTACTCATGATCGACGACCGCTGGTCTGCCGATTACGGGGACTGGCGCTTCGATGCCTCTCGTTTTCCGGACCCGGCTGCCATGGTGGAGCAGCTGCATGCCAAAGGCTTTCTTGTAATGCTCTGGCTCGTACCGTTTATCAGCCCGGACAGCGATCAGTTTCGTGAATTGCGGTCACGCGGCCTGCTGCTCGCTGGTGCGGACGGGGAGGTGATCGTGCGGGAGTGGTGGAACGGCTTCAGCGCCCTTCTTGATGTAACCAATTCCGAGGCAGGAAAATGGCTTTTGTCCCAGCTGGATGCCCTGTGTGACGAAGTCGGCGTTGACGGTTTCAAATTCGATGCCGGGGACTTGCGGGACTACCGCGACGGCGACAGACCCGCGCACGGCAACGGCCCGGTTGACCTGTGCGAGGCTTACGCGAGGCTTGGGCTCAACTACGCGTTCAACGAGTACAGGGCCTGCTGGAAGATGGGCGGACAGCCAATCGCCCAGCGTTTGCACGACAAACCTCCAACGTGGGGCACTGACGGATTGCTCTCACTCATTCCCGAAGGCCTCGCCCAGGGCCTCATCGGCCACGCATTCACTTGTGCCGACATGGTGGGCGGGGGTGAACTCACTGCCTTCGCGCCGGGCACCGCCGTCGACCAGGAGCAGTTCGTCCGCTACGCCCAGTGCGCAGCCCTGTTCCCGATGATGCAGTTCTCCATATCACCGAGCCGTGTGCTGGACGCCGAGCACCTCGCCGCGGTGAGCTCCGCCGTCGCACTCCGGCAGGAATTGCTCCCGGAAATCCGGGCGCTGGCCGAGCATGCCGCAGAGACCGGCGAGCCGATCATCCGTCCGCTTGCCTACCACTTCCCTGGCTTCGAACATGTGAACGATCAGTTCCTCCTGGGCGAGCGGATACTGGTGGCACCGGTCCTCGCCCGGGGCGCGGTTCGCCGCACAGTGGTGCTGCCGGGCGGAACATGGGTGGGCCCGGATGGGACCGAACACGGCGAGGGGCTGGTTGAGCTGGAGGTGGGACTCAGCAGCCTTCCCGTTTTCAGGCGCACGTGACGTCCCGATCCGCTGGGCGCAGGTCAGCCGACTTTGAAGCCGCCGTTGCTGTACAGAATCTGACCGTTCATCCACGAGCCAGACTCCGAGAACAGGAAACGAACCAGATCTGCCGTGTCGCCGGCCGTGCCGAGGCGGCCGGCCGGCGTCGCTGCGATCCCTGATTCACGAATTGCGTCGTCCATCCACCCCGTATCAATCGGACCCGGGTTGATGACGTTCGCCCGGATCCCTCGATCGGCCAACTCAACAGCTGCTGCGGTAACGATGCGATCGAGAGCTCCTTTGCTCGCACCATAGGGCAGATTGTTCACGGTGTGGTCGCTCGTCAGGGCGACGATCCTGCCGCCGACCTCACCAGCGATGACAGACTCGGGTAATTGCTGGGCGAATGCGTTGATGAGAAGCCATGTCGCGCGCGCGTTCACTGCGAAATGGCGCTCCCAGCTCTCAAGGGTGGTTGTCAGGATCGAGCTATCCACGGACTCGCAGTGTGACATGACAAGACCCGTCACCGGCCCCAGACTCTGAGCCTCCCGGATCAATTCCGCCGGCACCGTCGGGTCGCTCAGGTCCCCCGGAACCAGCTTGACGGCCACTCCAAGTGCACGGCACTCGGCGGCGATTGTCTCGGGGTCGTCGATGCCGCTCTCCAGCCCAACGCGCATGTCGTAGGGCTTCCAATAGTTCACGACGAGATCCCAGCCATCATGCGCCAGTCCGACGGCAAGAGCCGCCCCGATCGATCGACGCCTCCCGACTCCCGTCACAACCGCGATCTTCGAATGCTTCCGAATGGTCATGGCCCGACTCTATTAGAGACCCGACTCTATGAGAGACAGGGATCGGAGATGAGTCCGACGGCGTGGAGTTCGCAATCCCGTTGCTCACTGCATTCGCAGGCATACTGGAGAAATGGTTGGAACCAATTCCCCGATCGTTCCCACGCGCGCGGTCTTTGGGGCATTCGGAGCATCGGAAACACGTGAGCGGCTGGTCGGCGGGCGAGGGCTCACGTGGCGATCAGGGCACGTGGTGGTTCGCCCCGTGGGTGACCCCGAAGAGGCGGCCTGGAAGTCCCAGGTGCTGACAGAGATCGACAGTCCCGAAGATTTTACGTTCCCAAGGCCGATTCCCGACGTTGGGGGCAATTGGGTCCACAAAGGGTGGCAAGCCTTCGAGTGGATTCCTGGCGTGGCTGACGAGACCCGGGTCGGCGACATTGTGCGTGCGGGGGAGGCGTTTCATCGCGCTATCGCGGGGCTCGCGCGTCCGGTCTTCATCGCAGAGTCGAACGATCCTTGGAGCATGGCTGACCGGATTGCATGGGGTGACGCCACGTTGCCTGCTGATGAGGATCTTGAATTGCTCGTGGCGGAGTACCGGGCGATTAATACTCCCTCGCAGGTTATCCACGGCGACCTTCTTGGGAATGTCCTGTTCGCGGACGGTCGTCCGCCAGCGATCATCGACTGGGCGCCATACTGGCGGCCGCCAGGTTTCGGTGCGGCGATCGCCGTCGTCGATGCTGCCTGTTGGCACGGGTACTCACTTGACGGTCTCGCTAACCATCACGGTATTCCTCAATGGCGTCAGCTGCTTCTTAGGGCGTTGGTGTTCCGGATGACGACTCTGCACTTGCTCGGGAACTGGGACAGCGGGAAGGCTGACAGACATTCACCCGTAGCTGCCGGGATCGTCGCTCTGACGCAGTAACCTTGTGCCGGTTCTGGAGATGGCGGTTGCCCTTGGGAAGGCAGCGGGCAGTTCGAATACGTTGAGCCGTTGTGAAAGGCTGCACCCATGGAACCTTTGGAGTCAGAACGTCGGGTGATCGAGGCGGCCGAAAGCTTGGCCAGAACTCTCGGTGGCGATACAAACCACAGTGTCGCGGCCGCCGCAATGGACACGGTTGGACGAATTCATCTGGGCGTAAATGTGCACCACTTCACGGGTGGTCCTTGCGCCGAGCTCGTCACGTTGGGTGTAGCCGCCACCGCTCAGGCAGGCCCCTTGGTAACGATGGCAGCGGCCGGCGATGGAGGGCGCGGCTTGATTCCGCCATGTGGGCGTTGCCGCCAGGTGATGCTCGTACGCCGGAATCGCCAGCGGGCAGAAGACTTCCACAGTCCGCTGGGACGAGCAGATATCTGTCGGTCCGGTGCTCTTCTACTTTGAGGACGATGAAGCGCACTCGCCGCTGCACGGGCAGATTCTTGAGGTCCAGCGGTATCACCTTGATGACCTGACTGCCGAACGACTCCGGCTCTCCGAAGGTGAACGTGTCGACAGCTACATCGAAAGCCTTCGAAAGCACTACCCGCTTATGCCGGGAGACGCCCTTGTTGACGTCGTGGACTTCAAAGTGGCTCCGTCAGACCTGGGGTCCTGAGAGTAGCTGCCCCAGGGGAGACTCCCTCGGGGTCAGCGAGCCCTGATTGCTCGAAATGAAGGCACCCTGATGAAGCTGACAGGCGAGGTTCCGGCCGGTTCCGCCGCCCGGATCTTCGCGGTGCGGTGATGGGGTACCACGACGAGAGCCGTTCCGACGGCGCCGCAAGCAGTGAGTGGTGCAGTACTTCTGTTAGTCCAGGCGTTGACATGTTCCGCCTGCAGATTGGGGCGGCCTAGGATGCTCCTTCAGCCGTCACAATCCTGGCGGAAGGTGTTGGACGGCCACTGATGCCGACGTCGGCCGACAGTATCAGCCCGTCGTAGGTTCCCGGAGAGCCCAGATCGATGGCTGCCGTTGTAACCACCAGGGTTGTCATGGCTTGGCCGGCAAAGCAGATGCTGGTCGGCTGTTGGGCCGGTACGTGGAGGATACGCTCAATGCTGCCATCGGGGCGGTAGCGGTGGATCCGGCCCGCACCCCAGATGGCAACCCACAGGTGGTCTTCAGTGTCGGTGATCATGCCATCCGGGCTCCCGTCGGAGACGGTGGCGAAAGCCTGCCCGTCCCCGAGTGCCCCGGTGTCGGTGTCCACCTGGTAACCGGTGATGGTGCCTGCCGCGCTGTCGGCCAGATACATGAGGGACCCATCGCCAGTGAACGCGGGGCCATTGGGAATCGTCAGGCCTGTAAGGACGGTGCTGATGCTGCCATGAGTGTCGACCATGTGCAGGGCGCCCGCCCCCGGAGCGGCATCCAAGGCCATGGTTCCGGCCCAGAAGCGGCCTCCGGGGTCGCAGACAGCATCGTTCATCCGCACTGCCGTCCCAGCCGTGAACGGGTGTGCCGCAGAGAACGCGCTGTTACATTGCCGTGCGGCAAGCCAGGTGACCAGTCCGCCGTCGAGCACTGCGATACCGTCACCGGCAGCCGCCAGCAGGGCTGACTCAGATCCCGAAATAGGTGCGATAGCACCGAGCGGAACAGGAAGTTCCTGCAGAAGTACGGTCTGTCCCGGGGATTCCAGATCCACGTGCCAGAGCTGCCCGCAAAGGATGTCGACTGCAAGGACGCGGCCGTCGGGCAGCAGCCGGGGTCCCTCGCCGAGTTCCAGTGGCGTCTCGTTGCATACCTTCCAGTCGGGATGGTAGTTCGCAGGTTCGTGGGTTGAAGCTTGAGTTTTTGCCAGAGTCATAGGTTTCTGCTTTTCATCGGATTGCTGTGCCGTTTCCGGCATCCAGCAGTGCCAGTTCGGATAATGTGGGCAGGCCTTCCCAATCGCCCTTGCTGGCGACAGCGAACGCGCCGAGGGTGTTTGCCAGGAACAGCCGCTCCTCTGCCGTACGCGAGGTCAGCATGCCGGAAATGTAGCCGGCGGTGAAGGCATCACCGGCCCCGACGCTGTCGACGGCGTTGATTTCGCGGGCAGGGGAGTAGACGGCGCCACTTTCGTCATACAGCCGGGCACCGTCCGCGCCTAGTTTCACCACGACTTCACGCACTCCACTGCTGATGAGCGCCTTGGCTGCATCTGAAGAATCATCGCCAGCGGAGCTGGAATCCGAAACCAGGGTCAGCTCGTCAGGGGAGCCAATAACAACGTCAACGAACGGGAGAAGCCTGCGCAGCGTGTCGCCCGCCAGCTCCCTGTTCCACAGCTTGGCGCGGTAGTTTACATCGAAAACGACCGTTGCCCCTGCCACATCGGCGGCGGATACAGCCTGAAGGACTGCCTCCTCCGCGGTCCGGCTCAATGCGGAAGTAATTCCTGTTATGTGCAGGATGCGTGGACCCATGGACAGCGCGGCTGAAAGGTCATCGATGCCGATCATTGAAGCGGCCGAGTTTTGACGGAAGTACCCCACCCTGTTGAGATCCGGCAGTCGTTGCTCAAAGATCAGAATCCCGGTCTGACGATGAACGTCCGTGATGACGTGATCCTGTCCCACTGACTCTGCCCGCAGGGTCCGGCGGATCAGCTCCCCGCCAGCATCATCCCCGATCCGCCCGGCCCACTGGACGTTGTGCCCCAGGCGGGCCAGTGCAATGGCCACATTGGATTCCGCGCCGGCTATCGTGGCGGTGATGTTCGGATTCAGGGACAGCTGGCGGTCTGCCCTGAGCGCGATCATGGTCTCGCCGAAAGTCAGGACGTCCATTGGCGCAGGCCTTCCGCATGGTGGCTTCGGGCGGAGGCGGCCTGCGTGAGGCCGATGAATTTCCGGGCGCGGTCACCGAGTTCAGAAAGGCTCCCGCCTCGGGGTGCATCGTGTGTCAACGGGCTGCCTGCTCCGACGGCGAGGGCACCGGCCTGAAGGTATTCAGTCACAGATTCGGCGTCAACGCCTCCTACCGGGATGAATTCGATGTGTGGGAAGGGCTCGCGCAGTGCTTTCAGGTAGGAGGGGCCTCCAACGCTTGCCGGGAATAATTTCACTGCCGTTGCCCCTGCACGTGCCGCCGCGTAAACCTCGGCAGGCGAGAGCGCGCCAACGAGACTGGGAAGTCCAAGTTTGAAAGCGGCGTCTGTGCTGGGCGCGAGGCAGGGGGTGACGATGAACTGCGCGCCGGCGTCCCGGGCTTCATGCACCTGCCCGGGTGTGAGGACTGTACCGGCCCCCAGGAGGACCCGCCCGGCAGCGGTTTCATGGATCCGGCTGATGAGCTTGAAGGCATCCGTCGTGGTGAGGGATACCTCCAGGATTGTTATCCCTGCATTGATCAGCGTCATGGCGGTGTTGAAGCAGGCTTCCGCGTTGTTCCCGCGAATGATGGCGAGCAGCTTCTTATTCCGCAGGCTCGTCAGCAGTTTGGAGCTTGTGTCGTCCATGGCTTAATCCTCTGCATGGTCAGGTGAAGGCGGGAGGGTTGGCGGGCGGAACATCAGGCAATGTTGAGGAACCTGGTTTTCCCCGGTTTTTGAGGCTACGGGGGCGGGTGTGGGGTCGCCGGGGTGGAATCCGAGGTCCCTGATTGTTTCGGTCAGGTCCCATTTCCGGGTGGCACCTGCGGAAACTCCCAGGTACGTTCCGTACCTCATCGGAACCGTCAATGATGCGTGAAGCAGCTGAGCGTAGTCTCCAGGACCCAGCCACTGGGAGGCGTAGCCGGTGGTCACCGGAGCGTAGCCAGTCAGGCCAAGCCGCAGGCAAACCACGGAGACGGGCGTTCGTTCGGTCAGGATTTCCAGCAGGTTCTCGGAGAATACTTTGGCGGCGCCGTATTCACAGCAGGGGCGCGATGGCCAGTGTTGGCGGATGGGGTACTGCGCCTCCCGGTGATACAGACCCATGGTGTGGATGGAACTGGCGAACACGATCCTCTTCAGGTGGGCGGAGCCCGACGCCGCGGCTGCCAGTCCTGCAGCGAGCATAGCTCCGCCCTCGACGGCGGTCCGCGCCTCTATTTCAGGATGAGCGTTTCCCGCCAGATGGACCACGGCTTGGGCCGACTCGATCGCCGCGTCCCAAGCGCCACGTTCTGTGAGGTCCAGGGCCAGCCGTTCGATGCCGTTCACATCGTCCCGCGAGTCGCCCACAGGCCAGTCCAGATCAATGAGCCTGAGCCGGTAGTGCCCGGCGAGGGCTTGGGATGTCAGTTGCCCGACATGCCCGGCCGCGCCTGTAACCACAACGAGGGGAGGAGTGGTTCCCTCTTCTGCCCCTGAGACCATAAATTGCCCTTTCACCAGTTGGTGAATGATCCGTCGAGTCTACGGAGTTGCGGCATGGGAGGTGGCTGGATCTGATGAGCCCGGGCAGCATCAAGGTCCACTTCCAAGCCGAGACCGGGGGCCTCGGGACGGCGCATCCATTCCCCGTCCATGGTTGCCTGAACCGGGAACACGTCGTTGGCCTCGGTGCCCGGAAGCTGATACTGCTCCTGGATGCCGAAGGTGGGCAGGGTCATGTTCAGGTGCAATGATGCTGCAGTGGCGATGGGCCCCAACGGGTTGTGGGTGGCTGTACGGATGTGGTGGGACTCGCACCAGCCGGCGATCTTCTTCGCCTCGGTGAAACCTCCCACAATGCAGATATCGAAGCGGGCGTAGTCAATGAGGTCCTGCTCAATAAGAGGCCGGATTTCCCATTTGGACGCCGCCTGCTCGCCTGCGGCCAGCGGAACGGAGGTGCGCTGCCGTAGCGTCCGGTAGATGTCAGGATTCTCCCAGCGCAGCGGATCCTCGATGAAGTACATGTTAGCCCCCTCCAGTTCCCGGCACAGTGCCGTGGCTTCCGGAAGTTCCAGGCGGGTGTGCACGTCCAGGATCAGCTCGAACCCGCTTCCGAGTTCGTCCCGTACAGCTGCCACTTCGGCAAGGGCGTGGCGGGTAGCTGCGCGGGGTTCCAGCAGATCCCCTTCAGACGGTACAGAGAGCCGCCCGACGGTCCAACCTTGCTCGAAGGCCTTCCGGGCATTGTCGATAAGTTCAGCATGGTCCACGCCCCAGATATGCCGGTAGCACTTCACCCGGTCCCGGACTGCTCCCCCCAACAACTCATAAACCGGAATCTCCAGCGCCTTGCCCTTTAGATCCCACAGGGCAATGTCCACCGCCGAGATGGCCGAGGCGAGAACGCGGTCCGCGGGGTAGAAGCCGGACCGCGACATGACCTGCCACAGATGTTCCGTGCGGAAGGGGTCGTTGCCGATGAGAAGCGGCTTGAAGTGCTCCAAGGCTCCCCGAACCGCCAACTGGCGTGAGCGAAGCCCAACCTCTCCGACGCCGAAGATTCCTTCGTCGGTGTGGACAACGACCATCATCAGGGCGCCGCCGTCGTCGATGGTGAGGACTTCCAGGTCCGTAATTTTCACTGGGTCAGGCCTTTCCTATTTCATGCCTGAGGTCGCGAACCCGTTGACATAGGACCGCTGGACGAAAAAGAACATGATGAGAACGGGGAGGACATAGAGCACGGCGCCGGCAGCGAGCAGGTTGTTGATCGGGAACCCTTGGGAGTTGACATAGCCGGTTGTGATGGCCACCGCCAACGTGGTGTTGTCCTGGTTGAGCAGGAGCTGCGGAGCGATGAAGTCGCCCCACACGCCGTTGAAGGAAAGAACAAAAGCGGTGATGACGACGGGTTTGGAGAGCGGCAGGAAGATTTGCACAAAGATTCGCAGCCGTCCGCATCCGTCAAGGATGGCGGCCTCCTCAAGTTCCCGGGGAAGCTGGGCGAAGAACTGGCGGTAGAGGAAGATGAGGTAAGGAGCGCCAGCCATACCCCACAAGACCCACGGCCAGTAGGTGCCGACCAACCCGACCTTCGCGAACAGCAGGTAGGTGGGTATGAGGGTGATGATGGGGGGTGTCATCATCATGGCTATCAGGATCCCGAAGAGGACCTTCTTTCCCTTGCCGTTGAGGCGGGCGAACCCGTAGCCGACCAGCGCTGAGCTGACGGTGGTCAGGACGCCGGTCACCGTGGACAGGAAGAGCGAATTGGCGGCATAGGCCCAGAAAGGCAGGACTATTGTGGCATCGATAAAGTTCTGCACTTGCGGCTGCGTTGGAATCCAGGTGATGGGATCGGAGGCCAACTGCTGGGGCGTTTTCAAGGCCGTAAGGAGAAGCCAAAGGACCGGAAGGAAGAGCATGGCGCAAACCACTACCAATATCACGAAGGCGACCCCGTTCTTGCGTTCCCGGCTTTGCCGGATCGGGAGTTCCGGCGGGGCGGTCGGGGACTCCGTTTGGGGACGGTGACCGATAAGCGTCATCCCTCTTTCCCTTCTTTGGAGGGATCGACGGCGTAGAACACGGTGCGTCCGCCGATCTTGAACGTAATGATGGTGACCACCAGGATGACCAGGAAGAAGAGCCAAAGCATCGCAGACGCATACCCATACTTGGAGTACGCGAAGTACTGGGCATAGACGTCCACCATGAAAATCCGGTTCGCCTCAGGTACGGCCGTGATAGCTGCCGGACCGTTGGCCGGTGACAGCAGGAGCGCCGGGACGAACGTCTGCAGGACGCCGATGGTGGTAGTGATCACTTGGAAAAGAAGTACCGGCGAGATGCTCGGTAGCGTGACGTGCCAGAATGAGTTGAAGGCGTTTGCCCCATCCAGCCGCGCGGCCTCATGAAGCTCTGCGGGAACGTCCTGCAGGGCGGCCAGGTTGATCAGCACGCCGGCGCCAATGCCCCACAGCATGACCACCAACAGGACCACGAACACCGTGTTGCCGGTCATCCAGCTCACCGCATCCGCCCCGAAGATCGCAAGAACGCCGTTGATGGCGCCGCTGTCACGGTCGAACAGCAACTTCCAGGTCAGCGTCGCCGCGACGGGCGGCACGATGGCCGGCAGATAAACGAGCATCCGCAGGCCTGATCGCCAGTGGACCTTTTCGTTCAGCAGCAGCGCCAGTCCCAGTCCTCCGCAGATTGTGATGGGCACAATGGCAAGGGCGAGCAGGCCGGTGCGCTGCAGACTGGCCCACATGCGGGGATCACTCAACGCATCTGTGTAGTTTTTCAGTCCAATCCAATTCTGGTTCGGTGCTATTCCGTCCCAGTTTGTGAAGCTGATCCACAGTGCATAGCCGAGCGGAAACAGCGTCAGGAGCACTGTCCCGATCAGCCAGGGGGAGATAAAGGCGTAGAAAGTGCCCGAGCCTCTGAAGCCGGTGCTTCCCCGCCGGCTCTTTTGGCGAACATCTCTAGCCGGAGAGAGAGTACTCACCTGCGTTAACCCTTCTTGCCGGCAAGTTCCATGCCCTGCTTGAGGAGATCGTTCACAGCAGTGGTCGCCTGGTCCGCGAACTGGCCGGCAGACAACTCGCCCTTCACCGCGCGGGGGAAGAGTTCAGCGATGGCAGCGCTAACAGCTACCGCCTGGGCGTAAGGGCTGAAGGGGAGAACCTCCAGGTACTGCTCTTCATTGCGCTGCACTTTCAGTGCATCGGTCTGGTACGGCTGGGACTGCGGCAGTTCAGAAGCCAGGGCCTTGACGGCCGGCAGCCCCACGCCGGTCTGTGCCCTCACCTTGGCGTTGGGGCCGGTGCAGCAATACCACTCAAGGAACGCGTAGGCCTCGTCCTTCATGGCAGTTTTTGAGGAAATCCAGTAGCCCGTAGCCGACGTGGTGGGGCTGACGCGCTTTGCGCCCATCATCGGGGCAGGCGCGAGACGGGCGAACTCGGCGGTTTTGGGATTCGTTGCCACCATACCGCCAAACCAGTAGCCGGCCAACGCCATTGCAGTCCTCTTGGCATCAAACGGCGGCCAGTCCCAGCCGTCCGGATTCGGATCCAACAGCGTGTAGCCGACCTGCTTTTTGGCGACATCGATGTGCCACTGCAGCGCCTGCATGGCCTCAGGGCTTGTGAAGTCCGCCTTGGTCAGATCGTCATTGAAGACACGTCCGTTGGTGGTGGCCACCATGGAAGAGATTGCCTCGATGGTTGGAGCGGTGGCGAACAGCCCATACTGTTCCACCTTGCCTCCGCCACGCTTTGTCATGGGCTCGGCGTATTCGAGCAGCTGGTCATAGGTGAGCGGCTTGTCCATGGTGGGAAGCGGGATGCCGGCCGCACTAAAGGCCTCGGTGTTGTACCAGAACATGGAATCCTGGGACCAATCCTTGACGAAGCCGTAACGCGGTCCGCTGCCCTGCTTGCTTCCGTCCCAACGCCAGACGTCGTTGATCTTGGCCAGATCGGACTCCTTGAGTGTGCTCGACTTTGCCAGATACGGATCCAGGTCCAACGCAAGGCCGCGGCTTGCCAGGTTGGCAGTGCTGATGGCCCCAAGGCTCCTGGCCAGGTCCGGCGGGGTTCCCGCGGCCATCATGGCATTGAGCCTGGTCGGATCGTCCTTGATCAGGGTGATGGGCACATCGGGGTGGTCCTTAACCCAGGCGTCGATGACCTCCTGCGTGATCTCACCGGGATTGCCCATAATCGTCAGGCCACCCGGCTTTTTGGCGGCCCCTCCACCCGCCGCACTCGCCGAGCATCCTGTCAGCACGCCGCCTGTGGCTGCAAAGCCGGCAAACAGGGCAGCGCCGCCCAATAGACTGCGGCGTGATACATGCTTTTGTACATTCATTTGACGTACCTTCATCGCTACGGGCCTCAAAGGCCGAGGTGTGTAATGGGTTGGACCGATCCCCGACTCAGTGTGAGGGCCCTCACGTGTATGTGTCAAGACTCTTTACACACAGTCTTTCTTTTTTACGGACGGTCGTACATAATGAGGGAGTGAATTCAGCCCGAAGCGGAGGCTCCCTCCGCAACCTCCGACTATCCAACTCCCTGCACGTCCTGGACCTGGTGGTCAGTCAAGGTCCCATGCACCGTGCCGAGATGGCAAGGCGTTTGGGTATTTCGCGCACCACCATCACCACCATTACGCGCGAGCTGATGGAGCGCGGCGTGCTTGTGGAGCTCTCAGAGCGGGTTGAGGGTGGGGACGAAGTGGACGGCAGGGCTGGCGATCAGCTGGCGTTCAGCCCGGATGCGGGATGGATCGCAGGCATGAGTCAGGTGCTCGACAGGATCTGTGTCCGGATCACGGACCTGATGGGCAATGAAGTGGCATCGGCTGAGGCGGCCATCGGTGCCAAGGATGATTGGCAGCTCCGCGCTGAGGCGGCCGTCTACCTCCTTGACCGCGCACTGAAGGAGGGCGGTGGAGACCGTGATGACCTTCTCGGCGTCGGGATCGGGCTGCCCGGGCAGATTAACCCGGTGGATGGCATCGTGCACGGGGCGCTGGCTGACCAGCCATGGCACGGCATCAACGCGCGGCAGGAAATGAACCGTCGCCTCGGCGTTCCTGTCTTCATCGACAACAACGTCCGCCTCGAAGCGATAGCGGAGGCAAAGTGGGGAGCCGGGCAGGGAATCCGGGATCTTATGTACGTGAGCATGTCCAGTGGAATAGCAGCGGGATTCCTCTTCGGCGGGGAGCTCTACCGGGGATCCGGCGGAGGTGCCGGAGAGCTGGGCCATACCTCCATAGACGTTAACGGGCCGGCGTGCAGGTGTGGAAACCACGGATGTCTCGTTCTCTTCGCAGGAACTCCGGCCATACTGAACCGCCTGGCGGCTACTTTAGGTCCGGATGCAACTATGGATGACGTGCTTGCCGCGAACGCCGCAGGAGACCGGTCCGTCCAGAATGTTCTGTCCGAAGCCGGATCCGTGGTGGGGCGCCTCCTGGCGAGCATGTGCAACTTGCTCAACCCGCAGCGGATCGTGGTGGGCGGCCAAACGTCGCTGGCCGGAGCAGTTGTGCTGGACCCGCTGCGGGAGAGCATTAATCGTTACGCTCTCACCCCATCGGCCGCCCTGGAAGTCGTGGTCTCAGACCTTGGTGGGGGTCCGGAAGCCGGCGCAGCAGGAGGCGCAGCTATGGCTCTGTCCATGCTGACCACTTCGCCTGAAATGTTCAGCCGGCTCGTTGACCGCCCGGCAGCTGGCTCCTTGGGTGTGTGATGAGGTGGGCAACCAGCGTCTGCAGATTTCTTGGCGAGACGGACCCGAACGTACCTGTTTGGCTCACCTAAGGCTGGAAAGCTGCGTTTTGCTGCCCTAGGATAACGATATCTCAGTGGTGCTTCCCGGGGCGATCATCCCGCCCCGCTTCCTCCTGACGACAGAAAAAGTGATCCAATCCAAGTTCCAGCGTAGGTATGCGGGGTACCTGTACCTCCATTTCAAACGCGAAGACGGTGAGCACATCCATTTCGCCCTGAGCGATGGGAACAACCCGCTGCACTTCGAAGACCTCAACGGCGGCAAAACCGGTCCTGTACCCGGCTTTGGGGGAGTGCGGCGTGGGTGACCCGCACATTGTTCGTTGCTGGGAGTCGACGGATCTGGTGAACTGCGGAGAGGGCCGCCTCGTTGAGGTCGCACCACAGGAAGCAGGTAACACCTGGGCACCGGAATCGGTCCGGGATCCTGAGCAGGACGCCTTCCTCGTACATTGGTCCTCGACCCTCTATGAGAACGCCGAACATGAAGGTCAGAGCTACAACCGGATCATGTACGCCACCACACGTGACTTCCGTGAGTTCTCGGAGCCTCGCGTATGGATCGATAGGGGATGGTCCACGATCGACACTACAGTGATCAAGGACGGGGGCCTCTGCTGCCGCTTCCTCAAGGACGAACGCAGCCGCATCAGCGGGCTGCCCCTGGGGAAGTCGATCTTCTCCGCAACATCACCGTCCCTCCGCTGCCGACTGGAAGCCGCTGGGGGAGGGTATCGGCCTTGGCCCGATCAGCCAGGGTGAGGGCCCCTTGGGGTACAAGTCGAACACTGAGGACAAGTGCTACCTCTGGAGCGATGAGTTCACGCTGGATCGCCGTTACGTTCCCTTCGAAACGACCAATCTGGCCGGCGGGCAATGGACTGCCTCCCAGGACTTTCGGCTGCCGCCGAACCCATGCCACGGCGTCGTGCCTCCGGTGACGTCCGAAGAATATAAACGGCTGAGCGCCGCCTGGGGGAGTGTATACAGTGTGGTCGGCAGTACTGTGGTGGCTGAACGCGAGCGGCTGTTGTGACTGTGGGGAGAGGCGTCGCAACCAAGCCCGGCCATGACCAGCACGACTAAACTCGTGAACCTTCGATCTGTACACAGCACAACAGATGGCAGGATCCGAGTATGGAGACCGTGACCTTGTGGCGTCCGACCGGCCCGGAGGAGCTTGCCTTGGAATACGCGACGATGATTGCTCGGGATTGGAACGTCAAGGCGAGCGGTGCTGGCTTCGTTACGCGTTTCCAGCTCCGCAAGAACTTTATTGACCGCTATGAGGTTCAGCAGGCTGGTGGGAAAACCGTACTTGAGTACTGGATTCCGGCTGAGGACCTGCCGGGGCTCAATGCAAACATCGTCGGGACTATTCACGTCGCC
>NZ_JAPSHJ010000019.1:0-11024 GCF_031179985.1 Arthrobacter sp. | reverse complement strand
CTGGCGGGCACAGATGCTGGCACGAGGGCTCACGACGGACACCATCAAGAAACGCTGCCAGTTGCTGAGCCGGTTCCAGGAGTTCACCGGTGAGTTCCCGTGGCAATGGCGCCCGGTCGATATCGATGAATTCCTCGCCGGGCTGCGTTCCGGTGAGAAGCCGATCAGCCTGAAGACGCTGCGCTCGTATAGCAATGCCGTGGCGATGTTCTGCTCCTACCTGACGCATCCTGGCTATGGATGGGGTGAGTTCTGCGAACGCACTTTCGGCGATATTCCGAGCCAGATCTGCTTTGAATGGAACACGCCCAGGCGCACGACCGATGACGCCGTACCGGCACAGCGGCGGGCGTTCACCAAGGCGGAGCTGCAACGAATTTTCGATCACATCGACGATCTCGTCTACCGTGAGTACGCGGCCGGCACCAAGCGCTGGCTGCCACTGTTCCGTGATTCGGTGGCGTTCAAAGTCTGCTACGCCTACGGGCTTCGCCGGCGCGAGATGACCATGCTGGATCTGGAGGACTTCGGCGCGAATCCCCACGTGACTGAGTATGGCCGGTTCGGTGCCATCCAGGTGCGGTTTGCCAAAGGCACTGCAGGTTCAGGGCCCAGGCGACGCACTGTTCTGACTGTGCCGGAGTTCGACTGGGTCGTGGATCAGCTGAGGACATGGACGGCCGAAGGCATGCGAGCGAATTTCGCAACAGCGGACCGGTCATCGGCGATGTGGCCGAGCGAGCGGGGCGCCCGCATGTCGCTTGGCTCGTTCGGGGATGCCTTTGCAGCTGCACGGGACGCCGTTGGATTGCCCAAGGAACTGGGGCTGCACTGCCTCAGGCATTCCTACGTGACCCACCTGATCGAAGCCGGCTACGACCCGGCATTCGTGCAGACACAGGTCGGCCACTCGTACGCCTCAACCACCGGCCTCAACCACCGGCCTCTACACATCGGTATCGTCGGACTTCAAGCAGAAAACCGTGCAGCAGATGATCGCCCGCCGCATCACGACCTTGGAGGACCCAAATGCCTGAACAGCGCCGGATCGGCTACCGCTGGAACTTGCGTCCCCTCATGGCCAAACGCAACCTCTGGAAGACCACCGAGCTGATGCCCCTTCTGAGATCCCGGGGCATCAATCTCTCCGAGAGCCAGGTCTACCGGCTGGTCACAGCCACGCCGGAACGCATCCCAGCCAGAACGTTCGCAGCGCTCTGCGACATCCTGGACTGCACGCCGAACGACCTATTCGAACCATTCGTTGAGATGCGCGCCGCAGCGACAGCCAACGCACCGCAGCGCAGCGAAGACCTCGGAATCCAACCAGGTAACCCGATCGCCAAGCGCATCCGCCTCGTCACTCCTGAGGACGGTGAGTAGGCCACGCAAAGCAGAGGACCCCATCCGCTGGCCGGTCCCCTGCAACCGCTGCGGCCAGCACCACCAAACCGTCGCACAGTGGCCCGACGGCGGAGTCTGCGGCTACTGCTACCAGCAAGCCAAACGCACCCGAGGCACCTGCTCCTGCGGACACGAAGGCGTCCTGCCCGGCCTCATCGATAACCAACCCGCGTGCCGTCGATGCTCAGGCATCCGGCTCAACGTCGACTGCCGGACCTGCGGAGCCGAGGACGAACTTCACAGCGGCGGACGCTGCTGGACCTGCGTCCTCGGAAATGTTGTCGATGACCTGCTCACCGACCCGGCCACGGGATCCATCGCCAACGATCTGATCCCGCTGGAGGCCGCGCTGAAGTCAATGAAACGCGCGAACAGCGGTCTGACCTGGATCTGCCAAAAGCACGTCACCGCGTTCCTCCGAAACCTCGCGGCCGCACCAAGGATCACCCACGAAACCTTCGACGAACTACCCGACTCACGCACGCGCGAATACGTCCGCGGACTCCTCACAGAACACGGAGTGCTCCCCCAACGCGACGAACTCTGTAAGCGCTACGACAACTGGGCCGCACAAACCCTCGAACGCGTGAAGAATCCTCAGAACCTCGACGTGATCCGCCGCTACATCCGCTGGCACCACCAACGACGGATGAACCACATGGACGAAGTCACGCGTGGCACTTTCCTCCGCGCCAAACAGGAAGTCACCGTGGCCATCGACCTGCTGAACTGGCTCACCGACCACGACATCAAACTGCCCGAGCTGCAGCAATCCCACCTCGACATATGGCAAGCCGAAGGGCCAACAACCCGACAGATCGCCGAACGGTTTCTGAAATGGGCAATCAAGACCAAAGCCGCCCCGCCCGGGCTCACCATCGTCCCGCACCGCCGCGGCACCAGCCCACGACTCGCCAAGCCCGGACAGGATGAAGCACTCAAACGAGTCATCCACGAAAGCGGACTGGAGACACGTGACCGCGCCGCCGCCATCCTCATCCTCGTCTTCGGACAACAGGCTGAAAACATCGCACGAGTGATCTGGGACGACGTGACCATCACAGAAGAACTGGTAACCATCCAGCTCGGAACAATTCAGATCGCCCTTCCAGACCCGTTGGCCCAACCATGGCGCGAACTCTCCGCAAACCCAGGCCATGACCTGACCGCCTCACACCCCAACACAAACTGGGTATTCCGCGGAGCCTCACCAGGACGACACATCCACCCCGGACACCTCACAACGCGGCTCAGCAAGCTGTTCAGCACCCGGGCCGCACGACTGGGAACCCTCCACGAACTCACCAAACTTGCACCCGTGGCCATCATCGCCGAAACCCTCGGCTACTCCCCCACCACCATCGAACGCCACGCCACCGACTCGGCAGCCGCCTACGCCCAATACATCGCGGCCGCCCACGAACAGCGAACGCGCCAGACCGTTCGAGTTCCTGATGGAGAATGAGGTCATGAATGAGGTGGCAATCGGACATCAGGGTGCGCTCAACTTCCGCGTTGCGGGGGAACCTCGCGGCCTAAACGCGACAATCAATAACCTGACAGTCACTGCGGAACTGCAAGGACTTCGAGCCAGTAAAGACGTCCACGATATCGACGGCTGGTCGGGGCTCCTCTCCTTTTTCGAGGAGCTCGCACTCAATTGGCGCGGCTGGGACGGGGACAAGACCTTCGACTCCCTCGAGGGAGATTTTCAACTGTCCGCGACGCACGACGGACACGTCCGGCTCTCCTTCGAACTCGAGCAGTACGAAAGGCCGACCACATGGGCGGCCAAGGGGGAACTCACCATAGATCCCGGTGAAGAACTGACTGCAGCGGTCGAAGCACTTCGGGACTTGCTGGCGACCCGAAAATCGTGAGCCTCTGGGAATACTCTCCACTCCTGAGACAGACGCTGCCCCTTGCCCGTTGTGGTGGACCAGTCAACTCCTGAACCCAAGACATCGCTGACGAAGACGATTTCAGTGGCAAGCAGTGCCCGGCGCCAATCATTTTTCATCAAGGCTCGCCCGGCCAAGAGATCGTCGGCAATTCGCCGGCCTTCGTCCAGCAAGTCCGTGACGCTACTAAATCCGATAGCAACTGCCATTGCCTCGGTGCATCGAGCTGGCCCGCCCCACTCAAGGAGGCCTCGCCGCAGGAGTTCCCGTTCCTCGTCAGTGAGGTCTATTTCTCCGCCTCGGGCCATCGCGATCACATTCACTCTCTTCGAGAGCTCCGCTTGAAGACTAGCCAATTATGCCAGCGGCAAGCGAAGCGTTTTTCCCGGCTACTCCCGTCCCATGAATACCCGTGCATGCCAGTTAAAGCACGGGAATAGCACCATTTGCGGTCTGGATGGGAACCTGTGGTTACCTCTTGCTATGAGACTCTTTCGAAGAAAAGTAGCGGCAACTGGTCCTCCGCTCGAATCGACACCAGTCGCATTTGCTGAGCCAGAAGTTAAGACGAACGAGTTACTGCTGACTCCAGAGGAACTACCGACGGGATTTTCCTACCCGCGCGGACTTCTTCGGCTGGTGGAGCTCGAACTTTTCGAGCTGGAACCCTGGTGGATACTGACGGGCGATCACTTGCGTGCACTCAACCGGGGCATGGCCGAACGTTATCCTCAGCGCCGGCTGATTCTCTTCGCCAAGCGCCAAGACAATGACGATGCCGCGTGCTGGGATCTCGAGTCCGGAAAGGTCGCCATAGTCCACGACTTCGCGTCTCCGGGGTGGGAAGCGCGTGGTGAGTTCCCTGACTTCAACAGCTGGCTACATTCGGCGATTGACGACTTGATTGAGTTCTAATAGACGGAGTACAAATCATTTTGGGGAGCGCAAGGTGATCGACCTGACCAAGTTGAGCAAAGCAGTCTCCCGGGCCCTCCGCCATCAGCCGTGGTTGTTCGAACTTGAGCTTGACAACCAGGGTTGGACACGCGTGGAGGATCTTCTCAGCGCACTTCGCAAAGAGTCCCCTGAATGGACGGACCTTGGCATGTCTGATCTGCGGCTGATGATTGCTGCCGCCGCTAAACCCCGTCATGAGATTCAGGGCCAAATGATCCGGGCACTTTACGGTCACAGCACGCCCGGCGCGCTCGTCATGGTCCGCTCCGCTCCACCGGATGAGCTCTTTCACGGAACCTCCCCTGAGAGCATCCGCTCCATCCTCACAGGCGGACTCCTGCCAATGGGAAGGCAATCCGTGCATATGTCCAAGGATCCCTCCACCGCGTTCCTCGTTGGCGGCCGCAAGAGCCCACACCCGGTGGTTTTGAGCGTTGACGCTACGTCCGCGAACAGCAGAGGTGTTATGTTTTTCCGCGGAAGCGACATCGTCTGGCTCGCAAAGCACGTTCCGGCGGAATTTATCCGGATTTATAAGGCCCCCTGAGGGGCCTGCACAACGGGCACGACGTCTCATTCAGACCAGTTTGGGCCATCTTCTACGCGCAACTTGAAGGGGAACGCCTCAGACACTTCTATGCAATGAGTTATTGAAGTTCCAGGTGGTTCCAGCTGACCGGCGTTCCCCCGACAGGAGCAATGTAAATTTGCCGATCTGAGCTTTTGACGAGACACATCATGCGGTGACCGAATAACGCTGCGTAGGCAGCCTGGCGAGCATAAATATCAAGGATGGACTGAGCCGTAGCGCGATTCTGTACCAAGAACTCGTCATATCCATTGAGCACGCAGACCAGGCCAGTGTCTGACTCGGACCACCCATAGGTACGAGTTGCCACATCACTAAGGCAATCATTGAGCGCGTCGAGATTTGCGCCGTAGTAGGCGGGAAATCGAAGAGCGGAAGCAAGATCCGTATGCATCTCAACCCGTACATCTCGCCATGGAGGAGCCTGTGCGGCTCGTTGACGAACGTTCTCCGGTACTTCCGAAGGAGAACAAAAAGAATCCGTCGATGCGTGAAGCGCTATCTCGCACGACGGATTTACAAAACTTTTAACGCGTCAAACCTGCTCGTTGGCCAAGCTTGACAACTATAGAAGGGTCAAACGGGTCAGACTGTTCGAGCTCCTGAGGGAGAATGATGTCATGAATGAGGTGGCAGTCGGACATCAAGGCACGCTCAAGTTCCGCGTTGAAGGGACACTCCGCAGCCCGGACGGAACTACCGATAACCTGACGGTCACCGCGGAACTGCAAGGACTTCGCGCCAGCAAAAATATCTACGATTCGACGGCTGGTCGGCGCTGCTGTCCTTTTTTGAGGAGTCGCACTCAATTGGCGCGGCTGGGACGAGAACAAGAACTTTGACTCCCTGGAGGGAGATTTTCGGCTGTCCGCGAAGCACGACGGACACGTCAGGCTCTCTTTCGAGCTCGGGGAGTTCGACCGCCCGACTCCATGGGCGGCAAAGGGAGAACTCACATTAGATCCCGGTGAAGAACTGACTGAAGCAGTGGAGGCACTCCAGGGATGCTGGCGGCGCCAAAATCGTGAGCTTCTGGAATTGCTCTTCAGCCCTGGGACAGATTCTCATCACCTTCTCGGATGGGGCGGGTATTCCTGGCTCATGGATACCGCGCATACCAGTTAAACCGGGCGGGTAGGAAGGCTTATGCCCTCGTCAGATCCTGGTACAGCCAGTGGTGGCCTTGGTCGCTCTGTCTGGAAGAGCCTTCAGTCGCTCTTCGAAGGTCTCCCGAGCGCCCGCCAATGACCAGTGTTGAAAGCATATGGCCGAACACAAGCATGCCGGTGGGAACGGCGGAAACCGATTACTCCCGCCCCACAAATATGCGTGCATGCCAGTTCAAAAATCAGTAGGGAGGCTGCCTGTTTCCTTACACGATCCCCGTCTCATAAGCCGGCATATGGCAATCGAGCTGATCGGCCGGGGAATAAGTATGGCCCTGATGCTGGTCAAGGCGGCTACACGGCTGGTTCAGCGGCACTATCTGCTTGGTTACCAGCTTGCGAAGGCTTGTTGGGCTGTTCCTGTCGTACTACTAACAGCACGTTAACCGTGTGCTGGCAAGCGATTCGAGAGAGTGGAGGCATCAGCAATGGTCCGGAAATTTCGGATCACAAACAGGAAAGGTTCCCAATGCACACTCGAACCAAGACAGCCCTCATCGTTGCATCCGCGTCCCTGATAACCCTGGCCGTCGCCGGCAGCGCAGCGGCTCAAAACAAAGTGAACGGGCCCAGCGCCATACCGGCCAACACGATCTCAGAACAACAAGTCCAGGCATTGTTCGAGAAGTGGAACGCATCATTGGCTACCGGGGATCCCGCCAAGGTGGATGCCATGTACGCAACCGACGCAGTGCTGCTGCCCACCGTTGCCTCCAGCGTGCATGACACGAGTGCCGAGCGCGTTGGTTACTTCACTGCCTTCCTCCAGAACGACCCCTCCGGCAGTGTGGACGAGGGCGTGGTGCGCACGCTTGGCCCCGCTGCCGTCTCGCACTCGGGTCTCTACTCATTCACGATGGGCACCACGGGTGAAGTGGTCAAGGCCCGGTTCACTTTTGTCTATGAGCGGATCAACGGCGAATGGAAGATCGTTGAACACCATTCCTCTAAGGAGCCGGCGGCCAAGTAGTCCTCACAACTGGCTCCCACCTGTCTGTGGGAATCTTAGACGTGCACATTCTGCTGGTTGAAGATGATTTGTCCATCGCCGACTCTTTGCGCGAGGGCCTTATCCGGTACGGGTTCGACGTCGATCATGTCACCACCGGATCCGCCGCCCTGGCAGCGGACAATCCGGACGTCGTGCTGCTGGATTTGGGTCTTCCGGACATGGACGGCCTCGACGTGTGCCGCCGCCTACGCTCGCATTCGGCTGTTCCCATCATCGTGATTACTGCCCGTGGCGACGAAGTGGACACCGTGGCCGGCCTTGAGGTCGGCGCTGACGACTACGTGGCCAAACCGTTCGGGGTGCGGGAGATCATTGCCCGCATCCGTGCTGTAACCCGCCGAACATCAGCTACGGCCCAAGACACTGAGGGACGGCTCAGGGTGGGATCAGTAGAGGTGGATACCGCTGCACGTCGGGTATTTTGCGGGGGTGAGGAGGTGCCGCTCGCACCGAAGGAGTTCGACCTGCTCTCTACCTTGGTCGAGCGGCCCGGCACAGTGCTGACGCGGGAAAGCCTGATCGACACTGTATGGGACACCCACTGGTTCGGCTCCACACGGACGCTGGACGTGCATGTCGCGGCACTTCGCCAGAAGCTCGCGGGCTCACTAACGATCACCACCGTGCGGGGTGTCGGTTTCCGATTGGACAGAAGCTGATGCGCCGCCGGCTGGTGATCTCTTACCTCGTGCTGGTCGCAGTAGCGCTAACCGCTTTCTCCGTGCCGGTCGGTATCAGCCTCGCCGGGCTGCTTCACGAGGATCAGAGGGAGGTGGGTCTGCGTGAAGCCCGCACCGTGGCAGTCCTGCTGGCGACGGCAGAAGAGGCGGACAGCACGACCGCCCGGGGGGCACTGCTCGCCCTGGAGACGCTGCGCAGCAACCTCGAAGATCAGACTGGCGGCAGGGTGGAGCTGATAACAGCCGCCGGTGATCCTGCACTGGGCCGGGAAGTGCAAAACCCGGACGACGACGACTTCACCGCCGCGCTGGAAGGGCAGGAACGGGTCCAGCGGCTGCCAAAGTCGGTGCTGGGACAGCCGGGACTGCAGGTAACGGTGCCGGCAGTGGCACCAGGAGGACGGGTCGACGGCGCGGTCCGGCTGACCTACCCCGAAGCCCCCGTACGGGAGCATCTGGGTAACGTATGGATGTTTCGGCTTGTGACCGGCGCTGCAGTCCTCATGCTCGCCGGGATCCTGGCTGCCATGTTTGCCAAGTCCCTCACCCGACCCCTGCGCCTGTTGGACGCCATGGCCCTTCAGCTGTCCGCCGGCGACTTCACGGCTCGAACGGATCCCTCCCTCGCCGGCCCCCCGGAGACACGACGACTGGCGGAAACGCTCAACGATGGCGCCCGACGGATTGGAACGCTTGTGGAAGCCCAACGGTCATTCACTGCCGATGCATCTCACCAGCTGCGAACACCACTCACAGCCCTGCGCCTGAACCTGGACAACCTGCGTGACAGGCTAGAAAACCGCGACGAGAAGTCAGCAGTAGACAAGGCCTTGGCGGAGGCCGGCCGGCTGACACGGCTGGTCAACAGCCTCCTTGCCCTGGCCCGGGCCCAGTCTGCTATCAGACGCCCCGAAGCAATCGATGTCCGGGCGGTTGTTGCCCGCAGACTGGATGCGTGGAGCGCGGCTTCCGAGGAGGCCGCCGTCGAACTGGTCAGCTCTCCGCCCGCTATCACCGGTGCTGATCATCTGCCAGTCCTCGCCTGGATAACCGCCGGGCACCTTGAACAGGTTCTAGACAACCTGCTGGCGAACGCGTTGCAGTCATCGCCTCCTGGCACCACTGTCACGGTCACGGTCACGGTCCGCGAAAGCCACGGGCAGGTGATCCTGGATGTCGCCGATCAAGGGCCAGGTTTGACGAACGAAGAGCTTGAACGTGTGTTCGACCGTTTTTGGAGCAAAACCCCCGGCGGTTCGGGCCTTGGACTGCCCATCGTACGCCAACTCGTGGAACACGACACCGGGAATGTTCAGCTACTCACCCAACCCAGTGCAGTTCCACAGATCACCGGATCCAGCCCACCCACTGGGCTCACCGTCCGGGTAACCCTTCCCGTCTGGAGAAAACCACGAGACAAAGACCACTAGGCCGCGCCCCGACCGATAGCGAGCACCTCCTCGGAAAGTACACGGTGTCGGAGCGGCTTGAAAGTGCTTGAAAAGGGCATGTCCGTTTCCCCTACGGTCGTTGTCTGCGGCTCGGCCTCCTGGAACCAGCTAATCCTCCTTGACCATCTCCCGGAGCCTGTCCCGCACATGCAGTTCGCGTTGGCCTCCTGGGAGACGGTCGGGGGAACTTCGGCGGGCAAGGCTCTGCACCTTGCGCATCTCGGTATCGATGTGCGTTTGTGCTCACCGTTGGGACCGGACTACGAGGGCGGGCGGGTCCGGCGAGCACTTGCCGCGGCCGGCATCACCTGCGAAGCGATTGCGTCTGAACGCACCGAGCGCCACGTCAATCTAATGACCAACGACGGCGGCCGCGTCTCCATTTCCATTGCAGTACCTTCCACGCCAGCTGAAGACGATCTCGAAGCCGTTGCTGCTCTGATCGCGGCGGCGGATCTCACCGTAATTGATATGAGCGAGCTTGGCCTGCTTTTACTGGAACGCGAAGGGGCCCGGCGTACGCCGTTGTGGGTTGACCTCCAGGACTATGACGGGTCCTCCGCATTTCATGAACCGTTCTTGCGTGCGGCCGATGCAGTGTTCATGAACGACGACAAGGCCAACGATCCTTGGGATCTCTTGCGCTCCTGCCTCGACCGGGGTCCTCGCCTGGCTGTATGCACACGGGGGGCGGAAGGCGCGATCGCACTGGAAAGGGGCGGGGCGCAGCATCAGATAGCCGCAGTTCCCGCCGACGTCGTGGACACAAACGGTGCCGGCGATGCGTTCATTGCCGGGCTCCTGGCTGCGAGCCTTCACGGTGCGTCACTTGGAGATGCTCTCAAGGCAGCGGCGGCGCAGGCGCGCATTGCCATTGAGAGCAAACATCTGCACCCCATGCTCGGGCAATGATCCCGTCTCACCGCGTGAGCCCAAAGCGACCCTTCGACAGGGTCGCTTGTCACGGCATTGGACGTTCGGGCAACACTCGCTTCTTGGAGATCGCCTACCCCCGGCCCACCAACCGCCGTGCATGTCAGGGCGGAACGGGCCACGACTGGGCCATTATCTGCCCAGAATCCCTAGCAATCCCCTGTTTTCGCCGATTTCGGGACTTTTGTCCCTTATGGACTCCACCCCGTTCTGGAAACATCGTTGCGGGGTTGCCTGCCGTTTCACTGGACGCGGACCGACCGGTTGGGTTCGACGAGATCAGTAATCATTTCTCGCCGAACGTTGGCCAAGCATGTGCCCACCAAGATTCAAAGGCAGAGTTGCCTGGAAGGAGCAAGTTCATGGCAGGATCATTCGAGGTATTCATGGATGCCGAATCGCAGGTGCGGTTCAGGCTGGTTGCCCCCAATGGAGTTGTGCTCGCCGTCTCCGAGAAGTTCGCTGATAAGCGTCACGCTGCCGCGGCAATCAAAGATGTACGTGAATGCGCCGGAACCGGCCTGATCCAGGACCTCTGCCCAAAGTCCACCTCGGAACCAGCCCCGAAACAGCGCCCCTTAGCGCGACGTGCCGTGGTTCGGCGCCCCTACAGCTTCCTCCCGGCCCGCACGGTCTGACCATCCGACGTTAACCGGGGCGCTGCTCCTGTCGACCTCCCACAACACTCCCCCGACGTTTGACGTCACCAAAATGTGATCTAACTTACTTGACGGACCGGTTTGTTAGCGTTCACACTTATCGCCAGAGCGAATCTGCTTCAGTTTGCAGCAACGGTGGTGTTGGGGTCTCCCGCCTGCATGTAACTAACGCTTCCGGGAGGATGTTGTGTTTAAGAAATCTCTAGTAGCCGTTTTGGCCGCGTCAGCTATTGCCCTTACTGCCTGCGGAGGTGGCGGCCAGGCCGCTTCGG
>NZ_JAPSHJ010000057.1 GCF_031179985.1 Arthrobacter sp. | reverse complement strand
GATCCTTTACTTGAACCTGTGCAGGTTCCGTGGGCGTACCAGGACTTGAACCTGGGACCTCTTCGTTATCAGCGAAGCGCTCTAACCGCCTGAGCTATACGCCCCGATGCCTCATCGGGCCGAGACAAGACTCTACAGCACATCTCGGCCCGATCTCAAATCGAGGCATTCCGCGGAGGTATTTCCGCGGAATCACGGGTTTTTAGTCGTCCGTGAGGGTGACACCGATGCCACCGACGAGCGTGGCTGAGATGTTATAGAGGACGGCGGACAGCATGGACAGGGCCGTCAGCAGCACCACGTTGACGACGGCAATGATCGTGGCAAAGGATGCCACCTGTCCGAGGGAGGCAATCTTTTTCAGCTCGAACCCGCCGCCCTCGGAGCCGGCCAGAGTACCCAGGAGGCTGTCCACCTGGTCGAAGATTCCTGTTAGGTCCAGGACGGTCCACAGCACGATGGCGGCTACCACGGTGACGATACCCAAGGCCACGGAGAGCAGGAAAGCCATTTTCAGGACGGACCAGGGGTCCACCTTGCTGACGAGCAGGCGCGCCCGGCGGACCTTGGCCTTTGGTGCAGGCTTGACGAGTCCCGGAGCTCCCTGGCCCGGGCGCTGCCCGGGTGCGGGCGGCCGCTGGCCGGTAGTCTGGGGGCGCGGGCCCTGAACGGGCCGCTGGCCGGGAGCTGCTGGCCGCTGGCCCTGCGGTGGCTGTGCCGGAGCCTGCCGGGGTGCTGCCGGCCCAGGACTGCCCGCCGATGCGGCAGGGCTCTGCTGCGGACGCACCGGGGCGTTCACTCGTGGAGCGGCTGCCGGCTGCCTTACCCCGCCGGGACCATTACTGCTCGGCTTGGGAAATGAGTCGGGATTGCTCACTCGTTACCTCCGGTGTTGTCTTCGTTCAACTCAGCATTCAACTCAGCGACAGAGTCTGCATCCTCGGATGCGGCGGGGGCTGCCGACTCTGTCTCTGCTGTTTCTGCCTCTGCGGACCCGTCTGCCGGTCCGTTATCTTCAGCCAACGTTACGTCATTCTCCGGAGATTCTTCTCCCTCGAGTCCGCGTTCGCTGTTGCGCGCAACCTCAATGATGCGGTCGTTCTTGTCAGGTTTCGCGAAGATGACGCCCATAGTGTCCCGGCCCTTGGCGGGAACACCGGCGACGGCGGATCGGACCACCTTGCCGCCCTCCATGACCACGAGGACTTCGTCCTCTTCCTGGACGATGAGTGCCCCGACCAGGTCACCGCGGTCCTCGGCAAGCTTGGCCACCTTGATGCCCAGCCCGCCACGGCCCTGCAGCCGGTATTCCTCGGAAGCGGTGCGCTTGGCGTAACCGCCCTCCGTCACGATGAAGACGTAAGAACCGTCAGTGACCACGTTCGCCGCCAGGAGTTCGTCTTCCTCACGGAACTTCATGCCCGTCACACCGGATGTGGCACGGCCCATGGGGCGAAGCGCGTCATCCGTCGCGGTAAAGCGGATGGACTGGCCCTTGCGGGAGACCAGCATGAGGTCGTCCGTTTCGGAGACGAGCTGTGCGGAGACGAGCTCGTCGCCGTCGCGCAAGTTGATCGCGATGACACCGGCGGACCGGTTCGTGTCGTAGTCCTCCAGCCGCGTCTTCTTCACAAGGCCCCGCTTGGTGGCCAGGACAAGGTACGGCGCGTGCTGATAGTCCTTCAGGTCCAGTACCTGGGCGATATGCTCGTCCGGCTGGAATGCGAGCAGATTGGCTACGTGCTGGCCCTTGGAGTCGCGGCTGCCCTCGGCAAGTTCGTAGGCTTTGGCACGGTAGACCCGGCCGAGGTTGGTGAAGAAAAGCAACCAGTGGTGGGTGGTCGTGACGAAGAAGTGCTCGACGACGTCGTCCCCGCGCAGCTGAGCGCCCCTGATGCCCTTGCCGCCGCGCTGCTGGGACCGGTAATTGTCGCTCCGTGTCCGCTTGACGTAGCCGCCGCGGGTGATGGTGACCACCATTTCCTCTTCGGGAATGAGGTCTTCCATGGACATGTCGGAGTCGTAGCCCATCAGGATCTTGGTTCGCCGGTCATCGCCGTGCTTGGCAACGATCTCGCCGAGTTCCTCGCTGATGATGCCGCGCTGGCGCTCTTCGGATGCCAGGATCGCGTTGTACTCTGCGATCAGGGCTTCGAGCTCGGCGTGGCGGTCCTGGATCTTCTGGCGTTCCAGGGCTGCGAGGCGGCGCAGCTGCATGTCCAGGATGGCCCGGGCCTGCAACTCGTCGATGTCCAGGAGCTCCATCAGGCCGTCACGCGCAGCCTCGGTGGTGTTGGACGCGCGGATCAGGGCAATGACTTCATCCAGCATGTCCAGGGCCTTCAACAGGGCACGCAGGATGTGCGCTTCCTCTTCGGCCTTGCGCAGGCGGTAACGGGTGCGGCGGGCGATGACGTCCAACTGGTGCGTGACCCAGTGGCGAATGAAGGCATCGAGGCTGAGCGTGCGTGGCACGCCGTCAACGATGGCCAGCATGTTGGCGCCGAAGTTCTCCTGCAGCTGGGTGTGCTTGTAGAGGTTGTTCAGTACAACCTTGGCCACTGCGTCGCGCTTCAGGACAATAACGAGGCGCTGACCGGTGCGTCCGGAGGTTTCATCCCGGAGGTCGGCGATGCCCTGGACCTTGCCGTCCTTGACGAGCTCGGCGATCTTGATGGCCAGGTTGTCCGGGTTGGCCTGGTAGGGCAGTTCCGTCACGACCAGGCACGTGCGCCCCTGGAGTTCCTCGACGTTGACCACCGCGCGCATGGTGATGGAGCCCCGGCCGGTGCGGTAGGCATCCTCGATGCCCTTGTGGCCAAGAATGGTGGCACCGGTGGGGAAATCCGGCCCCTTGATGCGGAGCAACAGCTCCTCGAGCAGCTGCTCCCGGCTGGCGTTCGGGTTGGCCAGGTACCACTGGACCCCGTCCGCCACCTCACGGAGGTTGTGCGGCGGAATGTTGGTGGCCATGCCGACGGCGATCCCCGAGGAGCCGTTGACCAGCAGGTTCGGGAACCGAGCCGGCAGGATGGTCGGTTCCTGGTTTTTGCCGTCGTAGTTGTCCTGGAAATCGACGGTCTCCTCGTCGATGTCGCGGACCATTTCCATCGCCAGGGGCGCCATCTTAGTTTCGGTGTACCGCGGTGCTGCGGCGCCGTCGTTGCCCGGGGAACCGAAGTTGCCCTGTCCCAGCGCCAGCGGGTACCGCATCGTCCAGTCCTGGATGAGGCGGACCAGCGCATCGTAAATCGCAGTGTCACCGTGCGGGTGGTACTGGCCCATGACCTCGCCCACGACGCGGGCACACTTGTTAAAGGAGCGGTCGGGGCGATACCCGCCATCGAACATCGCGTACAGCACGCGACGGTGCACGGGCTTGAGTCCGTCACGCACGTCCGGAAGGGCACGGCCCACGATCACGGCCATGGCATAGTCCAGATAGGACCGCTGCATTTCGGTCTGAAGATCCACCTGCTCAACGCGGTCGATCAGCAGGTCGCCCTCCAGCACCGTCTCGGGGTTTTCTGCCGAGTCCGCGGGAACCTCGGGGGTTTCGTCACTCATAGTCTATTTTCCGTTTCAGGTATATGTCTGCTCAGGCATACTTAGGCGCAGGAGCGGCTAAATATCGAGGAACCTGACATCCTTGGCGTTCTGCTGAATGAAGTTGCGGCGGGACTCCACATCCTCGCCCATCAGTACCGTGAAGATTTGGTCGGCAGCGGCGGCGTCCTCCATGGTGACCTGGAGCAGCGTCCGGTTGTCCGGGTCCATGGTTGTGTCCCACAGTTCCGTGTAGTCCATCTCGCCGAGGCCCTTGTAACGCTGGATTCCGTTGTCCTTGGGGATCCGGCGCCCGGCAGCCTGGCCCGCGACGAGCCGGGCGTCCCGTTCCCGGTCGCTGTAGACATAGTCGTGCGGCGCGTTCGACCACTTGATGCGGTACAGGGGCGGCTGCGCCAGGTACACGTAACCGTTTTCGATCAGCGGGCGCATGTAGCGGAACAGGAGCGTCATCAGCAGGGTGGTGATGTGCTGGCCGTCAACATCGGCATCGGCCATCAGGACGATTTTGTGATAACGCAGCTTGGCAAGGTCGAAGTCCTCACCGATACCGGTGCCGAAAGCCGTGATCATGGACTGGACTTCGTTGTTGCCGAGAGCCTTGTCCAGGCGCGCACGTTCCACGTTCAGAATCTTGCCGCGCAGTGGCAGGATGGCCTGCGTCTCAGGGTTGCGTCCGCGCTTGGCCGAACCGCCGGCCGAGTCACCCTCCACGATGTAGACCTCGCACTTCGACGGGTCCTTGGAGGAGCAGTCAGAAAGCTTTCCTGGCATACCGAAAGATTCCAGCGGGCTCTTGCGGCGAGCGTTGTCGCGCGCCTTGCGTGCGGCCATGCGGGCCTGGGCGGCTGAAATGGCCTTCCGGATGACGTCGCGTGCAGGACCGGGATTGCGTTCCAGCCAGTCGCCCAGTTGGTCGGTAACCACCCGCTGGACGAAGCCCTTGACTTCGGAGTTGCCGAGCTTGGTCTTTGTCTGGCCCTCGAACTGCGGCTCCGCCAGTTTCACGGAAATGACGGCTGTGAGGCCCTCGCGGATGTCATCACCGGTAAGGTTTTCTTCCTTTTCCTTGATGATGCTCTTCTCCCGCGCATAGCGGTTGATCAGCGAGGTCATGGCGGCACGGAAACCTTCTTCGTGGGTGCCGCCTTCATGGGTGTTAATGGTGTTCGCGTAGGTATGGACGCTCTCCGAGTAGGCAGTGGTCCACTGCATGGCCATCTCCACTGCGATGTGCCGTTCGGTGTCTTCAGTTTCGAAGGCGATCACGTCCTGGTGGACAACGTCCACCTTCTTGCTCGAATTCAGGTGCTTGACGTAGTCCAAGAGGCCATCGTTGTACTGGTAAATCACCGTGCGGTGCTCGGCGCGGACTTCGCCTTCAGTGACAACGGCATCGAGGTCGAGATCGCCGGCTTCGTCGACGCCGGCGGCTGCCTGGCGCTCGTCGGTAAGGGTGATCTTCAGGCCCTTGTTAAGGAAGGCCATCTGCTGGAAGCGTGCGCGGAGGGTCTCGAAATCAAACTCGACGGACTCGAAAATGGTGGGGTCCGGATAGAACGTCTGGCTGGTACCGGTTTCATCCGTTTCCTCGCCCTTGACCAGCCCGCCCTGGGGCTTGCCGCCGTCCGCAAAGGACATGCGCCAGACGTGACCCTGACGGCGCACCTCTGTATCAACACGGCTCGAAAGTGCATTGACCACGGAGATGCCCACGCCGTGGAGACCGCCTGACACGGCGTATCCGCCGCCGCCGAACTTTCCCCCGGCATGCAGGATGGTCATGACCACTTCAACGGTCGGCTTCCCTTCGCTGGGATGGATGTCAACAGGGATGCCGCGGCCGTCATCCGTGACCTTGACGCCGCCGTCGGCCTGCAGGACGATTTCGATGTGCGTGCAGTAACCGGCCAACGCCTCATCAACGGAGTTGTCCACCACTTCATACACCAGGTGGTGCAGCCCGCGGAGGCCGGTCGAACCGATATACATACCAGGTCGCTTCCGTACAGCTTCGAGGCCCTCCAGGACTGTGATGTCGCTGGCACCGTATTCCCGCTGCGTCGTGGCCGCTGCCGGGGTCTCCGGTGTAGGGGCATCCTCGATCTCGGCTTCCCCTGCCTGGATGTCTGTATTGTCGTTAGCCACAGGCGCTTTCGACTCCTCTTTAGTTGATAATGGCCGGCAGATGCCCTTCCCGGAGGGAAAGCGTCCGCCAACAGGCACGTCACTGATAGCGCCGGCTGGTGATTGACTTGCGGAACCGTTTTCCGCCGCTGGGCAGCGTCGGAAAACGGACTCAGTCAACGTTTCACCGGCGCCCAGTTATCTACAGAGATTCTATCGTGAAACAGTGCCGATTCCCGCATTGCCGGGCCGCCAACGGGCAGCAATGTGCCTCTCGCTGGCCATTGGCCGCACCTGCAAGGCCCCAGCGGTACCGTCTTCGGGTTCCTATACGGCTCTCGGCCGTTTGAACGCCCTACACGCCGTTTGAGCAATTTTCAATAGATCCGAGGGTGGCCCGGTGCTCTTTGGCCCGTCTCCGCTTCACAGGGTGCAATTCAGGTGCCGGTTTACGCGCTGCGTGTGTAGCGCTGTTGTGTGCTGCGCTTTAGCCGTAGGTGTCCCGAGGACCACGGCCCTGAACGCTCCGGCCGCCCTTGCGCCAGTTCGGCGCGGCCGGACCCAGCACCTGGATACTGGTCACTACCCCGTCGCCCAGGTCATTCCGGAACTTTTCCAACAAGCTGGCGCTGAGCAGGCGAAGCTGCGTAGCCCATGCGGTGGAATCACACCTGACCTGCAGTGTGGTGTCGGTAAAACTTTCAGGAGTGCAGTGGGCCGCGATCTCGGGTCCCACAAGTGTTGCCCACTGGGCCATGACGGAGCCGACAGCCACCGGGGACGTCCAGCCGCGTTCCGCCACAAGGCGTCCCACCACCTTGCCCAGCCCCAACGGGTCGCGTCCGGTGGCGTGGAACTGGCTGAAGCCTCGTGTTCCCCGCGCAGCGCGCTGTTTCTGGGCCCCGCCCGCCCGCGGAGCGGCCCGGCGCACTTCGCCACGCGCTGCCGCGGCCTCACGCATGCGGTTCAGTGCGGCCTGTGCGGCGTCGATTTTATCGGGGTCGCGGCCCGGCTGCAGGCCGCCTTCGGTGTTACTCATCGAGATTCCGAATCATCGATTCCTCCCGGGATTACCTTCACCCGCCGCCCGGTTAGTTCGTCAGGGATGTCGGCGTCGACGGCGGCAGTCACCAGGACCTGTTCGGCTCCTGAAACTATTGCGGCCAGTTTACGCCGACGCTGCACATCAAGCTCGGCAAAAACGTCATCCAGGATCAGGATCGGTGCCGTGCCGCCGGTCCTTGCATCGTCGAGCATGACGTAGTACGAGGCAAGCCGCAGGGACAGGCACATTGACCAGGTTTCCCCGTGCGAGGCATAGCCCTTCGCCGGCGCCTGGCCGAGGACGAGCTCGAGTTCGTCACGGTGCGGACCGACGAGTGAGATACCGCGTTCGAGTTCCTTGCGGCGGGAGGCCGCGAAGGCACGCAGGTGGCGCTCGGTGAGCTGTTCCACGGAAAGCAGCCGAAGGTCCTCGGTCAACTGTTCGTTCTGTGCAGGTTCCCCGACGGCGGCGGCGGGCGCGCCGTCGTCGTCAACCAGGGTCTGCAGCGTTGACCGGTAGACGGCGTCAGCCGCTTTGGTTCCGTCAGTCAGCTGCGCGTAGGCACGCGCGAGGTGGGGGCGAAGCAGTTCCACAAGCTGCAGGCGGGCATGCAGCAGTTCTGCCCCGGCGCGCGCCATGTGCTGGTCCCACACGTCGAGGGTGGCCTCATGGCCGGCAGTCAATTTGCCTGCCCTGGCGGATTTAAGCAGGGCATTGCGCTGCTTGAGGACGCGATCATAGTCACTGCGGGTGGCGGCATGCCGCGGAACCAGGCTGACGAGCAGTTCATCGAGGAAACGCCGCCGGCTCGACGGATCGCCTTTCACAAGGGCAAGGTCCTCGGGCGCGAAAAGAACGGTGTGGCAGATCCCGAGCAAGTCCCGCGCACGGACCGGGTTGCTGCGGTTGATGCGCCCCCGGTTGGCGCGGCCGCCGTTGATTTCAAGTTCCAGCACGGTGGACTGGTCGCCGCGCACCAGTCTTGCCCGGATCAATGCGCGGTCCGTGCCAAAACGCAAGAGCGGGCCGTCAGAGCTGACGCGGTGCGAACTGAGCGTCGCGAGGTAGCCGATGGCCTCCATCAGGTTGGTCTTGCCGATCCCGTTGGACCCGACCAGCACGGTGACCCCCGGTTCGAGCGCCAGATCCACGTGGGCGTAGCTGCGGAAATCAGTCAGCGAAAGGTGTTGTAGGTACACGCGGTGTTCAAAGCCCCCAGCGGGTTTTACTTGGCAGGACGGGTGGCGTGGCCGCCGAACTGATGCCGGAGGGCAGAAACCATCTTCATTGCGGGGGAACTGTCCTCACGGGATTCAAAACGGGCGAACAGCGCAGCTGTGATCGCCGGTGCGGGAATGGCGTTGGCAATGGCCTCCTCCACGGTCCACCTGCCCTCGCCGGAGTCCTCGACGTAGTCGTCAATGTTCTGCAGTCCCGGATCTTCGTCCAGGGCCTTGACCAGCAGGTCAAGGAGCCATGACCGGACGACCGTGCCCTTTTGCCAGGCGCGGAAGGTGCCGGGGAGATCGGTAATGATGTCTTTGGAAGCGAGCAGCTGGTAGCCCTCGGCGTATGCCTGCATCAATCCGTACTCGATGCCGTTGTGGACCATCTTGGCGTAATGGCCTGCACCAACGCCGCCGACATGGACGAAGCTGTCCGCCCGTTCGCCTTCAGGGCGCAGGGCGTCAAAGACCGGCAGCGCGCGCTCGATGTCCTCGGCGTCCCCGCCGGCCATGAGCCCGTAACCGTTCTGAAGTCCCCAGACGCCGCCGGAAACGCCGCAGTCCAGGAAGCGGATTCCCTTCTCCGCCAGGAGCACCCCATGCTTCTGATCTTCGGTGAAACGGGAGTTCCCGCCATCGATCACGAGGTCCCCGGCATCAAGTTTATTGCCCAGGTCGGTGATAACCGCGTCCGTGATTTCCCCTGCAGGAACCATGACCCAGATCAGCCGCGGTGCAGGAACGGCGCCGATCAGCTCCTCCACAGAGGCAACGTCCGTCACGTCCGGATTCCGGTCGTAGCCGGTCACGTCCATGCCTCCCTTGCGCAGCCGTTCGCGCATGTTGAAACCCATTTTTCCGAGACCGATCAGTCCGATGTGCACGGGAAACTCTTTTCTGCGCGGAGGGCTAGGGATTGGACGGAGGCTTAGTTCGGGAGCCGGACCGGCATCACGAGGTAGCGGTAATCGTCCTGGTCCTCACCGTCAATGTCCGACTGTGCAGTGATCATGGCGGGCTTCGGCGCTGTGGTGAAGGAGAACCGAACGTACTTGGTCTCAATCACGCTCAGGCCCTCAACAAGGTAGTGCGGGTTGAACGCTACCGTGATCTCGTCTCCGGAAAGCTGTGCCTCGAGTTCTTCGGAAGCCTGTGCGTCTTCACCGGTGCCGGCGTCCAGTTGGAGCTGGCCTTGGGTGAAGGCCAGGCGCACAGGGGTGTTGCGTTCGGCAACCAACGAGACACGGCGGACGGCTTCGACAAGTTCCTGGGTCTGGACAGTCGCGTGGATCGGCGTCGACTCCGGGAACAGCGAGCGGATCTTGGGATAGTCGCCGTCGACCAGAAGCGAGGTAGTGGTGCGTCCGCCGCTTTCGAACCCGATGAGGCGGGAATCATCATCGGCGATGGCAAGGTTGATCTCGCCGCTGCCGCCAAGTGTTTTGGCAACCTCGTTGAGGGTCTTGGCCTTGACCAGCGCACTCGTGGAGATGCCCGGAGTGACGGGCTTCCAAGGCACTTCGCGCATGGCCAGCCGGTAACGGTCGGTAGCCAGGAGCGTAATGAGGTCGTCCTCGATCTCCATCCGAACACCTGTGAGGATGGGGAGGGTGTCGTCTTTGCTGGCTGCGATGATGACCTGCGATACGGCCTGGGCAAAGGCATCTCCGGCGACTGTGCCGCTGATCGCAGGCAGTGCAGGGAGCGGCGGGTATTCGGCCTCAGGCATGGTGGCGAGATGGAAGCTGCTTCGGCGGCACGTCAGGGTGACTTTGCTGCCCTCAGTCTCGAGGTCCACGGGCGCGGAGGGCAGGCTGCGGCAGATGTCAGCCAGGAGCCGGCCGGATACCAGGATGGTGCCTTCTTCCCTGACGTCGGCGGGTATTTCGAGCCTCGCTGAGGTTTCGTAATCGAAGCTCGAGAGGCTGACGGTTCCAGCTTCAGCTTTCAGCAGCAGTCCCGAGAGGACCGGGACCGGCGGCCGCGGAGACAACGATCGGGCTGTCCATGTGACGGCTTCTGCCAGGACGTCCCGTTCGACTCTGAACTTCACGGAAGGGTGCCGCCTTTCATTGCTGCTGCCTATTTTTGAACGAGAACCCCGCAGGGACTCCACAGAACCTGGCTCCCGGACTCGGGAACCTGCATGGTTTGCACGTGCTGAACCACAAGCAGACCCAAGGATGGGAGCGCTGCTGACAGCTTAGCCGGAAGATTGGCGAATTCCCCATCCCACCGGGGACCCCACGTCTTCCTGGACTTCGCCTGGCGGGGTCTGTGCCGGTGGGGAACGGAGATTGTTGTTTGAGGGATTTCAATTTTTTGGGATTCGTAGTGTTAATAACTGCTGTGGAAACTGTGGATAACTCGGTCTGGCGCCGGGAATCCGCGGTTAAGCCCTGTTCATGGACTGTGGGCGGACTGGGTTTTAAACAGGCTGTGGATGGGGATAACCGGTAGGACGGTTTTTGGGAATCCACAGACACCTTAAGGGTTTTAAGCCCATTAACCGCGGTTGTCCCCTTAACTATCCACAGGGTTGTCCACATGCACCTGTTAATAAGGTTAAGAACGCGGATCGTGGCCTGCTGTCAGGAGTCGCGCTGCTGCTGCTTAATCCGGTTTGTCAGCTCGGTGACCTGGTTGTAGATCACACGGCGCTCGGCCATGAGTTCGCGGATCTTGCGGTCTGCGTGGATCACCGTGGTGTGGTCGCGGCCGCCGAGCTCTTGTCCGATTTTGGGCAGGGACATGTCGGTCAGCTCCCGGCAGAGGTACATCGCGATCTGCCGTGCGGTGACAAGCGTGCGGGTCCGGGACTTGCTGCACAGCTCTTCCATGCTCAGCTTGAAGTACTCCGCGGTCTGCGTGAGGATCTGGCTGGACGTGATTTCCTGGGCATTGTCATCGGTGATGAGGTCCTTGAGGACCATCTCGGCAAGGGCAACATCCACCGGCTGGCGGTTCAGGCTGGCAAAGGCAGTCACCCGGATTAGGGCGCCCTCGAGCTCGCGGATGTTGCTGGCGATCTTGGATGCAATGTATTCCAGGGCGTCGTCCGGAGCGGAAAGGCCTTCGCTGAGTGCCTTCTTGCGGAGGATGGCAATGCGGGTCTCGAGTTCCGGCGGCTGGATGTCCGTCAGCAGGCCCCATTCGAAGCGCGATTTCATGCGGTCTTCGAAACCGGCCAGCAGCTTGGGCGGCTGGTCCGAGGTGATGACCACCTGCTTGTTGTTATTGTGCAGCGAATTGAACGTGTGGAAGAACTCCTCCAGCGTCCGGTCTTTGCCGGCCAGGAACTGGATATCGTCGATGAGCAGCACATCCACGTTGCGATAGGTGGTCTTGAAGCTGGCGCCTTCATCATCGCGGATGGAGTTGATGAAGTCGTTGGTGAACTCTTCGGAGTTCACGTAGCGGACCCGGATGCCGCTGTAGAGCCGGCGGGCGTAGTGGCCGATGGCGTGCAGCAGGTGCGTCTTGCCAAGTCCGGAGTCGCCGTAAATAAACAGCGGGTTGTAGGCCTTGGCCGGCGCTTCGGCCACGGCCACGGCCGCCGCGTGTGCAAACCGGTTCGAGGATCCGATGACGAATGTGTCAAAGACGTACTTGGGGTTGAGCCGGCCGAACTCGTGGGACGTGCTCGGCAGCATCGGCTGCGGCTTCAGCTCAACGGAGTGGTCCGTTCCGAGGGAAAGCTCGACGACGGGTTCCGGCTCGCGGTGGATGGGCACCAGATCGGTGTCCACGTCGATGGCGCAGCGGATGTCGTCGGAAAAGACGTTGTGCAGGGCGTCATCGAGGGCGTCCTTTACCTGGGTCTGCAGCACTTCCCTGGTGAGTTCATTGGGCACAGCCACCAGAAGGGTGGATCCAATGAGGCCCTGGGCCTGAGCCAGGATCACGAAGCCGCGCTGACGTGGGGATACCCGGTCATCCTGCTCGAGAAGATTCACCACGCGCCGCCAGGAACTTCCGACAGTGTTGGCGTGGTTTGCTTCGTCTACTGTCATCAATCGGGTTCCTCAAAGCTTGCTTTACCTGCAGTACATGCAGCCACAAGCCCGGGACCAACTGCTGCCCGGCGCAATCCACAGGGTTATGCACACCGTGGATAATCGGCTACTGGGACACTCTAGGGGATGAAAAGGCCAGAAGATAGCTGGGAAGTGGCTTGTGGATAATTACATGGGTGTGGTTCGAAACAGGGTCTGTGAGACTGTTCATCCACAGGCACCCAGCCCTACTTAGCCACACCTGGGGAAAGGTCCGAAGAGCTCCGCCGGTTTGACTCGCAGTTGCCGTTTGGCCTAACGTTGGGGAGTCCTTTGTGCCTGCTTTGTGTACCCATTTTGGACCTTTCCGACGCCCAGCGTTGAGGAGACCGGGGCAAGCAGGGACATACAAAACTTAAGCGTCGGCCAGTTCTTCCCCTTGATCGGCTGGGCGCACCTTCGATCCACTGGAGTAACTAACGTGAGCAAGCGGACTTTTCAGCCGAATAACCGCCGTCGGGCCAAGAAGCACGGCTTCCGCCTTCGTATGCGCACCCGTGCCGGCCGCGCCATCCTGGCTGCCCGCCGCGGCAAGGGCCGCGTCGAGCTGTCGGCCTAAATACTGATTCGTCGGGTAACTTCTCTTTGCGGATTTAGCGGTGCTAGCCACCAGGAACCGCCTGAGGACTTCAACCGATTTTTCAACAACAGTACGTTCCGGCGTCCGTAATGGGCGCCGGAACTTAGTGTTATATACGGCAACTATCGGAGCCGATGAACCCAGCAGGATCGGCTTCATCGTTTCCAAAAGCGTCGGGAACGCTGTTGCCAGGAACCTCGTTAAGAGGAGACTTAGAGAAGCCGGTGCCATCTCGCTGCGCGAGCATGGTGCCGGGTTCGCTATTGTGGTGCGTGCATTGCCCGCAGCAGCTACTGCCAGTTGGCAGGAACTGCTGGCGGACTACAACGCTGCGTTGGATACCACTATGAAGCGGCTGCAGAGCCGCCAGCAACGCTCGGCTGGAACCGGTTCGAACGGAACAACACAGGAAGGGACACAGCGTGCTTGACCTGACTGCCGCCGTCGTCCGTTCCACAAAGTCCGCACCAGCGGCCGCTGGCACCTTCCTCTGGAACCTGCCGCGCAACATCCTCATTCTTTTGCTGGTGGCCTACCGCAAGGTGATTTCGCCCTTGTACGGCCAGGTCTGCCGTTTCTTTCCCTCGTGCTCCGCGTACGCGCTCGAGGCCATCACCGTGCACGGTGCCGTGAAGGGAAGCTGGCTGGCGGCGAAACGCCTGGCGCGCTGCCACCCCTGGAATGCCGGTGGCGTGGACCACGTCCCCGCCGGCCACCGGTGCTGGCCTGAAAACCAGACGCCCACAATTGTTGTGCTGAACAATCCGGACAAATACCTGGCTGCTCAGACTGATGGAGAAGGCCGCGCTGCGGCCTGACGAATAGGGATATCGTATGGACTTCTTTGAAACACTTATGTTTCCGTTCAAATGGCTTGTGTCCATCATCATGGTGGGCTTCCATGAGGGTCTGAGTGGCATCGGCCTGCCTGAGGCTTCCGGCTGGACGTGGACCCTGTCCATCATCGGTCTGGTGCTGGTCATCCGGGCAGCCCTCATTCCCGTCTTCGTCAAGCAGATCAAGGCCCAGCGCGGCATGCAGCTGCTGCAGCCTGACCTGAAAAAGCTTCAGGACAAGTACAAGGGCAAGACCGACCAGCTGTCCCGCCAAGCAATGGCGCAGGAACAGATGGCGATGTACAAGAAGCACGGCACCAATCCATTCTCGGCCTGCCTGCCCATGCTGATCCAGATGCCGTTCTTCTTCGCACTCTTTACGGTACTTTCCGGCATCAGCACCGCCCGGGACAGGGGCGAGGGTATCGGCGCTATGAGCCACGAGCAGGTGACCCAGTTCGACGAATCCACGATCTTCGGCGCCACGTTGTCTGCCTCGCTCCTGCATGGCGGCGAGGGCAACCTCACTGCCGTCTGGATCCTCTCGATCATCATGATCCTGGCGATGACCGCGTCGCAGTTCATCACGCAGAAACAGATTATGGCCAAGAACATGTCAGAAGAGGCCATGGCCAGCCCCTTCATGCGCCAGCAGAAGATGATGCTCTACATCCTGCCGATCGTCTTCGGCGTTGGCGGCATCAACTTTCCCATTGGTGTCCTGATCTACTGGACCACCACCAACCTGTGGACCATGGGTCAGCAGTTCTTCGTCATCCGCCGCATGCCGACGCCGGGTTCCCCTGCCGCCAAGGCCCTCGCTGAGCGCCGTGCCGCCAAAGGGCTTCCGGTCCTGCCGGTTCTGGGCGGCAAGAAGGTCGACGCCGAGGCTGAGGCAGCTGCAGCCGCTGCGGTAGCGCAGGCCAAGAGCCAGCGCATCCAGCCACAACGCAAGAACAGGAAGAAGAAGTAATGTCTGTCGAAAGCTCAGAGCAAGCCCTTTCCGCCGAAACCGGCGATGACCAGTCCGCCGATGCCCAGGACCATGGTGCCCCGGCCGCAGCCACTGACAAGAGCAGCACGGTAAGCCGTCTCGAGGAAGAGGGCGACGTCGCTGCGGACTATCTCGAAGAGCTGCTCGACATCGCCGATATCGACGGCGACATTGACATCGAGGTGCGCAACGGCCGGACCTATATCTCCATCGTTACCGAGGAAGAGTCCGCCGGACTGGATAGCCTCGTCGGCCGTGACGGTGAAGTGCTTGAAGCGCTGCAGGAACTGACCCGGCTATCTGTGCTGTCGGCGACGGAAAACCGCTCCCGTCTTGTGCTGGATATCAACGGGTACCGCAAGGAGCGTGCTGGCCACCTGCAGAAGATCGCAGAGGACGCAGTGGCCACCGCGAAGGAAACCGGCGAGGCTGTCGCCCTGGAGCCGATGAGCGCCTACGAACGCAAGATTGTTCACGATGCCGTCGCCGACCTGGGATTCGTCAGTGAATCCGAGGGTGAGGGCGCGGGACGCCACATCGTCGTTTCTGCTGACTGACCCATGGTTGAAATCACGGCTGCTGAGCGCCAGGCTGCGGAGAAGATTTTCGGTGAGCGCCTGGGCTTGGCGGAACGGTATGTAGAGCACCTCGCCACCTCCGGAATGGAGCGCGGCCTCATCGGTCCGCGGGAGATACCCCGGCTCTGGAGCCGGCACGTGCTGAACTGCGCTGTCATTGAGAGTGAAATTGCGCAGGGTAGCCATGTTGCCGACGTCGGAAGCGGTGCGGGGCTGCCCGGGCTGTGTCTCGCCATTGCCCGCCCGGATCTGGACCTGACACTTATTGAGCCCTTGGAGCGCAGGGTGATCTGGCTTCAGGAGGTTGTCGATGACCTGGGGTTGGACAACGTCACCGTCATGCGCACCCGGGCGGAGCTCGCTGTCGGCCTCGTGAAGGCTGATGTTGTCACCGCCCGTGCTGTCTCAGCCCTGACCAATCTGGCAGGACTGACCATTCCCCTCCTTGACGGAGAAGGCGAAGTCGTGGCCATCAAGGGCAGGAGTGCTGCGGAGGAAATCGAGAAGGCCGCGAAGGCGATCCGTAAGCTTGGCGGTGTCCAGACCTCCGTTGTGATGGTCGGCCAGGATCTGCTCGAAGAACCCACCACAGTAGTTCGCATCGTTGTGAAGAAGTCCCAAAAGATCGCCTAGTACAGGCCCGGCTGCCACAGGTCCTGAGGGCGAAGCGGTTAGGCTAGAGAGCGGCAGCAAGAGCCGAACGAGAGTGAGAGTGTCCCAGTGACCAGTAGCGAAACCTCCACACAGCGGATCCCCCCGTTCGTGTCATTGGGGTCGGCACGCGCCGTTGCTGCACCGTCCGTCGCTACAACCTCCGGTCAACTGAATGCGGTTGGCGTCAAGGCGAGCGGGACCAAAGTTTCACGTGAAACGTCCAACGTGCTGGACACCTTGGACGACTCCAGCCCCATCGCCAGGGAGTTGGCGCACGAGAACAAGCGCCGGGAAAAGCTCCTGGGCCGCACCCTCCCGAAGCCGGAGAAAACCCGGGTCTTCACCGTCTCCAACCAGAAGGGCGGGGTGGGAAAGACCACCACCACCGTCAACATTGCTGCGGCCCTGGCAGCAGCCGGCCTGAACGTCCTGGTCATTGATATCGACCCCCAGGGCAACGCTTCCACTGCCCTGGGCATTGAGCACCACGCGGAGGTCGACAGCATCTACGACGTCCTCATCAATGACGTTCCGCTCGAGGATGTCGTTGCTCCCTGCCCTGACATCAACAACCTCATCTGCGCCCCGGCAACGATTCATTTGGCTGGCGCCGAAATTGAGCTGGTATCGCTCGTCGCCCGGGAGCAGCGGCTCCGCCGTGCCATCGACGTCTATGCGAAGGTTCGGGAGAAGAAGGGCGAAGCCCAGCTAGACTACATCTTCATCGACTGCCCGCCGAGCCTCGGCCTGCTGACCGTCAACGCATTCTGTGCCGCGGGTGAGGTCCTGATTCCGATTCAGTGCGAGTACTACGCACTGGAGGGACTGAGTCAGCTCCTCAAGAACATTGAGATGATACAGAAGCACCTCAACGCCGACCTTGTGGTCTCAACGATCCTGCTCACCATGTACGACGGCCGCACCAACCTCGCCGCCCAGGTGGCAGCAGAAGTTCGCCAGCATTTCCCTGACCAGGTACTCAGTGCGGTTGTCCCGCGCTCCGTCAGGATCTCTGAGGCGCCGAGTTACCAGCAGACTGTCATGACCTACGACCCGTCCTCCAGCGGTGCACTTTCCTACCTGGAAGCCGCAGCCGAAATCGCTGAGCGTTAGAATTTTCCAAACACTGCAACAGCCGGAGCCCGGTATCACCGGGTTCTTCCAATGGAGGGATTCATCCATGAGCGATAAGCGACGCGGGCTCGGCCGCGGTCTTGGCGCACTCATTCCAAGTTCCGCCGCAGCCAGCTCTTCCGGCAACGGAGCTGCGCCGTCACGCCCAGTGGATCTTTTCTTTCCGGAATCCCGCAAGGTAGCCAGCCCTGAAGGTCCTGCCTCAGAGGCTTCGGTGGATAAGTCCACCCGGACCGGCAGCGTCCCGTCTCCTGAAAATGCCGAAGCCGCCGACTCCGCTTCCGCCGGTCCGGCCCGTAGCAAGGATGTTTCTGCCGGTGCCGCCGGAAAGGCTCCTGCAAAATCTTCCGATGGACTCTCCGCCGGCACGAAGACCGATAGGCCTGGTGGCGAAGGAGCGGATGCTCTTTCCGGAGAAGCCGAAGAGTCAGCCACTGCCACTGCGGGAACAGCCAATGGTTTGGATGCGGCGCCGGACTCTGCCGGCTCAGCGAACGACACTTCGGTCTCAGCCGAGGGTTCCGCACCCGGCCGCCGTTCGCCGGCAGGGCGGCGCTCCGCTGCGGCCGAAGATGTCGAACTCGTCGACGTTCCGGGCGCTCGTTTCGCGGAAATCCCCGTGACTGACATTCACCCGAACCGCAAGCAGCCCCGCAGCGTCTTCGACGAAGACGACATGGCGGAGCTGATCCACTCGGTTCGCGAAATCGGCGTCCTCCAGCCAATTGTTGTGCGCGCATCAACCGAAGAAGGTGGAGAACCTTACGAGCTGGTGATGGGTGAACGCCGCTGGCGGGCAGTCCAAGCTGCTGGTCTGGCTACCATCCCTGCAATCGTCCGCGATACAACGGATGACGACCTTCTCCGGGACGCGCTGCTGGAAAACCTGCACCGTAGCCAGCTCAATCCTTTGGAAGAGGCTGCCGCCTACCAGCAGCTCTTGGAGGATTTCGGAACCACGCACGAACAGTTGGCCGACCGGATTGGCCGGTCCCGTCCCCAGGTGTCGAACACGCTCCGCCTGCTCAAACTGCCTCCCTTGGTGCAAAGGCGGGTCGCCGCTAACGTCCTTTCAGCAGGTCACGCCCGCGCCCTCCTTTCACTGCCCGATGCGGCTGCCATGGAACGGCTCGCGCAGCGGATCGTCGCGGAGGGCATGTCAGTTAGGGCCACGGAGGAAGCGGTGACCCTACACCGGGAGCCTGCCGCCCAGTCTAAAAACAACATTCCCCGCCCCGGTGCCCGGCATGAGCGTCTGGACTACCTCGCCTCGTCGCTCTCCGACCGCCTGGATACAAACGTGAAGATCTCGCTCGGTGCCCGCAAGGGACGGGTGAGCATTGAGTTCGCCAGCGTTGAAGACCTCAACCGGATTATGGACGTATTGGCGCCTGGTTCAGACAACTGAATAACCAGACGGTATCTTGTCGGGCCCGTTTCCCGTGAAACGGGCCCTTCTTCGTGTACAGCCAGCTTTGCACTGAGCCGCCGCATTCCTAGTTCACTCTGATCACTTTCCCGTCGCTGTACCCCTGCAACGTACATTTGCCTGAGGTTGAATTAGGACGCGACCTGGACAGCAGCGGAACGCATCGCTGGGAGCCGGACAGGCCTTGCTCCCCTGTGCATACAAGTACGCGACAGCATTCATCGGCAGACGATGCAGCAGGTTGATCGGCACGGTGAAGGTCCAACGCGCTCAGGGTAGTCCCGATCCTGATGGTGGCTGCCACTCTGGCGTAATGCTGCCCTTAGGCATGCTGATGACGTAGGCGCATAGCATGTGCTTCGGAGATGCTCATGACCATGTTGAAGGCGTCCTCGCAGCCTTGCGAACGGGTAGCTGCTGTGGAGATACTAAAACGACGTGCGGAAGGAACAGAACGTGCGGGTGACAAGAATGTTCCAGGAATCTGCCAGTTCGAGGAATGCGGTGAATTAGCGCCGCTGCACTATTCGGGAAGGAACGCCTGCGGGGCCTTCGGTACTCGCACTGGCACCGTAGCTGGCACGCGCCGCATCCAAGCCTCGGAAAACCGAGACGAGGGATTAAACTTGCTAGGCGTCCGAAAGCCCGTTGGGGCGTGTTTCAAGAAGTGGACCCTGCTTCCCGAGGGAGTTCGCTTCGTTTCACGTGAAACACTCGACATGGCGATTGCCAGCAGAGGGCTTGAGAACATTCGTCCATGCCGTGCAGGAGCTTTCCGTTGAGCGCACACACTTGCTGGCCGCTAGCAGCACCGGGACTCGGGAAGCGCTGGTCAGTGCTGCCTGAAAGCACCTCAGACGAGAATCATCGCTGCCTTCTGGTCTTCTAATGCAGCTGCAACGAGCCCGAACGTTCCCAGTCCTGCTAATGAGCTGGGCGAAGATCCTGTCGCAGTGCTTGAGTCTGAACAGCGACGAGATCATCAGTGGACGGACGGGACCGCGACGCAAAGCCCCCTGTCTTCGTAATGTGGTTCCGGTGTTGCCCGTTGCAGGGCGCAAAGTAGAGATCTCCCCGTCTCATTCCTCAGGTCCTCTCCCTGCCTCCCTATCCCCCGAACGTTCCTTGAGCGCGGTCTGGTAGGACGCGTACCGTGATCCGGGGGGATTTCGTCCGTCTCAGCGGCTGGCATTCGAGATTGCGAACCCGCCACCACGCCTTCAATGGTCCGTGTCGTTTGGGATCAGAATGCGGACCAAAGGTTGAGAGGCGGCGGGAAGCGAAACCCGCGCAATACGCTCTAAGATACGAGCCGCATCTGCTGTAGCGCAGCCTGAGTTCGTGTTTCACGTGAAAACGTGTTCTATTAGAGCGGCTCCGCTCCAACAGTTACCTGAGGATGGGGTCAGTAGGAATTCGGACTTGGGTCTCCATCCACAGAGTTGCAGCCCTCAAGGTGGTAGCGAGACTGCCAGCAAGGCGGGTATCCCACCCCACCAGCTCGAGAAACGTAAGAGGCTCACGAACGCATTTGCGCTAGTCGACCAGTCAACTGGAGCGTAGCCCTTCAGCCTGGGGCTCCCAAGGATGCATCGGTGGTGGGGCTGCCTCGTTTCACGGGAAACGCCGCCTGCGGCTGCATGGAAACGAGGATCGCCGAAGTCGCCAAGGGGAATTTAGGAAGCACCGACACCTTTTGCGCGGATGTGTCATCGGGGACGTTTGGTCCGGTCCCTCGACACCTCTGTCGGCGCGCGATGATGGTGAATTCATTAACACCGCATCGAATTCCGGAAGGGGTGTCGCTCCCGGCATGCATGAAACTCCAGGTGCTTCGAGCGCGGTAGCCAAGCCTTTCATTCGTTTCCGTAGGTCACAGTCGATCGCTGATTCCTGTGGTGACCGCCATCCAGCTAATTCCAGGGCGGCTCCTTCCCCCGATGCGGAACATCCCTGGCGCTGTTGCCGACTCGTCCACCGGCCTAGGCTCTACATGTGGTGCGGTCGTACAATGCGCATTATGGGCATCGGCACCTGTGACCGATGGCCGGCTGCCACTCCGTGCATATGTGTGTCTTCTCCTGGCCCGGGAGTCGTCACACGGGTCCGCGGGACACTCCGGGGCATCCCTTACCCTATGCGTAGCGGAGGAACCGGTAACTAATTAAAGGGCGAAACGGCTGGTAGGCGGATGTTCGGTCAGTCCTAGGGCGTGCCCCAGCCACGTCGCTGTGGGTGCAGATGGAGGCTGTCCCCCGCAGTCCGGTGATGACTGCAGGGACGCGCTTCATCTCGGTGAATCTCTTCCTCGAGGCGTCCCTGAATGACGGTGGCGGGTCGCCGTGCACGGCAAGAGGCTCGGATATGAGTGTCCAGCTATTTGCAGTTTGACTGGCAGACGCTCGTCCTTAGTATTCGGCACTTTGGTACAGATCAAAAACCCGTACTGCGGACGGTCCACACTTGCTTTCCTGTGGATAGTGTGCGGCAGTGCCAGTGGATAAGCGTGTGGATAACTGTGGGGATAAAGGCCGCGCGCTTGCGCATGTGGCCTTCACGGAGAGGCAGCGGATGCTCCCCTGCACCACCGAGGCGTTCGGCATTCCGGCGGTGAGAACTCGAAGCGGGCGTTTCACGTGAAACGAGAGAGCGACAAACCCCGTTGCCGCTGGGGATATACAAGTCCAAATACTGCGGTTTTAAGCCCGCCGCGTTTGCAAAATGCATGGGAAGAACCGACGCAGGGCCTGGAGCCAACCAGCTGGAGCCATGTCACGGCAGCAATAGCGGCTCCGGGCAGGCCACCCCCGGCTCGATGCGGCGCCCTCGGCGGGATCGGGCGAAGCGGAGTTTTACCCACAGGTGCTGTGGGAAAGCCTGTGGATTGAGCTGTGGATAAGGGTGTGAATAATCTCATGTCGAGCGCAGCTAAGAGGCGCTCATCTGATGCCGCGTCTCCTCGGACTGTCTGTTTTTTAGACGCTTGCCGTGCCATGGGCGGCTCTGGCAGGCGCTCATAGTCCATAGGTCAGCTACTTTCGGCTATGGCCTCCCCTTCAGCCCGTAATGCTGTTGGCGGGCGAAAGACCCTAGTCCGTGACCGGCATAGGCCGTTCGTGGTCGAAGCGCAGCGACCGAACGCATGCTAGGCAGCAACCTGTTCTCCACACACAGGCCGGCGGTTTGGCATGCTGCGCTCCCGTGCTTGGCGGACCCAGCCCTAGACACTGCCTGATGCCGCCGCCCGGGGCACGTCTGCTTTCCCCATTTCTGCACCCGTTCTGATCCACTGCATCACGGGCATGAGTCACTAGCGTGCTGTCCTCGTGCCCTCTGCAGTCAGGGCCCGAGCGATCGGGGGCTCCAACAGCATCCCTGAAGTGATGCTCCTCTCGCTGGCTCGGCAGTTTCAGAGACGTGGACAGTTGGGGGATAGTATCAACCGTACGGCTGGTTCTCGTGGATCATCGCACTCGATGACGATTGGAGCGGCGCCGCGTGGCGGGTGGTTGCAACCAGGCGACGGCGCGTTGGCGGGGGGCAGCTCCTCAGTGCATGCTCCTCCGCCAAGCAACAGACAGCGCTGGCCGCAGCTCGTTGGGAGAGTGGCGCCGTTGTTTCACGTGAAACAGCGCCGGCGGTTGGCAGCAGGCTGTCAGCGACGTGAACCCACCATCGAGCGGCCGTAGTGCCCACCACTGATTCCGCTACAGCAAGTGCCTATCGCTGGAGTTGGAAGTGCCGTCTGACTGCGTCATGCCCACGCCGGTCCGCGAAACACTGCAGCCGCCTGCTGGGGCGACACACCAGCGGATTGCGTTTTCGGGCCAAGGTCAAATTCAGGCCGCTCGCAGCAGATCGCATACTAATGGACCCAATCGGCCACTGGCTGCCGAGCGAGCCCTCCTGACGCGGGTACACCAGAGGCGAGTCGAACCGCGCTGCGGAATGTTCATGCACTACTGGAAGTTCCTCTCTCTGCCATGGCTACCGGCTAGCTCCTTCTAGTTGTTCGCCATCATTCCGGTCTGGCCTCAATGCGGCGCGAGGAGACGCAGAGAGACGGGGCGAGTCAAATTGGCCGGTCGCTCTGGCACGTACGCACC
>NZ_JAPSHJ010000056.1:18760-22411 GCF_031179985.1 Arthrobacter sp. | reverse complement strand
GTCAGCCCCTTCAGTGGGCGATGTTGTTCCGCCGCGGGTGCCACAACCCGTAGCCCCCACTGTAACTGCGAGGACGACGGCGAACGCGCCCAGGAGTTTTTTGATTCTCACTATGTTCTCCTTCCGCTGACCGGGGGTCAGCGAACTGGTGCTTGGCCGACAAGCATCTGCGCTTACGGCTGTGTCCCGGCCAGTGATGTCCGGTTTCCTCACGAGGGGTCTGATGACCCCCTGCCAGGAAGAATTTGAGGGTCAGGGCCGGCGAACGGATGCCGGTCTTGAATACTCCGAGCTGCTGCTAGATCTACCGTGACACTACAATGACGATATAGCGTCCTGTGAGCGCTAACAACTACCATAGAGTAACCCGAGTTTCTATTGTGAGTCAAATCACATTTTAGCAACTCCCTCAGAACCCTTCGGGTTGGAGCACAAAATCGACCGTGTGATACCGGATTCCGTTGACCTGAAGCTCCAGGCTGTGCTTCCCGGGATGGTGGACACGCGTGGTCATCTGGCGGAAAGCGTGCCGTTTGGAAAAGCTCTTGGTTTCACCCGGAACCAGGGTAACAGTGGCAAGTTTGAAGACCTTTGGCGAGCGCGATCCATTCGCCTTGCGGTAATGCACCACATAGTCAACGGCGAGCCTCGCAGGTTCTGCCCCGGTGTTGGAAATCTCGAAAGCAAAGGCCAGATCCGAGGGGAGAACGACGTCGGCCCGGTCCAGTTGCGGTGCGCTGACACTGAGGTCCGCCGGGGCAAAGCCTTGCAGGGCCAGTGCCTGTGGGTGGCCCTTCTTGATCAGTGTCCGCAAGCCGTGCCGTACAACTGAGACAGTGTTGCGATCCGGATTCGCCAGCCAACGAGCCGCCGCTGCAATCACCAGGTCCGGTGCGTGGCGGGCGAGGTCGTTGAGGTGGTTGGCCACGGAGCGCCTCACGTACTCGTGGGGGTCCCGGTAGAGTACGTCAAGGATGGGGACTGTCGCTTCAGGGCGATCGATTATGGCGGATACGCGCACCGCCCAGGGCAGGTAGGGCCGCGTGCCTTCGCTGGCGAGGCGCCTGACATGTTCATCCGGGTGTAAGGCCCAGGACTGGACCGCCGTCAACGATCGCGGAAGGTTGGCCGCCAGCAGCCGGCGAATCGCGAATTCCGCAGTCAGCCGCGGCGTCAGTTCGGCCAGCAATACCAGGCAGTCATCGAAATGTGCTGCATCTCCTGAGTCCAACGCCAAGGTAACTGCAGTCTCGGTCACCGGCCACACCGCCCACCCGGAGAACCCCGGATCCTGCAGGGCGCGCCGGAACGTGAGCGCCGCCGTCGTATAGATTTCACCGGCCAGAGTGCTGTCAGCCGGGTGCCCGAAGTCTGCAAGGAGTGCTTGGCTTATGTGATCGGCCCGCTCCCGCAGGCTCAGCCCATCCAGAGTTGCCCCTGCAGCCGTGAGCTCCGGCCAGCTTCGGCCGGGAGTTGCCGATATGAGCGTCCCGCGTAATGAATCGACAGCGGCCTGATTGATCAGTTCGTTCATGGCGCCCATGGAGTCAGGGTACTCCGGGCAGGCCGCCCAAGGATTTCATTTCAGCATTTTAGCTGGGTTCGTTGGTGTCCGCTGGGGCATCTTCCACCTGGTCAGTGCTTTCCGCAGTGGCTGTGGGGTCTTCCTCCGGCTCGAAGGTGTTCGGCTCATTACCGGCGCCCATCCCTACACCCTGGTCGCTGCCCGGGACAGTGCCCTCCGGCCCCGCCATCTTGTCGGACCTGTTGTCGTCTTCGTGGCTCTTCCGGTCCTCACCGGCTGCGTCCATGCTCATGGCCCCTCCTTGCTCTGCTGTCCACTTCTGCCCACGCTAACAGTGCCTCGGGCAAATAGTAAGTAGACTGGCCACCTCCAGCGCCGGAACGCTCAGGCCTCGGAACGGAGATAATTTCTTTACGAAGACGACTTGCACCGGCACGAGGCAGAGACGGAAAAAATGACTGAGAGAACGGCCGATAGTCCGGGGTTTTGGCGCGTTTTCCACGACAAGTTTGTTGTGGAGGAGCGGTACATGACTGCCGCTGCCCGGACCAGGCTCTACCGGGTGGCGGCCGCTCTGATGCTTCTGGGGTGTGTGTTCTTCTTCCTCACCCTGGGGGCCATCCTGAATAAGGATGGGATCGCCGGCAGCGATGATCCCATGCAGTCGTGGTTCCTGACCCAGCGCTCAGAACCCTTGACCACAGCCATGATCATTCTGGCGGTCATCTTTGGTCCGGTGGTGTTGCCGATCATCATCCTGGTGGTGACAGTTGCCTGGGGCCTCGCAGCCAAGCATGCCTGGCGGCCCATCCTGCTTGCCGCCGGAATGTTGACGGGTGTCGTGCTGGCCCAGATCATCGGCCGTTCGGTGGGCCGCAGCCGGCCTCCCATTGAGCAGATGCTGTTCGGACCGGACTCAACGTTTTCCTTTCCCTCCGGTCATGTGCTGGGCGCGGCCGACTTCCTCCTGATTACGGTTTTCCTGGTCTTTTCCCGCCGGAAGCATGTTTGGCCTGCGGCCGTCGGGTTTGCTGCCGCCGCCGTCGGGATCTTTTTCGCCGCGATCAGCCGCCTTTACCTCGGATATCACTGGGTCAGTGACGCCCTCGCATCAGTCTCGCTCTCATTGGTGATCCTTGGCGCGGTCATCGCCATTGATACGTGGCGCACAGCCCGGATCCCCGGTGAGAAGATCACCGGGGAGCTGTCAAAAGCCGACTCGAGCACCGACTGAAGTTCCCGCTCAGCGGCTTGACGTGTCCGATCAGCGGCCGCGCGCGCGCTTCAGGTCCCGGTGGAGCTTGGCGTTGATTTCCTCCAGTTCCAGGACTTTGGCCACGCCTGCAAGGTTGAGCCCTTCGTCAAGCAGTTCACCGATCCGCCGCAGTACGGCGACGTCGGATTCGCTGTACTGGCGCGTTCCGCCTGAGGTGCGATCGGGCGTAAGCAGGCCCTTTCGCTCGTACTGCCGAATGTTCTGTTGACCGGTCCCGAGCAGTTGCGCTACTACCGAGATCGCATACACGCCAACGTCCTCTCCGTGCTCTGCCATGACGCTCCTTAGCTTTGTGCTCAACAGCTCTTGCCATAGTCTCTCACTGGTGTTATAAAAAATCTATATCCAAGACCACAGATTGGTGGAATGGATACCCAAAAGATATGAGCAACTACCTCATGCTGAAGGAGTGGGAAATGATGTTGATGCGCACCGACCCGTTCCGTGAGTTGGACAGGTTCACGCAGCAGGTCTTTGGAACGGCAGCCCGGCCGGCCGCCATGCCCATGGATGCCTGGCAGGCTGACGGGGAATTCGTCGTCGCGTTTGACCTGCCTGGGGTCAATGCCGATTCCGTGGACCTCAATGTCGAACGCAACGTTCTGACCGTCCGTGCGGAACGCGGTGAACCGGCAGGCGAAGGTGTTGAACTGATTGTTTCCGAGCGGCCCCGTGGCGTCTTCAGCCGCCAGCTGATCCTCGGTGACACGCTTGACACTGAGGCCGTCAAGGCAAGCTACGACGCCGGTGTCCTGACCCTCCGCATTCCGGTCGCGGAGCAGGCCAAGCCCCGCAAGATCGAAATTGAGACGAAGCGCCGGCAGGAAATCAACAGGTAACTCCAGCGGGA
>NZ_JAPSHJ010000056.1:0-18660 GCF_031179985.1 Arthrobacter sp. | reverse complement strand
TCCCGGGTGCCCGGGCGGCTTTCGGCGGGGCCGGAAGCCGCCCCTCACTGGCACCAGGCGGCAGGGGATGGCAAAGCATGAGCAACGAGCCTGCGGACTACTACACCGTGTTGGGAGTGGCTGACACGGCCACCCAGCAGGAAATTTCGCGCGCTTTTCGCGGGTTGATGCGGACACGTCATCCGGATGTCGAAGCTGCCGCGGCAGCACCTGCGTCTGCTGAAGTGCTTGCGATCATGAATGCTTTTGGAGTGCTGCGCGACCCCAGGAAACGCGCAGAATATGATCGCCGGCAGAACAGCCATCGGAAAAACGATACGGCCCGTTCACGGGACAACAGCGCACAGGACATACCTGTGCGCTACGGCCCCCGTGAAGTGCCGGTCCGCCGGATTCCAAAGCCGTCACCGCTCCTCCGGGTAACCCCTGTGCGGTGGGAAGAAGGGCCCTGGGCGTGGCCGGATGTGTAACTGAGTAGGAGGACTATATGAGCACGTGGCGCCGCTACGATTCGCACCTTATCCCTGCGTTCCATGAACGCTTTGAAGAGCGCTGGGGAGAGGGAACAGCACCGTTCCTGGACCCGGAAGCGCATGAGGAACCACTGCCGAGGGCCCAGTGGATCAATCCGGACACGGGGGCTGCCATGGCCGTTGTGCCGATCTGGGCTCCTGATGACATCCAGCATCGTTCCTTTGGTGTTTTCTACCTGCCGCCGGCGGGGGACATCTGGGTGTTGCGTCCCGGGTACACGGCCTACCTGGAACCGGACGGCACCGATTCGGAGCAGCTGATAACTCTCCGCAACGATGCCTTCAAGAAGGCGCTGGCGCACGCGAAGGACTTCCTGTTTGGTTCAGATGCCCTGCTCCACTGATCGGTTGCTCCCTGTAAGGAATGGGGAGCTCCTGTCGTTGCATGGTGTGGAGGCGCCGGTGGTCCTAAAATCAATCCACCACCGGCAGAAGAACATAGGGGTCCCTGGACATGAGCGTAACCGCCAAAGACCTGGCCGCATTGATACCGGCGTCCTTCACGATGGGCGTTGCGACGGCAGCCTTCCAGATCGAGGGGGCTTTGGATAAGGACGGACGCGGAGCAGCCGGCTGGGATCTCTTCGCTGCAAAGCCCGGTGCAATAGTGGATGACGGGAGCCCTGCCGTTGCCTGCGATCACTACCACCGGATGCCCGAAGACGTTGCCCTGATGAAGGAGCTCGGTATTGATTCCTACCGCTTCTCCCTGTCCTGGCCGCGGATCCAGCCTGATGGCAAGGGAGCGCTGAATCCGGCCGGCCTCGACTTCTATGACCGGCTCCTGGACGAACTGCTGGCCAGCGGGATTTCCCCAATGGTAACCCTCTACCACTGGGACACCCCTCTTCCCTTGGATCAGGCCGGCGGCTGGATCAACAGGGACACCGCCTATCGTCTGGGCGATTTTGCTGCCATCGCTGCCTCCGCTTTTGGTGACCGGGTGGCCCGCTGGGTGACGGTTAACGAACCTGCCACGGTGGCAACAAACGGATATGCTCTGGGTCTGCATTCACCGGGTGAGTCGCTGCTGCTGAATGCTTTTCCCAGCGTTCACCACCAGCTCCTGGGGCATGGCCTCGCTGTCCAGGCTTTGAGGTCAGCCCGTGTTCCGGGGGAAATCGGCATCACCAACGTGTACTCCCCGATGGTTCCTGCATCGGGTAACCCCTTGGACAAACTAAGTGCCGGCCTGATGGACATTGCCCAGAACCGGCTTTACGCCGACCCTGTCCTGACCGGCAAGTACCCCGACGTCATCCGCGCAGCCAAGTTCTTCTCGTCCTTCAACCACCCGGATGAGGACATGGCCGTGATCTCGCAGCCCTTGGACTTCTACGGATTGAACTACTACATGCCCACCAAGGTGGCGGCGGGGGCAGGTGAAGGGCCCGTCCCTGCAGGCATGGCCGAGGCAATGGGCAGCGATCTTACGGACAGCGCGCCCGGTTCGCCCTTCCACATCACGGCCTGGTCTGACGCCCAGACAACTGCCTACGGCTGGCCGATCAAGCCCGAATATATGGCTGTTGCCCTGGCCGAAATGGCGGAACGGTATCCGGACCTTCCGCCGGTGTTCATCACTGAAGGAGGAGCCAGTTTCGACGACGTAGTGGTCCGGGACAGGAAAGCGGACAGGATTTTTATACCGGATGAACGCAGGCTGCGATATCTGGCCGAACACCTGGCCAGCGCGTTGGAGGCAACTGCCCCCGGCGGTGTGGCGGAATCGATAGACCTGCGGGGGTATTACGTCTGGTCCCTCATGGACAATTTCGAATGGTCGGCGGGGTACCGGCAACCGTTCGGCCTCATCCACATTGACTTTGAGACGCTCGTCCGGACGCCGAAAGCATCCTTCTACTGGCTTCAGGAGGTCCTTGCCTCCCGCCACCCCGGCATTCCTGAAGCGGCGACAGCCAAGGTAAGCCAGAGCTGAGGCAACACGGTCAGAGGATGTTCAGGCCTTTGAGGCCCTTCGCAATCCCGGCGCCGTCTGGGGAGTAGATCCAGGGGACATTTGAACCTGTGTGGTCGCCGTTCTCCGAGTGGCCGCCCGCCAGGACGGATTCACTAACGGACAGTTGCCGGATGGCGATGGCTGCCACGCGGGGCCCGTGCTCCCGGGAAAATTCCGAGTAGATCTGTTCGTCGTGCTGGCCGTTGTCACCAACCAGCAGCCAACGCATGTCCGGAAACTCCGCTGCCAGCCGCTCCAGGTTCCGAAGCTTGTGTTCCTGACCGCTGCGGAACCAGCGATCCTGGGTGAGTCCCCAGTCCGTGAGCAACAGGGTGCCGGAAGGGTACATGTTCCGGGTGAGGAAGCGCGCCAGCGTGGGCGCCGCGTTCCAGGGCCCCGTGGAGAGGTACACGACAGGCGCATCAGGATGTTCCACGATCAGGCGGTCCAGGAGCACTGCCATGCCCGGTGTTGCCATCCTGGCCCGCTCGCTCAGGACGAAGGTGTTCCAGAGCGCCAGGAACGGCCGGGGAAGGGCCGTGACCATGACGGTGTCATCGATGTCCGAAACAATCCCAAAGCGGGTACCGGGAGCCACAACAAAGATGCTGGCCTCGGCCGGTTCGGTGCCCTCAGCCCGAAGCACTGCCGTGTGCCATCCCGGTGAGAGGGAGACCTTCACATCCGTATCCACCAAGCCGCCGCGGTCAGTTTTGATTGTGGCCACAACCCCGCCGATTTCGATCTCGACGGTCACGTTGGGAATGGGAACACTGGTGAAGGCACGCCAGCCGCGGACGTTCTGGTTTCCGTTTTTTGCGGCGTGCTCTGCCCGGCTGCCGGGGGCCGGCTTGCTGGTCAAAAGGACCCGGGCCAGGATGCGGACGAACTCAGTGGAACCGTATCCCTGGTACGCAACTGTTTGGGGAACAAATTTCCAGCGCCTCGCGAGCCGCATCCTCAAGGTGTTCCCGGCATCCGACAGCTTATGGGCCAGTCGGAACACGTGGTTCCCTGCCAGTGATGATTCCTTAGGCGCCAATTCCATGCCTCCACTCTGCCACAGCTGCTACGCCCGAAGACGCAGGTCAGGGCACCGGGTCAACCGTCTCCCAGCAGGCCACGCAATGTGAACGCATTCCGCACTGCGTTGCCGCCGCCGTCGTTGTTGAAGTAGACCAAAACGTCCTTGCCCGCGGAACGCCATTCGCTGATCCGGTCCGCCCACCATTTCAGGTCATCGTCAGAATATGAGCCACCATAGAGGTGCTGGTGGTCGGGGCCATGGAGCCGTAGATACACAAAGGGGGCGGTGGCGCGAAGGATGCAGGGCAGGTTTGCCCCGCTCATGATGCAGTAGGCAGCCCGGTGCCGTTCGAGGAGCCGGTACACCTCCGGGTGGTCCCAGCTGTCGTGGCGGAACTCCACCGCCACGCGGATCCACTCCGGCAACGCCGACAGGAAATAGTCCAGCCGGGCGTCGTCACGGGCAAGGTTGGGCGGCAACTGTGCCAGCAGCACCGCCCTTTTGTCTCCCAGTTCATGCCAACACCGGGTTATCCGTTCCACCCACACTTCCGGGCTGTAGAGCTTCTTGGCGTGGGTGAGGCCACGAGGGGCCTTGACGGACATGGCAAACCCCTGGGGAAGCCGATTGCGCCAGCTCGCGAAGGCAGTCTCGCGGGGCCAGCGGTAGAAGCTTGCATTCAGCTCCACGGTATTGAACCGCGCCACGTAATACTGCAGCCGGTCCTTGGACGGCAATCCGGGAGGGTACAGAACGTTCTCCCAGTGGTCATAGCTCCAACCGGACGTGCCGATATTGAGGGTCACTTAGTCTTCGCCGGCCCATTCCTGCGCGTGACGGGTAAACGCCTTCTCCCAACGGTGCAGTTCAGTTTCCGGCAAAGGGCCACGGGCGACGGCGGCCGCAGCCTCCTCAAGGTGGGCGGCGTTGGAGGTGCCCATGACCATGGTGGACACGCCGGGGGCGAATGCCGAGAACCGGACTGCCGTGCCGGGCCAGTCGTCGGCCTGTGGTTCGAGGCCCATCTGGTTGATACGGTCCCAATACGTTTCCCCGTAAGTGCCAGTTGGCCGTTCAGCGTAACGCCACGGTGCGTTGGCGAGCGGGCGTTTGGCCACTACGCCGATTCCCCGGTGCGCGGCGTCGGGCAGTATCTCGTGCAGGGAGTTCTGGTCCGCAATGTTCACCGACGTCTGCAGGGCGCCGAAGGCGTTGGATGCGGCAGCCCAGGCGAGGGCTTCGTTGTCGCCGCTGTAACCGGCCACCCGTATCTTGCCGGCATCAACGCAGGCAAGCAGCGCGTCGATGGCTTCGCCCTTTTCAAGGATTGCCAGCGGGCAAGAGTGGAGGAAGACGACGTCGATCACGTCAGTCCGCAGGGTTCGGAGCGACTCCTCCACACCGAGTCGTACTGCTGCCGCGCTCCAGTCCGGCTGATCAGGAACACCAGTCCCCACCTTCGTAGACAGCACCACGTCATCCCGGTGCGGGGGCAGAAAGGCGCCGAGCCGCTGCTCCGAGCGCCCGTAGCTGCGGGCGGTATCAAAAAAGGTGATGCCCAGTCCCAGCGCCCGCTCCAAAAGGTCATGGGCCTCCTGGTCCGTGAGGACGTCATCCCCCAAGTGTCCTGCACCGAAGCCCAAGGCTGAAACGGAGAAAGTGGTGTGGCCGAACGTCTTATGAAGCATTGACTGGGTTCCCTTCTGTCCTGCGGCATCCACATGCCCGCGACAGAATCCAGCACATGGAAATGTATCCATCGGCAGCTGCATCACCGTGTTTCAACCCTACACCTCGTGCCTTGAGGCCAGATTGTGGCACGCTAGGGTCCATGGCACGCATCGAGGATTATGCGATGGTCGGGGATCTTCACACCGCCGCGCTGATCAGCAGGGAAGGATCCGTCGATTGGCTGTGCCTCCCGCGGTTTGACTCCCCGGCGTGCTTCAACGCCCTGTTGGACACGCCGTCCGCCGGCCGGTGGCTTCTGGCTCCCGTGAACGGCGGGAAATGCACTCGCCGCCGGTACCAGCCAGGGACGCTCATCCTTGAATCGGAGTGGGACACCCCCGATGGGCAGGTCCGCATCATTGACTTCATGCCACCCCGTGACGAAGTGGCTGACATCGTCAGGATCGTGGTGGGTATCCGCGGACAGGTGCGGATTCGTGGCGAACTGGCCCTGCGGTTTGATTACGGCCACATTGTTCCGTGGGTTCGCCGTGACCACTATGGCGTGCATGCCGTGGCCGGACCCGATGCCGCCTACCTTGTGACCCAGGCGCCCTTGCGGGGCGAGAAGTTTCAGACGGTCAGTGACTTCACGGTGCATGAGGGCGAACGGGTACCTTTCGTGCTGACATGGGCGCCCAGCCATGTCCGCAGGCCCCGCTCTGTTAACGCTGAAGAGGTGCTGCAGGCCACCGAGGAGTTCTGGCTGGAGTGGACGGAGAAGTGCCCTGTCAACGGGCCTTACAGCGAAGCGGTGCAACGCTCACTCATCACGCTCAAGGCACTTACCTATGCCCCGACCGGTGGCATAGTGGCAGCGGTTACCACCTCGCTGCCTGAGCAACTGGGCGGTCCGCGGAACTGGGATTACCGCTACTGCTGGCTGCGTGACGCCACCCTGACCCTTCAAGCCCTGCTGGCCGCCGGCTACACGGATGAGGCGGCAGCCTGGCGTGACTGGCTGCTGCGGGCCATTGCGGGGGACCCGGCGGACCTTCAGATCATGTACGGAATCCACGGCGAACGGCGACTACCGGAGATGCAGCTCCCCTGGCTGGCCGGGTATGAGAATTCCAAGCCAGTGCGGATCGGGAATGCGGCAGCGGACCAACTGCAGCTGGATGTCTGGGGCGAAGTGCTGGACTGCCTGTCCCTCACCCGGAACTCGTTGCTGCGCCACACCGATGAAGCGTGGGACGTCCAGATCGCGCTGATGGAGTACCTCGAAGGAGCCTGGGACCAGCCCGATAACGGGTTGTGGGAAATGCGTGGGCCCCGACGCCACTTCACCCACTCCAAGGTCATGGCCTGGGTGGCTGCAGACCGCATGGTCAAGGGCGTCCGCGAGTCCGGCCTGCCGGGGCCAGCCGACCGCTGGGAGGCCCTGCGGGACAGGATTCACCATGAGGTGATGACCAAGGGTTTTGACGTCGGACGCAACACGTTCACCCAGTCCTATGGGCGCCCTGAACTGGACGCGAGCCTGCTGCTGATTCCGAGGGTGGGATTCCTGCCTCCCGATCATCCACGCGTGATCGGCACGATCGACGCCATTCAGCGCGAACTGTCGCGGGACGGTTTCCTGCTGCGTTATCAGCCGGAATACAGCGACGACGGTCTGCCCGGGGACGAAGGGGTGTTTCTGGCGTGTTCGTTCTGGATGGTCGAGGCGCTGTTGGGGGCGGGGAGGCATTCCGAGGCGAAGGACCTCTTTGAAAGGCTCCTGGCGTTGCGTAACGACGTAGGCCTGCTGAGTGAAGAATTCCACGTGGGCGATAACCGGCATTTGGGAAATACCCCCCAGGCATTCAGCCACTTCGCCCTGGTGTTGAGCGCCTTGGAACTCGAGGAAGACACCGTGCACCGCAGCGATACGCCGTTGCGGGGAAGTTGAGCAGCGGCTGAAAGGCCTCCCCGCGTTTTCCTCTCAGGCATCGGTAAGTATACTTACTAATACTCACGACGCCGTGGAGCATGGAGGAGATGCAATGTCTGGATATTTCGAACTCGTAGACGCGCCCGACGGTGGATACCGCATTAGGATGCTGGACGGAACCGGAGCCCTCATGGCTATCTCCATTACGTTCCCGACGAAGAAGGCAGCAGTGGCCGGTATTGCCAAGGCCCGCGAAATCGCCGGCACCGGGCTTGTCCGCGACCGCAGCCATGACCAGCAGTCGACACCCGTCAAACAGCAGAGCCCCAAGCAGCATGTCAAGGCCGCCAGGAAATCTACGCCTGTTGGGGGGCGCGGCCAGTTGATCGCCACGGGAAGGCGCGCCGGTATGGGCCACTGATGCTCAACAGTAAACCCCGGGGACGGCATCTGGCGGCGGTCCTTTTTGACGTGGACGGGACACTTGTGGACTCGTCGTACCTGCACACCATGGCTTGGTGGCATGCCTTCCGCAGTGCCGGTTACGACGTTCCCATGGCTTCGATCCACCGGGCCGTGGGCATGGGCGGAGACAAGCTGGTGGCCCATCTCTTGCCCCCGGACCGAGATAGGGCTCGGGACACGTCGGTGATGGACGCCCACGCCGCTATTTTCTCAACCTACTGGCCGTTCCTGCGGGCCTTCGACGGCGCCCGCGACCTTCTGTTTCAATGCCGCGAAGGCGGGCTCGCCGTCGCGCTGGCCTCTTCCGCACGTGAGCAGGACCTGAAAATGCTCCGGTCCGCCCTCAATTCGGACTCCTACATCCACGCGGCCACGAGCGCCAATGATGCCAAGGAGAGCAAGCCTGAGCCCGATATTCTCTTGGCTGCCCTGGATGCAGTAGGAGTGAGCGCCCAGGATGCCGTGTACGTGGGCGATGCGGTATGGGATGTGTATGCGGCCGCCAAAATCGGCATTCCCACGATTGGGGTGACGTGCGGCGGCACCAGCGAGGCCGAGCTCAGGGATGCGGGAGCTATAGAGTTCTATTCCGGTCCGCGCGAGCTGCTGGGCAATCTCAGGGACAGTGCCATCGGGAAGCTGCTTCAAAGCAAAACGCTCCATTAGGGGCTATTCCTGCGCGAGCTTCTTAGTACCGCAGCTGCTCAGGTGTCACGCCACCCGTGGTCGGGCAGCTTGGCTCCGGCCATCGGACCCATCTGGAGCATTCCACCATCCACCGCCCACGATGCCCCAGTGACATAGCTCGACGCCGGCGAGGCAAGGAAGGCAATGACGGCAGCGATTTCCTGGGCCCGGCCCGAGCGCCCCAGCGGAATCCCGGGCTTGTTCCGGGGTTGCGGGTTGTCGCCCTCCTGCCCGGACATGGGGGTCGAGATGGCGCCCGGGGCGACGGAGTTCGCTGTGATTCCGTGACTGGACAGCTCCAGGGCAATTGTCTTGATCAGGCCGCCCAGCCCGTGCTTGGCTGCCACGTAAGCGGAGGAGCCCACTTTGGGTTGCGTTTCGTGGACGCTGGTCACCGCAATGATCCTGCCGCCTTTCCCGGCCTGGACCATGTGGCGGGCTGCGGCCTGGATGCACAGGAAGGCCCCGTTGAGGTCCACATCCATGGTCTTGGCCCAACTGTCGTATCCAAGCTCCAGGAACGGCGTACCTTCACCCATGCCGGCGTTGTTGACGAAAACATCCACGCCGCCCAGTTCGGTGGCGAGCTCATCCACAACGCCGGAACATGCCGGAATGTCCGAGGTGTCCAGTTGCCGGACCACGGCTGTCCTCCCGGCCTCCCGGACCTGTGACGCCGTGTGTTCTGCGCCGGCCTCATCGGTATGCCAGGTGATGCCGATATCCAGGCCGTTCCGGGCCAAGGCCACAGCTGTTGCCCTGCCAATGCCTGAGTCACTGCCCGTGACGATTGCTGTCCGGGGGGAAAACTCCTCCGATGAAGATTCCATTCCGCGTTCCTCTCGGGCCCGCCGTCAGGCCTGATCCGTACCTGGTTCTAACCCCCGCTTGCATCCACGACGCAAAAACGGTTGCCTTCGGGATCTGCAAGCACGATGAAATCGGCATCGTCCGGATAGAGATCCCAGTCAACGCGCTCGGCTCCAAGGTCCAAAAGCCGCTGGACCTCTGCTTCCTGGTTATCGGCCCAGAGATCCAGGTGGATCCGCGGGTGCAGTTGAACCGGAGTCTCGCTGAGCATCAGTGCCAGCCGGGCGCCGTTGCCGTTCTGCGGGTTCAGGATCACCCACGTGTCGTCACCGTTGTCCTGGGGAGCATAGTCGAGGGCGGCGGTCCAGAAAGCAGTGGCCCTGGCGACATCGCCGACGCCAAGGACGGTGGTTCCGACTGTCAGCATTCCTACACGGCCTGACCTGTGGCGGCCTCGTTGGCAGTCTCATCCTTCCGCCAAGCCACGAATACGCGGACCGAGCCGTCGTCGTTTCTGTCCACTTCCGTCACGATGTCCGCAGCGCTTGCCCCCATGCCCATCAACTTTGCCCGATAGGTGGTGACCAGCTCTTCGAGGCTGGATTCGGTCCATTCTCCGGGCCGCATTCGGGTGGAAATCTCGACGGGTTCGGGCTGGTATAGCGTCATGATGCTGCCTTTCCTTGGGGGACTGGGGCACCTTCAACGCTAGTGAGTTTCCGGTCCGGGAGGCAAGGGATTTGATCAGGTTGCTTAGTTTTTCGCTGAAACAAAACTAATAAGCATGCTGACCTTCACAGGAAACTGATTCGGCGCTACGGTCAAAGTACCCCCGGAGAGTTGTCCGCCGTGACCTCTTACGGGGACCAAGTCCATATCCATTCCGGGCAGGGAGGTGCCGCCCGGAGGACCTCGTGAGGAGTGAGCACAATGCCAAAGGCACGGGATTTTATGACTCCGGGCGCCGAATGCGTCGGAGAAAAGGAAACCCTGGAGGCGGCGGCCCGCAAGATGAAATCGCTCAACGTAGGTGCACTTCCCATCTGCGGCGAGGATCAGCGGCTCAAGGGAATGGTCACCGACCGGGATATCGTCATCAAATGCCTGGCCGAGGGCGGAGACCCGCGCAGCGTCACTGCGGGCGAGATGGCTGAGGGGAAGCCCGTCACCATTGGCGCCGATGACTCCATAGAAGAAGCCATCAAGACGATGCAGGAACACCAGGTCAGGCGACTACCGGTGATTGACGGGCATGACCTGGTGGGCATGCTCAGCCAGGCTGATATCGCCCGTAACTACCCTGAGGACCGCGTCGGTGAACTCGTGGAGTTTATTTCCTACTGATCCTTCGGACTCTTGCCGTCCGGCTACCGTTATCCGATTCTCATCGCATTGAGAGGCAAACGATGAAGGCACTCACCTGGCAAGGCAAACGATCCGTCAGCGTCGAGGAAGTTCCTGATCCGGTGATCCAGGAACCCACAGATGCGATCGTCCGGATCACCTCCACCGCCATCTGCGGGTCCGACCTCCACCTGTACGAGGTGCTGGGCCCATATATGCATAAGGGCGATGTGATTGGCCATGAGCCGATGGGCATCATTGTGGAGGTCGGCAGCGCGGTTACCAACCTGACGACGGGAGACCGGGTCGTCATCCCGTTCGGGATTGCCTGCGGCGAGTGCTTTATGTGCCGCCGAGGGTTGCAGTCCCAATGCGAGACCACCCAAGTCAAGGAGAAGGGCTCCGGAGCCGCCCTGTTCGGTTACTCCGAGCTGTACGGTTCCGTGCCGGGCGGCCAGGCAGAGTATCTGCGGGTGCCCTTCGCAGACTACGGCCCGGTGAAAGTGGGGACCGAATTGCCTGACGAGAGGTATCTGTTCCTGTCCGACATCCTGCCCACGGCCTGGCAGGGGGTCAAGTATGCCGACGTCCCTGAAGGGGGAACCCTCGCTGTCTTCGGCCTTGGCCCTGTCGGACAGTTCGGGTCAAGGATAGGGCGGTACCTGGGGCAGCGGGTCATTGCTGTTGATCCCGTTCCGGAGCGCCGGGCAATGGCAGCCAGGCACGGGGTGGAAACTCTCGACTACTCCAAGACCGTGGCAGATGAACTGCGAGATATGACGGAGGGCCGCGGGCCCGACGCGGTGCTGGATGCGGTGGGTATGGAAGCCCACGGCTCGCCTGTCACAGGGTTGGCGCATCAGGCGTTGGGGCTGCTGCCGGACAAGCTCGCGCAGAAGGCGATGGAAACGGCGGGAGTGGACCGGCTTGCCGCCCTCCACGCGGCGCTTCATGCGGTGCGTCGGGGCGGCACGGTTTCCCTCAGCGGCGTCTACGGAGGCCAGGCCAGCCCGATGCCCATGCTGTCCATGTTTGACAAGCAGATCCAGCTGAGGATGGGGCAATGCAATGTGCGGAACTGGACGGATGAACTGCTTCCGCTGGTTGAGGACGACGCCGATCCCCTGGGCGTGATGGACCTCGTCACCCATCGAGCCGGGTTGGGAGAGGCGCCGGCCCTCTACGAGAAGTTCCAGAAGAAGGAGGATGGCTGCATCAAGGTGGTCCTGAACCCATAGCTCAGCGTTGGGCTAGGGGAAAGCCTTCCAGGCCTTGAAGAATTCCTTCTCGGCTTCGTCAGCCCGCCGTTCTTCCAAGGCGTGCAGGCGGCCGAAGGTAAAGGCGCTGTCTGCTTCGGATTTTGGTCCCCGCCCTGATTTTGACCCCAGTTGCAGGAGATGTTCCCTGGTCACGACGCTGTCCTGGTGCTGGCCAAGGATCTTTTGGATGGTGTGCGCTGCATCCTCGACCCGGTCCGCGGACTTGGCCTTTGCGATCGAAGCGGCCTCGGCAATGTAACGCACCCGTTTGGCTGCTTTCCGCACGTCGTGGAGGGCCACATCCCGGGGGCCTCGGTCTGAGTTTGGGTCTGAGTCTGCCTCGCCCGATTTCGGCTGCTCGAGTGCTGCAGCCTTCCGACGGAGCCTCCGTACGTCCTTTTTGACCAGCTTTGCCAAACCCTTGCCGGCCGGGCGTTCTGCCTTGTCACCCACAAAGGGGCCGTCCGTGAGGGCGTCCAAGGCCTGTACCAGGAGGCGGTAGCGGTCGCTTCCGAGCGCCTCCTGCACCTCGGCCCGGGCGCCCCGCGCCACGGCTTCGAGAGCCTGGTCAATCCTCTCTGCGGCAGGGCCCAGCAGCAGGGCGTCGGCCTCCTCGGCCACGAGCGCCGCCAGCCGTTCCCGGATTACCTCCGGGTCCCGGGCCTTGCCCAGCACCCCGGAGAGCCACTTCAGTTCAGAACGCAGTTCAGAGAGGGACAGGTCCGGGCTGCCATTGCCTGCCTGCCCGCTACCCGGCCCGAGCATTGACCGCGCTGATTCAATCACCGCGCGGAGGCGTCTGGCAGACATCCTCATCTGATGGACCGAGTCCGGCTCGTTCTTCCGGACACGCGGCACCTGCTGCTGGAGCTCCGCCACTTGGCGTCGCAGGTACTCCAACAGAACTTCACCGGAAGTCGGACTCGACGACATCTCCGGTGCTTCCCGGGTGCTCGCCATGCTTCACTCTAAGGCCGGAAGGCGGGCGATATACAGCCCGGGCAAAGGGCTACAGTTGCCTCATGAATTCATTGGGGGAAGGGCTGGACAGTTCTCGGGGAAAACGACTCAGAGGGGTTGGGCTGTCGGCAGCGTTGGTGCTGGTGCTGCTGGCCGGCCTGGTGCTTGTCCTGCTTCCGAGCACGGAAACATACGGCTGGTTTGCCTATGCGCCGCTGTCCCAGCAGTACTTCATGCCGGAGGGGCTGGTGTTTCTCGGTGCCCGGGCGAGGGTGGGGATCGCGCTCATTGTGGTGGCCCTGTTGGGAGCTGCTTTCTGGGCCGGCTTTTGGCTGGGCAGGCGCCGCGTGGATCCCCAGGCCAGTGTGGATCCGTAGCCGGCGATAACAGAGTCTGGACGGCCTAGGTAAGGCGGATCTGCCGGTTAACGTCCTTGTACAGCAGGTATCGGAAAGGACCCGGGCCGCCGGCGTAGCAGGCCTGCGGGCAGAAGGCGCGGAGCCACATGAAGTCTCCGGCTTCCACCTCCACCCAATCATCGTTAAGCCGGTAGACGGCTTTGCCCTCCAGCACGAAGAGTCCATGCTCCATCACATGTGTTTCGGCGAAGGGGATGGTGCCACCGGGCTGGAACGTGACGATGTTGACGTGCATGTCGTGGGCGAGGTCGTCCGGGTCCACAAACCTCGTGGTGGCCCATGCTCCGTTGGTGCCAGGCATAGGACGGGCCTCAACAGCCTGATCACTGGTGACGAAGGACTTAGCCTGGAAACCTTCCAGCGGCTCGTAGGCCTTCCGTATCCATTGGAAAGTGGCCGCTTCCCCCGAGCTGTTCCTGATGGACCAGTCCGAACCGGCCGCCAGATAGGCATAGCCTCCGGCCTCAAGATGGTGGAGATCGCCGTCGAGCGTCAGGCCCAGCTGACCCCGGGTCAGGAAGATAACGCCTTCGACGCCGGATTCCGCCTCCGGTTTTTGCGACCCGCCTCCTGGAGCTACTTCCACGATCAGCTGCGAGAACGTGGTGGCGAAGCCTGCGATAGGACGCGCGATAATCCAGGCGCGGCTCTGGTTCCACCCCGGCAGGTTGCTCGTGACGATATCCCGCAGAGCGCCCTTGGGGATGACCGTATAAGCCTCTTTGACAATGGCTCGGTCGGTGAGGAGCTGGGTCTGCGGCGGAAGGCCGCCTTCCGGAGAAAAGTAGCTGCTCATGGGTTCTCTCCTGGTGAGGTGGATGAGTCGGTTGAAGAGTTGGCGGACGTTTGCGGCTGGGCCAAGGACCGGAGCTGGGGGAGTTCCAGGCCCGCAAGCAGCTTCACTTCCGCGGTTCCCACGGCGCCGCACTGCAATCCGCGGAGCACGAAGGACGCGAGGGCGCGGGCGCTGGCGGGCTCGTCCATCACGCCCTTTTGCGTGCGCTGAACGTAGTTCCGAAGCCGCGTGGCAGCAGGGATAAGGCCTTGCCGGTAGAAGGCATAAGTGGCTGCAAAGCGGCTGGGAAGCTGCGCCGGATGAAGGTCCCACCCCTGGTAGTAGCCACGCTCCAGCGAACGCCGCACCAGCCGTCCGTGCAGGACCCACGCGGTCTCGACGTTCTCACCCACTGGAATGATGTTGGTGGAGCCGTCTGAAAGCCGGATCCCTGTCCCGGCCACCGCAAGCTGCATGACTTCCTTGGCGAAATCAGCCACGGGATGCTCCATTGACTGATATTCGGCAGAAATCTGCAGTGACGCCGAATAATCGTAAGTGCCGTAATGCAGTCCGCTGACCCGTCCGGGGACCACGTGCGGAAGCTGTGCCACCGGTGAGGTGCCGTCAGGCCCGAGAATGAGCTGGGGCGTCTCCACCTGCACTTCGAACCTCAGCCTTCCCGGCGGGAGCGAGTGGATCTCCTCCAGCCGGGTCACTGCAAACTCCAGGGCCTGCACCTGCGCCACAGTGGTTACTTTTGGCAGGGTCAGCCTGAGCCCGGACGGAAGCTCGCCCGCCTCGGCAAGCCCGGAGATGAAGAGGTCCAGGGTCCGCAGCCCGCGGGTGCGGGTGGATCCTTCCAGACCCTTAAAGCGGATCCCGATGAACGGGGGAGACGTGCCGGCAGCAACCGCCTCGGCCACGGCGTGAGCGGCTGAAACAGCGTCGGCATCCTCGGCGTCGTCCCCCCTGTCCCCGTATCCGTCCTCAAAGTCCAGCCGCAGGTCCTCTATGGGCTCGCTGGTCAACTTCGCTTCCACCCTGGTGGCCACAGCGGTTGCCAAAGCACGTTCCTGGCCGAGCAGATGCCCGAGGTGAACCAGGCCGCCCTGCACCTCAGCGGTGGCAAGTGCCTGGGCACCCCACTCGGCGGCAAGTGACGGAGTAAACGTGTCCGCCGGTACGTAGACAGTCTGAACCGGCTGGCGCGAGCCGTCGTCGCCGGGGTAGTTCTGCACCAGCATCCGGTCGGTGGCAGCGAGCCGCGAATCGATCTGCGCAAGGTCAGCGCTTGAAAGCGATCCCCGGGGCGCTTCCTTCATGCGTCAGCCCACCAGTTCATAGGCGGGGGTGGTGAGGAAGTCCGTGTATTCCTCTGACAGGCAGATATCGGCAATGAGGCTGCTGGCCGGCTGGTAGTACCTCTCGAACGCGTCCTCACCCACTTCAGTGCGCAGGCGCTCCGTCTCTTCGGCCAGGATTCCCGCCACGAGCTCGCGGGTCACCGCGTTGCCGGTGTCGGCCAGGACCACCCCGTTTCGGATCTGCTGCCAGACCTGGGACCGGGAAATTTCGGCGGTGGCAGCATCCTCCATCAGGTTATGGATTGCTACCGCACCGTTACCGGATATCCAGACCGCGGTATAGGCGACGGCGACATAAAGATTCAGCCGCAGTCCGGCTTCGGTGACCTGGCCGCCTGCTGAGGCAATATCCAGGAGCTGCCCAGCGGTGACTGACACCTCCGGACGCTGCTTGTCGAGCTGGTTGGGGCGCTCGCCGAGCACGGCATCGAACACCTCCTGACAGATCGGAACAAGGTCAGGGTGCGCCACCCAGGAGCCGTCGAAGCCGTCAGTCACTTCGCGGGTCTTGTCAGCCCGTACCTTCTCGAAAGCCTGGGCTGTTACCTCGGGCTCCCGACGGTTTGGTATGACTGCTGCCATCCCGCCCATTGCGAAGGCGCCGCGGTGATGGCAGGTTTTGACCAGCAATTCGGTGTAGGCGCGCATGAACGGGGCAGTCATGGCTACTGAGGCGCGGTCCGGCAGGACGAAGGCAGGCCCAGCATCACGGAAGTACTTGATGATGCTGAAAAGGTAGTCCCAGCGCCCCGCGTTCAGTCCTGAGGCGTGGTCCCGCAGCTCGTAGAGGATCTCGTCCATTTCGAAGGCCGCCGGGATGGTCTCAATCAGCACAGTTGCCCGGATGCTCCCCTGCGGTAAACCGAGGTAATCCTGCGCGAAGACGAAGACGTCATTCCATAGGCGCGCCTCGAGATGGCTCTCCATTTTGGGCAGGTAGTAGTAGGGGCCATGACCGTTGCGGAGCAATTGTTCGGCCACGTGGAAGAAATGGAGTCCAAAGTCCACCAGCGCGCCGGTTGTGGATTCGCCGTCGGCCAGCAGGTGCCGCTCATCCATGTGCCAGCCGCGGGGGCGGGCCACCACCACAGCCAGCGGGGCGTCGGTGCGAAGAGTGTACTCCTTGCCCTCCGGAGAGGTGTAGCTCAGGGTGCCGCGGGCGGCGTCGCGAAGGTTCAGGATGGAGTCGATCACGTTGTGCCAGGTGGGCGTGCTGGCATCCTCCAGATCAGCGAGCCACACCTTGGCGCCGGAGTTTAGAGCGTTGATGGCCATCTTCGCCGGAGAAGCGGGGCCAGTCATCTCCACACGCCTGTCCTGGAGCGCCGCAGGGGCAGGAGCAACTTTCCAGTCACCGGAGCGGATATCGGCGGTCTCGGGCAGGAAATCCAGCTTGCCTGTCCTCGCAACCTGCTCACGCTTGACAACGCGGGCCTTCAACAGCTCCGAACGCGTTGAGGCAAACCGCTGGTGGAGCTCCTCAATGAAGGCGAGCGCCTCTGGCGTGAGGATTTCCCCGGCCCGTGAAACAGGCTGGGGATCGGTGACTGTGAGGGCCATCGAGTGTCCTTTCCTAGGCAGCTAAGGCTGCATTTGAGGCTGCGTGGGCAGCCGCTGAGGCGGCAGCATCCGCTGCCGTGATTCGGGGCGAAGAACCTGGGGACAATCTAACCGGCATTAAGCCCGCCGTCAGCAAAAGCCGGCGATGCCGGTCCAGGCGGTTTCAGCAGGTGCTGCACCTTCGCGCTGCACCGTGGCTTCGATCAGGCCGTAAGGGCGGTCTGCCGCGAAGAACACTTCGTTGGGGTTGTCCAGACCGAAAGGGGTGAGGTCCACCAGGAAGTGATGCTTGTTTGGCATGGAGAACCTGATCTCGTCGATTTCAGCATGGGCCTCCAGCACCTTGGTGCCCATGTCGAACAGTGTCTGCTGCAGGGCGTGGGAGTACTTCTCAGCGAAACCCTCCAGCAGGAGCCGCCTGACGTCGTCGTAATTCCTGTTGAAATCAAAGGAACGGACGTCCACGGCAGGATTGAAGCGCCAGCGGGCTGTGACATCGGTGGCCAGGATCCGGTCTGTGGTCTCGGGGAGGGTAGTGTACTTGTCCTTGGGGAAGCCGGTGAAGCCCGACTGGGTCGACTTCAGGACCGTGAGATCGCGGAGCCCCGAGATGACGTGGACGGCAGCACCGTCCCGGACCAGCACGGCGGTGCGTACCTCGCGGCCGTTGCGCACGAACGAATGATGGTGGTCCTTGCCCGCCACCTGGATCCTGTCCCAGCCATAGGACTCCGCTTCCCAGCGGCCGCCGCTGACCCAATCGAAGCTCGAGGTGAAGTGCTCGCCAAGCCTCAGCAGGAAGGCCTCAGGGGAACCGATGCCATCCCGGGCGAAGGCGTAAATGGTGTTCTTCTGGGTGTCCGTGGCCACGACGTGGGCGTTGTTGCCTTCCAGGTGCGCGGCAGCAAAGTCCCCGCGCAGTTGCGAGGTGACGTTGAGGTCTTCAATCTCGTGGCGTTTGGTATCCCGGCTGATTTTGACGACGCGGACTTCGGCCTTGCCGTACTGGTTGCTGCCGAGGACTGTCTTCCCGCTCATGGTCTCTTTCCCAACTTCCGGTCGCTGGAACCAAGGTGGCACAGCGAAATTAACAGCATGTTTCCTGCCCTGTCCCAAAAAGTACCGTCAGTCCTATAAGCACTGCCTTTCCTAAAAAGCACTGTGTACAAAACGAGCCTAAAGGAACCGGCAACTTTCACTTCGGGTGGCTGGCCGGAACACTGTCGGCAGGATCGATCACAGGCGGCTGCGGCGGGGCTTGCTTCCTTCGGCGGAGAACAGGCAGCAGAATGGACAACACCGCGGTGAGGGACGTGCCCGGGACGAAGGGAGAGGCGCATGCTGAATCTATTGCCTTCCGCCAGGGACTGGCAGCCTGCGGTTTGCGGCCAGCCCTGTGCTGTGGCCACCGTGGTGGGGGCAACGGGGTCTGTGCCGCGGCCAGTGGGTACCTCGATGATCGTGTCTGCCGCCGGCGAGGTGCTGGGCAGCCTGTCCGGCGGCTGCGTCGAGGGGGCTGTGGTGGAGGCTGCACTGCAGACACTGCACGACGGCGGCACCCGCCGTGAGTCGTTCGGCTACAGCGCCGAGGACGCATTTGCGGCGGGCCTCACCTGTGGCGGAAGCCTTGACGTTCACATCGAGCAGTTTGAATTCGGTCCCTCCGGGCCGTTGTGGATGAAACTCCGGGAGCCGAGGACGCAGGATCGGGCAGCCCTGGCAATGATCCGCAGGCTTGACCGGGAGGGGAAGGACGCCGTCGTGATCAACAACCCCACGCACTTTGACGTCACTGCCTCCGCTGAAATTGCCGCGCTTCTGGACCTCATCCCGTCCCAGCATTCAGCCCTGGGTGCCGCCGCGGCCCAGCTGGAGCCGCTGCTCCGA
>NZ_JAPSHJ010000055.1 GCF_031179985.1 Arthrobacter sp. | reverse complement strand
CATCAGGACAAACACCCCTACCGCAGGGCTGGCCGAAGGAACAACCGATCTTGCAATCCTGCGCCGCACCCCGGAACCAGGAACCCTCGACTTCGTCCTCACCGGGTACGAGAAGCGCTACTGCGCAATGGCAATCGAGGACCCCCTGGCAACCAAACGAACAGTCACGCTCGCCCAGGTCGGAGATGCCACGTTGGCCATTGATGTACGAACCGGAAGCACCCGCCTAGACCTCTGGCCCGAAGGAAAGCAACCCGTTCAGACGGTAATCACCAATGACGTGGACGACTGGCTAACGGTCATCGGCAGCGGCAAAGCCCGGGGCATAACCGCCGAATCCACCGCCCACCAATACCGAAGGGCCGGCCTGGTCTACCGGCCCGTCCGAGACGCGCCGCCAGTCCCCGTCTACCTAGCCTGGTCAAAAAACGACCCGCCCGCACTCCAAACCGAAGCGGCCGAACTCATCCGCAGCCTATACGCGGTGCTAGACATTACGCCCGGGGCGGGGAGCTCGTCCAGATGAGGCACACCCAAAGCTGACACAGACTGCTTGCCTGGTCCCAGGAACAACCGGAATTGGTCTACGTTCGAACGAGGCGTCCCGTCCGGCCGCCGCCCACAGCCGGGGACAATTTTCATAGGTTATCCACGGCTGCTGCTGCCATGGAGCTACCCCCCACGGCTCCCAATTTCCAAGGCGTGGATAACCTGAATTGACCCCAGCCATGGACGGGATCGGAGTCGCCACCGGTTCCTCCACCGCCGGCGCGAAAGCCGTCCTAGGCAGCGGCCCGGTGGGGGCGTGGGCTACTTCTACCAGCCCACCATCCTCTCCGGCGTCACCGAAGGCACCCGCATCCTGTCTGAGGAAATCTTCGGACCGGTGGCACCTACCGCCGGCTGAAGCCGGGAAAGTGGCCACGGAGGGGATGTTATTAGATACTCGTGGCGGCGGCCGCCTTTGCGGTCCGCCCGCCTGACTCGAGTTGCGTCACGTGACTGCGCACTGCCCATGACCACGCCCCGCACCCGCAGGAAGACGACGGGCCCACCGTTAGCCGTGGGACCCGTCGTCTTCCTGCCCGGGCGTTTGCCCGGTCCAGCGTGTTGGAGGTCAGCGGGTACGGGTCCTAGGGTTGGGCTCGGCGTTAAAGGTTGCCGGTGCTTTTCCGATGGTGTCCAGGTCGAGGTCCTTTGATTCTTTGGCAGCTGCGACAGCGGCTACCGCGATGAGGGTTGTCAGGACGATGATGGCGACCAGGGGCCAGGTGCCGCCTGACCAGAGGACGAGGGCGCTGGCGATGACCGGGGTAAATCCGGCCAGAAGGATGGCTGCGGTCTGGTATCCGACGGAGATGCCTGTGTAGCGCACTTCGGTGGGGAACAGTTCGCAGTAGAAAGCGGGGAGCACGGAGTAGACGGCAGCGTGGCCGAGGGTGAGGAAGATGGCTACGCCGGCGATGATCGCGAACGGGTTGCCGGTTTGGATCATGGCGAAGATGGGCCAGGCGCTGACGATGATGACGCTTGCGCCGAAGAAGAAGGTGTTCTTGCGGCCGATGCGGTCTGAGATGGCGCCGAAGACGGGAATCATGGCGATGTTCAGGGCCGATCCGATCATGACGGCCACGAGTCCGTAGGATGCCGGCAGCTTGAGGGTCGTGGCGACGTACGAGAGCAGGAAAACGGTGAAGAGGTAGTAGTTTCCTGCTTCGGCAAAGCGTGAAAACAGTGCGATGACCAGGGACCTGCGGTGCTCTTTGAACACGACCGGGATCGGCGCTTTTTGCTTTTCCTGTTTCCGTTCGGCTTCTGCTTTGGCGGCGAGGAAGGCCGGGCTTTCGCTCGCGTTGAGGCGAATGTAGAGGCCAACGGCGGCCAGCACCACGCTGACGAGGAAGGGCAGGCGCCAGCCCCAGACGATGAACTGGTCCCCCGATATGGCCTGGGAAATGGCGACGGCACCGGTGCCGAGGAGCAGGCCGCAGGAGACACCGATCTGGGGCCAGGCTCCGAAGAATCCGCGGCGTCCCTTCGGGGCGTTTTCGACGGCGATGATCGCCGCGCCTCCCCATTCGCCGCCGACGGCGAAGCCTTGGGTGAGGCGAAGAACGCACAGCAGGACCGGAGCCCAGAACCCGACGCTCTGATAGGTGGGGAGCAGCCCGATGGCGGCCGTGGAGACGCTCATAATGAGGAAGGTCAGAATCAGGGTGGATTTACGTCCAATCCGGTCACCGAGGTGGCCGGAAACGAAGGCGCCGACGGGACGGGCGAGGAAGCCGACGCCGAAGCTTGCGAGTGCGGCGATCTGGGAGACGCCGGGTTCGCTCGAGGGGAAGAACAGGGTGCCGAAGACGAGGGCGGCGGCGGTGCCGTAGACGGTGTATTCGTACCATTCGATGATCGCTCCGACGGTGCCGGAGATCAGGCTTTTGCGGCGGACCTGATCAGGGGTCAGGCCGGCGAGGTGTGCTGTTGTCATGGTCGTTCCTTGTCAGGATGCAGGGGGAAGGATTTGTCGCCGGCTCAGGCTGTTGCGTTGTCCATGAGGATCGCGGCGCGGGTGACTTCGCGGGCGAGTGACTTTTCCAGGGCTTCTTCGACACCGTCCAGGGTGAAGGTCGCGTCGATCATGGCGTCAAAGGGGTATTTTTCCCGATGCTCTGCGAGGAAGGCCAGGGACTTGTAGAGGTAGCGGCCTTCGTAGCGGTCCACGTGCTTGATGGTCAGAGCTTTTCGGGTGACGTAGCCGGGATCAAACGGAACGGTCCGGCCGGGAGAAAGGTTGCCCATCACCAGGTAGCGTCCGCCGCGCCGGATCTGCCGCAGTCCCTCAGCGAAGGCGTCGGGGACGCCGGTCAGCTCAATGGCGACGTCGGGGCCTTGGCCCCCCGTGAGGTCCTGGATAGCGGCGATCCTGTCCTCCAGGTCAGGGATTTCTGCCATGTTGATCGTGTGGGCGGCCCCGAAGCGCCGGGCCTGTTCGAGCCGGGATTCGGAAGGATCGATGACGATCACCTCCGCGCCGCGCTCCTTGGCCACGGCGACGGCGTTAAGCCCGAGCCCGCCGGCTCCCTGGATGAGCAGAGTCTCGCCATACTGCAGGCCGATCTGGTCGATGCCGAAGGTGACCTGGGAAAGGGCGCAGTTGGCGCTGGCGGCCACGGAGTCGGGGACCTCGTTCGGGACCTTGTAGACGTGCTGGCGGGGATGGATGTAGTAGTGCGTGCCGAACGCTGCGTGGAAGTGGGGTGCTTCGGTCGGCTGTTTGCCGAAGAATTCGTAGGCGTTGTCGCACAGGTTCGGCTGTCCGCCAAGGCACCGGTCGCAGCGGTCGCAGGTCTGGAAGTAGGTCGCGACGATGCTGTCTCCGGGGCTGAGCGGTTGGCCGGCGTTATCGGTGGGGCGTCCCTCACCGATGGCGGCGACGGTGCCGACCATTTCGTGGCCGAGGCCACCGCTTTTCTTGACGGGGTGCTTGCCGTTCCAGATGTGCAGTTCGGAGCCGCAGACATTTGCCCTGGTCACTTTCATCAGGATCGCGCCTGGCTCGGGGGCGGGGAGCGGGTACTCGGCGTAGTCGAGTTCCCGGGGGCTGGTCATGACGGCCACGCGGCCGTAGGCGGTTTCAGGCATTTGGGGGTCCGTTTCGTTGGACGGCAGTTGCTGGGGGCTCGTGGGCGCCCCGGCAACTGCCTGCTCGTGTTGTTAGTGGGTTGTCTCGTCGGCCGGGGCTCCCCCGGCGACGGCCGGGATGTGTACGGGGTCCGCGACGTGCTGGTGCTTGCGGGAGAACAGGACGGCGATGCCGGACAGGACGCAGGGGATGGCTCCGAAGAGGAAGGCTGCGGTGGCCCAGTTGCCGCCGTTGGAGAGCAGGGTTGCGGCCAGGGCGCTGGAGATGATGGCGCCGATGGGGCCGACGGCGGCGACGAAGGTGGCTCCGCGGCCGCGGATGCGGGTGTCGTAGCTTTCGCCGACGAAGAACAGCACGCAGGAGTACGGGCCGATGAGGAAGAACGTTCCGAGGCTGTAGAGGGCGACGACGGTCCAGAAGTCGCTGGGTCCGAAGATCATGGCGGTGAAGACGATGCCACCGGTGATCCAGCCGAAGGCGATGACGTTGCGCCTGCCGAACTTGTCGCCGAGGAAGCCGTGGGTGAGGTAACCGAGGTAGGCGATCACGTTGGACATCAGGAGGATGGCCAGGGAGTTGGTGAAGGAGACGTTGTGGACGCTCACCAGGACGGTGGTGCCGAGGACGCTGAAGACCTGAACGGGGAAGTAGTTCAGGATGTGCCCCAAGCCCAAGGCCAGGGTGGTGCGCAGGCTCCGGCCGCGGAAAACGTCGGCGAGGGTGCTGCGGGTTTCGTGCTCTTCGATCCCGAGTGCGGCGGAGAGGTTTTCCGCGTCGGCCTTGTTGCCGGCCTTTTGGAGGCGGCGGATTTTCTGGATGGATTCGAACTGCGGGGATTCACGCAGTTTGCGGGCCAGTGCCGCGACGATCAGGGAGGGGATGGCGGCGAAGACGAAGCAGCCGGCCCAGCCGATGACTGGAAGCAGAACTGCGGTCAGCGCCGCGGCGAGGATGGCACCGATCGGCCAGCCACCCTGAACCAGGGAGTAGATGAATCCTTGGCGCTTCTTGATCCGCGGGTCATCGGAGGCACCGTAGAGCTCGCTGAGGTAGGCGCCGTTGACGCCTTGTTCGGACAGGCCCAAACCGCTGAGGGACCTGATGGCGATCAGGACGGAGACAGGAACGATCCCGCCGAGGGCGGTCAGTGCAGAGGCGATGCCTGCTCCGGCGGTGGTGAAGGCGAGGCCGGCTTTACGACCGAACTTGTCCACGACTGGTCCTGCAATGAGGCCCATGCCCACGGCGCCGACGGACATCCAGGTCACCATGGTGGCCTGTTCGGCTTCGTTCATACCGAGGTCTTTGCCGAGTTCGGGCAGCAGCGTGCCGAAGAGGATGAAGTCATAGACCGCGAACGCCCATGCCAGGAAGCAAAGGATGGTCGCGAATTTGATCTGCCGGTTGGTGACGTGCGCCGGCCGCCAAGCCGTGGCGTTTGTTGAGGACATGTTCCAGCTCCATTGATGGGTACTGATGAATGTGATGGGGATTACACCTGTTTTTGGGCGTGACTGCCTACGGACGTGGCGGCAGCAGGGCCCTGCAGTGCGGTGGTGCGCCGGATGGTCGGCGCCGTGACCGGCGGGCCGGTCAGTGCCGGCCCGCCGTGAAGGCGGGTCCTAGGCGGACTTGCCTTCGATTTCTTCCAGGATCGGCAGGAGGAACTTGCGGAACTCGTCGTAGTTTTCGGTGACCGGGAAGTGGCCGAGCTTGGGCATTTCCCAGAACTTGGAGCCCTTGACCAGATTCGCGGCTTCCTTGGTGTCCGCCGGGGAGGTGTTGGGGTCGTATTCGCCGGTCAGGAAGTACAGCATGCACTTGCTTGTGTCGATCGCTGCGGCTTCTTCAGGGCTGACGTTGTGGTCGTAGTAGTAGTAATAGAGGTCCCCGGCGAAAACACCGGGCCCGCCGCACTGGTACTCCCACTGGATCTCCCGGACGTTCTCCTCGGGGGAGTACGGGGAGATGTTCAGCATCATCGCCGCACCGGTGGAGGTGCGGGAGACGTTGGGGTTGTCGAACTCGCGGCGGATGCCATCCATGCCAACCTCGACGTACTCGGCCGCAGAGCGAAGGGCGCCTTCGACGGAGATGGTGGCCCGGTAGCGGTCGTTGAAGTTCGAGGCCAGGTCGATGGCCAGGTGCCCGCCCATGGAGCTGCCCATGTATACGGGACGGTCCAGTTCCAGTGCTTCGGAGAGCGCGTTGGGGAAGGCCATCATGCGGGACTTGGTCATGTTGTATTCGCGGGTCCACCATTTGTCCCCGTGCGGAGGCAGGGACTTGCCGTGGAAGGGCAGGTCGAAGGAGATGACGCGGTAGCGGGAGGTGACCTCTTCGTCGTTGAGCAGGTGCCGGTACTGGCGGCCGTCGGAGCCCGCGGTGTGCCCGACGATCAGCGGGATGCCCTGACCGGCTTCTTCGTAGTAGACCCGGTATTCGATGTCCTCGACGGTGAGGTAGACGTAGCCACCCTTGATGGGTTCGAACTTTGCCATGGCTTTTACGCTCCTTCGCGGTTGAGCTGGCGGAAGATTTGCATGAGCCGGTTCAGCGCCGGCAGGTAGGCGTAGAGCTGGTGGGTGTTGCTCAGCAGCACGCCGTGTTTGGCGGACGAGCTTTGCAGGGATTGGAAGAAGGGCCGCGGGTACTCGGCGGTCATGTCCTTCCACTGTTCCTCGGTGCCTTTGATCCAGATCGCCGCGCCCTGGGGGTCGGTGCCGGAGGGTTCCACGGAGAGGAATTTGCCGTCGTCGTAGGCGGCCAGCCAGGCCTTGTCGCCGATGGCGACGTGAAGGTTGCCGGTGTAGTAGCGCATCTCGCGGTTGAACTCGAAGTCCTGGGTCGCGGTCTGCAGCACCTGTGCGAAGTCACGCATGGATTTGCCTTTCATCATTGAAAGATTTGGTGGGGGTGGCGAGGTATTCGTACATCCTCGTGTGGTCTTCGGCGCCGTGTCCGGCGTCGAGGACGGACTGCCAGATGGCCTCGCAGTCGTGGCTGAAGCGGGCATCAATGCCGAGGGAGTCGGCGAGGGCCGTGGCGATCTTGATGTCCTTGGTCATCAGCCCGATCGGGAAACCGGAGCCAAAGGTGCCCGAGAGCATGAACTGTGCGACCTTGTTCTCGGACGTGTTGCTCCGCCCGGATGAGGCGTTCAGGACCTGGGTCAGGGTTGCCGGGTCGATGCCAAAGCGTTCACCGACGCGCAGGGCTTCGACGGTGGCAGCGACCGAAGCCGCGGAAACCAGGTTGTTCAGGGCTTTTGCTGCGTGTCCGGAGCCGGCGTCGCCGACGTGGATGACGGATTTGCCCAGCACGTCGAACAGTTCGGTAGCTTGGTCCAGATCGTGCCAGCGGCCTCCGACCATGATGGCGAGCTGCCCGTTTTGGGCTCCGCGGACCCCGCCGGAGACGGGGGCGTCCAGGTAGCGCATCCCCTGCCGTTCGAGCCGGGCGCCCAGGTCTCGGGATCGGATGGGCTCGGAGGAGGACATGTCGATGAACAGGGTGTTCAGTGAGGCGGCCGCGGCCACTCCCCCGGTCAGTACGGCTTCGACGATGTCGGAGTTGGGCAGCATCGTGATGATGATGTCCGCGTCCTGCCAGGCTTTGACGTCCGTGGCCGTCCGGGATGTGGGGTGCTGGTCCTGGAACCGCTGCACTGCGCCTTTGTCGCGGTCGTCCACGATGAGGGTGTGGCCCGCCTCGGCGAGCCGCGAGGCCATGGGGAAGCCCATGTTGCCCAGGCCGATAAAGCCGATGGTGCTCATGCTTCGGCCTCCATCTCTTTGAAGACTTCACGGGCGAGGCGGAAGCTTTCCAGGGCGGCGGGGGCGCCGCAGTAGATGGCGACCTGGAGGAAGACTTCCTTGATCTGTTCCTTGGTGACGCCGTTGCGGACGGCGCCGCGGACGTGGACCTTCAGTTCGTGGGGCCGGTTCAGGGCGCTGATCATGGCCAGGTTGATCAGGCTGCGCTGTGCGCGTTCCAGGCCCGGCCGGTTCCAGACATCGCCCCAGCAGTATTGGGTGACGAGTTCCTGCATGGGCATGGAGAACTCGTCCGCGCTGTCCAGGCTGCGCTGGACGTACTCGTCGCCGAGGACTTCCCGGCGGGTGGCCAGGCCCTTGTCGAAGAGTTCCTGGTTGATGGTGGTGGTGCTCATTGTGCTACTCCTTGTGCTGCTTCTTTGGCGGCGTTAAGCGGGGTCTGGTCCCACACCGCCTGGATGTTGGTGAATTCGTGGACGCCCAGGTAGGACAGCTCCCGGCCGAAACCGCTCTTCTTCACCCCACCGATAGGGATCCGGGGGTCCGAGACGGAGAGGCCATTGATGAAAACGCCGCCGGCGTCGATCTTCCGTGCCATGGCGCGGGCCTTCGCGCTGTCGGCAGTCCAGATCGCTGCACTGAGCCCGAACTCGGAATTGTTGGCCTTGGCCAGGGCGTCCTCGGCGTCCTCGGCGGCGATGACGGTTGCCACCGGGCCGAAGATCTCCTCCTTGAAGGCCGTCATGGCTTCGGTGACGCCGGCCAGGACGGTCGGGGCGTAGAACGTGCCGGGGCCGGGGATGCGGTGACCACCGGTCAGGAGCTCAGCACCTTCAGCGACGGAGCGCTTGACCTGATCATCCACGTCCAGCAAGCCTTCTTCCTTGGCCATCGGGCCGACGAAGGTGTCCGGGTCGGTGGGGTCACCGACCTTGAAGCTTTCAACCCGGCGCGCGAGCTTGGCGGTGAACTCGGCATAGACCGGGCGTTCAACGATGATGCGCTTGGCCGAGATGCACACCTGGCCTGCGTTGACCATCCGCCCGGTAGCTGCGGCGTCGACGGCCTTGTCCAGGTCCGCGTCGGCCAGAACGATGAACGGATCCGATCCCCCGAGTTCAAGGATGACCTTCTTCAGAGCCCGCCCTGCTTCCGCGGCCACACTCTGCCCGGCGACGGTGCCGCCGGTCACCGCGACGCCCGTAATGCGCGGGTCGTGGATGATGGCAGGGACCTGGTCACGGTCGCAGTTCACCACGGCGAAAGTACCCTTCGGCAGCCCTGCCTCCTCCCACAGGGACTCCAGCGCCAAGGCGCAGCCCACCACGTTCGACGCAGGCTTCAGGAGGTAGCCGTTGCCGCCCAGGATGATCGGGGCGGCACCGCGGAAGATCTGCCAGACCGGGAAATTCCACGGCATGATCGCCAGCACCGTGCCCGTGGGCAGATAGGAAACGTAGGCCTCCGGGCCGATGGTGGTCGCCGTGTCCTCCAGCATGGCCGGGCCGTTCTCTGCGTACCAGTCCAGCATGTTCGCGCACTTGGTCACCTCTGCCTGAGCCTGCGTGACGGGCTTGCCCATTTCGGCCGTGATCACGCCGGCGAGCTTCGCGGTGTCGCGGCGCAGCAGTTCGGCAAGACGACGGAAAACCTCAGCCCGCTGGGCCGGTGACGTCTCCCGCCAAACGGCGAAACCTTCGGCGGCTGACTGGACAACGCCTGCGACGCCCCGCTCATCCAGATAGGGATAGGCCGCGACCTCCTCGCCGGTAGCCGGGTTCGTCGACTTAGCGACGGCAACTTCGATGGTGCCCATAATTGTGTTCCTTCAAGTTCGTATGTGATGGGACTAACAACGACTCTAGAAGCCAGCGTCACTTTGATAAATAAGAAGTTTCCGAAGCTTCACTTCTCAAAAACAGAACGGTCTGCAATGTGAGTCGAACTTCCCGAACGCCCTTCCCTCTCGGGGACGGCTACGGGTCGAAGGAGCGGGGATCGTCAGAGGGGGCGGTTGAAAAGAATCCCGAAGACTGTCATCATTCTGTAAACGTGATGCATCAACGCGCATCACTTCGCTTAGAGAGAACGAGGACAATGGAGATCTCGCAGCTGGAAATCTTTCTCGCCGTAGCGGAGACGGGCAGCATCACCAAAGCCGCCAACAAGCTTCTCCGGGCCCCTTCCAACGTTTCGACCCGCATCCAGCAGCTGGAGCGCGAACTTGGGGTCAAGCTCCTGGTCAGGGACAAACGGCAAAGCTCCCTCTCAGCCGATGGGGAACTCTTCCGCGATCATGCCCAAAAGATCATCGACCTGTGTAACGACGCCAAAGCCTTCACGGCACAGGGCGAACCCCGCGGCAAATTTCGTCTGGGCGCCCTCGAAAGCACGGCGGCAATCCGGATACCGCCGATACTGGCAAGCTTCCATCTCCGTTACCCCGCTGTCGACGTTGAACTCGAAGCCGGCTCCTCGGGAGTGCTGTTCGACCACCTGCTGAACGGGCAACTCACGGCAGCATTCTCTGACGGAAAACCCGCTGTACCTTCACTCACCGGCATCAGGGCATTTGCGGAGGATCTGGTAATCCTCACTCCGCAGACGGTCACCGAGATCAATGACGACTTCAAGGCATCCCACCCGACCGCCTTCATGTTCGGCACCATCTGCTCCTACCGCCAACGCTTTGAGGACTGGCTCGAGTCTCAAGGAATGGTCCCGGGACGAATCGTCGAAATCTCCTCGTACTACAGCATGCTCGCCTGCGTCGCGGCCGGCGGTGGCATCTGCATGATGCCCAAATCCCTCCTCGAGACGCTGCCCGGAGCAAGCCGCGTCCAGGTTCACGAGATAGAAGGTAGTCTCGGCACCGCGGAAACCTGGCTGATGTGGCGGCGGGACTGCCGGTCCGCGAACCTCAAAGCCTTCATCACCGAACTCAAGGAAGCCCTCAACCCTGCAGAGCAGACAGTGTCTGCGGCCGCTTAAATAGGCGCCGCATCCGGGATTGCACTGACGCCGAGGGCCCCGCTGTGTTGCGGGGGCCAGCCTAATTCTCAAGCAGCGTCGCTGCCGGACAAATGGTGCTGGGGGTTACGTGAAGACCGTAGCGTCAAGAGCGCGGGTAATCCTGACACCTTCGCGGTGATCAAAAGCCCGGCGCTGCCCGTTGTCATCGATCCCCCACACAACAGCGGAATCCTCGGTTTTCGTATCCACCCGGGCCGAGTACGAGCCCCGGCCAGGTTCAGTAACAGTCACCGGCTCGCCGGAAGACAATCCGGACCACACCTGAGGAATGTTTTTAAAGGGGCATGTCTAATCGCCTTCCGTGAAAGCTACAGGCATCGACACAAAGAGACCGTGGCAGAAGGCCGCGGAAATAGCGCCGGCCAGGACACGCAGCCGGTCACGGAGCCTCATGCGGCACCTCGACTGACGTGTAGGTCGAAATGTGGCGGGATGCCAAGCGTGGAATGATCCGCCCGGCACCTAAACCTATGAAATGCTCGCTCTCCCTATGCCGATCGAAGTCGTCGGCATCCTGGTAAGACTCCAAAATCACGATCCGCGTCGGGTCTTCGACGCCGCGGTAAAACTCATAGCTGACATTCCCAGGTTCCCGGCGGGTGGCCTCTGCCATGTCCTTCAACAGATCGAGGACATCCTCGGTCAAGTCCGGCTTGGTGCCGTACGTGGCGACAACGTGGAACAAAAGACACTCTCCTTTGAGCAATGTGCAGTGCAGACGGAGTGGACTCCCCCGTGCCCAACATCACAAGAGTATGAGCGCAGCTCAGTTCTTTGTAGGCGCAGTTGCGCAAGATTCACTTCCCAAAAAGAGAACGCAACCTTGGCCGAGGCAGCTCTACACCTGATCCATCAGCCTTAAGGGGTAGTCGAAAACGTGGGCTGAATCCCGGGCAAGGAGTGCGTCTTCGCTGTTCTAATGAAGCGGTGTCTGATGATTCAGATTGGGCTACACCCAGAACTGACACATGGTTCCTTGCCTGGTCCTCCGAGCAACCGGAAGTGATCCGCGTTTGAACGAGAAGTCCGGTCCGCCCGCCCACGGCCGGGGACAATTCTCATAGGTTATCCACCGCTACTGCTGCCAGGGAGCTCCCCCAACGGCTCCTGCTTCCAGCCGTGGATAACCTGGATTGACCCCAGCCCTGGACGGATCGGTGTCGTCACCAGTTTCGGCCGCGTAATCAGCAAGCACGGGTTTGTCCGGCCGAGGCAGGTTGACCGACTATCCGTTACCGGCGTTTCAAAACAGGCAGGGGTAGGCTGCAAAGGAGTTGCCTACGCTGTCATCCTGAGAAACGGTCCCTGGTTGCCCTTGCCTGTTGCCGGCGAGCCGGTTGTGATGGACGAACGGGTTGGGAGTTCGCAGGGCAGAGGCTCCGTTCCCTTCAGCGGAAGGCCGGGACGCCGGTGAGTTTATTGCCCAGGATGAGGGTGTGGACCTCGTCCGTGCCTTCATAAGTGCGCACGGATTCCAGATTGTTTGCGTGGCGTAGCGGTGAGTAGTCCAGGGTGATGCCGTTGCCGCCGAGGATGGTGCGGGCCTCGCGAGCGATATTTATGGCTTCTCGGCAGTTGTTGAGTTTCCCGACCGATATCTGGTCTGGTTGCAATGTTCCGGCGTCCTTTTTGCGGCCCAGGTGCAGGGCGAGCAGGAAGCCTTTGTTGATTTCCAGTGCCATGTCCACCAGTTTCTGCTGGGTTAGCTGGTATCCGGCAAGCGGTTTGTCGAACTGCATGCGTTCCTTGGAGTAATCCAGGGCAGCCTCGAACGCGTCACGGGCCGCGCCCATGGCGCCCCAGATGATTCCGTAGCGGGCTTCGTTGAGGCATGAGAAGGGGCCCTTGAGACCTTTGACGTTCGGCAGCACGGCTGATTCGGGCAGGCGCACGTTGGTGAGGTCGATGTCGCACTGGATGGAGGCGCGCATGGACAGCTTCTGTTCGATGGGGGTGGCTGTAAACCCCGGGGCGGACGTAGGTACGACGAAGCCGCGCACTCCTTCCTCAGTCTGCGCCCAGATAACGGCGATCTTGGCGACGGACGCTAGACCGATCCAGCGTTTGGCGCCGTTAAGCACCCAGTCATTGCCCTGGCGGCGGGCGAAAGTTGTCATGCTGCCCGGATCCGATCCTGCCGTGGGTTCGGTCAGTCCGAAGCAGCCTATTGCTTCACCTTTGGCCATTGCAGGCAGCCACTCTTGCTTCTGTTCTTCGGAGCCGTGCTTGTAGATGGCGCTCATGGCCAGTGAGCCCTGAACCGAGACGAAGGTGCGCAGACCGGAATCGCCGGCTTCGAGCTCTGCGCCCGCCAAGCCATAGTCGACGGCGGAGCGCCCGGCGCAGCCGTAGCCCTTCAGATGCATGCCGAGCACGCCCAGCTTGGCGAGCTCCGGGACGATCTCGAGCGGGAAGACGGCCCTCTCGTACCAGTCCGCGATGTTTGGCTTGATCTCGCTGTCCACAAAGGCCCGGACGGTATCGCGCAGTGCACGCTCGTCTGCGGTGAGCAGGGAATCGAAGTCAATCAGGTCGCTGATGTCAGGCATTAGGGGCCTTTCGTGGTGACGGTCGGAGCGTGCGCGAACGTGGTGCCTTGGTGCTCTCCAAGGGCCGGGGGTACCTGCCAGTAGCCGGGTGCCGATGCTGACAGGCGGATCGGGTTGGCGAGCTGGCGCGATTCCCGCCCGGTAACCGGGTCAGTGAGGACGACGGAGGGCGCCAGTCCCAGACTTTCGGCAAGTTCCAGGGCCTCACCGACGCTGTTGACTTTACCGGCGGGAACCCCTGCGGCCAGCAGTTTTTGTTGCCAACGAGCGGCGGTGTCAGTGACCAACGCCCCTTTGAGGGCAGTGCTCAGGTCAGTGCGGTATTCCACGCGGCGTTCGTTGGTGCGGAACCTGGGATCTTCCACCAGCCCGTGGAGGCCCAGGACCTTGGCCAACGCAATAAACTGCCGGTCGTTGCCGACGGCGATGGCTATGGTGCCACCTCCGGTGGGGAAGGTTTCATAGGGGGTGATGCTCGGGTGGGCGTTACCCATCCTGGCAGGGGATGCCCCGGTGGCGAGCGTGGCCGTGCCCTGGTTTACCAGGGCTGCCAGCAGTGAGGAGAGTAAATTGACCTCCACCTGCTGCCCGGTCCCGGTGGCGTCGCGTACACGCAGGGCCATCAGGACGCCTGCTAAGGCGTTCTGGCCGGCGAGCACGTCGACGAGAGCGACGCCGGCTTTGCTCGGTTCAGTCTCCGGTGAGCCGGTGATGCTCATCAGGCCGCCGAGCGCCTGGATCAGCAAGTCGTAGCCTGGGAGATCCGCCCCGGCTCCTGAACCGAATCCAGAGATTGAGCAGTAGATGAGCTCCGGCCGGTCCTGAGCGAGGCTCGGGTAGTCCAGTCCAAATTTCGACATGACGCCTGGGCGGTAGTTTTCGATGACGACATCGCAGTCAGCCACCAGGGCGCGGGCATAGGCCAGCCCTTCGTCAGTCTTGAGGTCGGCAACTACGGACTTCTTGTTGCGGTTGACACTGGCAAAGTAGGTGCCTGTGCCGTCCGGAGCGACGGGCGGGACCCATGCCCGGGTATCGTCTCCGGCGGGGCTTTCAATCTTGATCACTTCCGCGCCGTAGTCGGCCAGCATCATCGTGCACAAGGGACCGGCAAGAACCCTGGAGAAGTCCGCGACCCGGATCCCGGCCAGAGGCTGCGGTAACCCGCCGGCCGTGCTCTGCGGTGGGGGTGCCATTTTGCGTTCCTTCCGACTTTATGTTGCAGACGACTGTGGCTGATGCCGCCCAGAGTTCGAGCCCTGTTCGGTGTTGATGTCTTCCCCGAGACAGTAGTGCTTTTCGCCCTAATCCGGACATTGATCCGGAGATGCCGATACTCGGCGCCCGCGGAAATTTGCGGGCGCCGAGTATCGGTGCCGTAGACCCTCCTAATTCGTAGCCGTGCCCGGGGTAGCGGCTGCGGATGATCCGGCATGGTCGGACTCTTTGTGATTGCCCTTGCGACGCATTTTCAACCCGACCAAATGCACCAGGATCCCAACAGCAATGAGGGCTATTCCAATGGAGATGTAAAGCGGGTCAAGCGTTACCAGCGGCAGGGAACCGAGCCCGCAAAGTACCCGCTCGGGCCAGTGCGCTGGGCCAAACATCCAAGCTCCCGTGGCTACGGCAAGTGCGGCTACAGCCAGCAGGGAAACGCCAAGTGCCAGCGCGATGGTTCCGATTCCACCTTGCATGAGCAAACCTATGCCCGGGCCGGAAAGGACAAAGATGAACGGTACGAGGAAGGCCGAAAGGGTGTACCGCCAGGTGAGCCACATGGTGGGTATGGGTTTACCGCCGGTGATGGCTGAGGCTGCGAACGGGGAGAGTGCGGTGGGCGGGGACACCTCGCTGAGTACGGAGTAGTAGAAGATGAACATTGCGGCAGCGAAGCCTGGAACGCCGACGTCCTGCAGGGCAGGGCCGATGATCACCCAGGAAATGATGAAGCTGGCCGTGACAGGGACCGCGAGACCGAGCAGGGTTACCGAGATGGCCGAGAAGATAGCGGTGAGCAGGAGGTTGCCGCCGGCGAAATCCACGATGATGCCGGCCAGTTTCAGGCCGAGGCCGGTGAGCGTCATGATGCCTACGATGAGACCGGCTGCCGCCATGACCGGGATGACTGACAGTGCTCCCGTTGCTCCGGTGGCGATGGCATCGAAGATGCGCTTGGCGTACATGCGGGATTCGCGGTCGAAGAAGCTGAGGATGAAGGCCAGTCCGGTAGCGAAGACTACGGCTCGGAACGGGGTCATGCCCATTGCCATGAATACGACGATGGCTGCCAGGGAGCTGAAGTGGTATCCGAAGCGCAGGAGCAACTTCCCTACGGGCTTCACGTCCATTTCGACGGCTTTGGTTTTGAACCGGCGGGCGTCCATCTCGATGGCGATGATGATGCCGAAGTAGTAGAGCAGGGTCGGGATGGTGGCCCAGATCAGCACCTGGAGGTAGGAAACTCCGAGTAGGGCGGCGATGATGAATGCTGCGGCGCCCAAGGTGGGTGGTGACATGATGGCACCGATGCCTGCTGCGGCCAGCACTGCGCCGCCGTGTTCGCGGGGGTAGCCGGCTTTTCGCAGCAGGGGCCAGGAGATTCCGCCCAGCGTCACGGTGGTGGCCACGCCCGAACCTGAGACCGTTCCGAGCAGGAAGCCTGCCAGGGTGACGGTACGGCCAGGGCCTGATTTTGACTGCCCGAACGCGGAGAATGAGAGGTCGATGAAGAATTTCGTGGCACCGGAGGCACCCAGCACCGCCCCGTAGATGGTGAACAGGATGATGTAGGTCGCAGCGACTTCTGTCGGTACCCCGAAAAGACCTTGCGTTCCCATGACGTTGTGGCCAATCAGCCGGATCCAGTCGAAGGAGGAGGTGTTGAAAGGGGCCGGAACCCAGGATCCGAAGCTTGCGTAGGCAAAGAAGCCCAGCACCACTACCGGGACAAGGATGCCCACTGTCCGTCGCGAGGCCTCGAGGGTGACCAGGATGGCAATCAGCCCCATGATCAGGTCCAGGTAGGTTGGGGTGATGGCGCGTCTGAAGAAGCTGTCCCAATCGGAAACGATGTAGATAAAAGGGATGAGAGCCACTATCGCCAGCAGCCAGTCAGCCCAGTGCGGGTTGTCGGACCTTCCCGTTTCCTTTGCTTTGGCTGAGCGGCCCCAGCCGCGGTAGACCAGAAATGTCAGCGCCAACCCGATACCAAGGAACATGGGGAGGAAGAACTGCGTCGGCATGGGGTTGAACACCCAGTACAGTCCAAACAGAGACAGTCCGGCGCAGGCGATCTTGATAATCAGGGCAGGCGTGCCGCTCAGGTGCCGGGCAGGCTTTTCTGCTTCGAACTCGGCAATGAGCGCTTCTTCATCAATGAAGTCCTCGCGTTTCTGCGGGTTAATCGAGTCTTCATCGCGGTCATTGCGGTTGTCCCCAGTGCCTTCTTCGGCCCTGAGGAGATCAACCTGTTCGTACGGGTCGGGCGCGTGGTGGCTTATGGAGGTGTCGGATGCCCGAACCCGCGCCCCGTCGCCGCCGTCTGGCTTGGTCATTGGTTCTCCTTGAGGTTAAGCACTACAAAGGGGTTATCGCTGTCGGCCAGTTTCCATAGTTCAACTGGTGCGGCGCCGGGGACATGCAGTGTGCGCTGTCCAAGGTCTGTCGCCGCCAGCGAGAGGCTGGTGAATTCCGCGGGACGTGCCGGATCGGGGTCAACCGTCCACTTGCGCCGGTCGTTTGGGTCTGCGGGGGAAGGCGCACTCGGCACTGCGTAGTACTCCTCCAGAACCGCCAGCTGGTCAGCTGCTATTTGAACCAGGAGGTAAGACCCGTCCGGTTGAGCAGCGTAGCGTTCTTCGGCGTATGTTCCGTAGATCGAATTGCGGTAGCTGACAGCGAATGATTCCCCTGAAAGCGGGACGCGGGCCAACTCGCCGCCGCCGTTGCTGATCACAATGGACCGGGACTGTGCAGATGTGCCGGAGTCAGTGCCGGATCCGGAAGCGACTACGAACAACAGGCCAGTACTGCAAACAACCGCGGCGACGAGCGACTGACGCATCAAAAATTACTTTTCAGAGAAATAGGCCTGGGCGCCGGGGCAGGCCTTGATGAAGGGGACATCACCGGCAGTGCTCGCGTTCATATCCCCCGCCGCGGGGTGTACCTTTTTGAGGGCTTCGACGTTCTCGAAAAGGGCCCGGGTGATGTCCTGCTGAAGCTGCTCGTCCATCTTGGAGCTGGCAACCAGGATGTTGGGCGTGGCAATCGCGGAAACAGCTTCGGTTTGCCCCTCATACGTGTTCGCAGGAATATCTCTCTTGATGTAGTACTCACCGTGCTTGGAAGCCAGCGGTTCAGCGTATTCACCGATAGGTACGAGCACCATGTCACCATCACTGGCAAGGTCAATCAGCGCTCCTGTAGGGAGGCCACCGGACCAAAAACCCGCGTCGATGGTTCCGTCACGCAGCGCGGCGATTGTCTCGGCGGCACCCAACTGACGGCGCTCCACCCCGGTTTCAGGGTCGACTCCCGCGGCCTCCAGTATCCGCAGGGCCCCCACTTCCGTAGCTCCCCCGGGCGCCCCTACGGAGACTTTCTTGCCCTTCATGTCCGCAACTGACTTGATGCCCGTCCCTTCCACGGTGACAACCTGCATGAAATTGTCGTAGACGTTGCCGAGCGAACAGATGTCCAATGGACTGCCCTCGAAGTCAGCAGTGCCCGCGACAGCGTCAGAAACGACATCTCCCACGCCAAAGGCCAGCTGCGCGGAGCCATTCTGGACGAGTTTCATGTTGTCCACTGACGCGTTCGTCTCCTGGACCGTCGCGTCATAACCTTTGACGTTGTCCCGGATCACGGTGGCGAAACCACCACCCAGCGGGTAGAACACCCCGCCCGTGCCACCTGTTGCGATAGACAGTGTGCCGCCTTCGCCGCCGCCCCCACCGCTGCTGCTCGGCGCAGGGCTGCCGCAGGCGGTTAGGAGCAGTGCAGGAACGATCAGTGCAGCAGTGCACAGAACCCCTCGGCTTACTCGTGTGATGATCATGATGTCTCCTTTAAATCTATGTTCGGTTTGTAGGTGGCGTGGGGCAGAGGGTTTCAGGACCCGGCTTCGGTCGGGACTGCTGCCGGTTCGTCAAGGCCATGACCAACGTGTCGGACTCGGCACTCCCCCACCCACGGGCACCAAGTGATGACGGCAGAGATGCAGCGCTTCTCAACCGATGAATTCTGCTACTCGCAGGATCGTTTGGGGACCGCTGCGGCGGCCCCTGGAATGGAATGTCAGGGGCTTGGTTGCCCCGGAATGTTTGCACAAGTCATCGCGATGCGCTCCAAGCTTCTTCGATTGGGGGCTTGGCGGAAACTTGCCGTCAGAAACCGCGGACCGCGCCTTCCAAGCCATATGATGCAAATCACTTCTAATACACATAAAGTACTATCTGCGCCCGTCCGCGTCAAGCACCGGCGAGAATATAGGGGCAGCGGCTGGGATTGTGTTTCGAATGTACTTTTGCGCGGTCGGTCGAGGGTAAGCAGAGTGGCTGCTCTGCACTTCAGTGGTTCCCGGCCTCTTGCCGGCTGGGCCGGTGATGCCTGCGCATCGGCGGCCGCCCGGGCCTGGGTTACATCGGCAGCCAGGACTTCGGCAACGCGGGGCACCGGTAACGGCCTTTGGAGGACACGGTCGCCGATGAAGACTTCGGGCTCAAGCTGCAGTGGGCAGCCCTGGCCAAGGGCCTCGGGGCGCTGGCCCCATCGAGGCGTTGATCGCAGCCGGGCGAAGCAGAATTGTCCTCAGGAGGTACCCGCCGAGGCGCACGGGGTGCTGCGTTAGGCGTGGTGGCTTGGGTTCGGGCAGCCAGGACAGCGCTGCTGTGAGGTGACGCGCGGGCTACCGGGGGGCTTGCTGTTGCCGGCTCAGGGGAGGGTTAGGCGCTCTGTTGATCAGCGCCGAAGCGGCTTGCTTCGAAGGCTGTATGCGCCAGGCACAGGTGGGCGGCCATCAGGGCTTCGGCGGCGGCTGAATTTCGGCTTGCGATGGCATTTGCAAGGTCCTGATGGAAATGGACGCTGCGGTCGATGTCTGCGTCCGAGTAGTAGAAGTAGGTGCCCAGGGTCAGGGATGTGTCGGTGAGGGTTCTGACGAACTGAAACAGCCGCGGTGATTTGGCGGCGGAAACAATGAGCAGGTGGAAGGCTTGATTGTTGTGGTGCAGGTCGTCACGGTATCCCTCGGCCCGGCGTTCTGCCAGTTCCGTCATTTCATCCACGAGGGACTGCAGCCGGGCGATTTCCTCTGGTGTGGCTGATTGGGCAGCAAGAGACGCTGCCCGGGATTCAAGCATCTGTCGGAGATCAAAAACTTCGTTGATGTCGCTCCGGGTCCATTGCGCTACGAATGAGCCCCGGTTCGACTCGGTGGTAACCAGGCTCTCCTGGGTCAGGCGCTTGAGCGCCATCCGCACCGGGGACCTGCTGACATTGAGTTCCTGGCTGATCTCAGTCTCGACCAGATGTTGTCCCGGCGCATAGGTGCCGGACATAATCCGGCTCCGGATCACGTCATAGACCTTCGTGCTCGGCTGAGCCATACCTCGCCCCTTTTATTAGGAAGTGTCATCAGCGCCCAGCGCGCCATGCTCGGACAGGACTAGCTTTCAAGGAAAGCTACTCCCACTCTAATATCCGTCCAGGCTATGCCGAGGGTGAAGCCTGGATGGTCTGAAGCGCCGGTGGTCGTGTTTCACACCGGCGCTTCAGGGCTCCATTATTCGGTTTTAGGCGTCGAGTTTGGCGCGTGGGTCGTGCCTTGCTACCCGGGTGAGGAGGTACTCGACTTCAGATTTGGCCGTTTCGGTCAGTTTCCCGCCTGGGCTGCGCTGGGCGTCAGAGGTCAGAACACCGCGCCTCTTCAGGATGTATTTGCGCACTGCCAGACCAGCGGCGCCGGGCTGCTGTTCATAGCGGATCAGCGGGAGGTGAGCGTCGAAGAGGTCGTGGGCCTGGTCGCGGTCGCCTTCTGTTGACATGCGGACCACGTCAACGAGCATTTCCGGGAAGCAGTATCCGGTCATGGCACCGTTTGCACCGCGTTCAACTTCGAAGTCCAGGAACGCCCCGCCGAAACCACAAAGAATGGACAGGTGTGGAATCTTGCCACCCTCCTCCAGGGCACGGAGCTGGCTGATCTTTTCCAGACCGGGCCAGTCCTCGTGCTTGAGCATGACGGCGTTCTCGTTCTCCACCGCGATCCGGCGAATGACGTCCGTTGCCATGATGACCGAGAAGGTCAGGGGGAAGTCCTGAATGACGAACAGGGTGTCCTTGCCGATGGCTTCAGCGGCTCCGCGGTAATAGTTCACGATCTGGTCATCGGTGCGCAGCGAGGCCGGCGGGGCGATCATCACGCCGGCTGCGCCGAGGGACATCACCTTTGCTGACAGTGCTCCCATGGCGGCGTAACCGGGTGCCGACACACCAACGATGACAGGAAGGTCCGAGCGGCTGATGAAGCGTTCGGCGACGGCTTCTGCTTCCTCGGTGGTGAGCTTGGGCGCTTCACCCAGTGCTCCGAGGACGGTGATTCCGTTAACGCCGGCGTCCTGGTAAAAATCGACGAGCCGGTCAATGGAGGGGAAATCGATCTCTCCGTTGTCCTGGAAAGGCGTCGGGGCGATCGCGTAGACGCCCTTTTCCGTGCGGTTGAGTTTCATTGTGTGGCTTTCCTTCTCGGGTGGTGGCCGGCGTGTGCCGGCCACCAGGTGAAAGGACCGGGAACGGTCCCGGTTAGACGCTGGGGATCAGGCCGCCATCGACGCGGATCACCGACCCGGTGATGTATGAGGCGCCGGTTCCGGAGAGGAACGTGACGGTCTGGCCGTATTCGTCCGGGTTGCCGTAGCGCTGGACGGGGATGGAGGCGGTGCTTTCGGCCGTGACCTCGGCGACCGGGCGGTTTTCGCGCTTGGCCTTTGCCTCGTCCAGGGACGTGATGCGGCCGGTTGCGATGCGGCCCGGGAGGACGATGTTGGCGGTGATACCGAACGGCCCAACTTCGCGTGCCAGGGTCTTGGACCAGCCAACGAGGGTTGAACGCAGGGAGTTGGACAGTCCCAGGTTCGCGATCGGGGCGATGACTCCGGAGCTGGTGCTGGTGATGATGCGGCCCCAGCCGCGTTCTTTCATGCCCGGGAGCACACGGTCGGTCAGTGCGATGACCGGAAGGACCATGGACTGGAAATAGGAGTTCCAGGTCTCTGTGGGCTGACCGTGGACCAGCGTGGGGGGCGGGCCGCCGGTGTTGTTGACCAGAATGTCGATCGGGCCCAGCTCCGCCTCGATCTCCGCGACCTTCTTGTCGATTGCGCTGACGTCGGCAAGGTCCCACGCGAAGGACTTGGCGGTGCCTCCGGCGGCGTTGATGGCTGCGGTGGTGACATCTGCGTACTTCGATTCGATGTCAGCGACAGCTACCTTGACACCTTCAGCGGCCAGGGAACGGGCAATAGCGCCGCCCAGGCCTCCGCCGGCGCCCAGTACGAGGGCGACCTTGTCTTTGATACCTAGATCCATTGTTTTTCCTTACGTTCTCTCACACCCGGCAGGGCGCGAAGTTGGTGCTGCGTTAGGCGGTGGCCTTGGCAGCTTGTGAGGATTCGAGCAGCCAGGAGACTGCCGAGTCGATGTTTTCTGCTGTGCCCGGCGCCGGGGCGGAGTCCTTCAGCGCCTGGACTGTCTGTTCGTAGCGCTCACGCGTTCCGGCGAGTACTGATGAGGGCAGTCCTGCTTCGTCCAGCTGTGCGATGGCCCGGTCAACTTCGTGGAACCGGCGCTCGGCGTGGAGGACGTGGGTGCGGACTACGGCGTTGAGGAAATTCGTGAATCCCTCGGTGTCGATGTCCTCCAGCACCCGGTAGAGCTCTGCACGCACGCCTTGGCTCTCGGCAGCGATCAGTGCCTCAACGCCCAGTGCCTCGAGCCCCTTGGTCAGGACGGTCCTGAGCAGCTTGAGCGCGATCGCGTCGCCGGCGGCGGCGTTATCCAGGGCCCTTGCCGGCGCCCCGAGTTTCCCGAAGTCCTTGACTGCGGATGCTGCGTCCGGGCCGGCGGCGAGCAGGTTCGTCCTGACTCCGGTCAGTCCGACGGCGCCCATAATGGCAACGTCCACATATTCAGCTGACTTTGCCTCCAGCAGCTCCGCTGCTTTTCGTTTGTCGGCGGAGTTGGCGGTGCTCAGGTCAGCGTAGAGCGCTCCTGGGCTGGTGTGTGCAGAAGCCTGTTCGGCAACGGAGACTGCAACATCTCCGGTGACACAGGCCCATACGCGATCCATGTCAGCGAGCCATGGCCCGATGGAGCTTTTCAGTTCCACCCCCAGTTGTTCTGCCAGCTCCTGCGCGGCCGCCGACGGGTAGGCGTCACACAGGACCAGTTCGAAGTGGGGGGCAGCGGCTGCGGCATAGAGCCGTCCCACTTCCCCGCATCCAATGATTGCAAGCTTCATTACTCGC
>NZ_JAPSHJ010000054.1 GCF_031179985.1 Arthrobacter sp. | reverse complement strand
TTGGGCGGTGTGTGTGCGAGTCATGAGTCCCCCAGAATTGAAAACTTCAGACTATATGCTCCGGCCCATCGCTCTCGAAATCCTACGTCCACCCCTTGACGAATATAGAAGCATCCAAGACCTACCTATGCCCGTGGACCCAGACCTACCTATGCCCGTGGACCCAGACCCAGACTGGTTCCTCCTGCAATCGGCGTAGTTCCGACGAGGTGAGATTCCGAAACGCTCAGTTCCATCGCGGCCAGGTTCCCTCGTGCTGAACCCCGGTGCGCAAAATTGGGATGCGCCAATAGGGGCTGAGTGAAGGACAGGATGACAGCGGGCCCTCCATCGTCGTCGTCGTCGTAACAATCTTCCTATCAGCAGCGCGCCGCTCACCGCGACGCCGACTGACCATTGCAGCGCCCACCTGCCACAACGGCTGCACCTGATGTCGACAAAAGTGCGGGCCACCTGAATCACCGGTATGACTCGAAAAAGCCATGCGCCCAACACGGCCAGCGCACTAATCCAGGTTGTTCTCCGCCGTTTCCGGCCCGCACCTTTGCACGTTAAATGCTAGAAGGATCGGCCCGGCGCAGAGTACCTGCGTCACGACGCCGGCACCCGCCCGCTGAGCCCGCACATGGTCAGCGCTGGTTTTGCGCGGCTTTACAAAAGTAAGTTCACTTTTTCGTTTTTAGACCTTTTTATCGGCTCTTTCCGAGAATTGACTTGCCAGCTTTTTTCACGGCGCCGCTTTTAGGAGGCATTCCTGACATCGAAATCGCACCTTTCTATGCTTGCGTTTCCTGATACCATACCTAGTTCTATTTTTTCCTGCCAGTCCTCAAAAACTGCGCCATTCGGGTGCTGGCGGGCGGCGCAGCAAGCGATCCAGGTCTGACTAAAGGCGTAAAATTCGAATTTCGCTTTTATGACAAAAGGACCGCTTCCGGTGTTTTTCTGTCACCTCCATCAACCGAATATAAATAAGCCCGATTCCGCCTAATGTCTTGGTTGCGACTGCGTGGGTTCCCGCTGTTCAGCGTAGGGACCCTCAAATGGTCCAACCTCACCACATGCGCGAACTCCGGTTGATGTGCGAGGAGAACAGGGACTCTTTGAACGAAAGTCGCTATTGCTGAGAAACCGTTTTCTGAGTAGTGTCCTTCTCAGCGCTCCGCAGTGACCGTCGTCATAGTTGCCGCCGGACCGGAGCGCAGTTCGTTCCAATGACGGAAGAGAGAACATGCGAAAACGCAGTAGGTACTTACCCTTGTCCGCAGCCATGGCCGTGGCAGGAGCGCTGATCATTTCGGGGCCCGCAGGAGCATCCCCCAACCCGCTGGCCGATCCCGCAGCCCAGACCGCCCGAACCCCGCTGGAGCGCCAGATTCTCTCCCAGGGGAACGGCTGGGCATCGGAAGGAACGGGAACGACTGGGGGCGCGGCGGCAGAGGACAGCAATGTCTACGACGTCTCTACCAAGGCCGAACTGCTCGCCGCCTTCACAAACGCCGGCAGTCAAGCGAAGATTGTCCGGGTCCACGGAACCATCGACGCCAATACGGCGCCGGACGGTTCACCGCTGACCTGCGAAAACTATGCCGAAGGTACCGGGTACAGCCTGGAGCAGTACCTCCAGGCCTTCCACCCGGCAAGCTACGGCCTTAGCCAGAAGCCCGTGGGCCCGCAGGAGGACGCGCGGCGCCTCGCAGCCGCAAAGCAGGCGAAGTCCATCCGTTGGGATATTCCCAGCAACACCACCATCGTCGGCGCCACCCCGGAGAGCAGCATTAGCGGTGCAGCACTGCGGATCAACGGCGCTACGAACGTGATCGTCCGCAACCTCACCGTGCGCGATGCCGCCGACTGCTTTCCCTCCTGGGACCCCACCGACGGCGCAGAGGGCAACTGGAACAGTGAGTATGACCTGCTTCAGGTCATCAACAAAGCCACGAACGTCTGGATCGACCATTCCGAGTTCACCGATGCCCCCAACCTCGACAGTTCCCAGCCCCACTACTTCGGCCGCCAATACCAAGTGCATGACGGCGCCGTCGACGTCACCAACGGCTCGGACCTGGTGACCATGTCCTTCAACCGCTTCTCGGACCATGACAAGCTGCTCCTGATCGGGTCCACGGATTCCCTCACCCGCGGGGACCCCGGCAAGCTGCGCGTCACCATTCACCACAACGTCTTCGAAAACGTCGGCCAGCGCGCCCCGCGCGTCCGATTCGGGCAGGTGGACGTGTACAACAACCACTTCAAGGTCACCGAGGACAGCACCATCCCCTACGGCTACACCTTGGGTGCCGGTTTCGAGTCCCACCTCCACGCCGAGGCAAATGCCTTCACGCTTCCCGCCGGAATCGACGCCGCGAACATCATCGGGCGCTTCAAGGGAACGGCAATCACCACCATCGCGAACGCCGTCAATGGTGAGATCACCGATCTCCGCGCCGAGTACAACGCCGCCGCCGTACCCGCTGACCAGCTGGCTGCGGACGATTCCTGGACGCCCACCCTCCGCACCCAGGTCCACCCCGCCCAGGCTGTGCCGGGACTCCTCCACAAATCCACCGGCCCGATCTTCACTGCAGGAGGGGAGGGCTGATGGCCGCCATTCTGCCGAACCGTCGCAGCGTACTGGCCTCCCTGGCGCTCACCGCAGGAGCCATGGCCCTCTCGGGAACAGGCATAGCGAACGCATTGACCCAAAGAGCCACGGACCCCACGAAACCCCGCACCAAACCGGTGATCTTCGTCGTCGGGGACTCGACGTCGTCGGCGTACCAGCAGTCCGAACGCCCCCGCGCCGGCTGGGGGCAGGCACTGCCGCTCCTGCTGGGGCCGCAGGCAACGGTGTTCGATTACGCCTGGTCCGGCGCCTCCTCCAAGAGCTTTGCCGACGCCGGCCTCCTGGACCGGGTGATTGCGTTGATGTTGCCGGGCGACTACCTTCTGATCTCCTTCGGCCACAACGACGCGAAAGTGACGGATCCTGCCCGCGGAACGCTCCCTGACTCCACGTTCAAGGAATACCTGAGCCGGTACGTCGACGGCGCCAAAGCACGCGGAGGCAAGCCCGTTCTCGTCACGCCGGTGGAACGCCGACGCTTTGATTCCTTCGGAAATGCCAAGGATTCCCACGGCGCCTATCCCCAGGCTGTACGGGAACTCGCTGCTGCGTCCGGAACGCCGCTGGTGGACCTGACGGCTTCATCCAAGGAGTTGTGGCAGCAGCTGGGGCCGGAAGGAACCAAGCAGCAGTTCCTTTTCCTGACTCCTGGCGAGCACCCGCAATATCCGCAGGGTTCCGAGGACAACACGCACTTCCAGGCGGCTGGCGCCGTGTCGGTGGCCCGCCTTGTGGCACGCGAACTGCAGTCCAAGGAGATCGTCCCGCCCGGCTACTTCCTGAATATCGACGGCGTTGCCGAGCCTTTGCTCCAGATGTACTGGCCCGCTGAGCGCCCCATCGATGTCCCGGTAACGCTCGACGTCGGACCGGGCCGGACGTTCGCGACGGTACAGTCCGCCGTCGACGCCGTTCCGTCCAACAACGCCCGGCGGACCGTCATCAGGATCCAGCCCGGCACCTACCGTGAGGCCGTGCGGGTGCCGAGCAACAAGCCCCGGATCTCGTTCATTGGGCAGGGCAGCAGGCCGGAGGATGTGGTGCTCGTCTTCAACAACGCCTCTGGGACGCCCAAGCCGGACGGCAGCGGGAACTTCGGCACCTCGGGCAGCGCCTCAGTCCGGATTGACGGGCCTGACTTCGTGGCCCGGAATCTGACGTTCAGCAACGATTTCGACGAGGCCGCCAACATGGGGATCAAGGATCGCCAGGCCGTGGCGCTGCACATCACGGCAGACCGCTCGGTGCTGTCCAACGTCAGGTGCCTGGGCAACCAGGACACCCTGCTGGTCAACTCACCGGGAGCGGGCGTCCCTGCCCGTTTCTACTTTGAAGATTGCTACGTGGAGGGCGACGTTGATTTCATCTTCGGCCGCGGGACCGCAGTATTCAGTGGCTGCGAGATCAAATCCCTGGACCGCCGCTCGACCACGAACAATGGGTACATAACGGCAGGGAGCCTGGATCTGTCGATCAGGTACGGCTACCTCTTTGACCAGTGCCGGTTAGTCTCCGATGCTGCTGCGAACTCCGTCCACCTCGGCAGGCCGTGGCATGCCGGCGGTGACCCGAAGGCAGTGGCGCAGGTGCTGGTCCGGGACTCCTGGCTCGGCGCCCACATTTCCGGCACACCGTGGACGGACATGAGCGGCTTCTCCTGGCGGGAGGCACGGTTCCACGAGTACAACAACCGCGGCCCCGGAGCGCAGGTGACCCCCGACCGTCCGCAATTGCCTGGGGCTGAGGCTGGGTCCTACACAATCAGGACCTACCTGCAGGGCACCGACGGCTGGGCACCACAGCTCGCCGGCTCCGCAGCGGACTGCAGCGTGGTGCCGGCGGGGGTGGCTGCTTAACTTCCGGCACAGCGGTGGATAACGGACGACGACGGCGCCTCCCGCCGTCGTCGTCCGCTTTCCGGTGGCCAGCCCCCCATCTTTCCCCTCTAGTCGCACATGTACTAAGTGTGCTTACCATATTAATGCGACCAAGACAGGGAGTTCGAAGATGGCAATCTGCGATACATGTGGAAACGATTACGACAAAGCCTTCACCATCAGTAAGGGCGGTCAATCCGGGACATTCGACAGTTTTGAATGCGCCATTCATGCGATGGCCCCCGTCTGCAACCACTGCGGTTGCAGGATAGTTGGGCACGGAATCGAGAGCGGCGAAGGCATGTACTGCTGCGCACATTGCGCCCGTCATGCCGGCCAAACCGGGGCTGCAGACCGGGTATGAGGAGCGGAAGCTTCCATTGATCCGATATAGCCAAAACCGATATCGGCCGGATACTTCCGGCGGGAAGAGGTAAGTATGGCCACGATTTCAGCTGTAGAGCCTGGGACGGCGGGTGAAGCATGGGGTCTGTAGTGATTTTCGCTCCTTCCCCCGTCCTCACCGTCACTGTCGAAGACATCAAAGGCACCGCAGATATCCACATCCACGCCGGCGGCCAGGGAGTATGGCAAGCCCGGATGCTCGGCGCCCTCGGCGCAACGGTGACGATGTGTGCAGTCTTCTCGGGCGAAACCGGCCGGGTCCTACGGCACCTGATCACTGACGAAGGGGTCCGGGTTCTGCCTGTTGCCGGTCAAGGCAGCAGCGGGGCATACCTGCATGACCGCCGCGGTGGTGAACGCCATGTCCTGGCGGAATCGCCCGGTGACCGGCTCACGCGCCACGAACTGGACGAACTCTACGGGCTGACACTGCAGGCGGGGATGGAAGCCGGGACCGTGATCCTTAGCGGCACCAGCCGGGAGGACTCGGTACCGGCTGACATGTACCGGAGGCTCACGGCCGACCTGGGTGCCGCCGGATGCACCGTCATCGCCGACCTCGCCGGCGAAAGACTGAACGGCGTCCTGGCCGGCAAACCGGCAGTGATCAAAATGTCTGACGGTGAAGTCGTGGGCAGCGGCCGTGCCGCCGCCGCGGAGACCGGCCAGATTATTAAAGCGATGCACACACTCGTCCGCGAGGGTGCCTCGTCGGTCATTATCACCCGCGCCCATTTGCCCTCGCTGTTCCTCCACGAAGGCTCGCTCAGCGAAATTCATGTTCCGGAGTTCCAGACGGTGGATACCAGCGGCGCAGGCGATTCACTCACGGCCGGGATGGCCGCCGTACTGGCTGATCACGGAACCCTGCATGAGGCAGTTGTCTTGGGCACGGCCGCCGGCGCACAGAACGTGACCCGCCACGGTCTGGGCACGGGAGAGGCAGCCGCAATCGTCGAACTCGCCAAGCTTGTCAGGATCGTTCCACTGGATGACACAAGTGAGGAAGAACCTGCGCAGCAGATGAGCCCGGATGAACTGGCACGAAAGGTCAGGGAAGCATGAACCAGCCTGCGCATGTCCTCATTACCAATGACGACGGCATTGGATCCCCGGGCCTGCATGCGTTGGCCGCCGCAGCCGTCGGAGCGGGCCTGAGCGTCGTGGTCGCAGCACCCGCCTCCGAAGCCAGCGGCAGCAGTTCCTCGATTACCGCTGTAGAGCAGGACGGCAGGATCTCCATTGAGGAGCGCCAACTGGTGGATCTGGACGGTGTTGAAGCCTACGCCGTCCATGGGGCGCCGGCGTTCATCACGATGATCGCCACTCATGGCGCCTTCGGTCCCCCACCGGACATCGTGTTGTCCGGAGTCAACCGCGGGGCCAACGTGGGCAGGGCCATTTTGCATTCCGGAACGGTCGGAGCGGCGCTGACGGCCGGCGTCAACGACGGTCGAGGCCTGGCGGTATCCCTGGATACCGGGCTCAATCCGGATGCACTCCACTGGGACACGGCGGCCCGGCTGGCCATCGGGTTGCTGCCGTTCCTGATGGAACAGGACGCAGGAAGCGTGCTGAACCTCAATGTCCCCAACAGTGCCGGGCCCGAACTGCCCGAGTACCGAACGGCGACTCTGACCAGGTTCGGCATCGTGCAGACCACGCTCGCCGAACGGGACCAGCACCATGTTCGCCTGGCCATCGCGGACACCACGGAGGAACCGGACCCGGACAGCGACGCCGCGCTGCTGGCGGCAGGCTTCGCCACGGTGACCGCCATCCAGCCGGTCACCGGAACCACGCTGCCCTCCCTTCCCTCCCTGCCGCACGCCACGGCACGGGGTTAGGTGGGCTGATCGGAGACCCGGCGACCGGTGGGGAGCCACAAGGCTGGGGCGAGGAGTCACAAGGCTGGGGCTTCTTGCTCCGCCAGCCTGATCATACGGAGTTCATCCTCCACCGCACGGGCCGGCCAGTAGTCCTTAACCAGCTCACCTGCCCAAATTCTGTCTGCTGCCGGGAAGAGCTTGTGGAGCAGTCCGGCCGCCTGAAGCAGAGCGATCAGGGCCAGGGTCCTGTCATCGGGCGCCTTTGTGTCGGGCTTGGCCGGATCAAGCGTCGTGGCATCGGAAGCCTCCGTGTCAGTCGTCCCCTCATCCGTGGCCGTTTCATCCGTCGCAGTGGAAGTCGCCGTGGAATCAGACACCTGGGTCTCGGTGGGCGCGCCGAGTGCCGCTTGGATCTTTTTCAGAAGCGCCGCTTCCGGGGAGTGGTCCTTTTCGGGGTACCGCACCGTCCGGAACAGGCCCAGGTGCTTTTCGCCGGCTTGTTCCACGATGCCCAGTGACGCCATTCCCTCATAGACACGCTGCACTTCAGCGCGGTTCTCCAGCATTGAAACCCACCGCTTGGGCGTATGGGGCCGCGATTTGTGGCGGATGAGATCCAGCTCCCGTTGGAAGTCGGTTGTGGGGGTGGTGCCGGTAGCCCTGACGTGCTTCCCCTGCAGTTCGATGGCACCAATCTGTTCCAGCTCGGCCAGAATTGCCCCGGCCAAAGTTGTCCTGAGCGCGTACACGGGCACTTCAGGTTTGCCGTCTTTGTCGGTTGTGGCCAGAAGGAGGAAGGCCTGGGGGAGGTTCAGTTCCACTGCTTTAGGTGTGTCAGCGTCCATATGACCATGGTGCGCTCGACTGCTGGCTACCACAATGAGGATTTAGAAGGATGGCGGCCTCCTTGCCCAAAGGTTGGCAGGGTGTGCCCGGAAGACGAGGCTGCCGGTTCGGTATCTGCGTCGGTCTGCGGAATTCGGGACGGTCAGAGCTCCCGCGCCGGTTCTTCGGGCAGCGCCCCCTCATCCTCCGGGTGCCGCTGAAGGTTGAGCAACGCCAGCGCCAGGCCGCCCCATACCGTAAGTATGGCGACGATCATCATGGTGATCGCGATGGGTGTCATTGTGCCGTCTCCTTTGCTTCTTCTTCCACCACGGAGTCGTATTCCGGATCGTTGTGAGCCTTGGATCTGTGGCTCCAGGGGATGAAAGTCAAGGCGAGCGCAAGGACCACCAAGGCCGCTGCCATACCCCAGCCAAACAGGCCCACGAACCAGGCGGGATAGCCCTCATAGGTGGTGGAGATCTTGCTGATGAATTCGCTGGACACCATGTAGATCAGCGCCAGCGGCACGACGCCTGCCACCAGCACCATCCAGGAGCGGCGCATCTTGATGGTGGATATCCGGTTCAGATGGGCGGACAGCAGGGGAAGCTTTCGCAGGAACCACGCAATGACTACTACGGTCACCAGTGCCCCCAGCGTAATGCCGAAGCTGTTAACGAACGCATCGGAGGTATCCAGCAGGTACAGGCCTGTTGCCGTCGGGAAGAGTGCCAACGAGACAACTGCCACCAGCCCGCTGACCGTCACTGAGGCCTTGATCCGGCCCCATCCGAGTTTGTCCTGCACTGCGGCAACGATGACTTCCAGTACAGAGATCAGCGAGGTTACTCCTGCGAACACCAGGGATCCGAAGAACAGTACGCCCATGAATGCCCCGAACGGAGCCTGCGAGACGATGGTGGGGAAGGCGACGAAAGCCAGACCGATCCCCTGCGTCACCACATCGTTCACGCCTGCACCCGCAGCCTGCGCCATGAACCCAAGAGCGGCGAAAACACCTATTCCCGCCAAAATCTCGAATGCGGAGTTGGAAAAGGCAACCACCATGCCGGAACCGGTCAGATCCGTCCTGCGCTTCAGGTAGGAGGAGTAGGTGACCATGATGCCGTAGCCCACGGACAGCGAAAAGAAGATGTGGCCGTAGGCAGCAGCCCACACGCCCGGGTCAGCCAGCGCCGCCCAGTCGGGGGTAAAGAAGGCGTTGAGGCCTTCTGCCGCGCCGGGAAGGAACAGCGACTGGAGCACCAGCAGGAGGAACATCACCACCAGCAGCGGGAGCAGGATGGAGTTCGCACGTGAGATGCCCTTGCGGATTCCCGCGACCATGATGATGATCACCGCCACCCAGATCAGCAGCAGCGGGAAGAAGACGGACGGGACGTAGGTGAATCCGATACCCGGGGCTTCGGCAACTTGGAGGAAATTCCCGAAGAAGTAGCCCTCGGCGTCGTCACCCCACGCCTCAGTGAAGGAGAAGATGGTGTACATCAGGGACCACGCAATGATCACCGCGTAATAGGCTGCGATGACGAAACAGACTAGCACCTGCCACCACCCCAAGGGTTCTGCGGCCCGGTGGAGCCGCCGGTAGGCCAGCGGCGGTGACGCGCGGAATTTGTGGCCCACGGCGTAGTCCAGGAACAGCAGCGGGATACCCGCCGTCAGCAACGCCACAAGGTACGGGATCAGGAACGCCCCGCCGCCGTTGTCATAGGCGATGTACGGGAAGCGCCAGATGTTGCCCAGGCCCACGGCCGAGCCGATGGCGGAAAGGATGAAGAGCCTGCGGGAGGAGAACGTCTCGCGTCTTACAGGCGCCGATGTGTTGTGTGAGGGTATGCTGCTCATTCCGTCACGCCCCGGATAGTTGCGTGCGTTTGTGACGTGCTGCAGTAGGCACGGCAAGTTTCCGGCCGGTTCATGGGGGACTCGCTCTCAGGTGATGGTGGACGTCCGTTTCACTGGCTATGGGGACTTTACTGCGTATTCTTCGCCTCGCGGAAGCCCTCATCCCAAACCGCAAGCCAGGACGCGCCGCATGAAGCGTGTATGCCGGCAGGGACGACGACCTGTAGAAACCGCCGAGGCACCCGCCCACAAAAAGGAACCGGACGACGGCGGGGCCTCCCGCCGTCGTCCGCCTCCCCTCTTCATGACATTGCAGATGTCTATTCCACCAGCGCATCGTCAATAACCGACTCCAGCACAGCCAGACGGATCGGCATCACGGACTCGAAGTACTTCATCTCATCCGGCACGTGCTTCGAAAATACATCCTCGAGCAATGAAGGCATTTCTTCCACAGTTTTCTTATATCGCTTGGCCGCAAAATCGAACTCAGATTTGTTCGCCTTTATTTGATCATTCATGCCCTTGAGCTCATCAGCAATAGCAAGCAGCTCCTGCTCGGACGCATTCCTCGCGTAGGCATCGTCCACCTTCTTCTTCATCTGGTCCAATGTCGCATTGAGCGGTCCAAGACTCTGTTCCGCTTTCGCTGTGGCAGCCCCGTCCATTTCCAATTGACTTACGCGGTTTTGCACTCGCAGGGCATAGTCAACGTACGTGGGGTTTTTTGACTCTCCCAGTTTTTCGGTGGCGCTACGGCATATGCCGGCAGCTTCAATGAGTAGATTTGCCCGCTCCGCGAGATTATCCCCCGGGCTGCCTACGAAGATGCCCTTGCAACCATCGTTGCTATCTCCAAACAACGTATGAAACTGGGGATAGGAATCGACGAGCCCTGCCATGTAATCGACGTAACCCAGATACGAGTCCTCGAACTGGGCAACGGCATCACTAAGCTCACCCTCCTCAGCCCCGTGCGACGTCGTAATCGTCCGCACTGCTTCTCGTGCGGAAGCTTCGGCTTCCTTAAAGGCTTCAAGCTCTTTCTTCGAATCCTGCTCCGCCTTGTCCCGTGACCCAGCGGCAAGGTGTGCTTTTTTGTACGCGGCCAGGTACGCATTCAGGGTTGGTTGCAGCTTGCTTCGTGCGTCACGGAGCGTCACCAACTGCTCATTCTTGAGCTGCACGAGGCTGTCCCTTTCCTGCTGCCTGGCAACCTGCGTCACTGTGACAAAGGCTGCGGCGATCAAAAGAAGGAGGACAACAACGCCCGCCAGTATCAGAAATATTTTGGGGCGCTTTCCGCGGATCGGATTGGTAGTCATGGCCTATTCCCCACTCTTCGCTTCTTGACCGGCCAGCTCAATGCTTTCTTTCAAGATCCGTTCAAATTCCGCATTTGACGTGTTTGCCTTCTCAATCAGCCCCGAATACTTTGCTCTTACATCGGCTTCGTATATTGTCTGCGCTTCATTGAGCGGTTTGTTGATGTCCAGCAATGCCAGTCCAGACTCAATGATGGCGACATTACGTTCAAACCGGTCTTTGCTCTCGACTACCTTCTGTGCAGTGCCCCGCTGTCTGCTAATCACGGCCTCAACATCGGATAGGAGCTTGGTTGTTTCCTGACTGCTACCCTCTTTGCCCGACGATAGTGACGCCAGGCAGCCGTCCGCGGCCTTTACATATTCCTGTGCATAGTTTTCGCTATTGACGTTGAACCTTGAATGTATAGACGCACAAGCCCCGCCAATTGATCGTGCAATTGCTGCCAGGTCGGTGACCCGCTGCTCGTTATAGGTGACCACCGCGCCATACTCCTGCTGGAATACCTTGAACGCGTCCGCAACTTCCTGCTTACGCAGCGCAGGTGAGGACTCCATTCGCTGCAGACGTTCACGGTTGATTCTCGCGTCACGTTGCAGTCGCCCGGTTTCTTCGTCGAACACCTGTTGCTTGTCCTGGTCAGAGGCCTCCTCTGAAAAGGCGGTCGTGTATCGGGCGAAAAATTTGTTCACGAGGGGCTCGTACAGGTTCATCGAGTTGTCCACGATGGCACGCTGATTGTTGAGGTGGACAAGCTCCTGCCGTTCCGTTCCAGCCGTTCGTGAACCGGCAACGGAAACACCGGCAACCCAAACACCCAAGGCGATGCACAACACTGCTATCACCGAAATGGCAACAATCCTGATGCGCCAGGACCGCCGCTGTTGTGATTCTCCGTTTGTATCCAAGCTCATATTTCCCCCGTTTGACATCCCACGAACCGTGACAGAACGTTGCGGCTTCCGATGCGGCGCGCGCGCTGACTGTTTTTGTTGTGGGCATGCCAGCCGTCCCTGCGCGTCGGCGCCTTCGACCGCCACCATATCCCTCTGGATTGCCGGATGTCTCCGGACTCGCCGGGATGCCGCACACACTGCGATGGCAGGGAACGTCACACAACGTGCCGCATCCGGTTCCGGACAGGCAAAGCCCTACCCTTAACAGGTGACTTTCACTAAGATTCGTACCGCCGCCGCGAGTTCCCTCGCCGCCGCAGGTCTCCTGCTCTCTCTCGCCGCCTGTTCAGCACCGGCCGCCAGCCAGCCAACTACCCCTGCACCGGCTTCCCCGGCAGCCGCCACCAGCGCCGCCTCCGAACCCTGCACCGGTGTGAAGGTCATCGTCGACTCGGGTTCCCTGAAGCAGGCCGCCGCCGATACGTCCGTCTGCGTGCCCGTAGAGGCGCCGACCCTCGCTTCCGAAGTGCTCGATGAGGCAAAAGTGAAAACCGAGGGCACCACCGAATACCCCAAGGAACTGGTGTGCCGTGTGAACGGTGTGCCCGCGGCAGACTTCGACATCGTCCACAAGGGCGGTACGTACAAGGAAGAATGCGGCAAGATGCCCGCCGCGTTTGCCTACTGGGCCCTCTGGGTTAAGCCGGCCACCGGTGACTGGGCCTATGCCCAGGAAGGCCTCACCACCCTGAAGGTCAGCCCGGGCGAGAGCCTGGAACTGCTGTTCACGGTCGACGGCGCACCGGCCACCCCCTCGGCATGACCTTTCGACCCGCGCCGTTACGGGCAGCGGCGGTTCTCGCCGTTGTCTTCATCGCGGCGCGGGTCATCTACCGCATCCTTTTCAATGGGGCCGACATCGGCGAGCCGGTCCTGCTCAACCTACCGCCGGTGCCGCTTCCTGCCCCGTACGCCCATGTGGTCCTGCTCGGTCCGGTAACGGCCCCTGGACTCTGGGCGGCGGTCGTGTCGGCCCTGCCGATCGCCGGGATAATCCTCGCCTTCGGCATTCTCAACGCCTGGGTGGATGTGGCTCGTGGCTTCGTGCATTTGGCCCGCCGCGGCCCCATGCAGGGCATTGCCCGGACGCTTGTAGTCGCCTGGGCGGCGCTGCCGGCGCTTGCCGACGCCGTAACCTCCGTACGCCTGGCCTTTCGACTGCGGGGCGAACGCTTCGGAGCACGTGCCCTTATCCCCGTGCTCGAGCGCACCCTTGAGCACGCCAGCCGGGTTGCTGCTGCTCTCGAGTTGCGCGGCTTCGGGAGCCGGGCGGCACACCAACCCGGCCACGCTACAGAAGCGCCGGTCCTCGTCCGGGACGCACACTTCCGCATTGGCGACGCGCAGGTTCGCGTCGATGAGTTCACGCCGTCGAGCGGGTCAATTACGGTCATCACAGGGCCGACCGGCTCCGGCAAGTCCACCATCCTGCGAGGTATTGCAGGCCTCCTCTCCCACGTTGACGGCGGAGAAATCTCCGGCACCGTACGCGTCGCCGGAACGGACCGAGCCACCACGCCGCCGCGCGAGACCGCCCGGCTCATCGGCGTCGTCCTGCAGAATCCCCGCGCCGCCTTCGCCAGCACCCGCGTCCGGGACGAAATCGCGCTGGCTCTCGAGCTGCGGGGCATGGCAGCCGGGCCCGCCAAGGCCCGGGTGCTGGAGGTCGCGGAGAGTATCGGGGTATCGGCGCTGCTGGACCGGAACGTCAGCACCCTATCTGCCGGTGAGGCAACGCTCGTAGCCATCGCCGCCGCGGTGGTGGATCATCCGGTCCTGCTCCTGGTTGATGAGCCCCTGGCCGATCTTGATACCTCAGCACGCCGCCACGTCATCGCCGTGCTCCATGCCCTCGCCCGCGACGCCGGTGTCTGCGTCATCGTGGCGGAACACCGGGCGGAGCCGCTCATACCAGTCGCCGACTCGTGGTGGACCATCGACGACGGCGCCCTGATGCCGGGTGCCGCGCCGGAAGTTGCGCCGTCACGCCCTCTTGTGACGCTGCCGATGACGACACAGCCACCTGAGCTCGTGCCCGTGCTGACTGCGACCAAGCTTGCGGTGCACCGCAAGGGCAAGCCGCTCGTGAGCAGCGCATCCCTGGCGCTGCACCGCGGTGAAGTGGTCGCCCTGGTGGGGCCGAACGGGGCCGGGAAATCGTCCCTCCTGGTGGCGCTCGCGCTTAGGGAAGGCGCTGGCGGTGAAGGAACGGTCGACGGCGGGACGCTCGACGGCGGTCGGGTCGCCCTCGTCCCGGATGCCTCGGACGACCTCTTTACGAGGGACACGGTCGCAGGGGAACTACGCGCGGCCGACCGTCGCCAGGCGCGCTCTGTGCGTCAGAGAGAACGACAATCAGGCAGGCAATCAAATCGGAACGAGGACCGGCATCACCCGGCCAACGACCGGCTTGCCCCTACGCCGGCGGCGTCACGCCTTGCCCGGTTGCGGGGAGACGTCAGCATTCCTATTGGCCACGAGCATCCCCGGGATCTCTCTGCGGGAGAGCGCCGCATTCTTGCCATCACTCTGCAGACCATGGACGACCCCCAGGTACTCCTGATCGATGAGCCCACCCGCGGACTCGATCCTGCCGCCCGCGCAGCAGTCTCGGGGGCGCTTCGCGCAGCAGCCGACACCGGCGCGGCCGTACTGATCGCCACTCACGACCACGACTTTGCCCACGGCCTCGGCGCCCGGATCCTCCCGATGAGTGACGGCGTCGCGCCCGCTCCAGCAACAGAAGCCGTCCAGGCTGATGTTGCTGGAGCACAGCCCTTCGCGGCTCCGCGCATCGCAGCACCAATAGCCCTCGAAGAGGCAGCCGACTCCGAGGGCCCACAAAGACAGCGCCACATCCGCATGCCGCGGGGCGTCGAGCTCGCGGTTCTCGTATCCGCAAACATTCTGGCCCTCGCAGCATTCTGCTGGCCTTTGCTCGCCGCGGCCCTCCCGGAGGATGCCGCCGCGGCCCTCCCGTACGCGGCGCTGGCAATTGCGCCGCTCGCCGTCGTTGCCATCGTGTTCTCCCTCGACGGCTCGGTCCGCTCCGCCCACACGGTGGCGTTACTCGGCGTTCTGGCCGCCGTCGGCTCGGCAATACGCGTGGCGAGTACCGGCGTCGGGGGTGTGGAGGCAGTTTTTATCCTGCTGATCCTGGCCGGCCGGGCCTTCGGCCCCCGTTTCGGCCTGCTCCTGGGGGCCGCCACGATCGCCGTCTCAAGCGCCTTGTGGAGTGGCATCGGACCGTGGACACCGTTCCAAATCTTCGCCTGTGCGTGGGTGGGTGCCGGGGCCGGCCTGCTCCCCCGCCGGGTGCGCGGCAAAGCCGAACTGTGGATGCTGTGCGGCTACGGAGTCGTGGCGTCCTACCTGTTCGGCCTGCTGACCAATCTGTGGTTCTGGCCGTTCGCGGTAGGCGCCGGCACCGGCATCTCCTACGTGCCCGGCGCACCGCTGGCCACCAACCTCAGCAGCTTCCTGCTCTACTCGCTGGTGACGTCGACGGCGGGCTGGGACACCCTGCGTGCCATCACCACCATCGTCGGAATCGCCGTGGTGGGCCGGGCAATTCTCGCCGCGTTCAGACGGGTGAAGCCGATCTCCAGCGCGGGCGGGCAAGCCGCACAGGCTCACTCCAACGAGTCGAAAGACCGGCTTCGACTCGAAGTCTGACAACACCCGGGCCGCACACCGTCCCTGACCCATCGACGGAACCTGTAGGCGCTACTCGCGAACTTCGATCTTGGGGGTAGTTTTCTATGACCCACTGGCGATGCCCCCGTCGAGCGAAGAAATCCGGCAGTGCCTCAGGTATGGTGAACCACGATTCTGTACGGATGTCGCCTACGACTTCGGGGATACTTTACGAAACCTCCGTTATCGGCACTTCATAAATTAGATGGGCGAGTGGCTGTCGTAGGATGCACGGGGGCGACTTGCAACGGCACATCGGTCGCATGCGGTCGATGTCAAAGCTCCGAAAGGCTTGGCTTTGCTACCAGCTGTCGTCCTCGAGCGTTGTCCCAAAGGGGACGGAAGGGTCCAGGCTCACCGTAAAATCGCCGGGACCGTTGCGGGTAACCCGAATGCCGGACCGCGATGACGTTGCCTTTGTTGCGAGGAATTGGACGGCCTCATTTAGTTCGTTGTCCATAGCGCTTCGGGTGGCGACCTTCAGGGCGATGGATTTTAGGCGGTAATCACTCACATCCGACTCCTTTGATCGTGAGGATGGCTTAGTTTCGCGCAGAAAAAACAACTCATTCCAGCTCTCCCAGGGCAGCTGCTGAGTACGTTGCGGCAGTTCCCCCGAAGGTTGGAAAGCGTATTCCGTTCTCATCTCGTCCATAATGCATCCCAACGTGGGGCTTGGCAACTCCTTGGCGGGATCGATCCCAGCTATGCTGGAAGTTCCACCGATATCTTCCAGGGAGCGATATGGCCGTCTCGCCACGTGATGGACAGCAGTTGACCCTTTCCGACATCGCGGCGTTGGCCGGTGTGAGCCGCTCAGCGGCGTCGAGGGCTCTGGACCGCCGGTCTCCATCGGGCGGCCCGGGTGCTGAGCGCGTTCGGGAGGTAGCCCGGCGCATGGGTTATGTTCCCAACAGCTGGGCGGCTAATCTGCGATTGCAGCGAAGCGGCATTATTGGAGTGGTGGTTCCACGGCTGACTGACACCGTCATGGCCATGTTGTACGAGGCGATTGTGGAGGAGTGCACCTCACGCTCACTGCATGCGGAAGTTATCACGACTGGGGATGATCCAAGGGTGGCATTGGAGCGGGGCCGTTCATTGCTGGCGCAAAGAATCGACGGCATGATTCTGACGACAGCCCGGACGGACGGCGCCGACCCCCTTCTGACGGAGCTGCAGGATTTGGGCATTGCTTATTCTTTGGCGCTACGCACTGACGGCAAGTCCTCGGCCGCGGTAGTGGATGATCGCGCTGGCGGCCGTGTTGCCACGGCCCACTTGCTGGAGAGGGGCCATAACCGAATCGCATTCGTGGGAGGTCCCTCCTACGCGTCAAGCTCGCAGCAGCGGGAGCTCGGCTTCAGGGACGCGATGGCTGAAGCCGGCGACGATGTTGCGCCGGAGTTGATCTTCGAATCGAATTTCAGCATGGAAGCCGGCGGACAAGTAGCACAGCGCCTTTTGTCCCTGGCCAAGCCTCCCACAGCAGTATTCACGGCAAATGACAGCCTGGCTGTGGGGCTCGTTGCAGTTGCTCAGCGTTCCGGAATCAAAGTGCCCGACGATCTGTCGGTAGTCGGTTATAACGACACGCCGATTGCTGCTCATATGGCTGTACCGCTGACCAGCGTGAAGGTTTCCTTCCCGGATATGGCCAAGAATGCAGTTGACCTGCTTTTATCACCGCCCAAGAAATTTGAGCTTCGGATGACCTCTCCCTCTTTGGTGACCAGGAAATCAGTGGCAACAATAAGCAAATAATCCCGCTTTGGGATCGATCCCGGCTTGGGCGCCGTGAGTTCAGGTTGCGCACCCTCAGGTCGCCGGACAAAAGCAGCTTCCGTGGAAGGCCCTTCGACCCTGCCGGGCAGAAGCCAAGTTTTCTTCGGCCAGATGCCTACACTATGTCTCAACATCCTCGGGCGGACCAAAGAATCAATCGAAGTAGGCCAACCAGCAGTTGGCAAGTGCCCTGCCGACCCAAATTAGCCGCGAGGCGGCGGAGGGATTTCGCACCGCAACGAGGGGGGACTGGTCATTGCCGGACGTTCTTCCACTTCCCACTGGCGTTGCCTCGGGGGCAAGCCCAGGCGTACAACCACAGCAACTCCAGGTGGGCTCTGCAAGGACGGAACCCCGACCAAAATGGAAGATGCCTCTCCTCAATACCAAAAGTAATTGACCAAGCGGGATCGATCCCGCTACAGTGACGGGAGCCACTTCCGAACAAGGAGATTGACGATGAAGTCACCAACCAAAGGCAAACTGATGGCAGGTCAGGCCGGAACCAGGACGACGGCAGCTGGCACTTATCCGCATCAGAGGGATCGATCCCGCCGCCGCCTTACCAAAGTACTTGCAATGGCCGGAGCCTTGGGGTTGGCCGTAACTCTTGGCGCGTGCTCTGCCCCGAGCAGCTCCTCTGCAGGGGGCGCATCGAACAAGACCTTCACCGTGGCACTGGTCGAACCGGACCTGACAACCGTGCCGATCATGGCGGCGCTGGATACCGTCAGGGCCGCCGGCTATGACGTTAGGATCGACGAACTGGCGGAACCCGAACTGGCAATCGAAGGCCTGGCCAAGGGTGACTACGCCATCTCGGCCGAGGCCACCAGTCCGGCGCTGATCGCCATCGAACGAGGCGCACCGATCAAAATCATTGCAGATGTCATCGGCAACCAGTGGGCTCTGTACGGCAAGCCCGGAATCAGTACATGTGACAACCTCAGCGGTAAGCCGGTCGGGATTTTCAGCGAAGGGGCCGTCGCGACAGCCATGGTCCGGTCATGGGTAGAAAAAGAGTGCAAGTCCGGTGAACCGGACTACCTCGTCATTGGCAGTTCCGATGTCCGTGCACAGGCTCTCCTCAATGGTCAGATCGACGCCACGGCGCTCGAGATTTCTGATGTAGTTGCCCTGGAGAAGACAGCCGGAGCCGACTTCTCCCCTGTGGTGAACTTCGGCGAAAAGCTGCCCTCAATCCACCCGCAGACGGTCTACGCAAACGCCGATTTCCTCAGCAACAACAAGGAAGCAGCGCAGGCTTTCGTGACCGCGCTTATCGACGAACACAAGAAAATCAACGCTGACCCCGAGTACCTCGTAGGTCTTGCCGAAAAGCACCTGGGCGAAGAAGCCAGCCCCACTCTCTCTGCAATCGCCGCCCGCTACGTCGAGGCCGGTCTATTCGATGCAGGAGCCCTCACCCAGGAAAACGTGCAGGGCACCATCGACTTCTTCGTCGATGCCGGCGTCATCAAGGGACTCGACGCTTCCAAAGCCGCCGACCTGAGCTTCCTGGGGTCGCGATGACTCAGCGGACCGCCGTGCTGAACACGCAGACGCATACGACGCCGCTTCCCATGCCGCAGCGTAATCCACAACGGCCGGCCTGGATCCGGGCACTGGACTCGAACCTCACCTACCAGATCGGAACGTTTGCCCTCTTCGCCCTCGCCTGGCAGCTCTACGGCACGTACTGGGGCGGGCTCCTGGTCCCCACGTTCACCGAAACCGTTATTGCCTTTGTGGAACTGCTCGGAACCGGCGAATTCTGGGAAGCCATGTTCATCAGCAACCAGGCCCTGTTCATCGGCTTCGCGCTCTCGATCATCATCGGCGTCCCTGTAGGTGTGCTGCTGGGACGGTTCCGCACCATGGAGCGGTACTCGGATGTATACCTGAACATCCTGCTCGTGACCCCCATGGCAGCGATCATTCCACTGCTGATCATGTCCGTTGGTTTCGGCCTGCTGTCCCGCGTCATCCTGGTGACAATCTTCGCGATCGTCATGGTTATCGTGAACGTCCGCGCCGGAGTCCGACAAGTTGACCCCACGCTCATACAAATGGCCCGGTCCTTCGGCGCCAGTGAACGGGAAATCTGGTTCCGCGTGCTGATCCCCGGGGCACTGCCGTCCATCATGACGGGCCTACGGCTCGGTCTCGGCCGCGCCGTTACCGGCATGGTGATCGTCGAACTGCTGATGGTCTCCCTGGCCCTCGGAGGACTCATCCTCGAGTTCCGCGGCATGTTCAACGGTCCCGGCCTCTACGCCACCATCGTCGCCATCCTTATCGAAGCCCTACTGCTCATCTCCCTCGCTCACTGGCTTGAGCGCAAGGCCGCCCCGTGGGCGCCGAACAACCAGAAAGGAAGGGGATCACGATGATTGAGATCACCGGACTCGGAAAGACCTTTACCGGACAGGACGGCTCCGCCGTCCGCGCCCTGGATAACGTCAATCTCTCCGTACAGGACAACGAATTCCTCACCGTTCTCGGCCCCAGCGGTTGCGGCAAGACCACTATGCTGAAAATGATTGCCGGCCTCATGCCCTGGGACGAAGGCGAAATCTCCATCGCCGGCAACCCCGTCCGCGGCCCGGGCCCGGACCGCAGCATGGTCTTCCAGAACTTCGCCCTCCTCCCCTGGTCCACAGTGCTCGAAAACGTCGCATTCGGCCTGCGCCTCCGCGGAGTATCCAAATCCGAGCGTGAAGACCGGGCCCGCGAGCTGATCTCCATGGTCGGCCTCACCGGCTTCGAAACCAAGCGCCCCGGCGAACTGTCCGGCGGCATGCAGCAGCGCGTCGGACTGGCCAGGGCCCTTGCCGTCGAACCAAAGGTTCTCCTCATGGACGAACCCTTCGGCGCCGTGGACGAACAAACCCGGCGACTGCTGCAGGAAGAACTCCTCAGCATCTGGGAACGCACCAAAGTCACCGTCGTATTCATCACCCACTCCATGGAAGAAGCAGTGCTCCTCGGAGACCGGGTGGTCCTGATGAGCGCACGTCCCGGCCAGATCTCCGAAATCGTCCCCGTACCACTGGAGCGGCCCCGTTCCAGCGACGTCGGTGGACTGGAACGCTCCAAGGAATACGTCGAAATCACCGCCTACCTATGGGAAAGGCTGCGCGAAATGCACGACGAACACCGCGCCAAAAACCCCGCAGCGCTCAACGGGGCAGGGCGATGACAGCCCTTATCACCCGCGCACGCCCCAAAAGCGGGCTATCTAAGCGTCTGCTGAATGGCAGGGCTTCCGCGTCGCTAATCTCCTTGGCCGTTGCAGGTGTGCTGTGGGAAATTGTTGGTCAAGCGGCCAAGGTTCCGTTCTTTCCCCCGCTTACCGCGGTCCTGGTAGAACTGTGGTCGATGATCACAAGGGGCGAGATCTTCGGCAACCTCGCCACCAGCCTCGCTAACCTCGTCCTGGGCTTCGGACTCTCACTCATCGTTGGCATCGTGGTCGGAACTGCCATGGGCCGCTACCGTCGCGTGAACGCTGCGCTCGGCATTTATGTCTACGCGCTCCTGACCGCACCGTCCCTCGTGTTCGCCCCGATATTCTTCTCGATCCTTGGGGCAGGACAGGGATCAATCGTTGCCGTGATCTTCATGTACTCGGCATTCATCATGATTATCAACACCGCCTCTGCCGTGGAAAACGTCAACCCGTCCCTGGTTGAAATGGGCAGATCCTACGGTGCCAACGAATGGCAGATTCTCACCAGGATCATCCTTCCCGCCGCCGCTCCCATGATCTTCGCAGGCGTCCGTCTCGGCATGGGCCGGGCAGTCACGGGCATGATCAACGGCGAAATGTTCATCGCCGTCGTTGGGCTCGGCCGCATGGTGACCGTCGCCGGCAAGAGCTTCGACGGCGCAGCAGTCCTCGCGATCCTCATCGTCATCATCACCGTCGCCCTTGCCGCCATCGCCCTCGTCCAGTTCGTCGACCGGCGCATCACCAGCTGGGTCCCCAACACCACAAAGGAATCCTGATGAAAATCGACGCCTTCAGCCACATCCTCCCCCGACGCTACTTCGACGAGATGTGCCGCCACGTCACCGACCCCGGCGCCCTCAAGCGCTGGCTGGACCTCCCCGCACTCCACGACCTCAACGCACGCCTAAAAATGATGGAGGAGTTCGGCGGGGACTACCAGCAGATCCTCACCCTCTCATCCCCGCCCATCGAGCTCCTTCTCGGCCCGGACGAGTCCTGGCGGCTAGCCCGACTGGCCAACGAGACCATGAAGGAGATTGTGGATGAGCACCCCGACAGGTTTCCGGCCTTCGTCGCTTCCCTGCCGATGAATTCAACCGAGGCATCGCTCCAGGAAATTGATTACGCCATTGACCAGCTGGGAGCCAAAGGAATCCAGGTCTTCACCAACGTCAACGGCAAACCTCTCGACCACCCGGACTTCGCCCCGATCTTCGCCGAAATGGCCCGGAGGGACCTGCCGATCTGGATGCACCCCACCCGGAACGCCAGGAGCACTGACTACCGAACCGAGGACTCCTCGAAGTTCGAAATCTGGTGGGCGCTCGGGTGGCCCTACGAAACCAGCGCTGCCATGGCCAGGATGGTGTTTTCAGGCTTGTTCGACCGTCACCCCGGGCTGAACATCATCACCCACCATATGGGTGCCATGATCCCCTACATGGAAGGACGCATCCGGCTAGGCTGGGCCGATCAATTCGGCAGCCGCACCGATGACCCCGAATACTCGCGGCTGGTTCACAGACTCAACCGCGAACCGATCGAATACTTCAGGGACTTCTACGCCGACACCGCCCTCTCCGGATCTGCCATCGGAACCCGCTGCGGACTGGAGTTCTTCGGGGCCGAACGGGTGGTCTTCGCCAGCGACTGCCCCTTTGACCCCGAAGGCGGCCCCCTGTACATCCGCGAGATGATTAAAGTCATCCAGGAACTCGACGTCACCACCGAAGACCGGCAAAAGATTTTCGCCGGTAACATCGCCCGCCTGATCGGGCTGGACGCCAATGAAGAGCTGGTGCTTACCGACCACAGCCACGCCCACAGCTAATTGACCCGCTCCAGGACAGGAGCAAGAGCGCTGAAAGAGACCCAGGAAATCGGCGTTCTGCCGGAGTTCGAGCACGCTTGCGCATCAGCGACGGACAAGACTGACTCAACGTGGCCTGTGGGTGCGGCGCCCCTGCTTCTCTTCTTCGCCTTGGGAGGCGTGTTCCTTACGCGTTATCACTGTATATGCAGGTCAAGACATCAAGCGGGACCGGCTTCAACTCACACCTTGAAGTACTTCGCCTCCGGGTGGTGGAACACGAACGCATCGGTGGACTGTTCGGGGTGCAGCATCAGCTCA
>NZ_JAPSHJ010000093.1 GCF_031179985.1 Arthrobacter sp. | reverse complement strand
CCCGGACCCGGACCCGGACCCGGGCCCTTCCCGCCCAGTTACTTCTTCCCGGAGGCAGATGTTCCCGGCGTGTTCCGGGAACACGCCGGGCAAGCGGTCGGTAACTGGGCTGGAGCGTCAGTGGCGCGTCAGAGTTGAGCCCTCAAGGCGGCGGCCTCGGCAGCATTCAGCCTGCCATCGCGGACCCAGACGGTGAAGTTCCGGGTCAGAGTCTCGCCCGCTGCCAGTTCCACGGGACGTTCCCAGGCAAGGGCTGAGCCGACGCCGGGATAGTCGGTGGCGCGAACGAACCAGGGATCCTGGGACTGAGGTGGAGCAGCGAAAACAAGGCTGGCTGGTCCTTCTGCAAAATCCGCCGTCCACGCTAGCCAGGGCGATACCGAACCGTGGACCAGGGACTCCCCGGATTGCTCCGCGGTGAAGACATTGACGTCGGTGCACAGCGGAAGCCGCCAGAAGAATCCTCCGTAGCCACTGCCTGAGGCTCCATTGGAACCGGGGCCAGCCAGGGATGCGCGCACGACGGCGGTGAGTTCCGTTTCGAGGTCGAGTCGCCACGTACGGTGGTCAACTTGCGAGGCCTTGGTGATTCGGCGTTCCCGGAGGAGTTCTGAACCGTCCTGTGCCCGCCAGCTCAAATTCTGTTCCACTACGCCCGGGGCCACGGTGCATCCCGTCTGCAGGATGGTCCCGTGGTCATCGCGTTCCTCATAGCGGCGGGCACTGCGGGTATAGGTCTTACCACCCCAGAAGTTGGTGCCGTTGACGTCCTGGAGTGCAATGCCAACTCCCAGATGCCACGGGTGGTCGGACGGGAGGTGGTCACTCACAACAACTCCAGCCAGAGTCCGCACCGGATGCAAGTAGGGCCTGGGGGAGAGTCGTCCGGCAAGGGTGGTGCCGGTGCGCAGGGAAGCCAGCGCGCCGCCGTCGTGCTGTTCCTGGCCTTCCAAGGTCAATACCCCAGCCGGTTCCCCCGGAAGGGGCCTGGCCCAGGGAAGAGCGAGCTCGCTGAAGGTGGCGTGGGCCGCAGTTGCCCGGTCCAAGGCGTCCTCGATCCCGGCGACCACCGCATGGGCGGCCTCGCCTTCGCCCTCCCAGACGATGAATTCATCCGCAATCTGGGTCGGGGCTTCCGCCGTCCTGATTGCCTCAAGGACGCGCATGAAGGCGCCGCTGTCAGCCAAGGGACTAATCAGCGGGCCGCCCTCGGTCAGGTGTTCCAGAAGGTTCTCGGTCAGGTCATCCCGCCCAAAGATTTCCCGGCGCTCTCCGTGGGAGGTGAGGACGCTTAGCCTGTCCTCGGTGTAGTGGAAAACAGCCGAACCTTCGGACCCTTGCAGGGTGATGTACGGCTCGGCTGATTCCGTGGCGCACAGCGTCAGCGCACACGTGATGGGGATGCCGGTAACAGTGCGGAGGCGGATCACTGATGTGTCGTCGGACTCGATGTCGTTTGCCCGGTAAAGGTCAGTTTCGACGGATACCAGGTCGTCCAGCCGGCGGGCATCGGCAATCCGCAGGGCAGTGGCGATCGCGTGGGCCAGGGGGTTGGTGGCCACGCCATCCACAACATCAATGCCGTCGATGCTGCGCTTTCCTGCCCAGCGGGAACGCTTGTAGTAGGCGCGGTTACGGACCCAGCGCCCCGTTGCGGTAATCCCCAGCAGATCACCGATCTCGCCCAGAGCTACGAGGTCCCGGATCGCTTCGAGCGCGTGGGAACCCAGGCTCTGGAACCCGATTTGGACGCTGCGGCCGGCGGACTCGGCGGCGCTCTGCAGTCGCTGGAAATCAGCCAAGGATGCAACCGGAGGCTTCTCCAGATAAAGATCCGCAGCAGTAAGGGCGGCCAGGGCAAGCGCGGCGTGAGTCTGGATGGGGGTCGCCACGATCACCACGTCCAAGGAAGGGGTGCCCTTCAGCAGGTCGTCCAGGTTGGGGAACACGGCAGTCTCAGCGGGCAGCGCTCCTTCGGCGGGCGGGTTTGGATCCGCCACAGCTGCCAGACTTACCAGACCCTTTTCCTGCAGCCTCTTGAGGTTCCTGAGATGGTGAGTGCCAAAGCCGTGGACTCCCACGAGCGCCACGCGGAGGGCGCCGGTGCGGGCGTCCTTCAGTCTCCGGGCGGCGTCGATATCCGGAGCGCCCTGGGGGCGGGCAAGGGGCTGGGGAATGGCGGGGTCGGGAGCGGACGGGGCCATGGCTCTCCTCGTTGTCACATGTCTTTATCTGCTCGCACCCGCGGCCGATTTACGCTTGGGCCGCTGGACGCTTGGTTTTGCACGGTCTGTAAATTTGGTTTTCATGGATGCCGCGTGGCGGCTTTCTCTATTCCACCCTAGCGCGGCAAGCGCTTTCCAAGGTGTGATATCAGCAGCTTACTTCAATCAAAGCCATCATTTCGCCATATGAGGCCCGCCCTTGACCAAGGAAAGCTCAAAGGTCTAAATTTTGAGAAACCGCTTACTGACCAGAAGGTCCAGCGACTGACCCGCACTTTCTGCAACGTTGGAGAGAGTGGCAGCTGCAGAGTCTCGGCAGGAAGTTACATGCAAATCCAGAGAAAGCTGCAAGATGAAGATCCTGTTGGCCGGCGATTCCACAGTTGCCAATTGCCCCACGAATGAATATCCGATGAGCGGCTGGGGAGCACATCTCGCAGCAGAGGTTTATTCCTGGGCTGCCGTCTACAACTATGCCAAGGGCGGTGCCAGCACCGAGTCCTTCCGTGAGGAGGGGCTGTGGGCCGCTTTGCTCCAGGAAGCCGGGAAGGGCGACTTGGTCCTGATCCAGTTCGGGCACAACGATCAGAAGCGTCCCCATCTGGCCGCCAGGACCGGTTATGCCGCAAATCTTCGCACCATGCTCACCGAGGTCCGCTCCCTGGGCGGCAAGCCTGTCCTCTGCACCTCGGTTGAGCGGCGGCACTTCCTTGGCGGAAGCGGAAACGTCCTGGAACTTGAAGAGAGCCTCGAGGATTACCCGGAAGTGGTGCGGGAGCTGGCTGCGGAACTCCAAGTGCCCTTCATTGATCTCAACAGCTGGACACGTGAACTCTATCTACAGCTGGGTGTGGAGAGTTCAAGGGAGCTCTTCTGCCATTTTGAGCCCGGGGAGCATGCCTACTGGCCCGACGGATTGGCCGACAACACCCACTTTCGTGAGGACGGAGCCCGGTTGATCGCCGGGCATGTTGCAAGCCAGCTGGTGTACGCAGGTTTCGGCCCCAACGAACGCATCACTTCCAGTGAACGCACGACGGCGGCGATTGCCTAGGTGAACGCACGACGGCGGAGATTGCCTAAGTGTCGACACGCCGAGCGAGACACGCGGGGCGGCCTAATTCAGCTGTGTGAGACACGGGTCCCCTGGGTATGGAGCCTGTAGCGGAAGGCGCCGCCGTTCCGGCTGAGGCGGTTCAACCCCGCGAAATCCGTTTGTCCGTAGCCTGTGGTCTGCAATCTGTGGTCCGCAATCCGTGGGAGGTCGGGTATGAGTCGACGTTCGTCAGCACAGTGGGCGGGTGCCGCCCGATCCACTGAGGATATTGATCTGGACGTACTGGTTCCCACCTGTAACCGGCCCGCCGAGCTTGCCGTCACCTTGGCTGGCCTGGCTGGCCAGGCTGATCCGCCCTTTCGTGTCGTCGTCAGTGACCAATCATCGGTCGAGCCGGGCTGGGGACACCCGGCAGCGGCAGCCATGGTCCGGCTGCTCGAGGCGCAAGGCAGGCCCACGTCCCTGGTCCGACATTTGCCCCGGTTGGGGCTGGCCGAGCATCGGCAGTTCCTGCTGGAACAATCAACAGCGAAGAAAGTGCTGTTCCTCGACGACGATGTGTGGCTGGAACCCGACGCACTGGAGAGAATGAGCGACGCCCTGGACCGCCTGGAGTGCGGCTTCGTTGGCATGGCACCCCAGGGGTTGTCTTTCCTTGACGACAAGCGGCCCGAACAAATGGTGTCGTTCGCCGCCTGGGACGGTCCCGTTACCCCGGAGAAAATCAGGCCGGATGCTCCGGGCTTCGAGCGGTGGCCGCTTCACAGTGCCGCCAACCTGAGCCACCTGAGCGCCCAACTCGGCCTGCAGCCCGGGCAATGGGTTCCCTACCGCGTTGCATGGGTTGGCGGGTGCACCATGTATCTGCGTGATGTTCTGAATGAGGCCGGAGGATTCAGCTTCTGGCGCCAACTGCCCCGTGAACACTGTGGCGAAGATGTCCTGGCCCAGTGGCAAGTGATGGAAACTTATGGCGGTGCCGGCATTCTTCCGTCAGGCGCCGTGCACCTGGAATCGCCCACCACAGTCGGGGACCGGAGCGTCGAAGCCTACCAGGCCGTTCTCGGGGCAGTCAGTGGAAACTCGCGGCAGGACCTATAAGGAGGCCTCTGCACCGGCTGTGCTCTGGCGGACAACAAGTTCGGGAGTGAAGACAACAGCCCTGTGCCGGACCTGCTGTGATTCCAGCTCCTCGGTCAGCAGCTCGATTGCAGTCCGTCCAATGGCCTCGGTGGGCTGGCGGATGGAAGACAAGGGAACAACGGCCGAGACAGAAAAGTCGATGTCGTCGTAGCCGATCAAAGCAATATCCTCAGGAATGCGCAGGGTGTGCATCATCGTCAGCGACTGCATGACGCCAAGGGCCAGGAGATCGTTGGCGCAAAAAATCCCGTCGGGGAGGTTCTTCGCAGGGCGTTCCACCAGGCGGTTCCCGATCCCTCGGCCCGCCAGAACAGACTGTCCCTCGGAATCCAGGACCTCCAGGGTGGCATCGGACTCTTCCTTAACCGCCCGCTGGGCGCCGCGGAGTCGGTCCGCCACCTGGTGGATGGACAGCGGGCCGCCCACGAAGGCGAGCCGACGGCGGCCTATGTCCAGCAGGTGCCGCGCTGCCAGGTAACCACCCTCGTCGTCGTCGACTGAGACAGAGCTGAACATGGCGTCGTCGGCCAGCCGGTCCACCAGAACGGTGGGCACTCCGCGTTCCCTGAGAACATTCAGCCGGGCGGTCACGTCTCCTACCGGCGAGATGAGCAGGCCCTGCACGCGCTGTTCCTGGAAGAGATCAATGTAGTTGGACTCGCGGCTCTCGTTGTGGCCGCTGTCGCCGAGGAGGACGGCGCTGCCCTGGAGCGCCGCGGCGTCCTCGGCCGCGCGGACCACGGAAGTGAAGAAGGGGTTTCCCACGTCAAGCACGATGAGTCCGATGGTTCTGCTGTGGCCGGCCCGGAGCTGGCGGGCCGCATCATTGCGCACGAAGCCAAGATCATCGATGGCCTTCAAAACCCGTTCCTTGGTTCGCTCGGAAACACGGTCCGGGTAGTTCAAGACGTTGGAAACCGTGCCGACGGCGACCCCCGCCTGATTCGCAACATCCTTAATGCTGGCTGTCCGATTCATTTTTCTCCCAGTCCTTCTGCTTACTGCCTTCAGCCAGGACGCACCTTGTCCTCGCCTGCAGCTGTGGCGGTGCTTCGCGTTAGCTGTAGTTCGCGCCGGTGAATCTTCCCGGGCTTTCGGCCCGGAGAAACTGCTCCACGGCGGAGGATGCGTTTGCCTGTCGGTAATTGCTTGACACCTGCTCGAGTTCAAGAGTACTTTGAATCGTAACAATGAAACGATTCAACTTCAGTGTTTTTAGCATTGATTCAGCAATCTTCAGGAGAGGTCCAAATGCGAGTGTGCTTCCGCTCTTCAGTGCAGCCCGGACTCATCGATGAATACCGCCAACGGCATGCCGCCGTCTGGCCGGAGATGCTGCGGGCACTCAAGGACGCAGGATGGCGCAACTATTCCCTCTTCCTGGGAGCCGACGGACTCCTGATCGGCTATCTGGAATGCGATGACTTTGACGAAGTGAAAGCCAGGATGGCTGTGACCGAGGTCAACAGCCGCTGGCAAGCCGAAATGGCTCTTCTCTTCGAAGACTCCGAGAGGCGGCCCGACGAGGGGTTCCAGGTTCTCGAGGAAGTCTTCAACCTGGACGGTCAGCTGGCCGCCCTGGATATCCACTAACCACACTTCACCACCGGAAAGAACAACTATGAATGACGTAGCGACGGCGCTGGGCAGGCTCGAGGAGCTTGCTATTGAGGTTCCCTCTTGGGCGTATGGGAATTCGGGGACGCGTTTCCGGGTGTTTGGTACGCCGGGGACTCCGAGGACGATTCAGGAGAAGTTAGC
>NZ_JAPSHJ010000018.1:31750-79481 GCF_031179985.1 Arthrobacter sp. | reverse complement strand
ACCGCGATCGGCCGGATGTTCTTCCAGATCCTCGGGTCAATCGCCAGACGGCACCTTGCCCCACTCCGGCGAGAGCCCCACCAAGGAAACCAATTGTAGCTCCAGCGGCAGCGCCGGCACCGCCGCCAGGGACCCCCACAACAGCACCTCCGATCGTGCCAAAAAGGTGGCGAAGAAGGCCGAGCCAGCGAAGACGGCTGACGCCCACTGTCCAGCGGGTTCAGTGCCGCTTCCCAGGGCGCGTTCGGAGCGCCCAATTGCGCTGTGCGGGGTCCTCACTCCAGTTGCAGCATGATGTTCTGGTCCGCGTCTACAAAAACGGGGTAGGTCTGCAGCGGCGGGGCTCCGGTGGTCGAGCATCCCGTATCCAGGGCGAACGCGTGCTGGTGGAGGGGACACAGGACCTCTGTCTGGTCAATGGTGCCGTCTGCAATCGGGCCGCCTCGGTGCGGGCAGACGGCCGAGACAGCGCGAAGGGATCCGTCCCGGAGCCGGAACACCGCAATTTGCTGGTTGTTTACACCGAAGGACCGGCCTTCCCCGGGCGGCACCTGCTCGATCGGCCCGAGCCCGTACAGCTCCCCGCTCACCGCAGCGCCCCCGCTCGCTGGACCGGAAGCCGCTGGACCGGAAATTGACGCACCGGAAGTCATCGGACCGGCACTTGGGGGAGGACCTCAAGCGGAAGCGAGGTGCGGAACTGTCCCGGGGTGAACGGGTCGCCGCGTTCAGTCCAGGGGTCAACGTAATTGTCGACTGACGCCTGCATCGCCGCGTCCAGTTGAGCACCGAGCCCTTCAGAGTCGTCAACAATCACTGAGCGAAGGTGGTCGATGCCTACCCGGGGCACAAATGAGTACGTCCGTTCAAGCCAGTTGGCCCGCTCGCGGTAGTACTGCATAAAGCGGCCCGTCAAAAGCTTCACAGTCTCAGGACTGTCCACCGTGGCCAGCAGATCTCCCTTACGGATGTGGGCCCCCGCAGCGCCGCCGATATAGATTTCCCAGCGGCCGCCGTCGACAGCCACAACGCCGACATCCTTGACCAAGGACTCGGCGCAGTTCCGGGGACAGCCTGAGACTGCCAGTTTCAGCTTCGCGGGGGATTCGATCCCTTGGAACCTGGATTCGATCTCGATGCCAAGCTTGGTTGAGTCGCCGGTTCCGTAGCGGCAGAAATCCTTCCCAACACACGTCTTCACGGTCCTGAAGCTCTTGCCGTATGCGTAACCGGAGGGCATGTCCAGGTCAGCCCAGACTTTCGGGAGGTCCTCTTTCCGGATCCCCAGGAGGTCGATCCGCTGCCCACCGGTCAGCTTTACCATCGGAACGCTGTACTTGTCCGCGACGTGGGCAATCCGGCGGAGCTGGTCCGGCGTCGTAACCCCGCCTTTCATTTGGGGCACCACCGAGAAGGTGCCGTCGCGCTGAATGTTGGCGTGGACACGGTCGTTGATGAACCGGGCATCGCGCTCATCGATGTATCGGTCCGCCCACATCATCTTCAGCAGCGATGCCAGGCCCATCTTCGACTTCGCGTCCTCCGCACCGCCCGGGGCCAGTGCAGCAAAGACCGCAGAGACGGAGCGGAGTCCCTGCTGCCGGATGGCCTTCATCAACGCGGCCTTCTCCAGCGGCACCCCGGGCACGTAGTAGGCGGAAGTTGGATCCTCCGCCACTGAGCCGTCAGCGGCCCATTCCACCACTTGCCGCACCAGCAGTTTGCACGAGCCGCAGCCCTTTCCGGCCCGCGTGGCATCCATTACGCCTGCCACGGTGTTGCAGCCGCCCTTGACAGTTTCCACGATCGCTTTTTTGCTGACGCCGTTGCAGTTGCAGATCTGAGCGTCCGCATCCAGCTCAGCCACAGCCGCTTCTTCGCCGGGTCCGCCGATGTCGAAAAGCAGGGAGACCCGTTCTTCCGGCAGCGGCAGGCCGCGGTCGAACGCCTGGGTCAGGTAGGCCACCTTCCGGCTGTCACCCAGGAGCGTTGCGCCCACGATCTTGCTGTCCCGGATCACTATCGACTTGAAAACACCGCGGCTGGGCTCGGAGAAAACAACGTGCTCGTCAGTGTCACGCTCCGGGGCCTGCAGCCCCATGGAGGCGACGTCGACACCGGCCACCTTGAGTTTGGTGGCGGTCCGGGAACCGAGATAGGCCGACGACGGATCAGCCCCCGTGACGTGGTCGGCCAGCACGGCGGCCTGCTCCCACACCGGTACCACCAGCCCATACACTTCGCCGCGGTGCTGGACGCACTCGCCGACTGCGTAGATCTCGTCCTCGTCCGGTACCCGCATCTGGTCATCAACAACAATCGCGCGCTCCACCGGCAGCCCGCTGGTGACGGCGACGTCTACGTTGGGGCGGATCCCCGCGGCAACTACCACCATGTCGCACGCGATGTCCGGCTTATCCCGGAGCTGGACGCCCTGCACTTTGTCCGTTCCCAGGATTGCTGTTGTCCGGCTGTTGGTGTGGACTTTGATTCCCAGGGCCTCGACGCTGCGCCGCAGGACGGCGCCTCCGTCCGGACCCATCTGCGTATTCAGCAGGTGCCCGCCCGAGTGAACCACTTCGACGTCGATACCGTGGCTTTGAAGACCGCGTGCGGCTTCCAGGCCGAGCAGGCCGCCGCCGATTACCACGGCACGGTGATGATGATCCTGTTGGGCGTACGCCACCATGTTTTGGGTGTCGTCGATGGTGCGGAAAGCGAAGATCCCCGGCCGCAGTAGTCCGCCCGCGGTGTACAGCCCGTCCACCGCGGGCATGAACGAGCGGCTGCCTGTGGCAATGATCAGGACGTCATAGGGGGTGGCCCTGCCGTCGTCGGAAAATACCAGCTTGGCGAAGCGGTCGATCCTTTCCACCCGGATTCCTGCGTGAAGGGTGATGTTGTTTTCCTGGTACCAGGCCAGGGAGTTGAGGAAGATGTCACCGGCATCCTCGTCACCGGACAGAACGTGGCTGAGCATGATGCGGTTGTAGTTGCCGTAGGGTTCGTCGCCGAACATGGTGATCCTGTGCTGGGCGCCCCCGCCGCGGGCCAGGATCTCCTCCACGGCCCGGGCCCCGGCCATGCCGTTGCCGATCACCACAAGCCGGCGGCGGGAGTCCTTGCTTGCAGACCGGGCGGTCCTGCTGGCCATGGCAGTCATCAGTGCTCCACCATGCCCAGGTCCACCACCACTGAGCCAGTGACACCTGTATCCGCCAGCAGCCTCAACTCGATCAGCGAACCGCCGTCGATGTCCTCTACTACGCGCAGGGGTACATGCACGTCGCCTTTTGCTCCGATCGGGAAGTACCGCAAGGGGATGCCGTCCCTCATAAGCGCTACGGTGATCAGCTCGGGAGAGGAGTTGCCACCGCGGAAGTAGAGAATCTGGTTGATCACGCCGTCGGGAACGAAGTGGGAGAGCTGGCTGTGGATGGGGACGGGTTTATCCAACCCGGCTCCCACAAAGGGGAAAATGCCTTGGAGGAAGAGGTTCTTCAGATTCATGGTCGGACCCTTTCGGCAAAGTGGTGCACTTTTCCCGGCATAGGGCCATCCTGCGCTCGCCGTGTTACAGCCTTCTGCGGGCTGTGTAATTTCCGCTTAACACCTTTCTCACCAAAGCCCTTCTCACCACAGCCCGTTGGCGGCGATGCAGGGCAAAGCCCAGCCGGATGCTAAGCTGGTGGAACTTGATGTGCAGTGATGCCCACTTTTGAACCGGTTCATCAACCGGTTCCCCGAAGGATTTATCCGGAAGGGAGTGGGTTTTTTCATGTGAGAGGCACATCCTGCGTCGATGAACGCGTTCTATTTGGTCCCGACTTCCGCCCTTGCAATATGGCAGCAGCCTGGTTGATCACCTGACTTTTCTTCGGCGAACCCCTGAGCCAACCGGCGTCGGGGGCCGATATCCACATGGATACCGCCTGAAAGACCTTTGAAACACATGACTACTTTCGCTGCCCTCGGCACGCCCAAAGCACTCGCCGACACCCTGACAGCCCAGGGGATCGTGGAACCGTTCCCCATCCAGGTCAAGACCCTTCCGGACACCCTGGCCGGACGCGACGTCCTTGGCCGCGGCCGCACCGGCTCCGGCAAGACCATTGCCTTCGCTATCCCGCTTGTAGCAAGACTCGCTGAGCGGGAAGCCAAGCACTTCCGCAAGCCCGGCCGCCCCATGGGCCTGGTTCTTGCACCCACCCGTGAGCTGGCCACCCAGATCAACGCAACCATCGAGCCGCTTGCCAAGGCTGCCGGCCTGAATACCACCGTGATTTACGGCGGCATCTCCCAGGCGCGCCAGGAGAAGGCACTCCGCGCCGGGGTCGACATCGTCATCGCCTGCCCGGGCCGCCTCGAGGACCTGATCCGCCAGCGCATCCTGACCCTTGAAGCCGTCGAGATCACCGTGCTGGACGAGGCCGACCATATGGCTGACCTCGGCTTCCTGCCCGTCGTCAAGAAGCTCATGGACATGACCCCGAGCCAGGGCCAGCGCCTGCTGTTCTCCGCCACGCTGGACAACGGTGTGGACAAGATCGTCCAGCGTTACCTGTCCAACCCCCTGACGCACTCCGTTGACGATCCGCAGGCCGCCGTGACCACCATGGAGCACCACGTGCTGGTGGTCAACGACCAGACCGTCAAGAAGCAGCTGATCGTTGAGCTCGCCTCGGGATCCGGCCGCCGCGTGCTCTTCATGCGCACCAAGCACCACGCCCGCAAGCTTGCCAAGACCCTGACCGATGCCGGCATCCCCGCCGTCGATCTTCACGGCAACCTGTCGCAGAACGCCCGTGACCGCAACCTCGCCGAGTTCTCCAACGGCGACGTCCGCGTCCTGGTGGCCACCGACGTCGCCGCCCGCGGTGTCCACGTGGACGACGTCGAACTGGTCATCCACGTTGACCCGCCCACCGAGCACAAGGCGTACCTGCACCGTTCAGGCCGTACGGCCCGCGCGGGTTCGGACGGAACTGTGGTTACGCTGACCCTGCCCGAGCAGCAGTCGGACGTCAAGAAGCTGATGAAGGCTGCCGGCGTCGAGGTCAACTTCGAGCGCGTTACCGCCAACTCACCCCTGGTTGCTGAACTGGTGGGCGAAATGGCCGACAAGATCGATCCCCGCACCCGCGCAGCTCTCCTTGCTGCCAAGGCGCAGCAGCAGGGCGGCGGCACCTCCACCGGTGCCAACGCCGAACGAAAGCGCGCCCGCCGCTCCACCCAGGGTTCTCCCACTGCCGGTGGCCGTGGCGGCCGTGGCGGACGCGGACGCGTTTCAGCTGAGGCGCCCCGCACGGACCTGCCCCGCGCCGAGCGTCGTGCTGTGGCCTATGAAGGCCAGGCCGCTGCCCGCAATGCTGCGGAGCGCGTCACCGAGCGCAACGAGGACCGCCTGGACGCCGAGCGCGCTGCCCGTCGCAGCGCCCGCACCCGGACGTCTGCGTACAACTCACACCGCAACGACGTTCCCGCGGCAGGTGGCCGTGCAGCGGCTGGCCGCGGATCCGACGGACGCGCTGCTGATACCCGTGGCGGCGCAGCCCGCTCCGGCGCAACAGGTGGCCAGCGTGGCGGACGTCCGGCAACCGGTCAGCGTGCTGCCGGAACCGGTCAGCGTGCCGCTGCCGGCGCCAAGTCAGGCGGAAACGCTGCTGTTTGGTCCTCGAACACTGGCGGCACATCCGGCGGATCCTACTCAGGTGGCGGCAACGGAGGCTCGAAGTCCGGCGGCAACGGCGGCTCAGGCCGTCCGGCGCGCAGCGGCCCCCGTCGCGCCTCGGCTCCGGCATCGAACGAACGCCGCGGCCGCTAAGGCCCTGACTTTACAGATATCCGCGACAGAATCGGACGGCCGCACCCTGGATCCAGGGTGCGGCCGTCCTTTTTCGTAGCGCGTCTCAACGTCCGGGCGCCACCCGGGCCGTCACCAGCCGCGGGCGCGCCACTCTTCCAGGTGTGGGCGTTCGGCACCAAGGGTAGTGGGTTTGCCGTGGCCTGGGTGCACCACGGTGTCATCCGGGTACATGGCAAACAGCCGCTCGGTAACGTCAGTGATCAGCTGGTTGAACCGCTCGGCGTCCTTCTGGGTGTTGCCCACCCCGCCCGGAAACAGGGAATCGCCCGAGAAGATGTGGGCCGGTCCCTTCGGGTCCTGGTACACCAGCGCCACCGAGCCCGGCGTGTGCCCGCGCAGGTGCACGGCCGCCACATCGAAGCCATCGAAGTTGCCGACGTCCCCATGGTCCAGCAGCACATCGACGGGCACGGGCAGCTCCGGAGCATCATCCGTTCCGGCCGCTGTTTTTGCACCGGTGGTTTTCACGAGCTCCGGAAGCGCCCGGACGTGGTCCCAATGCTGGTGGGTGGTGGCGATCAGCGTCAGCTTGGGTGCGGCAGCAGTATCGGCGGCCGCGTCAGAGAGCAGGTTCAGGATCGCAGGCAGGTCATCCGCGGCATCGATCAACAGCTGCGCGCCGGACTTCTTGGCGGTGAGCAGATATACATTGTTGTCCATCTCGCTGACGGAAATGCGGCGGATGGTGATGTCCCTGAGTGAGTGAATCAGCGAGTCCATGCGCTATTCACGCCCCTGCGATACCCACTTCGGGTCAGCGGACCGGGAGCCGACGACGGCGTCCGCAGCGGCGTCGAGCGTCTCCAGTTGTGATGGGGTGAAGTTCAGAGAAAGCGCCCCCAGGTTCTCGTCAATCCGGTGCGCCTTCCGGGTACCAGGGATCGGCACGACCGGAATGCCGAGACGCCGACCGTGGGCGAGCAGCCAGGCGAGGGCAACCTGAGCGGCAGTTGCTCCGAGCTCCCCGGCAACAGACTGCACGGCCGCCACTACCCCTTGGTTGGCGTCAGCTGCATCCTCAGCGAAACGGGGGATCCGCCGCCGGAAGTCAGTGTCGGACAGCTGGGTAGCGTCCACGGTTCCGGTCAGGAACCCGCGTCCGAGGGGTGAGTAGGGGACAAAGCCCACTCCAAGCTCGGCAGCAGTGGGGACAACGTTCCTTTCCACGTCGCGGCTCCAGATGGACCATTCACTCTGGACTGCCGCGATGGGGTGGATGTTGTTGGCTTCCCGCAACTCAGCGGCGGTCACCTCGGACAAGCCCAGGTGCAGGACCTTACCCTCGCGCACCAGCTCCGCCATGGCCTCAATGGTTTCCGCTAGCGGAACGCTGAGGTCGCGGCGGTGCATGTAGTAAAGGTCGATGGTGTCCGTGCCCAGGCGGCGGAGGCTGTCTTCCACCGCTTGCTTGATATAGGCGGCATCCCCTCGTATGCCGGTGTAACCATCGTGCGGGTTCCCGACAATGCCGAACTTGGTGGCGAGCTGGACTTCACCCCGCCGCTCGGCCAGCAGTTGCGCGATCAGTTCCTCATTGCTGCCTGCGCCGTAGACATCTGCGGTGTCAATGAAGCTGACTCCCGCATCCACAGCGTGATGAAGGGTACGTAACGCGTCGCCTTGATCCACTTCTCCGTAAACCGGCGTCAACGCCATCCCGCCAAATCCCAGTGGGCTGACCTTAAGGCCGTCGCCGAGCTCTACTGATGCTGCAGTCATGATGCGCTCCGTTCGCTGCTCTGAAGTGTTGTCCCAGCCAAGAACCCCGCGGCCGGTCAAGGTATTCCGTCATCGTAGGAGGCGTCCCTTAGGACCAGCTGATGATCCGGTCCGCAAAGGCCTTCGTTTTTTCGATCAGCTCTGCATTGGCCTGGTCAGAACCGCCAGCCCACGCTTCCGCCGCGCTCCGTTCCTTGCCGAACAGCACGTGACGTTCCACAAGCCGCGACATCCGGATGCTGGCCGGCACCTCAATGAACCAGACCTCGTCCAGTTGTGCCCTGACCTCCCGCCATTGCGGGTGGTCCGCGAGCAGATAGTTTCCCTCGGTAATCACCAGGGGAAGCGCCGCAGGAATGGCGATGGAAGCCGCCACGGGTTCGTCAATGGAACGCCGGAAGTCCGGGGCATAAACCACGTCCTCATCCCGCCGCCTGAGCCGCTGCAGCAGCGAAAGATAACCGCCGACGTCGAACGTATCAATGGCGCCCTTGCGATGCTTCAGGGGCGTACCGTCGATAATCGCGTTGCCCAGGTGGAAGCCGTCCATGGGAACCACCACGGCGGTTTTGGGACCGAAGGCGTCCTGGAGGTAGGCGGCAAACGTGGACTTGCCCACTCCCGGGGAGCCTGTGATGCCCAGCAGGGTCCTGTTCCCTGCTTCGATCCGGTGGCGCAACGTATCCACTGCCAGCACAATTTCGGGAGAATCCATGGCAAAATCCTAGTGCTCCGGACGCTCCAGCCCAGTTGCTGTCCGCCGCCTGCCCCTGGAGCGGCGCGCCTTTCGCAACACGCCGTCAGGGGCTCGACTAACTGGGCGGGAGCGCTTCCGGGTCCGCCGAACCATGGCCTGGCAGCATCTTCAGGCCCGCCGCACAGGCAACGATTCCCGCGATGAACAGCAACTTGAGCGGACTGGCCGGTTCGACGCCGGTGGCCATCGCCCACCCAACGGTCAGGGCCGCACCGATTCCCACCCAAACCGCGTAGGCCGTCCCCAGCGGAATCTGCTTCACGGCCAGGCCGAGGCCGAGCATGCTCAGGGTTGCCGTGGCTGCGAAAACCATGGTGGGCAGGGGCCTGGTGAAGCCGTCAGATAAGCCAAGGGCGGTGGCCCACACGGCTTCGAGAACGGCCGAAGCCAGTAGGACACCCCAGGCAATTGCGGCTTTCGAGAGCATCACGCCACCACTTTCAGGCCGACGACACAGGCTGCAATCCCGCCGAGCAGCAGGAGCCGCGCCGCCGTCGCCTGTTCCACTTTGGTGATGATCGCGTAGGCGCTGGTCAGCACAACTCCCACGCCCACCCAGACCGCATAAGCAGTGCCGGTGGGGATGGATTGCATGGCAATTGCCAGTCCACCGGTACTCGCGATGACGGAGACCAGGAACAGCAGGGCGGGAAGAGTCCGACGGCGGCCTGTGGCTTGGAAGGTCCGGTGCAGGGCAGCGGCCCAAACGGCCTCAAGCGCACCGGAGAGGATAAGAATTATCCAAGACATGACAGTTCCTTTGGCCAGTCTTGTCGCGTGCCGGGTACTGAACCGTCGTCCGGAGGGTCCGGTGCGGACCCTTCATTCCAGCCTAGCAACGCCCGACGCCGGCGGGCCAGTTTTCGTGGCCAACCTCACCACCCGCTCCCTTAGCCTCCTCGGCGTCCAGATCCCTGTTTCCTGCTGGGACCTTGGCCCTTGGATCGCTCTGCTATGCGCCGGGATTTCCCGCGCCGCGAGCGAGGCTGGCGGTGGATTCGCGCGGAATGAGTTGGACGGGTAACCGGTGATTTCCTGTACGCGGCTTTCCCGAGATGGCGGCCTGGAGTTCCTCCGCCACTGCCCGGCCCATCTCTTCGAGGTTCATGTCCACTGTGGTCAGGGGCGGCTGGGATGTGGTGCTGAACAGCTCCCAGTTATCGAAGCCCACCACCGCGACGTCGTGTGGTACGGATATTCCGCCATTTCGCAGTTCGTCCACGACGCCGCGGGCGATTTGGTCGCTGCCGCAGAAGATCCCGTCCACGGGCAGCCCGGAATTGAGCAGCGCCTGCACGCCTTGACGGCCCCACCGTTCACTCCAGTCCCCGTACAGCACTTCGCCGGTGACCAGCCCCAGCCCGTGGTTCTTGAGGGTTTCCACCGCCGCGTCCCCACGTTCGGTGGCTGCGTCATAGCGGGGTTCGCCGTTGAGCATCGCAATGTTTCTCCGGCCGCGGGCCACCAGATGGTCGATGGCCAGCCGGGCACCCATGGCGTTATCCGGCGTGTAGGAACAATCGGTTTCCACAACGGAGGGTGTGTAGGCGTACACCACGGGGACGGGGACGTCAGCAGAGATTGATTGGCGGGGATTGGCGTCTGCACCCAGGACGATGATGCCATCCACGCGCTTGGCAACCAGCGTCTGCAGGAGGAACTGTTCCCGGACCCTGTCGTTGCGTGCGTCGCTGATGATCACGGACGTGGAGCCGGCGCCGAACGCCTCCTCCACGCCCATCAGGATGGGCAGGACGAACCTGCTCGATAAGTCTGCAGTGAGCACTCCGATGGTTCCTGTGACCGGAAAGTTGAGCGCCTGCGCAAACGGATTGGGCGTGAATCTCAGCTGTTCGGCGGCGTCAAGCACCCGCTTGCGTGTGGCCTCGTTGACGTGGTGCCTGCCGTTGAGCGCCTTCGACGCGGTTGCCACCGAAACGCCGGCTGCCGCCGCCACATCGATAAGTACCGGCCGTTTGCTGGTCTTCGCCATCACGTCCCCTTTGCATTCGTCATCTCCATCCTTGCACAAACGGAAAAGTTTCGGGAAATGATCAAGCATCCTTTCGCAGCCATTTCGGAAAGCGCTGGACTGACCGTTGACCAGCGCCATTTTCACTGGTACGTTTTCGGGCAGAAACTAGTTTCGGAATTTTCGGAAAGCGAAGGCTCCGGTCTTGTGGAAATTGGCGGAACAGTCGGTCTTGCAGTCAGCAGTCATCTTTCAACGGAGAAAAGGACAACCAGCCGTGTCGAAAAAATTTACCCAGATAGCCATTGCCACTGTGGGGGCGTTGTCCCTGGCTTTAGCTGCCACCGGTTGCTCAGGAACAACCGGACAGGCAACAGCCTCCCAGGAGGGCGGCGGAAGCTTCACTGTCTGGGATCCCTATCCCCAGCATGAAGCGTCATCGGCCTGGGCCAAGCGGATCGACAAGTGCGGACAGGAAGCCGGCGTCACCATTGCCCGCACGGCCTACGACACCCAGGCTCTTACCAACCAGGCACTCCTCGCCGCGCAGGAGGGCAAGTCCGCCGATGTAATCCTGCTGGACAACCCTGCAGTTTCCACCCTGGCTGAAACCGGGGCGCTGGTGGACATGAAGACCGCGGGCCTGGATACCTCAGCCATCGAACCGAACCTGCTCGCGGCCGGTGAGCTGGACGGCGAGACATTCGGCATCCCGGTAGGCGCCAACACCTTGGCCCTTTATTACAACAAGGACATTCTGGCCCAAGCCGGCGTTGACCCCGCTTCCATCACCAGCTGGGATTCACTAACCGCAGCCTTGCAAAGCATCAAGGGTTCCGGGCACAAGGGCATTACCTTCGCCGGTATTGGCACCGAGGAAGGCTCCTTCCAATTCCTGCCGTTCTTCTGGGGCTCCGGGGCGAAGCTGAGCGCTCTTGATTCAACCGAAGCGGTCAGCGCGCTTGACCTGTGGAGCTCGTGGGTCAAGGACGGGCTGGCGCCCAACTCGGTGATCAACAACTCTCAGAACACGACGTGGGAGGAGTTCCTCACCGGTGACTTCGGTTTCGTGGTCAACGGCACCTGGCAGGTCAACAGCGCCGCAAAGGCCGGCTTCGCCACCGGCTACATCCCCATTCCGTCCAAGGCCGGTGGCGTGGCGCCAGCCCCTACCGGCGGCGAATTCTTGCTCATGCCCGTCCAGAAGGATGAAAGCCGCTACGCAACGTCGACAAAGATCGTGGAGTGCATGAGCACCACTGAGGGTCAGGTGGAAACTGCCAACACGTTCGCCTACTACATCCCTGCGACAGTCCCGGGCCAGGAGCTGCTGCTGAAGGAACACCCGGAGCTGAAGGTATGGGTGGAGGCGGTAAACGAGGCCAAGGGCCGTACCAGCGACAACCTGGGCACGGACTACCCCGTGATCTCGGAACAACTCTGGACCGCCGTCCAGAATTCCCTCAGCGGCGCCCAGTCATCCCAGGATGCGCTCAAGGCCGCCCAGCAGAAAGCCGCGGCCGCCACCGGCAAATAGCCCGGGGCCAGCAACATGGAACGGACAAGATGATGACTGTGACCCACACGGCTGAGAGCCGGCCGGACGTGGGGGAGAAGGCGGACGCTGCAGTGCCGGGAAACCGGCGGCAGCGTTCGCTTGGCCCCCGTACCGCGGCAGCGCTTTTCGCCGCACCACTGCTGGTGTACCTGCTCGTGTTCTACGCGTTCCCGCTGTACCGGAACATTGAACTGAGCCTTCACGATTACACCCTCCGGGCTTTTGTGCAGGGCAAGGCTGAGTTTGTGGGCTTCGACAACTACCTCGCCGTTTTCAGCAGCAGCACCTTCATAACAGCTTTCACCAACACGGCGGTGTTCACCGCAGTTTCCCTGGTGTTCCAGTACGCCCTGGGTCTTGCCCTTGCAGTGTTTTTCAGGAGCAGCTTCCGACTCTCCTCGGTGTTGAGGGGCCTGTTCCTTATCCCGTGGCTGCTGCCGCTCATCGTGTCCGCATCCGCCTGGTCCTGGATGCTGAACAGCGACAACGGGATAGTCAACGCGGCGCTGGTGGGACTGGGTCTCGAACCGCTCAACTGGCTGACCAGCCCAGGGCTGGCTCTGACATCGGTTATCATCGCCAACATCTGGCTTGGCATCCCCTTCAACCTGGTGATCCTCTACTCGGGACTGCAGAACATACCCAAGGACTACTATGAGGCGGCTGCACTGGATGGTGCTTCCTCGTGGAAGCAGTTCTGGAGCATCACGTTCCCGCTCCTTCGGCCGGTCACCGCCATCACGCTCCTCCTGGGCCTGGTCTACACGCTGAAAGTGGTGGACATCATTTGGATCATGACCTCCGGTGGACCCGGGGACACATCCACCACGTTCGCTACGTGGTCCTACCGTGAAGCCTTCGGCACCGGGACGCCGGACTTCAGCCCCGCCGCGACAGTAGGCAACCTATTGATTCTGATAGCTCTCGCCTTTGGCCTGCTTTACCTTCGGGTACAGAAAAACCAGGAGGAATCATGACCGCAACACGGACCTGGTGGAAAACGGGCCTCGGGCTCATCTTCACTGCTCTGATGCTGTTCCCGGTCTATTGGATTGTGAACGTGTCCTTTACCCGGACTTCGGATCTGCGGAAATCGCCACCCAGCCTGCTGCCGCTGAACCCAACGCTGGAAGGCTACACCGCGGCCCTGAACCAACAACTGCCGCACCTGACCACAAGCCTGATCCTCGGCGTCGCCACCGTAGTCCTGACCCTGGTTATCGCTGCGCCGGCCGGCTATGCCATGTCCCTCCTGGTGTTGCCCGGGCGCAACGCGCTGGGCTTCGTCCTCCTTGTGGCGCAAATGATCCCTGCGGTGGTGATGGCCATGGGGTTCTACGCTATATACCTACGGCTGGACCTGCTCAATACGCTGCCAGGCCTGATACTGGCAAATTCCACGGTGGCTGTGCCGTTCGCGGTTCTGCTCTTCCGGGCATTCATGTCCGGGATCCCCCGCGAACTGATCCAGGCTGCCCGACTGGACGGTGCGGGCGTGTGGCAGACCTTCACCAAGATTGTGCTGCCCATCAGCAGGAACTCCATCCTGACGGTGTCTCTGTTCGCATTCCTCTGGGCCTGGTCCGACTTCATCTTTGCGTCAACGCTCAATCGCAGCGGTGACCTGATTCCCATCACCCTGGGCATCTACCAGTACATCGGTAACAACACCACCCAATGGAACGCCATCATGGCCACCGCCGTCATTGCATCCGTTCCTGCCGCCATCCTCCTGGTGATCGCCCAGCGCTACGTCGCGGCCGGAGTCACAGCCGGCGCCGTCAAGGACTAGCGCACCCCCGAACATCCCCCAGTGCCACCGCAGCATCGCGCACCGGCCCTTCCGAACCTGCGGCCTGCCCCGGCCTTTGCCTGTCTACACCAACCCATTTACCCCTGGAGATTCCTCGTGACCATCACCAACCTGTCCCTGATCGGCGGTCCAGTCCAGCCCGGCACCGCCACTCTCCGTCCCCTCGGCGCCCATGAGGTCAGGGTGGCAGGCGGCTTCTGGGGTGCACTGGTTGATCTCAATTCGCAGGTCATCCTGGCACACTGCGAAAACTGGATGGAACGCATCGGCTGGATCGCCAACTTCGACCGGGCGGCAGAAGGCACCGTGGCCACGAACCACTCGGGCATCGAGTTCGTGGATTCCGAGGTCTACAAGCTCCTTGAGGCCATGGCTTGGGAACTGGGGCGTGGGCACCAGCAGGACCTGGCGGACAGGTACGCCGCCCTCGTTGCCCGGGTGGCTGCCGCCCAGGACCAGGACGGATACCTCCACACCAGCTTCGGCCGCCCCGGCCAGCGCGACCGGTATTCCGATCTGGAATGGGGACACGAACTGTATTGCTTTGGGCACCTGATCCAGGCGGCAGTCGCGCGCCTGCGCACCGGGCACGACGACAAACTGGTCACTGTGGCCCGCCGGCTGGTTGACCATGTGTACCGGGAGTTCGGCCCTGATGGGCGGCCGGCAGTCTGCGGACACCCGGAGATCGAGCCCGCCCTTGTGGAGTTCGGCCGCGCTACCGGAAGCGCGCAGGCGGTGGAACTGGCGCGGCTGTTCGTGGAACGCCGTGGGACCGGGACGCTGGCCACCATCGAATGGGGCCAGGAATACTTCCAGGACGACATGCCCGTCCGTGACGCCACCGTCCTGCGGGGCCACGCAGTTCGAGCCCTGTACCTCGCTTCCGGGGCGCTTGACGTCGGAACTGAGGCCAATGACCTTGGTCTCATCCATGCCGTTGAACAGCAGTGGGCCAACACGGTGGCCAAGCGGACCTACATTACGGGCGGTATGGGGTCCCACCACCAGGACGAAGCATTCGGCGCCGACTATGAGCTGCCCTCGGACCGCGCCTATTCCGAGACGTGCGCGGGTATCGCCTCTGTGATGCTCAGCTGGCGCCTGTTGCTGCGGACTGGGGATTCGAAGTATGCGGATCTGATGGAACGTACGCTGCTTAACAACGTCCTGGCTTCCCCGCGCGAGGATGGCAGGGGCTTCTTTTACACCAACACCCTCCATCAGCGGACGGCCAGCACGGTTCCGGATGACGACAGCATCAACGTCCGCGCCCTGTCCACCCTCCGGGCGCCCTGGTTCGAGGTTTCCTGCTGCCCCACCAACGTTGCCCGCACCTTGGCCAGCGTGGAGCTCTACTTTGCCACGGCCACTCAGGACGCGGTCCAGATCCACCAGTTCGGCGACATCGACATCCGCACCACCCTGGATGGCGCCGGCGACGTGGCACTCTCAGTGCGCACCGGATATCCCCACGATGGCAGTATCCGGGTTGAGATCCTCGAGACCCCGGACCGCGAGTTCGGAATAGACCTCCGCATCCCCTCATGGGCCACGGACGCCCGGATGAGCCTCAATGGCCAGAACGTTCCAGCGGGCGGAGCCCTTCGGCGTCATTTCCTGGCTGGCGACGTAGTGATCCTGGAACTGCCGATGGATCCGCGCATCACCCACCCTCACCCGCAGATCGACGCCGTCCGCGGCACCGTCGCCGTGGAACGCGGCCCACTGGTCCTGTGCGCAGAGGATGTGGACCTCCCGGCCGGCTACACGGTTAACGACATCGCGTTGGACGCCGCGCACGGCCTGCACACTACCGGCGACGGCCACACTGTGGCGCGCGCACGCCTGCGTCATCCGTCAGCCGCCGACTGGCCCTATACAGATCGTGACGAAACCACCTTAACCGGAATCGTGGACCTGAACCTGGTGCCCTACCACTCATGGGGAAACCGTGGTCCGGCCACCATGCGCGTCTGGATTCCGACAGCAGAGCCAGGTTCCACGATGCCTGCAGCACCAGACGGAAAGGAGAACTGAAAACAGGGCAGTAACCGGCCGGGCACCTCCCGGCCGCCAATCTCACATACGCAATGGAGCAATACGTGAAGAAAAACCGCTTTGTCCTCGGGGCAGCCGCTATAGCTGTCCTTGTTTCATCCCTGGCCGTCCCTGCGCCGTCGGCCGAAGCCGCCGGCAATACCCTCGTGGTGGACGCAGCCTCGCCCATCCGCCCGGTTACCCGCGTGGGTGCCGGCGGCTTGTACGCCCTGGCAACCGCAACGGATCCGGCTCCTGGTCTCCTGACGCCGTTGCGTCTGAAGCAGCACACTCAGCCGGCTCCTGGAGTCCTGCAATTGGGCAACGGTGCCACCTCACCTACCGGGGACATCCTTAAGACCGCCCCGCAGTTCACGTCCGACGGCGCGCAGTCCTACGCGCGGATGCCTGACGTATACCCCGACTTCCCGTACCGCTGGGTCAGCTGGGCGGACTGGGAATCCAAGGTCAACACCATGGTCAAAGCAAGGATGGACGCCACGGGCACCACCAACATCAACGGCTGGGAGCTGTGGAACGAACCTGACTGGACCTGGGATACTACCAAGGCGGGTCCCTTCCTCGACGGCTGGACCCGCACGTTCCGCCAGGTCAAGCTCCAGGACACGGTGACGCCCATTGTCGGGCCAAGCTACAGCCGCTATGAGAGTCAGTGGCTGCGGGACTTTCTCACGCGGGCGAAGGCAGACAACACGCTGCCCGACGTCATCTCCTGGCACGAACTCGAAGACGGAACCTGGAATGCGGTGGATGAACACGTAGCCGATTACCGGGCGATTGAACGCTCTTTGGGTATTTCCCCACGTCCTATTTCCATCAATGAGTACGGTTCGCCCAACCAAGTGGATTCGCCCAGCGTGGCTGCTCACTACATTGCCCAGTTCGAACGCACCGGCATCAAAGACGCCGAGCGGGCCTACTGGTACGAGTCCGGGACTGTGGGCGGCCTGGTCTGGAACAACCGCCCCACCGGTTCCTACTGGCTCTACAAGTGGTACGGCGAAATGGCAGGCAACATGCTCGCCGTCACGCCTTCCGGTGATCTGGATGGCTTCGCGTCCTACGATTCCAGCCGCAAGATTGTTAACGTGGCCTTTGGCGGGACTTTTGGCGATAACGCAGTGCAAGTCAAGGGTCTCTCCGGATTCGGTACCTCGGCCAAGGTCACCCTGAATTACACTCCGCGCTCGGGTCGGCAGACCAACGTCGATGCACCCACCACGGTCTCCACCACAACAATTCCAATCACCAACGGCAGTATCACTGTTCCCGTGACTAACCAGGACTACCTGGGCGCGTACCAGATCGTGGTGACTCCTGCGGCCGGACCCACCACCAGCTACCAGCAGGTCTATGAGGCGGAGAATGCCACCGTAGTGAACGCCAGCATCCTCAGCGCGGCCTCCGCCTCGAACGGTTCCTACGTGGGCCGTATCGACGGTGCAGCAAACGCCCGGAACAGCAGCTTCGTGGACTTCGTGGTTGAAGTCCCCGCTGCGGGTACGTACTCCATGGCCATCCGCTACGCCAATGGCGGAACGGGAACTGCGACGCAGGGTCTGGCCGCCAACGGCAGCCCGTTCACGCAGGTGTCCTACCCGAGCACCGGCAGCTGGGGCAACTTCTCCCAGAGTGTCACGGCTCCGCTGAGTCTCAAAGCCGGATTCAACACTATCCGGCTCGCCAAGGGTGCCCCGAACTATGGGGGCGGCACCGGGTTTGCCGAGATTGATTCCATCACCCTCACCCGCTAGCCGGGCGAGTTGGGGCCCGGTTCTTTCCGTACGGAAGGGACCGGGCCCCTTGGTGCCCAGTGGGCCCGGATGCCCCGGCGGACCTAGAGCGAGCCGCCCGCCGCTTCCGGTGCCGAGGAGTCGTGCCCGCCGTCGCCGATGGTTTCCCGGGCGATGAAGTTTTCGATGTCGAAGAGGTTGTCCGCCCGCTGGGCAATGTTCAACAGCGTGGTCATGGACGCCACTTCCTCCACCTGCTCCTTGAGGAACCAGAGCATAAACTGCTCGCCGAGGGCGTCGTCCTCCGAGCGGGCAGCACGGAACATGTCTTCGATGTTCTTGGTGACTTCCTTCTCCTGCTTCAGCGCGAGCGCCAACGGCTCGGTCACGGAAGTGAAGTCATTGCGGACCGCGGGAATTCCGGGAATGCTCACGGGCAGGTCACGGTCCAGCATGTACTGCACCATCATCATGGCGTGATTCCGCTCCTCAACGGATTGCCGGTAGAAGTACTTGGCAAGCTGGGGCAGGTCCTGGTTGGCAAACCATGTGGCCACGGCAATGTATTGCTGGGAGGCCGAGAATTCGTTGCCCACTTGAGTGCTCAGCAGATCGTTAAAGGATGCTTTTCTCATGAACCGAGTCTAGGGTTTGTCCGGCGGAACTTGCCAGAGCGGGCTCTTCAGCCTGCGGATGGGGCCGGATCCACGCGGTCGATGGACACGACGGCCAGGAAACCCCGGCCGAGGATTTCCGGCGTTTCGGTATCAGAACCGACGACGGCGTCATAGCGGGCCAGTGGCTCCGCCCCGACGTCGGGACCTGTAGCGGAAGAACCTGTCTCCGATGAAGCTGTACCACCGGGACTCACGGTCGCCTGGCCCTGCAGCAGGACGCCGATTTGGCCATTGAAAACGGGGTGGGCGCGTTTCTTGGACAGCTCGATGATGGAGGTGTAGCCCTTGAACGATCCCTTGCGGGTAACCACGTTGAGGGCTTGGACGTTGCCGGTCGGGAGGGTAGCCGAAGAAGGGGCGTCGCCGGAAAACCGGAAAGGCCGGTGCTTCTCCAAGGGCTGCTCTGCACCGTCCACGTTGAGCAGCAGCAGCTCTCCGTCGATCACGGTCAGTACGCGGTCTGTGCCCACGAAGGCGGAGAATGGTCCCGCCTTGGAGATCTCGGCGATGCTCACCCGCCAGTCCCAGAAGTCATCCTGGGCAGACGCAGCCTGTGGGTGGCTGGCGAGTTCCCTGGTCACCCCGCCGCCGTTGCGCCATGGTTGGGGTTTCAGCTCGGAATAGCGGATGATCTCCATCCGCCCAGCCTAACGGGATAGGCGGGACGCAGGGTCACTCCCGGGTTGGCGCCCACCCTCAGTCGACGCTATCGAACCAGTGGACCACGCTGTTGCCGCCGTAGGCGCGGGCCAGGGTTTCCTGCAGCCCTTCTGCCTGCTGCGCGGCGAGGTCAAGCTCCGCCACGGAGGTCATGACCCCGAGGGCGCTTTCCTCGTGCCCTTCGGCGTAGTGGGCACCGGGAGAAGTGGAACGGTGCCATTCCGCGAGCTGCCGCAGGGTCTGCTCAATGGCCCGCTGCGTCTCAAGGAGCTCGCCCAGAACCACGTAACTGTCGGAGGGCCTGGTCAGGCTCCTTGTGGAGTGCGCAAGCTGGAAAGCTGCTTCCGCCATCCGCTGCGCAGATCGGCGCGGATCGTCTGTTTCGGTCACGGTGACTTCCTCTCCACAGGATGGGTGCCGCTTAGGGTTCATTGTGCACCATGGGCAACCCGCTGCCACCGATTGCTTGCTAACGTCAGATGAGCAAGAAGATTGAAGGAGCCTGATGTTCGTCAAAGTGTGTGGTCTCAGTACCCCGGAATCGGTCCAGGCGGCCGCCGATGCCGGTGCAGACGCCGTCGGCTTTGTCCTCACAGCCAGCCCTCGCGAAGTGACTCCCGCGCAGGCGCTGGACCTGCTGTCGCATGTTCCCGCCGGCGTACAGGCTGTGGGCGTCTTCAGGCATGAACCGGTAGACCAGGCGATCGGCCTGGCCCGGCAGGCAGGCCTGGAGTGGATCCAGCTTCACGGCGAGCGGACTGCGCTGGACGTCAAAACAGCGCACGACGCCGGAATGAAGGTTATCCGGGCCGTCACCATGAGTGCCGCTCCGGACGCCTTCACCAATCGGGGTGAGGAACTGCTGCTGATCGACGCAGCCGTACCAGGCTCGGGCGAGGCCTGGGACTACGCCTCGGTCCTGGCCAAGGGGCTCGGGGACCGGGTGTGGCTGCTCGCCGGCGGACTGGACCCGCTGAATGTGGCCAGTGCTGCGAAGGAAGCAGGGGCGCCGGGAGTGGACGTTTCCTCCGGCGTCGAAAGTTCCCGCGGTGTTAAGGACCTGGCTAAAGTCACGGCTTTTGTCAGGGCAGCAAAAGGCTAGACTGCGCCTCCGCTCGTGGGAATGAGACTGCCGCCCGCTTTGTTGCCGTTCCCATGAAGCGCATTGGATTTCTCTCCTTCGGCCACTGGGGCAATGTTGAGGGTTCCCGCACCCGGACCGCGCGCGATGCCCTGCTTCAGGGCATAGAACTTGCGGTGGCCGCGGAGGAACTGGGAGTGAACGGCGCCTTTTTCCGGGTCCACCACTTCGCCCGCCAGTTGGCTTCGCCGTTCCCGCTTCTTGCCGCCGTCGCTGCCCGGACCAGCCGGATCGAGATGGGCACGGCCGTTATCGACATGAGGTACGAAAACCCGCTGTACATGGCTGAGGAGGCAGCCGCTACTGACCTGATCAGCGAAGGACGCCTGCAGCTCGGCATCAGCCGTGGTTCACCCGAGCCCGCCCGGGACGGCGCGGCTGTTTTTGGCCACGTACCGGCTGAGGGCGAAAATCCCGCAGAGATGGCCCGCCGCCATGCAGCAGTCTTCCGGCATGCCGTCACCGGTGCCGGGGTTGCCGAAGCTGATCCGCGCTACGCCGGAGGGGCGACCGGCCTGTTGCCCGTCCAGCCGAATTCCCCGGGGCTCGGCGAACGGATCTGGTGGGGCGCGGGAACGAGGGCAACAGCGGTGTGGACTGCCGAGCAGGGAATGAACCTCATGAGTTCCACACTGCTCACTGAGGACACGGGTGTGCCGTTCGACGAACTCCAGGCCGAGCAAATCAGCATGTTCAGGAAGGCATGGGCGGATGCCGGGCACGGGCACGAGCCGAGGGTCTCTGTAAGCAGAAGCGTGCTGCCCTTGGTGGACGACGAGGACAGGCGATATTTCGGTCTCAGCGCCTTGCGTGAAACGCGCGACCAGGTGGGAATCATTGACGGGTTCATCGCCCGGTTCGGCAAGAGCTACGTCGGGGAACCTGATGTGCTCGCTGAGCAACTGGCGGCCGATTCCGCAGTCCAGGCCGCTGACACACTGCTGCTCACAGTCCCCAACCAGCTGGGGGTCGACTTCAACGCCAAGCTTCTGGGGAACATCGCAAGGCACATTGCCCCGGCCATCGGCTGGACACCCAACACGTCAGGTTAGGGGCTGCCGGCCCTAGCTGACTGCAGCCCGTCCGCTGGGTGCTGGCTGTCGCGCTTGCCCCGTCAGGGCGCGGAGTCGGACAGGCTTCTCACTGCTGACGCCAGGATCTGGATCGCTTCCTCGTATCTCTCAGGCTGCGGACCGGAGTAGTTAAGGCGGATGAACTGCCCGGAGGGTTCTTCCGGAAACCATTCCGGCCCCGGCGAGATCAACAGGCCGTCGGCCTCGCAGCGTTGGGCCAGCTGGAGAGTATCGATGGAGTCGGGAAGCTGGAGCCAAAGGTTCATCCCGCCTTTGGGTATGCGGGTGATCGTTTCCTTCCCAAGGTATTTGGCGACAAGGGCCGCGAGGTCGTCGCGGCGCTGACGCAACTCCCTGATCCGTTGCTTGTTGTGGGAGTGCCACCCAGGCTGGGTCACAACGTCAAGCGCTGCTGACTGAAGGAACCCGCTGACGTAGAGATGGTCAACCGTTCTGTCCGTTTGGATCCGCTGCATGGCTGGACCCTTTGCGATGATGGCTGCGACCCGGATCGAGGGCGACACACTCTTGCTCAGGGACCGCACATAAACCACATGGCCATCTGCGTCGTCGGCGGCGAGCGGTTTGGGGGTTGAATCGATGGCGAAGTCATGGGCCCAGTCGTCCTCGACGAGAAACGCGCCAGTGTCCCGCATGACTTCCATAACTGCCTCGGCCTCAGCGTCGGTCCACTGGTACCCGGTCGGGTTGTGGAAATGGGGCTGGGCATAAAAGACTCTTGCGCCGCTGGAGCTGAGGGCTGCCCTGAGGCTTTCGGGGTCGGGAGCCGCGGAACCGCTGGAAGCGATGGGAATGATACGCAGCCCGGCCTGCCGGGCAGCGGCAATTGCTCCCCAATAGGTAGGCGATTCCATGACAATCGCACCGCCACGGGCCGTAAGGGCGCGGAAGATGGACGAGAGTGCACTTTGCCCACCGGGGGTGATGACGACGTCGTTCTTGTCCGGCGCCGGGCCGCCCCTCCGGGAACCCGCGGCCAACTCGCTGGCGAACCATCTCCGCAGCTCCGGAAGACCTGCTGCCGGAGGCCGGACCTCGATGGCGTCCGAACGGCTTGACCTGCTGAGCGCCGCGCGAAGAAGGCGCAACGGCACAAGCTCCGAGGTCGGATACCCGGCGTGCAGGGCAATAGCGCCATCGGGGAGCGAGGACATGATGGAACCGAACTGAGAGGTCCTGTGGGCAGGTCCCAGGGCCGTGGTCTGCCAGCTGAAATCCGACTTCCCCTTTGGCCGCTGGACGGCCACGAAGTTGCCTGACCCCGGCCGGGTTTCGATCAAGCCCTCACTCACCAGGTTCTGAACGGCGCTTTGTACCGTTACCGGGCTCACGGAGAGCTCGGCAACGAGGCTCCTGGTCGATGGCAGTTTGGTTCCAGGCCGCAGGCCGCCTGACAGCTGCCGCAGATACTCTGTTGTCCGCCTGCTGCTACTGCTATCGTGGTTCATGAAAGACAACAATAGCGCTACTGCTCCAGTCAGGAAAGCGCTACTCTCCCGCCCGGCCTCTTCAGCGCCGATTCTCCGCGGATCCTCCCCGGCCGTAAATCACGGCATCGCCGCATATCAGTGTGCCCAAAAGGCGCCAGGACCATCAGTTGCGCCCGAAAACAGCCACCCCTTCCCACCCTCAAACGGAACCGGCACACCGATCCCGTACTCACCCACCAAGAAAGCGAGTTAGAAATGTTGCTGATAGTCGTCGTCGTCGTCCTGTTGGTTTTCGTTCCCGCAGCCGTTCTTGTTTCCCTTGTGCGGAGGGACGGACACGGCACGCTGCCTCCGGAGCCAGCCCACCGCCCGTGGACTGCGGGCGATCTCCCCAGCGAGCCCTACTCCTCAACACACCTCCGATGACGCCGGGGTAGCGGCTGGGATTGTGTCGCGATTAGCATGCAGTGGGAGCACCCCGTTGACGGAGCATCGTTGGTTGGGGCCGCCGCTCCCGGCCCACCCGGCACGAAGGAGACAGCAATGACACTTCCACAAGGACTGACTCCAGGCATCTGGACTCTGGATCCCTCCCACAGCGAGGTTGGCTTCACGGTCCGCCATGCAGGGATCAGCAAGGTACGCGGCCGCTTCACGGATGTCACAGCGGAAGCCCACGTGGGCGATTCCCTGGCCCACTCCAACCTGAATGCCACCGTCAAAACTGCCAGCTTCGATTCCGGCGATGCCAACCGTGATGCCCACGTGCGCGGTCCCGAGTTTTTCGACGTCGAGAAATATCCGGAGATGACTTTTCATGCCACAGGCATAGAGGGCGACGGCGAGGACTACACCCTCACGGGCGACCTCACCATCCGAGGGGTTACCAAGCCTGTAGAGCTGGAGGTGGAGTTCACGGGCATAGCTGTTGACCCGTTCGGCGCCACCCGCGCGGGTTTCAGTGCCGAGGCCGAAATCAGCCGCAAGGAATTCGGGCTGACCTGGAACGCGGTGCTTGAGACGGGTGGACTGCTGGTCAGCGACAAAGTCAGGATCACCGTGGACGCCGCAATGGTGAAGCAGGCCGCGTGAAGACACTCCTGAACATCATCTGGTTACTGTTTGGTGGCCTGTGGCTGGCTTTCGGCTATTTCCTCGCCGGCGTCATCTGTTGTGTGCTGATCATTACGATTCCCTGGGGCATCGCATCCTTCAGGATCGCCGCCTACACGCTCTGGCCTTTTGGGCGGATGGTGGTGGATAAGCCCGGTGGCAACGGTGTGTTTGCGCTGCTCGGCAATGTGATCTGGCTGGTGGTGGCAGGCATCTGGATCGCGATCGGCCACGTGGTGACGGCGGTGGCCATGGCCGTCACCATCATCGGCATACCGCTGGCCATCGCCAACCTTAAGCTCATTCCGGTCTCGCTCATGCCGCTGGGGAAGCAGATCGTGCCGACGGACCGGCCGTTCGTTCAAAGCTACCGGTAGCGGACTGGCTACCGGCGCCGAGGGGTGCAAAGGCCCCTTTTCGGGTACTGTCGGTGAGGACCACCGGACATGAAACCCACAGAGAACGAGTGACTGCACCGTGAGCACAAATAAAACGCCTCTCAATGCTGCCCGGGTTCTGGCTGAGTTTGAGGGGAGTCGGGCATGATTTACGGCGGCGTCCTCGCCTACGTTATAACGCCGACAGACGAGGATTCAGGACTCGATCTTGAATCCCTGATGCGGCAAGTGGCCGACCTTTCCACTCGCGGGGTCAGCGGCGTCACGGTGCTTGGCAGTTCGGGCAACTTCGCTTTCCTGAACCGCCGCGAACGCCTCCAGGTCGTCCAAGCGGCGGTCACGGCAGCTGAGGGACGGGTTCCTGTCATCGCCGGGATCAGCGCAGTAGGTACCCGGGAAATCCTTGAGCATGCCGAGGACGCTGAGTCGGCGGGTGCCAGCGGACTGCTGCTGTCCACCGTTTCCTATCTGCCGCTTTCCGATGCCGAGGTCCTGCAGCAGTCCCACACAGTCGCTGCTGCCACAAGTCTTCCCCTGTGCCTTTATCAGAACTCCCAAACCACGGGTTACGAATTCCCCCTTGCCGTCGTCGCGGAACTATCGCAGATGCCCAACGTCGTAGCTTTCAAAGACAACGCCGCAACAGCCTCCATCTTCTGTGAGCGGCAGGAGGCCCTGAAGGTTCTGGTATCCGCCCGCTTCTCGCATGGTCTCAGCGGTGACCTGATGATCGCTGCGGGAACTGAGGCAACGGCCTGGCACAGCGGGCCCGCAGCATTGATTCCGGAGCTTTACGTGAACCTGCGGGCCGCCGTTGTTGCCGGTGACACTCAACGCGCCGCATCCGCTTCCCACGTGCTCACGGAACTGATCAAAGCGATATCCGCGTTGCCTAAAGGCGGTGTGCTGCACAGCATGGCCAGATTGTGCGGAGTCCGTACCGGGCCGCCGCGCCTGCCACTGCTTCCGCTCTCATCCGGACAGGAGCGCCACTTAGCCAGGGCCCTGGAAACCGCAGGAGTCCTTCGGCCACATTCCTGAGCTACCGCTCGGCTGTTGCGCGTCCGCGAGACCTGCCGATTTTGAAGGTCCTGCTTCACACGATAAATCTGGCCCATAGGGGAGGCTCCGGATACTGGGCTGCCAAGGGTTTTCTGCCCAGGGTCCGCCCCGACTGACTCTTACGGGAGGCGTTCCTAAGGGACAAGCTCCTGAGGGTTTGCCAGAGCCCTGCGCAGGCTGCTCCCGGCTGCTCCCATCAGTGCGGCAGTCTGCCGCAGATCGGAAAACGCGACGGCGTCCGGCGCTACAACTCCCGGCGCAAACCCGTCCACACTCTGCTGCAGGGCGGGCCTGATCCATTCCTCGAGCAGGGAGAAATGGCCGCCCAGCACCACGGCGGCCACGTTCATGAGCCTGGCGGTGGTCGCCGTCGCCACGCCCAGATAATAGCCGGCCTCCTCGACCGCGGCCAAAGCGCGCGAGTCGCCTTCAGCCAGAGCTGCCAGCAACTGTGCCATCCGCTGCCCTGTGGGCCCATCGCCTATGTCCGAAGCCGAGAATATGGCTTCCTGGCCTGCGAATGTTTCCAGGCAGCCGTGGCCCCCACAGGTGCACTTTGGTCCTTTTGGCTGAACCACGGTGTGCCCGATTTCGCCTGCATGGCCGGCAGGTCCGGTGAAAAGCCGCGAATCGATGATGAGGCCACCACCGACGCCGACTTCACCGGAAATGTACAGATATGCTTGGAACGAGGCTCCCTGCCCGTACCAAAGCTCCGCCAGGGCTGCACTGTTGGCCTCGTTGGAAAGTGTGACCCCAAACGGGCTGTGGGGAAGCAAGGCTTCAAGCTCGCCGGAAAGTTCGACGCCGGTCCACCCCAGGTTCGGGGCGGTCGCCACGTAATTCCTGTCCGCATCAACAAGCCCCGGAACGGCAAGCCCTCCGCCAAGGAGGAGTATGCCTGCATCCGAGGCGGCATCAGCCGCGCGTCTGGTGAGCAGCCGCAGTGCCCGCAGGACGTCCTCAGGGCTGCTTCCGCTGTTGTGTCGCTCAACAGTTTCCTGAAAACGGAGGTTGCCGTTCAGGTCAACAACGCCCACTCCCAGGTAATCGACGTTCACCTCAGCCCCAAGGGCGCCCCGTAGAGGATTGAGTGCCAGCCCCACGCCGGGCCTTCCCCTCTCGCCGTCGCGGGTGATTCCCACCTCCGTCAGCAGCCCTGCACCCAGGAGGTCGGCCACGAGGCTGGAAACAGAAGCCTTGGTCAGACCAGTTTCGACCGCCAGCTGGGCCCTGGTTGTCTGGACGCCTGGTTGGACGTTCCGCAGCACCAGTGCAAGGTTCTGTTTACGCACGTCGCCGACGCGGCCGGGGGCGGGTCTGTCTTCCAAGCGTGCCGTGGACATTTCACTCCTTGTAATTCTCAGTAGGCCATTGACCTTAGTTGATCATGCCACTTATAGTTCAGAACGAAAACTAATTGTGGTTTTTTCTCCCTACAAGCCCAACGAGGTGCCTGAATTGTCAACACATCCCACACCTGAAGACCGCTTTACCTTCGGCCTTTGGACAGTCGGCTGGATCGGTGCAGACCCCTTCGGCCAGCCCACCCGTGCCGCCTTGGACCCTGTGGAGGCAGTCCACCGTCTCAGTGAGGCAGGCGCCTACGGCATCACATTCCATGACAATGACCTCATCCCGTTTGGTGCCAGCGCCTCAGAGCGCGAGCTGATCCTGAAGAACTTCCGGGCAGCCCTGGCCGAGACAGGCCTGAAGGTCCCCATGATGACCACCAACCTGTTCAGCCACCCCGTGTTCAAGGACGGCGGGTTCACTTCCAATGACCGCTCCGTGCGCAGGTTCGCGCTCAGCAAGGTGCTCGCGAACATCGACCTTGCTGCTGAAATGGGAGCCGAGACATTCGTGATGTGGGGCGGCCGTGAAGGCAGCGAGTACGACGGCTCGAAGGACCTCTCAGCAGCCCTTGACCGCATGAAGGAAGGCGTGGATACGGCCGCCGGCTATATCAAGGAGAAGGGCTACGGGCTGCGGATCGCCCTCGAACCCAAGCCCAACGAGCCCCGCGGCGACATCTTCCTCCCCACGGTCGGGCACGGGCTCGCTTTCATCGCGCAGCTTGAGCATGGCGACATTGTTGGGCTCAATCCGGAGACCGGGCACGAGCAGATGGCGGGCCTGAACTTCACCCACGGCATCGCTCAGGCACTGTGGGCCGGGAAGCTGTTCCACATCGACCTCAACGGCCAGCGTGGCATCAAGTACGACCAGGACCTCGTCTTCGGCCATGGCGACCTCACCAGCGCGTTCTTCACGGTGGACCTGCTGGAGAACGGCTTCCCCAACGGCGGGCCGAAGTACGACGGCCCCCGCCACTTCGACTACAAGCCTTCGCGCACCGACGGCTACGACGGCGTCTGGGAATCGGCCAAGGCAAACATGGCCATGTACCTCCTGCTCAAGGAACGGGCTCTCGCCTTCCGCGCCGACGCCGAGGTCCAGGAAGCCCTCAAGACCTCCGGCGTGTTTGAGCTCGGGGAGCCCACGTTGGCAGCGGGCGAGTCCGCAGCTGATCTGCTGGCTGATCCTTCAGCCTTCGCGGAGTTCGACGCAGACAAGGCCGCTGAGCGCTCCTTCGCCTTCGTCCGGCTCAACCAGCTGGCCATCGAGCACCTCCTCGGCGCCCGCTGACACAGCTGCGCGAAATAGCTGCGCCCGCTGAACCATCCGCCTCACTAGCCCTCCTCTGAAAGAGCCCAGCAATGCCCTTGGTAGCCGGAATTGATAGCTCCACCCAGTCCTGCAAGATCGTCATCCGCGATGCCGCAACCGGAGTTCTGGTGCGCCAAGGGCAGGCCCGGCATCCGGAAGGAACCGAAGTGGATCCGGAAGCCTGGTGGAGTGCGCTGCAGGAGGCGATCGAGGCAGTCGGCGGACTGGACGATGTTTCAGCTGTTTCGGTCGCAGGGCAGCAGCACGGAATGGTGTGCCTTGATGCCGACGGCAGCGTTGTCCGGCCCGCGCTGCTGTGGAACGACACACGCTCGGCAGCTGCCGCCGAGCTCCTGATCAGTGAGGCGCCTGGCGGCGCTGGATACTGGGCCGACGCCACCGGGACGGTCCCGGTGGCGTCGCTCACGGCCACGAAGCTCTTATGGCTCTCGCAAAATGAGCCGGAGAACGCCGCCCGCACTGCTGCCGTCTGCCTGCCCCACGACTGGCTGAGCTGGCGCCTGGCCGGGTTCGGACCGGGAAGCGGTACGGAGGGACTGGCTGCCCTGCGGACAGACCGGTCGGATGCGTCCGGCACCGGTTACTGGTCCCCGGCTACCGGGACGTACCTGCCCGAGGTTTTGGAACGGACTTTGGGGCACGTCCCGGTGCTTCCCGAAGTCCTCGGCCCGCTTGAAGCGGGGCTGAAAACGCCGTCGGGCATTCTGATTGGTGCGGGAGCCGGCGACAACGCAGGAGCGGCACTCGGAGTGAACGCCAAATTGGGCGATGTTGTGGTGTCCGTAGGCACATCGGGGACCGTTTTTGCCATCGCCGGCCAGCCCTCCGCTGACTCCACAGGGCTGGTTGCCGGCTTCGCCGACGCAACGGGCGCTTTCCTTCCCCTGGTCTGTACTCTCAACGCTTCGCGGGTTCTTGATGCAACGGCTGCCGTGCTGTCCGTGGACCTGGCGGAGCTCTCCCGGCTTGCCCTGACTGCCCCCGCCGGGGCCGGGGGTCTGACATTGGTTCCCTACTTCGAGGGGGAGCGGACGCCCAATCTGCCCGACGCCACCGGCTCCCTCCATGGCCTGACCCTCGCCAGCTTCACACCCGCAAATGTGGCCCGGGCGGCCATCGAGGGCGTTGCCTGCTCCTTGGCTGACGGACTGCAGGCTCTCACTGACCTCGGAATCGCGGGGGAGCGGGTCATCCTCGTCGGCGGCGGCGCACGGTCGCTCGCATTGCAGCAGATCCTGGCAGGAGTCTTCGGTCTGCCGGTAACAGTCCCCGAACCGGGGGAGTACGTGGCCGACGGCGCTGCCCGTCAGGCCGCGGGCATCCTGCTTGGAGCACTCCCTGTTTGGGAAGCCGAAGGGGCCATCACGGTCAATGCAGAGCCGACGCCGGAGGTCCTTGAACGTTACCGGGCCGCCGCCAAAGGGGCCCAGTAGGGCGGCCGGGACGATCGCAGCAGGACGCGGTTGCGTCGCGAAGACCACCGCATGGTCGCGGTTTCGTCCTACCGCTCCGCCCTGGTGTTATGCGGCGCCAGTGGGCATGGCGGTTGATGCTCAAGGCTGCCGCACAACTCCAGCGTGACAGCGGCGCCGGGGGCGGCGCCGTCGGAATCACCGCCCACCGCAAGAAGCGCTTCGTGAACAAACGGTGCCAACATCACTGCCCCGATCCTTTCGGGCCCGACAACTCTCCGGCAAGGTTCCGACGCGCTGCTTCCAGCCACAGATCCCGAGCCCGCCGTGTGTGGAAAAGCGGATCAAGCTCCAGCAGGTGACGCACGACGGCGGCTCTCCCAGCAGCGAAATCAGCGTCACCGATGTGCCCATATTCTTGCCGGACGGCGCTGACGTAGCGGGCATATTCCTCCGGCTCTCCGCCCAGAACGGAAAGATCCGCATCCGACAGGAGGGTGCCGTGGCGGTCTCCCTGCTCCGGGCGGTGGTCAGCGGTCATGCGCACCAGCCGCGCGACTTCCGCTGCCTCGGCGGCGGGAAGCCCGGCGTCGTGAAGGCGATCCTCTGCCAGGACGGCCGAATCCTCCTCGTCCTGGCCCGCTATCCCGTGGTAGACGGCGTCATGGAACCAGGCAGCCAGGACCACAGTCCGGGGTGGTTCCTCCGGTTCGGTGAGCACATCAAGGGCCTCGAGGGTCGACAGGAGATGGGTGCGTCCGTGGTACTTCCGGTGCTCTTCACCCCAGCGGTCCAGCAGGTCCAGGAACAGCGCATCATGGCCGGGAAGGACGGTGTTCCACCGGTTCAGGAGCGGGACTTTGAGGGACTTGTTCCGCAATCGTGCCGGGATGCGGAGGCCGCTCGCAATCAGCTTGCGGACAAGGATGCGGGCTTCCACCGGAATGGCGCCGGCTTCTATCAGGGCGTCGTACCGGGTCTCGGAAACGTCATAGTGGTCGCCGTCGAAGGCCCGCGGCGGAATGCCGGCCTTGGCGGTGAAGGCGTGGAGCTCCTCAAGGGAGGTGTCCGAGATGAGGTGCGAGAAAAGCGTTCCGTGGGCCGGCCACAGCGGCGGATCCAAGTAGATGGCCATGGGGGAAGTCTAGTGCCTGGAAGGAACGGACCCAGCTGGATCCGGTGGAAGGAAAGGACATTTGCGGAGGAAACGGCTCCCTGGCTCCGCATTTGAGGACTAGGCTGGAGCCATGCCTATGATCCGCATTGCTGAAGCTGCCAGATTCCTGGGCGTCAGCGACGATACCGTCCGGCGCTGGACCGAAAACGGAACGCTGACCCCGGTCAAGGACCAGTCCGGACGACTGGCCGTGGATGGCCTGGAGCTGGCCAAACTCGCCAAGGACCAGTCCCAGCTCCCCGATGACCCCACCAAAGTTGGCAGCTCCGCCCGGAACCGGTTTGTAGGGCTGGTCACCGGCATCACAATGGACAAGGTCATGGCCCAGGTGGAGCTTCAGTGCGGGCCCTTCCGTGTGGTCTCCCTGATGAGCAGCGAAGCCGTCCGCGACCTTGGGCTGGAACCCGGTTCGGTAGCCACGGCGGTGGTCAAAGCCACCACCGTCATTATCGAGACGCCCCAGGGCAAGTCCGTAGGATGAGCGGGCCCATGAGCGGGTGGACCAGGCCAGGCATGAGAGGCGGCAGAACACGGCGAGGACGGCTTGCCGCGCCCCTGGCAGCGGGTGGGTTGATACTGGCTCTCGGCACCGGGCTGTCCGGTTGCGGAAACACCAGCGCGTCCGGACCTGAGACGGTCACGGTCTTTGCCGCCGCGTCCCTGAAGGGGAGTTTCACCGAGCTGGCCCGCAGTTTCGAAAGCCAGCATCCCGGGGTCAAGGTGGTCCTCAGCTTCGCTGGCTCCTCTGACCTGGCAACGCAGATCATCCAGGGTGCACCGGCCGACGTCTTCGCCTCTGCTGACACCCGGAACATGGCCAAAGTAGCAGACGCAGGCCTGGTCAAACGCAGCGCCAAGGACTTCGCCAGCAACACCCTGGCCATTGCCGTCCCGCTTTCCGATCCGGCGTCGATCCGTTCCTTTACGGACCTCGACAGGCCGGGGGTGAAGGTGGTGGTTTGCGCCCCCCAGGTTCCCTGTGGGGCTGCAGCGTCAGCTGTTGCCCAGTCCGCCGGCGTGGAGCTGAAGCCTGTGAGCGAAGAATCGTCGGTCACGGATGTGCTCGGAAAAGTGGCCTCGGGGGAAGCCGACGCCGGCCTTGTCTACGTGACTGATGTCCGGTCTGCGGAGGGCAGAGTTCAAGGCATTCCGTTCCCTGAAGCATCAGCAGCCCCTAATACCTACCCGATCGCTGCCTTGAAGACGGCGGGAGAGACGGAATTGGCGGACGATTTCATTGCCATGGTCAACGGCAGCGAAGGCCAGCGGATATTGTCCGCCGCAGGCTTCGGTCCGGCCCAGGGGGACTAGCGCTATGCAGTCCAGAAACCGGGCCAGCCATTCCGTCGAATACAGCGGCATACCGTCGTGGATCTATGCAGTAGCCATAGCGGGGGCGCTGCTGGTGATACTGCCGCTCGTGGCGATGCTTGCGAGAGTCAACTGGCCTCAGTTCATCCCCCTGATCACCTCCGAATCCTCTCTCGCTGCGCTTGGCCTCAGCCTCCGGACTTCCGCGGCGAGCACAATGCTGTGTCTCTTCCTGGGCGTTCCGCTTGCCCTGGTTCTGGCGAGGGGACGCTTTCGGGGCCAGCAGATCCTGCGCGCGTTTGTCCTGTTGCCGCTGGTCCTTCCTCCGGTGGTTGGCGGCATCGCCCTGCTCTATACGTTCGGTCGGCAGGGCCTGCTCGGGGGAACGCTTGAGGTGCTGGGCCTCCAGATTGCCTTCTCGACGATGGCGGTGGTGCTCGCGCAGACCTTTGTGGCCTTGCCGTTCCTGGTGGTCAGCCTTGAGGGGGCCCTCCGTTCAGCCGGCGGCCGGTTCGAAGCGGTGGCCGCCACCCTCGGGGCCGGCCCCACCACGGTGCTTCGCCGCGTGACGCTACCCCTGGTCCTGCCGGGCCTGGTCTCGGGCGCGGTCCTTTCTTTCGCCCGCAGCCTCGGTGAGTTTGGCGCCACCCTGACCTTCGCCGGGAGCCTGGAGGGGGTGACCAGGACTTTGCCGCTTGAAATCTACCTGCAGCGGGAAGCGGATGCCGATTCCGCCGTCGCCCTTTCGCTGGTCCTTGTTGCGGTTGCCGTCACCGTAGTGGGAGTGTCGTACCGCCGTCATGGTTTCCTTGGCGGTACCGGCAACACGTCAAAGGAGACCCCGACTTCGGTTGTCAGCAGCGGGAGCCGCCGATGACGTTCACCTTCAGCGCCGCAGTCCGCGAGCGGAATTTCAATGTCTCCCTCACCGTGGGATCGGGGGAGACGGTAGCCGTCATGGGACCCAACGGAGCGGGCAAGTCCACGTTGTTGGATCTCATCGCGGGCTTGCTTCATCCCGATTCGGGAAAATCGGTGCTGGGTGGCAAGGTCCTTTTTGAGGCCCGCGACGGCGGCCGCACCTGGGTGGCGCCGCACCGCCGCGGGACCGTACTCCTGGCCCAGGACCCGCTGCTCTTCCCCCACCTGAACGCCCTGGACAATGTCGCTTTCGGCCCGCGCAGCAGCGGAGCCACCCGTGCGTCCGCCCGGAACAGGGCGCAGGAGTGGCTGGACGCCGTCGAAGCCGGAGGCCTGGCTCAGAGGCGGCCGGGTGAGCTGTCCGGCGGGCAGGCGCAACGTGTGGCTGTGGCGAGGGCTCTGGCGGCCAATCCGGAACTGCTGCTACTGGACGAGCCGCTGGCCGCACTGGACATTCACGCCGCTCCTTTGCTCCGACGCCTGCTCAAACACGTACTTGCGGGCCGGAGCGCCATCATCATCACTCACGATGTCCTCGACGCACTGATGCTGGCTGACCGCGTCATTGTCCTGGAGAACGGGAAGATCACCGAAGAAGGCCCCACGCGCCAGGTGCTCCAAAGGCCGCGGAGCAGGTTTGCGGCCGGGCTCGCCGGGCTGAACCTCCTGTCCGGAACCGTCACCGAGGACGGCATCACCACCGTGGACGGTCTGCACTTTTCGGGCCAGCACGACGACGGCCTGGAGCCCGGGCAGGACGGCGTGGCTGCCTTCCCGCCGTCGGCCGTTTCGGTTTTCCTTAGCGAAGCCCACGGCAGTCCGCGGAACTCCATGGCTGTGACCGTGACTGATCTTGAGCCCCATGGCGACCAGATCCGGGTGCGTGCCGGGGCCCGCGACGAGCTGGCCGCCGACATCACACCGGCAGCAGCCGCGGACCTCGGGCTGGCGCCGGGGATGACGGTGTACTTCGTGACCAAGGCGGCAGCCGTAGCGGTCTATCCAGCGTGAGGCCGTATCTATTGTTGAGCGCTGATGTCAGGCGTCGTCCTGGATCGGGTGATGGCTGATAATGGACACCCGGTTGAAGGCGTTCATGGTGATGGCCAGCCATGTCACGACCGCGAACTCTTCATCGCTCAGGTGTTGACGGGCGGACTCTTCCTCGCGCTCGCGGCTGACTGCATCAGGGAGTTCCGTGACTGATTCGGCCAGGGCGAGCGCAGCGCTTTCCTGTTCCGTGAAGAGGTCGGTGTCCCGCCAGGCCGAAAGCACCGCGAGTCGCTGCGTGGTCTCGCCTTGCTTCAACGCACTGCTCACATGCATGTCGAGGCAAAAGGCGCAGCCGTTCAGCTGGGAGATGCGGACGTACAGCAGTTCGACCAGCATGCGGCTGATCCCAGCCTCCTCAGCGGCCTCCCGTACCTTCAGGCCAAGTCCGTTCAGTGCCCGCCAGAGCAGGGGATGCTGCTTGTCGATGAAGACGTGCTTAGTGGGAGTATCGTCAGGCAGGCTGTGATTCATGCCTTCCACAATAGGTCAGGAGGGACTTCCTGAAGCCTGGGCAGTTCGTCCGGTTGTGGCGCCCTGATCATATGGCTGCCCTGATCTTTGCCGCCTCAGTCCGCAAGGATGTGATAGAGCGCCCGGCGGGTTTCGTCGATTTTCTCGATGGCCGCATTGCGCTGTTCCTCGGTGGCCGAGAAGCGGAACTGGTGGATAACCCCCATCAGCTTTCCCACGCTTTGGTGGAACGCAGGGCCGGTTCCCTTGGGGTCGGAGTTCCAGGCGTTTTCGAGTTCCTCGGCGTTCTCTTCCACATACGCCCGGCCCTCGTCAGTGAGCGTGAACTCCGTGCGCTTGCCCTCACCAACAGGCGTGATGAGTTCCTCATCAACGAGTTGCTGCAGTGTGGGATACACCGAACCGGGGCTGGGGCGCCAGGTTCCCGAGGTCTTCTCAGCGATCGTCTTAATCAGCCCGTAGCCGTTGGATGGTGCTTCGGCGAGGAGTGAGAGAATCGCCGAACGAACGTCCCCCCTGTTGGCCCGCCGTGATCCGCCCGGGCCAAAACCGGGGCCGAAGCCAGGCCCAAAGCCCGGGCCGAAACCACGGCCGCCCGGACCGAAACCACCATGTCCATGGGGTCCGCGTCGGCTCCTGCCCCGTCCGAAGCGTCCTGGTACTTGGCCTACTGGTCCGCCCTGTTCAGGGGTTGCAAATTTGTTGTCGTGAATGCCTTTCATGACGGCATGGTCCTTCCATCTGGTCTTCTCTTGTCAGAGTATCGCCGATGCTTTGGCGATACTTAACGATATATCGGTAACTATCGCCGGTCAAGAAAAGGTTTTGAGCAGATGATAAAACGCCATCTCGTTGGCAATCAGAGCTGCGGGACCCTGCGCGAAGAGCCGAACTTCGTGCAAGATGGAGAAATGGACGCCGCTGACGCACTCAATGAGATTGCTTTCTGGCTCGAGCGTGACCTCGCCCCCACGTTCAAAGTGAAGGCATTCCGGAATGCAGCGGAGACCATCCAGGGAATGGGGGAGGACCAGTTGGCTGAGGGGGTCCGGACTGGCCGGCTCCGGAAAATGGGAGGAATCGGGGACAGGACCTTCGAGGTCATCAGGCAGGCGCTGGAAGGCCAGGTGCCCGATTACCTGGAGAAGCTTCGAGGCACGGCCAAGCCCCTTGTCCAGGGCGGCCAAGGGTTGCGGAAAGCCCTTCGTGGCGACCTTCACAGTCATAGTGACTGGTCCGACGGCGGCTCCCCCATTGAGGTCATGGCGGATACGGCGCGGATACTGGGTCACGAATATCTGGCCCTCACGGACCATTCGCCGAATCTCAAGGTTGCCAACGGGCTCACAGCTGAACGCCTCGCAAAACAGCTGGACGTTGTAGCCGTTATTAATGAACAAAGCGGGGGTGAACAGTCCGACGGGTTCCGGCTCCTGACCGGCATCGAAGTGGACATCCTGGAGGATGGCACCCTGGACCAGGAGGCCGTCTTGCTGGACACCCTCGACGTCGTGGTGGCAAGTGTGCACTCGAAGCTCCGCTCGGAGAAAGGCACCATGACCCGGAGAATGCTGGGAGGCATCAGGGATCCCCACACCAATGTTCTTGGCCATTGCACCGGCCGGCTCGTCGCCGGCTCCAGGGGCACACGCCCCGAATCAGAGTTCGACGCCGAAAGGGTGTTTGCAGTATGCGTGGAGAACGACGTCGCGGTCGAAATCAACTCCCGTCCAGAGCGTCAGGACCCGCCGGACAACCTGATCCAAATTGCCCTCGACGCCGGATGCCTCTTCAGTATTGACAGCGATGCTCATGCTCCCGGTCAGCTCGATTTTCTCCAGTATGGTGCGGAGCGTGCTGTGCTGAATGAAGTGCCGGCCGACAGGATCGTCACCACCTGGCCTCTGGAAAAACTCCTTGAGTGGACGCGGCGGAAACGCTGAAATCTTCTGTTCGCCTACGGCAAAAAGTGCTCCTCGTGCAACACAAACTAAAAGTTGAGCGTAGTACACTCAACTTAGACATCTTCCCCGAAAGGAGCCCTCTTTGGACGCCAAATTCACCATCAAGAGCCAGGAGGCTCTTTCTGCAGCAGCCATGAATGCCTCCACGGCAGGAAATCCTCAGGTCGAACCCGCACACCTGCTCAAGGCGCTCATGGACCAGCGCGATGGTGTCGCCGTCGCACTCCTGCGCGCCACCGGTGCCGACGTGGATGCTGTCAGCGTTCAGGCCAGCTCTGCGATCAAGGCCCTCCCGGCTACATCGGGATCTTCCACCCAGCAGGCCCAGTTGTCCCGGCCCGCTCTGCAGGCAATCCAGAACGCCAAGAACGAGGCGGACAAGCTTGGGGATACCCATGTCTCCACCGAGGTTCTGTTGCTTGGCATCTCTGCCGGCAACGACGCTGCAGCAAGGTTGCTGCGCGACGCCGGGGCGTCCCATGAAGCACTGCTCGCCGCCTTGCCTGGCTTGCGGGGGGACCGGAAGGTCACCACTGAGAACCCGGAAAACACCTTCCAGTCACTGGAAAAGTACGGCACGGACCTGACAGCCATGGCGAGGGCAGGCAAGCTGGATCCCGTCATCGGGCGCGATTCCGAGATCCGCCGAATCATCCAGGTCCTGAGCCGTCGCACCAAGAACAACCCCGTCATCATCGGTGAGCCCGGGGTTGGCAAGACGGCCGTCGTCGAAGGTCTTGCCCAGCGGATCGTAGCCGGGGACGTCCCGGAAAGCCTCCGCGGCAAGAGCCTGATCGCCCTGGACCTGGCCTCCATGGTGGCCGGGGCCAAGTACCGCGGGGAGTTTGAGGAGCGTCTCAAGGCTGTGCTCGAGGAGATCAAGAACTCCGAGGGGCAGATCGTCACCTTCATCGACGAGATCCACACTGTGGTGGGCGCAGGTGCAACAGGTGACAGCTCCATGGATGCCGGCAACATGCTCAAGCCCATGCTTGCCCGTGGGGAACTCCGGCTGATCGGTGCCACCACCCTTGATGAGTACCGCGAGAACATCGAGAAGGACCCGGCGCTCGAACGTCGCTTCCAGCAGGTCTACGTTGGGGAGCCGAGCGTGGATGACACCATCGGCATCCTGCGTGGCCTTAAGGAGCGCTACGAGGCGCACCACAAGGTGGCCATTGCCGACTCCGCTCTTGTGGCTGCTGCCACGTTGTCCCACCGCTACATTTCCGGGCGGCAACTGCCGGACAAGGCGATCGACCTCGTGGACGAGGCCGCTTCACGCTTGCGGATGGAAATCGACTCCGCCCCGGAGGAAATCGACCAGCTGCGCCGCCAGGTGGACCGGCTTACCATGGAGGAGTTGGCCCTCAGTGGCGAAACGGACGCAGCTTCCGTGGAACGCCTTGCTGCGCTCCGTGCGGACATGGCTGACAAGAAGGAACAGCTCGATGCGCTGAACGCGCGCTGGGAAGCAGAAAAGGCCGGCCTCAACCGGGTAGGCGACCTGAAAGCAAAACTGGACGAGCTGCGCTCCGCCGCAGACAAAGCCCAGCGTGAAGGTGACCTGGAGACGGCGTCGCGCGTGCTTTACGGCGAGATTCCTGCCCTCGAGCGGGAGCTGAACGCCGCGGCGGAGGCCGAGGCTGCCGTAACGGACAAGTCCAACCAGATGGTGGCCGAGGAGGTCACGGCAGATGATATCGCTGAAGTCATCTCCGCCTGGACCGGGATCCCTGCGGGTCGGATGCTGCAGGGCGAAAGCCAGAAGCTGCTGAACATGGAGCAGGTGCTGGGAGCACGGCTTATCGGCCAAACGAAGGCAGTTGCTGCGGTGTCTGACGCGGTCCGGCGCGCCCGCGCCGGCATCAGCGACCCCAACCGGCCCACAGGATCCTTCCTGTTCTTGGGACCCACTGGCGTGGGTAAGACGGAACTGGCAAAGGCGCTGGCGGACTTCCTGTTCGACGACGAACGCGCCATGGTCCGGATCGACATGTCCGAGTACTCGGAGAAGCATTCAGTGGCGCGGCTGGTTGGTGCCCCTCCGGGCTACGTGGGTTACGAGGAGGGCGGTCAGCTGACTGAAGCCGTCCGCCGTCGTCCGTATTCCGTGATCCTCCTGGACGAGGTGGAGAAGGCCCACCCTGAGGTCTTCGACATCCTCCTGCAGGTGCTCGATGACGGCCGGCTCACTGACGGCCAGGGGCGCACGGTGGACTTCCGGAACGTGATCCTGGTGCTGACCTCAAACCTGGGCAGCCAGTTCCTCGTGGATCAGACCCTGGATGCCAACGCGAAGCGGAATGCAGTGATGGCTGCGGTGAACGCCTCCTTCAAGCCCGAGTTCCTCAACCGGCTTGACGAAGTGGTGCTTTTCGACGCGCTGACCGTGGAGGAGCTCGCGAAAATCGTGGAGCTTCAGGTGAACGAGCTTGCCGCGCGGTTGCACGGGCGGCGGCTGACCCTGGAAGTGACCGACGGTGCCCGCGCATGGCTGGCGATGTCCGGGTTTGACCCTGCCTACGGCGCCCGTCCATTGCGCCGCCTGGTGCAGCGCGAGATCGGCGACCGGTTGGCCAAGGCGATACTCGCCGGGGAGATCGCCGACGGCGACACCGTCCTGGTGGATACCGCCGCCGACGTCGACGAACTCACGGTTGAGGGCCTGATGTCAGCAGGCGCGAATGACGGCAGGGAACTCGCAGGGAGCGGTCTCTCGGTCCGCCGGAAGGGCTAGGCACGGCCGGAGGGGCCAGCTGGGCGACGCCGATCAGGGGAGCAGGTTTTCCTTGATGACGTTGCCAGCATCGGCTGTGACGTAGCAGTCCACACGGCGGTCGCCTGTTTCCCAGCTCGTAGTGCTCGGGAACGCAGTGCGCTGCAAGAGCACGTAGTTCGCCTCGGCGCCATTGAGTTTGGCGCCCTGGCAGACTTCGCGGCCCTTGTTCCTGAGCGCATCCTGTCCGGGGTAGGCATCGCCTTCAGGATAGTGATGGACAGCGACGAGTTGCGCTGAGTGCTCCGTATCGCATGCCACCAGTGTGGAGCTTGTGGCGTTGGGGTCAAAGTCTTTGAAGCAGTCACCGAGGCGGAAGTCCAACGGGCTCACCCCTTCCCGGGGCAGTGGAAGGGGACTGGCGTCTGCAGTGGACGTGGGGGTTCCGCCGTCGGAAGCTTGTCCGTCCTGGGAGCCTGTGTTCAAGAATGTCAGCAGACCCCAGGCCATCAGGCCCAGCAACACCAGGCCGGTTGCGATGATGCTGCCATTAGTGAGGAGTTGCTTGGAACGATCTGACATCGGCTGTCTCGGTTTGCGTTCGGCTGCGGTTGGTTCATATTCAGCTGGTTCAGGGAAGCTCGGTCCCGGCGTGATTGCTTCCGCGGCGCTTGGCTCTACGGCGGGTGCTGGGGGAACGTCCGCCGGTTTCCGTGGCGGAGCGGGAGGGATTACCGCGATTGGGACGGTCGGAGGTTTTGCCGGTTGTGGCGGCACACGCCGAGTGCCTTTTCCTGGGCCGGAGCCGGGCTGATGCGAATCATCCTTATTCTGTCCGGCATCTTTTTTATCCACTGCGGAGCTCACCTCTTCCCTGCTAATTCTGATGCGGGATACCGGCGGCGGCCAGCAATTCCGTGCATCCCCCACCCCGACTCTACCCAAGAAACAGTCAGGGAAGTGGTGTGCTAAGAGTGCGCTGTGCGAGACACTTGCCACAGGGGCGGTTAACTGGCGCGCAGTTGCACCAGAAAGCATGTAACCTAGGTGTACGACAAATTGACCAAACATTCCGGGGCCTCACCGATCGCCAAGGTGACCACCTCCGGTCCAAGTACAAAAGGGGGTCACGCCATGGGGCGCGGCCGTCAAAAGGCAAAAGCTACAAAGCAGGCTCGGGACATCAAGTACTACTCCCCGAACACTGACTACACGGCACTTCAGCGCGAGCTGACGGGCCCGGGAAGTCGTGCCACGAGCCATTTCGCGGATGACCCGGTAGAACCGGACTATTCAGCTTATGTGGATAAGTACGCGGACGATTTGGAAGAAGACGACGACGAGGTAGACACCCGTCGCATCGGCTAGTTGTCACCCACTGAACTTGCCGTAAGGCACTCTCAGTCGTGTGCCGCCGTCGTGCCTGGAGTGCGATGCTTCTATTGCGGTACGCCGGATCCATGTACGCATGGACGAGGAGTTCCGACCTCAGTTATCAGGCCCGTTGGCCACGCCTTATCTTGGTGTACCAACGGGCCTTGCTGTTTGACCGAATCTGCCTTGGTGTCCGTGGTTCGACTGTTGGTATGGACCCGTCCCCGCACTAGATTGATTGGGTTACCGAAAGCTGCGGAGGGATGATCATGGCGCGAGTCGAACGCTACCAGGAGGGCGCACCCTGCTGGGCGGACGTCCAAACCCCTGACGTGGAGGCAGCCAAGACCTTTTATGCCGCTGTGTTCGGTTGGACCTTTCAGGACCTTCCCACTCCGGATGGCCGAAGCTACGCACAGGCTTTTATCGATGAGGACCTGGTCAGTGTGATCGCGCCCCAGAACCCCAAGCAGGAGGCTGCGGGCCAGCCCGCTCAATGGAACGTCTACTTTGCTGCGGATGACGCCCGGAGCCTCGCACACGACGTGGTGCACGCCGGGGGCACAGTCCAGTTCGGCCCGGAGGATGTGGACGATACAGGGGTGATGCTCTTTATGGAGGTGCCCGGCGGTGGAACAACAGGGGTGTGGCAGGCAGGCACGCATACCGGTTCCGCCCTGTACAACGAGCACGGGGCGTTCGCGTGGACCGAGCTGCTGACACCTGAGCCGCAGGCCGCCGTCGCGTTCTTCCAGCATCTCTTTGGCCATGATGTCACCGAATACCTGCAGGACGACGGCGGTATATACATCACGCTGATGGTGGACGGCGCTGAGGTAGCTGGAATCGCACCGGCGCCAGGTGTTGAAGGAGACGAAGAGGCCAAGGCTTCACCTGCCACCCTCGGCTGGCAGGTGTACTTTGGGGTGTCCAGTGCCTCCGAGGCCGTCCTGGCAGCTGCGGCCGCGGGAGCGGAAGTTCTGGTGGAACCGGAGTTCGGTGAAGATGCCGGAGCCCTGGTGGCCACGCTGAAGGATCCGCAGGGCGGCGTCTTCAGTGTTGTGGAGATTGAGCCCGCCCCTTCGACATAAACAGCATCGAGTGCTCCATAACTGCCGTTATAAGCCTGCTAAAGGGCAGCTATGGAGCACTCGATGGTAAAGGTAGGGCTACGCGTAGGCGTTGACCAGCTGGACCGCGCCGCCGTCAACACCCTTGGCACCCTGGACGTAGTCCGGTCCGGTCTTGAGGATGGAGTCGGAATCCTGTTCCACGGTGCCCATGATCCAGGAGGGCAGCCCGCGGTCATTGAGGCGGTTCACCGCGGCGTCGGCGGCTTCCGGCGACACAATGGCCACCATGCCGACACCCAGGTTCAGTGTGCGCTCCAGGTCGGCGAGAGGCACGTTGCCAAGCTCGGAGACCAGCTTGAAGATGGCGGGAAGTTCCCAGGTTGCACGGTCCACCGTGGCCACCAGGCCCTGCGGGAGAACGCGGGCGAGGTTTGCCGCGAGGCCCCCACCGGTGACGTGGCTGAAGCCGTGGACAGCGCCGCTTGCTGCAGACGGATTACTTACCGGGAAAGTGCGGGCGAGGTCCAGGCAATCTGCTGCGTAGACGCGTGTGGGTTCCAGGAGCTCTTCGCCGAGGGTGCGCCCCAGCTCGGAGACCTGCCGGTCAAGGGCCCAGCCAGCGTGGTTGATGACCCGTCGGACCAGGGAGTAGCCGTTGGAGTGCAGTCCGGAAGAGGCCATGCCGATCACGACGTCTCCGGCCCGGACGCGGTCCGGGCCGAGGAGGGAATCGGCTTCGACCACACCGGTGGCCGCACCGGCAACATCGTATTCGTGCTCGCCCAAGAGGCCGGGGTGCTCGGCGGTTTCGCCGCCCACCAATGCGGTACCGGCTACGGAACAGGCTGCGGCGATCCCGCGGACGATGTCGGCGATGCGTTCGGGTACAACCTTGCCGCATGCAATGTAGTCAGTCATGTACAACGGCTCGGCGCCCACCACCACGATGTCGTCCACCACCATGCCCACGAGGTCGTAACCAATGGTGTCGTGGATATCCATCGCCTGGGCAATGGCAACCTTGGTGCCGACGCCGTCCGTGGAAGTCGCCAGCAGCGGCCGCTTGTAGGTCAGCAGCCTGGAGACGTCGTAAAGGCCGGCAAAGCCGCCCACTCCGCCAAGCACCGAGGAATTGTGGGTCGCCTTGACGGCGCCCTTCATCAGCTCGACGGCGCGGTCGCCCGCTTCGACGTCGACGCCGGCAGAGGCGTAGGTGATTCCGGCGCTGTTGGCTCCGGCGGCTGGGGAGGCGGAAGTCATACTGGCTCTTTCTTGTCAGAGTCGATCAGGCGATCAGCGTCAGTCAGCAGGTTTTCAAATTCGGAGTCCGGTCCCGGATCGCAGCCGGTAGCGCCCGCCTTCTCAGCGGGGTCCTCATCAGCCGGGACCTCATCAGAGGGACTGCCCGATGCTGAGGCTCCTGTGGCCGGGATTCCGCCGAGGTCGGTGCGCTCCAGAAGGTTCTTGCCGAGCTTGTCCGCGCCGGGGAGCTCGATGGGGTATTTGCCCGTGAAGCAGGCGGTGCACAGGCGTTCGCGCGGCTGCTGGGTGGCGCCGATCATGCCGTCTTCGGAGATATAGGCCAGGGAGTCAGCGCCGATGGCCTGGGTGATCTCATCCACGGTAGCGCCGTTGGCAATGAGCTCTGCCCGGGAGGCGAAGTCGATGCCGTAGAAGCAGGGCCATTTGACGGGCGGCGAGGAAATCTTGACATGGACGCTGGCGGCGCCGGCTTCGCGAAGCATCCGGACGATGGCGCGTTGGGTGTTGCCGCGGACGATCGAGTCGTCCACCACAACAACACGCTTCCCGCGGATAACGGATTCGAGGGCGTTGAGTTTGAGCCTGATGCCCAGTTGGCGCAGTGTCTGGGACGGCTGGATGAAGGTACGGCCCACATAGGAGTTCTTCACGAACCCGTGCGCGAAGGGGATGCCGGATTCTTCGGCGTAGCCTACGGCTGCCGGCGTTCCTGATTCCGGGACCGGGATGACGAGGTCGGCTTCCTGGGTGTTTTCCCGGGCAAGCTGGCGGCCCATTTCCACGCGGGATTCGTACACGGAACGTCCTGCGATGGAAGCGTCCGGGCGGGCGAGGTAGACGTACTCGAAAACGCAACCGGCCGGCGTCGCCTCTGCAAAGCGCTGGGACCGGACGCCCTCTTCGTCGATGGCGATGAATTCGCCGGGTTCGATCTCGCGGATGAAGCTCGCGCCCACGGTGGCCAGAGCGGATTGCTCGGAGGCGACAACCCAGCCGCGTTCCAGCCTGCCAAGGCACAGGGGGCGGATACCGTAGGTGTCGCGTGCTGCGTACAGGGTTCCTTCGTCCATAAAGACAAAGCAGAATCCACCCTTGATCTTTGGCAGGAGCTCGATGGCGGTCTGTTCGAGGGACTTGCCGGGCTCACCTTCGAGGAGGGCTGTGACCAGGGCGGTATCAGAGGTGTTTCCCTGCTTCATTTCGCCGCTGAGCTGGCCGCCGTTGCGTCCCATGATCATTGCTTTGAGTTCGGCGGTATTCGTGAGGTTGCCGTTGTGTGCCAGGGCGACGGTGCCTGTTGAGGTTGCGCCGAGGGTGGGCTGGGCGTTGGCCCAGTGGCTTGCGCCGGTGGTGGAGTAGCGGCAGTGGCCTACAGCGAGGTGCCCTGTCAGGGTGTTCAGCGTCGTCTCGTCAAAGACCTGGGACACCAGGCCCATGTCCTTGTAGACGTTGATCCGCTTGCCGTCGGACGTGGCTATGCCAGCCGACTCCTGACCGCGGTGCTGCAATGCATACAGCCCGTAGTAGGTGAGTTTTGCTACTTCTTCACCTGGTGCCCAGACCCCGAAGACGCCACATGCGTCCTGAGGGCCTTTTTCGCCAGGGAGAAGATCATGAGAAAGTTTTCCGTCGCCGCGTGCCACTGGTCGATTATCTCACGCCATACGCTAAGACTTTTCCGGCGGGGCGTTTATGACTGCGGAGAAGGGCGGCCGTTTGCGCCCGGCTCTGGGTTGGTGCCTGTGGCAGGGCCTGCGTCCGCTTCCGTATCGGGAACAGATTCGACGACGGCGTGCTCGGCCCGTCGGACACTCAAACGGTCCAGCACAAGGGCCGCAGCGGCGCCCAGGAGGGCTCCACCCGCGGCGAACAGGATCATGAAGAAACCAAAAACCGAGCCGGGGTCGTAGCTGGCGCTCCCTGGCACGGCGAAGGCGACGACGGCTGCCACCGCAATACCCACGAGGCCTCCCAGTATGAGGAACGGCACATACCTCGGAGCCCTGCGAACAGTGACGGCCCGGCGTTCTGTTTCAGCCGGCTGTGGGTTGTTGCCTGCAGCGCCGGGGTTTTCTTCGAAAGCCATGCCATCAAGCCTACTGTGCTGGTTGTCCTCCAGCGATGCGGGCGGCAATCGACAGGCATACCGGGGCTGCATACGATTAATTCCTCGAGGAGGACGCCGATGAGAACATATGAATCACTCCCGCCTAAAGCCCGAAGGCTCGCGAAGTGGGGGTCCATTGGATTGCTGTTGGCCGTAGGGCTCGGCTTGGTGCTGATGACGTTCCTGGAATTCTGGACGGCGTTCTTCATTGCCCTCGGACTGTACCTGGCACTTTTTGGCCCGCTCAATGCGGCAGCCAGAAAGGAACACCTTCAGATGCTTCGGGATCGAAACCGTGCCTGAGGGATCATCTCAAGTCAGCCGTGCGATGGGGTTGCCGTAACTGTACTTAAAAAATAAGTACGCTTACTATTGCATACCAAAGGATGACACCCTGCTTGTCCGAGCAGTCACTCCGGGGCTCATTGGTTCCGGCCCGATCGCTGAAGGGAGACCTGGCATGGCCACTGATTATGACGCACCCCGGAAGTCTGAAGCAGACGTGGTCCCGGAATCGCTCGACGAGCTCCAAGCGGTCCCGGGTGCAGTCCGGACACGGGATGCCGACATCGATGAAGCGGAGACGGCCGAAGGCATCGAACTGCCCGGCGCGGATCTCTCAGGACTGGAACTCACGGTTGAGATCATTCCGCCCCAGCCGGACGAGTTTGTCTGCTCGTCGTGTTTCCTGGTCCGCCACAGATCCCAGGTAGCCCGGCAGTCCAACGGCATGACCTTTTGCAGTGAGTGTGAAGGGTAGAACAGCTATGGGTGAAGACAGGGAACAGCACCGCGACGACGATTTGTACCGTACCGGAATCAACGACCACGCCTGGGAACGGGAGCATCGGACGCCGACTACCGGGCAGCTGCGGGCTATCGGTCACCGGCGTCGTGACGCTGAAGCAAAACTGGAGCAACACCTCCAGGAAGCCCGCCACAAAAATGAGGAAGAGCCTGACGTCAAGGGCGAGGACGACAACGCGTCCGGCGACCGTCCCAATTGACCCTCTTTGCGCTGCAACGAGGGCCAAAACGCAGTAAGTCAGCGTGTCGGACCCCTATCCGCACGCAAAGAAGGTCAGGAAGGAACAGCTCGGGCCGCCGTGGAGTAGCCAGCAGTAAGAAAACTTCCAGGATGGCCCATCCGTTGCGCCGTCGCTCCCGAATAACAGCTGGAACCAGCAGGTTCTGTTACCCAATCCATATAGGTATTGATCAGGAGCGATCATGACAACAGTCAGCAACTCACGCACCGGGGTGCGTACTAACGTGCAAAAGGCAGCTTTGGTTATCGGTGCCGTTTTCCTCCTCGTCGGAATCCTGGGCTTCATCCCGGGGATCACCAGCAACGTGGACCAGTTGAGCTTCGCCGGGCACCACTCAGGGGCCATGCTTCTGGGCCTGTTTCAGGTTTCCGTGCTGCATAACGCCGTGCACCTGTTGTTCGGTGTGGCGGGACTGGTCCTTGCCCGGAGCGCGTCAGGCTCCCGCTCCTACTTGCTCTTCGGCGGCATCATCTACCTCGTCCTGTGGATCTACGGTCTGGTGGTTGATCAGGAATCGGCTGGCAACTTTGTCCCGCTGAACGCTGCTGACAACTGGCTCCACCTGCTGCTGGGCGTGGCCATGATTGCGCTCGCCCTGCTGCTGACAAAGGGCCGGAAAAACCAGGCCCGGGCGCTAGCATAAGGGACCACTCACAAGGGACGCCGAGCTGGTGCGACCCGGCGGATGTCAGGCCTGGCCTGTCCTCCCCGGGCCGCCGGCCAACAGGTAGGAATCTTCGAGGAGCTCACTGAGCTCCTCTTTGGTCACCCTGGCCAGCCGGACCAGGACCAGTTGAGGCGAGCGCTGGTGATGGGGTGTCCAGAAGTACGTTTCGGGATCGGTTCCGGCCAGCGCCTCACGCTCCCCGGTCTTGACCGTGAGGACGCCCGGCTCCCAGATCCTTGCCATGAGGGTGCGGGCAAACCACGCGGGCTGGTTCCAACTGAGCCGCTCGGTCACCCCCGGCATGGCGAGGCAAATGCTCCGCACGTCTTCTTCGGTGGGCATGCCCTACTGTGGCACCTGGCTGCCGGGCAGGCAAGGAAAACCGGAGTGCGCGGGGCAAAGTATCCAGCCTTACAGGACCGAGTGGGTGATCGTGGCAGAGTAGATGCCGGCGATGGCGTTGTCTGGGATCGTGACGCTAATAAGAGGGTTCCAGGCCGCGGAGTTGTCACCATTGATTCCGGCGGCGGTCATTACAGGCGTCCCTACTGTGAGCGCACCCGGATCATTAGAGGTGTGATCCCCAATACCTGTCTTAATGATTGGGCCCGCGGCGTAGCCCACCGCGCTTGCAGGAATGGCTGCTCCCATGGGCGTTGTGAAGGCTGTTGAGGTAACGCTTGCTGTCCAGCCTGACCCCTCGCCTGCAAGGCGCGTGTCAGTCACCTGCACTTGTCCCAAAGCGCCGCTGATCACCCGCCCACCAGGTTGAGGGGAAGCGGAGCCAAGGCTGCCGGCTTCCGTCGGTGCACTGATGGAGAGTGTTCCCCCCAATGTGGTGATGGTGTTTCCGGCGAGGGTGACTGTGTCGCGGGAGAGTGCTCTGCCGGTGAGGGTTGCGCCGGCTCCGAGGGTGATGGCGCCGGTGGCCATGATGGTTCCGCTGAAGGTTGATGATGCTCCGGTTCCTGCGGCGCCGAGAACCTGCCAGTAGATGCGGGGTGCCTGCGCGCCGTTGATCAGGGTGATGTTGCTGTCGGCGGCGGTGTTGAGGGCGGCGTTGACCTGGAAGATGAAGACGGCGTTGGGGTCGCCTTGGCCGTCCAGGGTCATGGCCCCGGTCAGGGCGAAGGCTGCGGCGGTCCGGTAGATACCTGGGGTGTAGGTCCGGCCGTTGTTGTCCCCGCTGAAGTCGCCTGTTGGGGTGCGGGCGGCGGCGTTGTTGTAGGCGGCCAGCAGGTCGGTCTGGGCCTGGGCTGCGTTCTCTCCGGTGCGGATGGCGCCGGTAACGATGCCGGGAGGGAACCCGACAACGGCGGTGCCCGGGCTCACCCCGAGATCACCGCTGATGGTGGTCGCGCCAGTGCTGGTCACCATCGTTCCGGCCAGCACCGAATACGTCCCCGCAGCACCCAACCCCACAGG
>NZ_JAPSHJ010000018.1:4024-31650 GCF_031179985.1 Arthrobacter sp. | reverse complement strand
GAGGGAACCCGACAACGGCGGTGCCCGGGCTCACCCCGAGATCACCGCTGATGGTGGTCGCGCCAGTGCTGGTCACCATCGTTCCGGCCAGCACCGAATACGTCCCCGCAGCACCCAACCCCACAGGAGGAATCGTCGTATCAACAGTCAGTCTCTGGGTGGTGGTCCCGGTGTTCCCTGCGGTATCGGTTACTGACGCCAGTACAGCATGAGGGCCATTCACCAATTTTTCCGTGGTGGCGGCCCAGGTTCCGTCGGACTGGACTGGCACGGTCAGCGTCTGCCCGCCAACTGAGACTGTCACCGTAGTCCCGCTGACTGCATCTGTGGTCCCCTCGATCGTGGGAGTTGCCGTGTTTGTCGTCGTCACCGCCCCACCGGTGATCGCGACCACCGGGACAGTGGTATCGATGGTGAGGGTTTGAGCAGCGGTGCCAGTGAACCCTGCCGGGTTGGTTATTGACGACAATACTGTGTGAGCGCCGTCGGACACTGTTCCTGCAGTGAGGCTCCAGCTGCCGCCGGGTTGGACGGTTGTGATGAGTGTCTGTCCGGCAACGGTCACGGTCACGCTGGTCCCGGTTGGGGCGTCGGTAGTACCACCAACGGTAGGGGTTGCGTCATTTGTGGATGCTGTCGCGCCGCCCGTGATGGTCACGGCGGGATCACTGACGCTGGTGATGGTGTTTCCGGCGAGGGTGACTGTGTCGCGGGAGAGTGCTCTGCCGGTGAGGGTTGCGCCGGCTCCGAGGGTGATGGCGCCGGTGGCCATGATGGTTCCGCTGAAGGTTGATGATGCTCCGGTTCCTGCGGCGCCGAGAACCTGCCAGTAGATGCGGGGTGCCTGCGCGCCGTTGATCAGGGTGATGTTGCTGTCGGCGGCGGTGTTGAGGGCGGCGTTGACCTGGAAGATGAAGACGGCGTTGGGGTCGCCTTGGCCGTCCAGGGTCATGGCCCCGGTCAGGGCGAAGGCTGCGGCGGTCCGGTAGATACCTGGGGTGTAGGTCCGGCCGTTGTTGTCCCCGCTGAAGTCGCCTGTTGGGGTGCGGGCGGCGGCGTTGTTGTAGGCGGCCAGCAGGTCGGTCTGGGCCTGGGCTGCGTTCTCTCCGGTGCGGATGGCGCCGGTAACGATGCCGGGAGGGAACCCGACAACGGCGGTGCCCGGGCTCACCCCGAGATCACCGCTGATGGTGGTCGCGCCAGTGCTGGTCACCATCGTTCCGGCCAGCACCGAATACGTCCCCGCAGCACCCAACCCCACAGGGGTGGCGGCGGCGAATGCCAAAGAAGCATATGACAGCATGCCCGCAAACAGCAGGGCGCAGCTGAGCGCAGAGATGCGGGCGATCGTTGACCATAGCGCGCCGGAAAATTCTGCGACGCGTGGAGTCTCACCTGGCTTCTTACGCACTTCTTTCAGATGCCTTTCCACGACATTGCCGTCGGAAGGCGCCCATAGCGAGCAGAGAACCATCCCCCAAGGAGGAACCTAGCCCTTTACGGCCGGTTCTGCAATGTGCCGGGACCTCGTGGAGCCTCAACTCTCCTAAACGTGTGCGGAGCCGTCCATTTTGATCGGCGCAATTGACTTTGAGCTGGAAGAGGCACACAGTGGCGCTACGCACCAGATCGTTTGGTGACATCCGTTCATGGTGGGGGCTACAGGACGGATTACCTATTGCTCTCACGCGATGAGCCGATCAGCAGACCGGGAAAGTTAACCAGCAGATCGCTGGGGCCTCTTGGTCCAAGGACAATGTCGACAGACGCGTCAAGCGCTTCACCTAAGTCCAACACTCATTTTTGTCTATAGCTATTGGGGTCTCTCTCATGGGTTCAATCACCCGTACCGCACTCGTTCTTGCCTGCTCCGCCGCCTTAGCCGGAGGCATGGCGGTGCCAGCTTCTGCAGCTGATACGACCACCACCGTCACGGTTGAAACAGGGTTGCTCTCAATTGCAGCGCCTGCAAGCGCCGTTCTCTCGACCGGGACGCCTGGAGTAAATTCCACAGTCACCGTCGGGAACACCACGGTGACGGACGCCCGTGCGGGAGTGGCTGGATGGTCGGCTACCGTCGCCCTTCCTGCTTTGACGGGCGATGCGCGTCCGGCCCAAACCATCCCGACTACCGCGGCTACCTACCTGGCAGCCACAGTAACCCCGACCGGCACTTCGACGCTCGCAACCCCAGCAACGGGAACTGATCTGACTTCGGCTAAGGTTTCTCAATCCGCCTCTGCCGTCAGCGGTAACAACTCGGCGACTTGGACTGCGGCCCTTACGGTCCCGATCCCGGCCCAAGTACTGGCTGACACGTATTCCGCCTTAATGACGCAGTCCGTCTCCTAAACACGACGGAAACGGGGGTGGCCGGCCAGGCGGCCGCCCCCAGCGGCCATCATTTCCTCAGTTGGCCCTCACCTTCGTCACCAGACTAACGGCTGCCAACAATCAGGGGTTCCAGGTTTTGCGTTCTGCGATCACAGCATTTTCTCTGCTCATTCTGGCCTTGGCGCTTGTCCCTGCCGGAGCAGCCCATGCCCTACCTGAGACCTACCTTTCCTCAAGTAGCAGCCCGCCATCGCCCCAGCCAACCGGAATCGGCATACGCCTGCTGGATGTTCCGGCGGCCACCAAGGAGGATCCGCGTGCCCGCGCCTACATCGTGGATCGGCTGGAGCCCGGCACCGGAATCCAGCGTCGTATCCGGGTGGAGAATAACTCGACTGCCGCCCAGTCGGTGCGAATCTACTCAGGGGCGGCGCAGATCCAGGAGGGCTCATTCGTCGGGGGCAATGACCCTGCCGTGAATGAACTGACCACGTGGACCTCCATCGATCGCCCGCAAGTGGCGCTGCCGCCCGGCGAATCGGCCGACGTCATGGTGACCATCAACGTCCCCGCGGATGCCTCGGAGGCAGAGCAATACGCGGTGGTGTGGGCAGAGGTTCGGAGCGCTCCAGGCAACGGGACGAACATTGCCCAAGCCAGCAGAGTAGGGATCCGTATTTACGTTTCCGTCGGTCCCGGCAACGGAGCACCGGCTGATTTCCGCATCATGTCCATTACCGCAGGCCGGGATGGAAAGGGCAACCCTCAGGTATCCGCCGTCGTCACCAATACGGGGGGCAGGGCATTGGACCTCGCCGGAAGCATAGCGCTCTCCAAAGGCCCGGGCGGGATCTCCGCCGGACCCTTCGGAGCGCAAAAAGCGCTGACCCTGGCCCCTGGAAAGGACGGAACCGTGGTCACGACACTGAATCCCGCACTTCCCAACGGGCCGTGGAATGCTCAGCTGAAGCTCAAAAGCGGATTGATTGAGCATGAATCGGCTGCCATTGTCACCTTCCCGGATGCCGGGGAAGGAAAGACTGTCGAAATTGCACCACAAGCAGGGTTTCCCTGGATCGCCGTGGGCGCCCTGCTCATGACCTTACTCATAGCCACCGTACTGCTGCGGCTTTGGTTGCGCCGAAGGAACACAGGATTCCGTCAGCTGCCGCGGTACGTGGAGTAGCCGAAGGGGCTCAGCAGCAGGGGCACATGGTAGTGCTCGCCGGTGGTGTTTACTGCGAACACCAGATCCACCTCAGGGAAGAATGTCTCCTTATCCAGGCCCTTGTAGTAGCTGCCGGTGCCGAAGTTGAGGCGATAGGTCCCGGCAGGCAATGCCGCGGGTCCCAGGTCTTTGATCCGGCCGTCTGCGTCGGTGGTTCCGGTGGCGAGCAGGTGCCAGCCGTCGTCGTAATGCGTATAAAGCCCGACGGCGACTCCCGTCGCGGGGCGCCCCAACGCGGTGTCCAGGACGTGCGTGGTGATCTGTGAAACAGTCATTCGCTGATCATTCCTTCCAGGCGAAGCAGGGCGATTTCGCGCAGCTGTTGGGAGATGATGGCCTCTTCCTGGCCCGGGGAATGGGTCAGGCGTTCCCTGAGAGCCGTCAAGATGTCAGATGCCGATCGTCCCGCGGCGCGAATCAGGAACACCTGCCCGAACTTTTCTTCGTATTTCCGGTTGCCTTCAGCCAGGTCCTGAGCCACTTTGCCGTCGGCAGGACCCACACCAGCCTGCTCGGAACGGGACATGGAGGCTTCGGCGGTTTCCGCCGTCGGGCGTTCCCCGATCCGCGGGTGGTGGCTTAGCGCCTGCTGGATCTCGGCGCTGGTCAGCGGGTTTGCGGCAGTTCCGGCGAAATCCCTGAGGGCTGGCAGCGAGGGGAAGGGGCGGGCATCTGCAATCTGCCCCAGCCAACGCTCCACATCCAGGCAGGGGCGAAGCGCCGCGACGGCATCCCGACGGTTGAGCGCATTGAATACTGCAAGCTGCATACTGGATCTTCCTGAATAACGTGAAGAGACTGGGGCAACGGTGTCACGAGACTACAGCACCGCCCTTCCGGACTATGATCCTCGTTGTATGGAGAATGAAACAGCACCGCTGCCACGGGTCGACGGCGACGACCTCGAGTGGGAGGGCCAGCTTCAGACCTGGAACGGCCAGCCCTTCACCGGCATTGAGGTGTGGCGTTTCCCGAATGGCGCCATCGAGAGCGAATCGACCTACAAGGATGGCCACAAGGACGGACTGTCGCGCATCTGGTACGAGCACGGCCAGTTGCGCTCGCAGTTCACCTGCCGCCTTGGTGCCGCGCACGGCAACGTCAAGAAGTGGCATGCCAACGGCCAGCTCGCCGAGGACGGCAATTACGAATGGGGTGTACGTCTGGACGAGAAGGACTACGACGAGCAAGGGGTGCTGACCGACGCGTTCATCATGGATCCCTCCGACCCCAACTCGCAGTACGCCATCCTTCTGAAGTTCAGGGAGGTCTACGACAAGCATTTGTAGGGGTCTGAGTGGCTCAGGCCCCTCTCCGGGATTTGCAGTCTAGTTCTGGCAAATCATCAAAAGATTTCCGTCGGGGTCTTTGAATTTGAACCACTTATCAAACTGGACGTCCGCCACCTCGGCACTCTTCCCCTTCATGTACAGGTGTGCCTCCTGGATATCCTCCGTATTGAACACAACGGCTGGAATTTGGAAGACAGCTTCCGGGGAGTAGATCTTGCTGTCGAGGATGAGCCCGGCGCCTTCCATGGGAAGAACGTAAAGGTGGTCGTGCAGGATCTCTCCATCGGTGGGAACTCCCAGCATCCCGCAGTACCAGTCGCGTGCCTTGCGAAGATCGCTGACTGGAATGAAAACCATGCCTATCTGAGCTGCTATCGGATTCATGCCGATCCTTCTGGTATGTGCCTTTAATGAGTGCGCGGCGGTGCCACGATGGCTGATGCTGCCTACTATTGCACGGCTGTAAGCATCGCGACAAGGATCTAGGAAAACGATTGCCCGCCTTGTTCCAAAGTGCTGAGACGGGGTTTGATCATCCTTCCTTCCCATGGGAGCGTGTTCTGATGGGCAAGATATACGGTGCGATTGACGAGCGCCTGACGAAATTCATCGCACAGCAGCCGGTCTTTTTCGAGCGACCGCACCGCTGTTGATCGACGGGCACGTCAATGTCTCACCCCGCGGGCTGCCAGGCACTTTTGCAGTCCTCGACGAGCACACCTTCGCCTGGCTTGACGTCACCGGCAGTGGGAGCGAGACCATCGCCCACCTCCGGGAGAACAGCCGCGTCACGGTCATGTTTTGCGCCTTTACGGCCCACCAAACATCGTTCGCCTGCACGGCACCGCGCGCGTCATCAGCCGGTACGACGACGAATTCGAGTCACTCGCCCGGCACTTCGACGACAAACCGGGCACGAGGGCGGTCATCGTGGTCAACGTCACCCGTGTTTCCGATTCATGCGGTTGGGGCGTCCCTCTGATGAGCTTCGAAGGTCATCGCGATGCGCTGGGACCGTACTTCGAACGCAAAGGGACTGACGGCAGCGCCGAGTACCGGATCGCCAAGAACCGCCCAAGTAAGTATCCAGAAGTGGTCCCGCAGTCCTCACTGAGTGGTAATCCAGTCAAGGCCCAAGGACACGTGGGTCGCACCGGTACCGGATGCAATGGTAACCCATCAACTTTTGCCCGGACGGGTCCCAACGAAGGACCCCGGCGGCATTCCCGGCCCGAAGACGGGAGCGGCGTCCGGCCGTTTGGCGTGCCGTTCTTCCTCCGCGATGCGTTGTTTCAAGCGGTGCAGGACCCACGGGAACAGGTGCTCGCGTGCCCACAGAATGTCATCAGCCCGGGCCTCCCGCCATCTCCGCTCGGGCAACTCCTTGGGCATCATCGGTTCCAAAGTGTGGGGGATGTTAAGGGTATCCAGCACCATGGCGGCGATGGTGTGCTGGCCAAGGGGAGAGAAATGCAGCCGGTCCGGATCCCGCATCAGCGGATGGGTGAGTTCCCGCAGTGCCCATAGGTCAGCAATCACGGCATCATGGCGGGCAGCAATGATCCGCAGGTTTTCGTTGAAGATGGCCACCTTGCCACGTGTTCGTCCCAGGACCGGGGTCGCCCCCCAGTCCGGGCCCGCGAACAGCACCACCGTTGCGCCAGTGGAGGCCAGCAACTCCACTGCCGCATCGAGCCTGGCGGATAGTTTGTCCGGATCGCTTCTCCTGAAAATCAAGTCATTGCCACCCCCATTGAGGGTGATCAGATCCGGCAGTAAGGCAAGAGCCGGTCCTACCTGCTGATCCAGAATCTGCCGCAGCAACAGCCCCCGCACTGCCAGGTTCGCGTAGGCGAAATCCTCCTGGCCGATACTGAGCTCCTCGGCAACGCGGTCCGCCCAGCCCCTTAGGCCTCCGGGGCTGCGCGGTTCGGGATCCCCCACCCCTTCAGTGAACGAATCACCTAAAGCCACGAATCGGCTCCAAGGGTGCAGGCCATTTCTGTCATCAGGAAAGCCACCCGCGGTTCCGCCACCGTCACTGGGAACCTTCATCTCCCCATATTGCTCTCACTGAGCCGCAGGCGCCATGCCCGTCGGTTCTGGCCCGGACGTAAGCCTGACAGGACCTTCCTTATGACCCGAATATCACCTGCGGAAGAGCGACATAACGATGCTCACCACAACAGAAACTATGAGCATGGAGACCCACGGAATGTAGATACGCATGTTCTCGCGTTCAATTCGGATGTCTCCGGGAATAGGCTCCATTGCGCCAACCAAGCGCTTCAGGGCTACCAGCGCTTTTAGACCGTCACGTCCCTTTCCCGGATCAGGCGGCTGGCGGCGGCCGCCGCGCTGATGGCTATAGTAGCCATCAGCAGGGTCCCACCAGGGTTGAAGGCTTCAACGGGCATTGCTGACGAATGCCGGAACGGGCTCAGGTCCTGAAGCCACGTTGGCAGGCCAAGCAGCTCTCCGAACTGCCCCAAGGCCAGCGCTGCCGCCAAGGCGCTCCAGCCAACAGGGCTGCTCCAGCGGGGTGCCCGGGCGAACACCAGCACGGTCAGGGCTGGGAAGACGAGTGCTGCCGGAATGTGGGCCAGGGCGGCGGCAAACACAGTGCCCGGGCTGCTGCCCCCTTCTTGTCCCAGGGCGAGCACGACGGCGGCAGAGGCTCCGGCGGCAACGGCAACCGCCGTCGCCGTAATTGCCGCAACGGCGAGAGTGCTGCCCAGCCAGCGGAATCGCGACGCCGGCACGGATAGCAGCAGCTCGGCCCGCCCTTCGGCCTCTTCCGCCCGAAGCCGCAGCACAGCCTCGATGCCCGCGGCAGCGGCCAGGATTCCGGCAATGCCCAGCATCGCGGTGATGAACAGATCGACCAGGCCGGCGTCGCCGGGAACGATGCGGCTCATCAGTTCCGCCACGGACGGGTTTCCTTCCAAAGCGTCGCGGACCACCGGGCCCAGACCGCCGGCCACAGCCCCGAGCGCAGCGGCGGTGAAGCACCAGCCGGCCAGGCTTCCACGCTGCAGCCGCCATGCCAGGCCCAGCATCGACGCCAGACCGGCGCCCGCCCGCTCCGCGCCCGAATCATCCGCGGCGATGTAGCTGGCGCCCAGGTCCCTGCCGTTGCGAAGAGCCACAGCAACCCCTGCCAGGACTACTGCTCCGGCAGTGATAACCAGTAACGGCAGTGTGTCCGCCTCGGTGAAGGGCCGGATGCGCTGGCCCCAGCCGATGGGTGAGAACAGTGAGGGCCAGGCTGCGGTGACGTGCAGCAGTGCCAGGTCGGCGGTGCCGACGGCGTCACCGGCACCCCGGACCAGGTAGGCTCCGCCCACCAGCGCCGCGGCTGCGCCGTTGGCGCTCCTGGCGGAGGGCATGACCTGTGCCACCAGCGCGGCGGCCGCCATGAAGAACAGACCCACTGCGCCAACAGCTGTCCCCGCCAGGAATGATCCTGGTACCGGGAGTCCGGCACCGATAAATCCGGCGGCAACGGCCACTGCAAGAGCCACATTTGCGCAGATACCGAAGAGAAGGGTTGCGTACAGGGATGTCACTCGGGTGACCTGGGTGGAACCGACCAGTTCAAACCGGCCCTGGTCCTCATCTGCTCGGGTATGCCGTACTACCAGGAACGCACTCATCAACCCGGCTAACACCGCCGTGAACGAATAGCTCTGGAAGAAGGTGACCGCTCCGGAACTGATGCCGTCGGGAAGCCCCCGGAGGAATAGGAACGCAGGACTGGCCGCAGCCACCGAAATCAGGGCGGCCCGCTCATTGTCCTGGCCAAACTGTGTGGTGACGGCGGTGCCAGCCGCGTATCCCAGGCCGGCGATGCCCAGGATCCAGGCCGCCAGGATCCCCCCGTCCCTGCGTTCCTGGAGCAGCGCCAGCCGAAAAACGGCGCGCATCACAGCGCCTGGCCCGTGTGGCTTGCCTGCCCGATATTCTGTCCGGTTGCCTGCAGGCCGTAATGGCGCATGAAGAGCTCCTCAAGCGAAGGGGGCGAGGCCGTGATCCCTGTGATGCCTGCAGTTGCCAAAGCATCCAGGACGCTGCCCAGGTCTGCTGCATCGGCGTCGAATTCTATTGTCGTGCCGTCGATGCGGAGGTCGTGAATGCCCCGCCAGGTGGCCAGCACCTCGGGTGTCGCCGCCGACGTGACGCGGAAGCGGGTGCGGGTAAGATGCCGGAGTTCGGCCAGGGTCCCGGATTCCACAGCCACCCCGGACCGGATGATAGTCACCCTGTTACAGAGCTGTTCCACCTCGGTCAGGATGTGGCTGGACAGCAGCACCGTGGCCCCGTCCGAGGTGACCCGGCGGACGTGACGGCGGAACACTGCGTCCATGACAGGGTCCAGCCCCGAGCTGGGCTCGTCCAGGAGGTAGAGCCTGGCAGGGCGGGAAAAGGCCGCGATCAGGGCTGCCTTCTGCCGGTTGCCTTTGGAGTAGGTCCGCGCCTTTTTCCGTGGATCGAAATCGAACTCCTCGATGAGTTCCCCGCGCAGGTTTTCATTCACGCCGCCGCGCAGCCCGGCGAGCAGGTCGATGACCTCGCCGCCGCTCAGGTTCGGCCAGAGCGTCACGTCCCCGGGGACGTAGGCAACATCGCGGTGGGCCCGTACCGGCTCAGCCCACGGGTCGATGCCGAACACCCGGGCCGTTCCTGATGTTGGCCGGATCAGGCCCAAAAGAATCCGAAGCGTTGTGGATTTACCTGCCCCGTTGGGTCCCAGGAAACCATGGACCTCGCCTGGCAGAACGGACAGGTCTAAGCCAGTCAGCGCGGACGTGCGTCCAAAATTCTTCACGAGCTGCGTGGTGTGAATGACGGGAGTTGAGTCGATGTCCATGGCCGGTTCCTTGGTCGCAGCAATCACGCCCAAGACGGTTGCCAAGGGCCTGCCGCAGGCGTTTCCGCATGCGGGCCGACCAGGCTTCCCGGCTCTCCGGTCCTCATCATACAAGCGGTGCATGGCATCTGAAAGGGGTAAGGAACACGTAGCAGACGACCAGAAACGGGTACGGCTTACTCGTGCCCAGCAGGTCGTGGCAGCCCAGAATACAAGTCTGGGGCCGGCGGTGATCGAGCCTTCTGAGACCAAGGTTCGACCCCCAGTCGCCGCCGGCCCCGGCCCACATGCCCTGTTTTTCGGGAGGGGCCAACGACTCTTCCGGGAGGGTCACGACGAATGTGGGGGCACAAACCTCTTGCGATTCTGAACTCCAGGTGCTATAAAATCTGTATCAGCGGATATACATCCGGTTTATCTAATTGGATCACAGGAGGTATGCGATGTTGATGCTCAATGACCCGTTCCGCCAGTTCGACAGGCTGGCCCAGCAGGTCCTGGGCACCACGGCCCGCCCGGCTGCGATGCCGATGGATGCCTGGCGTGAAGGGAACGAGTTTGTGGTCGCGCTGGATCTTCCCGGCGTGGATACTGACTCGGTGGACCTGGACGTCGAACGCAATGTCCTGACGATTAAGGCCGAACGCAAGGACCCCGTTGGCGAAGACACCGAGATGTTCGCTTCCGAACGTCCCCGCGGTGTGTTCAGCCGGCAGTTGGTCCTGGGTGAAACGCTGGACACCGAGAACGTCAAGGCCAGTTACGACGGCGGCGTCCTGACCGTGCGGATCCCTGTTGCTGAACAGGCCAAACCCCGCAAGATTGAAATCGAGACCAAGGGCAAGCAGCAGCAGATCAGCGCCAGCCAATAGACCCGGACGGAAATACCGTGGTCCCCGGCCAACAAGGCCGGGGACCACTTCACCCGAAGCTGCAAGGGAGCCAGCAGCATCACCACTTGCCAGTAATACGGTTGTTGATCGGGGAGTCCAATGGACGGAGCAACGATCGCCGGCTACCTCGCCGGATATCTAGCGACCCTCATAGCGGTGTTCCTTTACTTCCTGCCGGGACTGCTGCTTTTTATTGCATTGGTCCTGATCGTTGGCCTACTACGTCTGCTGGCCCAGCCATTCCTTTCCCTGCTTCACAGACTGCACAGGTGAGTTCCGGGCAACCGTGCCATGCAGGCTAACGTCCCGGTCCCTGCTTGCCGAGGCGGGCCGCTCAGTCCACGACGCTCAGTCCACGACTAAGCTCAGTCCACCATCCGATACGTCGCATCGGAACGGTCGAGGTCGTTCGCGATCGTTGTCAGGCTGAGGCCGTAGTTGCTGTGCCTGATGTAGCGGTCCGGATAGTTGTGCGACCGGAACGAGGTCAGGTAGTTGTGCGCCAGCCCCGCCACCGGGAGAAAGGTTGTGTCGGCCTTGAAGACAGCGGAACCGTCATTCCGGACCAGGCTGAATTGGTAGTTCCAGTGACGCAGGAAGTAGCCGGGCATATCGACTGACTCGAACGAGATGCGACCGTCCACCTGACTGGCCAACCCGGGGACTATGCGGAATTGTGAGTCCTTGACCGGCGATGTGGTGGGCTCGAGGCGGACTGTTGAACCGGCGTGGCGAATGTAGCGGTTCGGCACATTGAAGCTTTGCAGCCGGGAGACGCGCCAGCCGGTCTGGGCCGGGTACTGCATAAGGGTGCCAAATCCCAGGGCATCGTACCCTCCGGAGTTGGTACCGTAGTCGCCTCCTCCGCCATCTGGCCGAAGGGATGCAGCGATTTGGCTGACCCAGGGTGTGCTGAGACCTTTGCGGCCGGAGTAGTGTCCCAGAACCTGATCCCAAACCGGTCGGCTCTGCCCGCGTGACCCTGCTCCCGGGACTGTGTGGGTCTGCCAGCCGACGTGGGATGCGGTGCTCGAGGGCCCGGACTGCCATGTGTACGGGGTGAACGGGACGTCATTGCCGAGGTTGTACTTCGCAACGTACTCCGCGGCCTTGAGGAAGCGGTTGTTATCGTGCCCGTAGCAGTCGATGCCCTGGTTCCACGCCATTTCGCAGAAGGCACCCATGAGCCCGATGCCCATAATGGTATGTGCCTGGTCGCGGCCGCTCTCCTGCCACTGGGCCAGGCCCTCGTCCTCATAAACGTACGGCACGGCGTTCGGCAGCGAGCCGTTGCCCGCACCGCTCTGGAAGTACGTGACGGCGCGGTCCACAAGATTGTCGCGGTCCGCGAAGATACCAATGGCCAGGATCGATGCCATGTTGCAAAGGTCCCAGTTGGCCCAGTAGTTCGTGATGACAGCGCCGTTGTGATTCGTGAGGAAGTCCTCGTTCATGGGGTGGAATATGTTGAGGAGCATGTCGCCGAACCGCTCGACCTCGAAGTCCGGGTGGTCCCGCACCAGCTCTGCCGCGTTCGCGAACTGGTAGCCGTAGATGCCCGCGGCCAGGAAGCGGTCCGCGTTACCGGTGACCGTGGTCAGCATCCCGGACCAGGCGTTGAGGATCCGCACGGCAGCCACGCCATGGGCGGCCTCGCCGGAGATCCGCCACCGGAGGGCGTTCTGATACGCGGCGTGTACGTCGGGGAAGAGCTGCCCGTAGTTTGAGCCGTCGCCGCCGCGGATGACCGTCTCCAGCGGACGCGGCTGCCATCCTGAACTGGACCGGCCGTTTGCCACCAGGCGGTTCCAGCCACCCAGCCAGGGCTGGGCACTGCCGGCCACGCGCAACGCTGTCGCCTCGACGTCAGCCAGGGTGTGGACCATACCTGGATGCGCATACTTGGACGGTCCAAGAGAGACTGTCGCGAGCGGAGTGGGGCTGGGCTTGGGCTTCGCCCAGGAGGCGCCGGCCGCACCGGCTGCTACAAGGGGTACAGCAAGTGAGGCACCAGTGATAAAGGACCTGCGTGAAACCGCACTGCCGGATGACCGAAGGTGGCGATAATTCGTCGTCATTGACTTCCGTTCGCTAGGGAATTCCTGAGAAATGAGCCGATCGAACATTGACCGGGACGACAATACCGCCGCCCAGGCAGGGGCCCAAACCCGCGGCTCCTCACGGCAATCCAGCGAGGGAAGGGAACACGGAAGGAGGCATGCGAATGCCGTCTTCCCGAGAAATACACCCGCCCGCAGCGCTGGGGGAGTTGATATGTGAGACCCGAGGGAGCGGGAAATCGTTATCCCGTTCGGGCAATACTCACACGTGCAGGGCTGAGGTTCAAGAGGTCAGGCTGCCTTTTCTTCAGTAAACCCCTATGCCACCGTGTTACTCAGGCTTCCCAAACCTCCGAGACTGATCTCCACGCGGTCACCTGGCTGCACCGCCACGGCCGTGCCCGGCGCGCCTGTCATCACCACGTCACCCGGTTCCAATGTCAGCCACGACGTGACATAGACGAGGCATTCCACCACCGAGGAGGGCAGGTTGAAAGTGCCGGACTTCGCGCGGATTTCCCCATTTACGGCGACGTCGATGCCCACCAGGTCCGGATCAGGCAGCTCGGTTTCGATCCAGGGGCCCAAGGGTGTGTAGTTGACACCGGCCTTCCCCTGGAAGTTCCGCTCATCTACGGCCCCCTGGTCCACATTGGTGACGTCATTGACGCACGTGAACCCCAGAACATGCTCGAGCGCGTTGCCGGCAGTAAGCGAGGTTGCGCTTTTCCCGATGACGACGGCGAGCTCACCTTCGATGTTGACGGTGCCCCTGTGTCGGGCAGCCACAATCACATCCTGCGGGTTGGCCACCGTGTGCACGGACTTGTGCCATGCCTGGATGGGCAAAGGGTGTTCGTTGATGGTCAGGTTATGGGCAATGCCGACGACGACGGCGGGCCGGACGGGGGCCAGGAAAACCGCCTCCGCCTCGGGGGTTGAGCCTCCCGTGAAGCTAAAGGTCTTCGCGAACAGATCGCTCACATGATCCCAGTTGCCATCGCGCTCCACAGCAAACTGGGGCCCGGTGGTCGTCTTTATTCTTGCGAGGCGCAAGGAGTCTCCTTGGTGATATTGGCGGCAACCCACCGTCGTCAGCTATTGCAGGTACTTGAAGACACTCCACGGAGCCCGCACCACAAAAGTGCAAGTGCTGTTGTGACGCGCCCCGAAGGTGGGGCGCCGGTCACCGGACTCCGCGCGGAAGAACGCTGGTTCCCCGCAGGAAAGGCATGTCAGATGCTCACGCCGGGATCTGCGCCAGGATTCTTCCCTGGCCCCGAACTCCGTGGCATCCCAGTCCTTCCCGTCCACCAGACTCATGGCACGTTTCACGTGGCTTCCCTTTCAGATTCACCGGGCTCAGCTTTACGGGGCGCGGGCTACCTGGAGCCCAGGGATGGCCGGCACCTTGGGCCAGGACTAGGTGGCCCGCAGACTCAGCCGCTTCTTGAACGCGGCCGCTTCCAGGACTTCCCGGTTGACCACAAACTGCGGGGTGCGGCCATTGGCCACGTCGACGATTGCGCGCACGCAGCTGCCCCCGTTTCCCAGCGACATCTCGTCGGTCCAGGACAGGCAATGAGGGGACAGTGTTACGTTCGGCAGGCCAATGAGCTCGTTGGCAACGGGCTCCTCTTCGAAGACGTCCAGCCCGGCGCCGGCAATTGTGCCGCTGACCAGCGCCGCAATCAGGTCAGGCTCGTTGATAATGGGACCGCGTGCCATATTAATGACGACGGCGGTTGCTTTCATCCGTTCCAGGATTGCGGCATTAACGATGTGTCGGGTCTGGTCGGAGAGGACTGCCATCACAACAAGTGCGTCACAACATTCGGCCACGTCCGCCAGCTCCATAAGTTCGACGCCGAGCGCGGCGGCGCGCTCCGGCGGACAAAAAGGATCGTACCCGACGCAACGCACTCCAAACGGCTGGAGCAGGCGGATCAGTTCCCCGCCGGTGTTGCCGACGCCCAGGAGGCCGATGGTCTTCCCTGACAAGCCCGTCCCCATGAACCCCTCACGCAGATCCCAACGCTGTTCCCGGACCAGGCGGTCCTTGGTCACGGTGTGGTGCATCACGGAGAGCAGCATGGACAAGGTGGCGGTGGCAACCGGTCCGCGGGCGCCGTCGGGAGTAATGGTTGCCACGGTTCCGGCGGAGGTGCAGGCGTTGAGGTCGACGGCGTCGAATCCGACACCGAACCGTGCCAGGATCAGCGGGGGATTGGCAACCCCGGCGAAGGAATCCGCCGTCACGGCCGGGGCAGCGTAAAGGATTGCGTCGTACTGCTCCATCTGGGCCGGCGTCAGTGCTGCCGCCCGATCCTGCATGTACTCCCAGTCCAGGCCTGCGTCGTCCAGTCCGGCGAGGCCGATATCGCCCCAGACGTTCTTTCCGGAGGGGCCAAGGAAATCAGGGGAAATGCCTACGGTGAATGCCATTAGAAGACCGCCAAAGGGTTAACGGGCGAACCGGTGCCGCGGGGGATATTGAGGGGAGCCACCACGAACATGAAGCGGTAGCGGTCCTCCTCGGCGCAGGCCGCGCCGAGAGCTTCGAGATCGAGGTTGTCCAGGAGAGGCAGCCCCATGGCGGTGATCGCCAGGATGTGGATGGGGGAGTGAATACCGGGGGTGGGGGAGGGCCGCACGTCGGAATCGCCGTCGCCGCCGAGAACACTGATCCCGCGTTCGGCCAGCAGTGGCATGCAGTCAACGTGAAGGCCTGCGCTCAGGTCCGAGGAGTCCCAGATTCCCAGTTCGCTTGCACGCCGGAAGTGTCCGGTGCGGATCAGGACGGCATCGCCGGCTGTGATTTTCACTCCAAGCTTTGCTTCCGCCTCCAGGATGTCGGCTGCACGGATCGCTGTACCGGGCTCGAGCCACGGCACGTCAAACAGGACAGCGAAATCCAACAGCACGGCGGCAGTAACGAGCGAGCCGAGTGCGCTGACGGAGCCGAAGTCAGCTCCCGTGGCGGTTACCACGTCCTTGGAGGTCTGCCCTTCATAGAGCAGGCCTTTGTAGGCGATATGGCTCAGCGCGTCCAGGTGGCTGACAGCCTTGCCGTGATAGTCGACGCCGATGAAGTCTTTATTGCAGGATGGTTCCGGAGCCTCACGGACACCGAGATCCGTCATGTAGTGGAGGGCCGGGTTGGCGTTGGAGGGCCCGCTTATGGTGTTCCAGGGCAATGCAGTAGGAACCACCCGCCCGCTCCGGACCAGGGAGGCCGCATCCACCACGGAGGCAGGAGTTACGGTTTGCCAGGCCCCCGCGGACGGATCGCTGTACGTGCCCCAGGTCTTTACCTCTTCGAAGACCTCCTCGAAGCGGGTTTGATCAACTACCGGCCCGTTATTGGCTGGCTCTCGATAGAGTGAGGTTGCCCTGATGTCTTCCGCGCACACGGTGTACTCCTTGAAATTTAGGGACCGTCCTGGAATCCGGTCTGTTGCCTCCGACAGAAGGCCAGACGGCCACATGAGATGCCACCGGTCCTGCGAAGGAGACGGGAGGGGTGACTCGGCAATGATAAGCCAATATACTGGCCGAAAGTCAATATCTTGGACTAGGGGAAGCGCAACATGACGACAGAGACTACTGCAGGCACACAAAGCTCCGTGCCTGCCATTACGCGGGCAATGGCCATCCTTGACCTCATCGCCGAGGCAGGACAGGCCGGTGTCAGCGTGCCGGAGATTGCGAAGTCGATGGATCTGGCCAAGTCCTCCACGGCCAACATCGTTGCGGCCCTTGAGGGTGAAGGCATGCTGCGGCGCTCGGATGGCAGGTTCACGCTGGGCCGGCGCATCCTGTCCCTGGCCGGGGACTACCTCCGCTCAGCGGACCAACTCTCCGAGTTCTATGCGCTCTGCCGCCGCTCCAAGCTCATCTCCCGGGAGGCCGCGCGCCTGGCATTGCTGGACGGAACCGATGTCCTGTACCTGGCCCGCTATGAAGGAACCAACCCCATCAGGCTGACGGCAAACATCGGCGACCGCTATCCTGCCCACGTCACGGCGACAGGAAAAGCCGTGCTCTCCACCCTTCCTGACGCCGTTGTTGAGGACCGCTACCGCGGCAAGTCCTTTGTCGCCTTCACCCCCAAGTCGTTGACAAGTGTCCCGGAACTGCTGGCTGAACTGCAGGCATCCCGGCGTCGCGGCTACTTCATGGACGACGAAGAGACCACTGTTGGCGTGGTCTGCTTCTCAGTCCCCGTGGTGGACATCCCGGGGAAACCTGCCCAGTTCGCCATCAGCGCCACGCTCCTCAAGGCGCGGGCCGACGAGCTGAAGCATGAGGACATTGTGGGCGAGCTGCAGCAGATTGCCCGGGCCCTTGCCAACCCGCTCAGTTCACATTCCCTCTAGCCCGCCATACTCCCTCCAGCGCTTACCCCAACTGCAGCAGTTCGCTGCCGCCGTTAGCGTAAGCGTGCCCTGATGTACGGGCCTTTCCTTCGCTCGAAGCCCCCTTGTGGAAGACACGTAGCAACCAAGCGCTCATGAATGCTTGACCAATATGTTGGTCTTAGTACAGGATATTGGTCAGCGGGTCATTGATGACCACCCAGAAATTTATGCAGCACTGGGGCTGCAAGGAGCGAACATGGGACTCAACCCTCCCGCGATGCCGCTGATTCACATTGAAGAATTGTCCAAGCGGTTCGGAGTGAACGCAGCTCTACAGGACGTCACCCTCACCCTGGAAGCAGGCAGCATTCATGCACTGCTAGGCCAGAACGGGGCCGGCAAGTCCACCATCATCAAGATTCTTTCAGGGCTCTACACGCCCACCAGCGGCCGCATCACGGTAGCCGGGCACGCCCTCGGAACCCCCGAAGCCACCGCCAACATGGCCTTCATCCATCAGGACCTCGGCTTGGTGGACTCCATGACAATTGCGGAGAACATCGCCCTGAGCACCGGGTTTGGCCGTTCCGGCGGCTTCATCTCCTGGCGGCAGGTACGTGACGACGCCGCCGAGGCCCTTCAGACAGTGGCGTCCCACCTGGAACCTGACCGCCATGTCTCCGAATTGAGCCGGGCGGACAAGTCGCTGGTGGCAATCGCCCGGGCTCTCGCTTCCAACGCCTCGGTGATCGTCCTGGACGAGCCAACCGCAAGCCTTCCCGCAGCAGATTCCCGCCGGCTCTTCGACGTGCTGGAAAACTTGCGGAGCCAGGGCCACGGGTTGCTCTACGTCAGCCACCGGCTCGATGAAGTGTTCGCCATTTCAGATACCGTCACAGTCCTGCGTGACGGCCGCCTGATCCACAGCGGACCCATTTCCCAGAAGTCTCCGGGCGAACTAATCGTGGATATTGTTGGCCGGAAGCCTGTCAGCTACACCTCCGGGAGCGGTGTTCAGCAGGACGTTGAACGGCTGGAAGTACAGGAGCTGACCACCTCGCAGACGCAAGCTGTCTCCTTTACAGTCCACGGCGGCGAAGTCGTCGGCATGGTGGGACTGACCGGTGCAGGGCATATGGAACTCGGGAGGGCATTGGCCGGGGCGTGCAGGATCACCTCGGGGAGGGTGAAGCTCGATTCCAAGGACTACCAGCCGCGGACGCCGGCGGAAGCCGTTGACTCCGGCGTCGGCTTCGTCACCAGCAACAGGATGGAAGAGGGCTGCGCCCCGGAGCTGACGCTCCGTGAAAACTTCCTGCCCAACCCCGCCATCCGCTCCAAGAACCCTTTTACCTGGACCAGCCCAAAGACCGAACGGAAGCTGGCCGGAGAACTCGTTGAACGGTACGGGGTCAGGCCGGCACTCACCGAGGTGGCCATCGCCACGCTTTCGGGCGGCAACCAGCAGAAGATCATGATCGGGCGCTGGTTGAGCACGCGGCGAAAGCTCATCATCCTCGAGGAACCGACCGCTGGGGTGGACGTTGGTGCCAAGGCGGACATCTACACCCTGCTGGAGGAGTCGCTGGCGGACGGGCTCGCCGTCCTGATGATCTCCACAGACTTCGAAGAAGTCGCCAGCGTCTGCCATCGGGCACTCGTTTTTGTCCAGGGAACAGTCACAGCCGAGTTGTCCGGCGCCGACCTGTCCATTGCAAACCTCACCGCGGCGGCCTCCGGTGCTGCTCTGACTTCGGAGTAATCCTCACATGAACCAGCTAAAGACAAACCGCCACCGCGGCGGTGCCGCCCACCTCCTGGGACCCTACGGACTCGTAGTCATCCTGGTAGTCCTGTTCGCGGTGTTTGCCCTGATCCTGCCCCAAACATTCCTGTCGGGCCGGAACTTCAACGCCATCCTCAGCAACCAGGCCATCCCGGCCCTGCTGGCACTCGGGGCCATGATCCCCATCGCCACCGGTAAGTTCGATCTGTCCATCGGCTATGGCCTGGGGCTCTCCCACGTGATCGTCCTCAAGCTCATCGTCGACGGCAATATGCCGTGGGGTCTGGCAGCACTCGTAGCCATCGGGGTGATGGCGTTGGTGGGTGTCCTCAACGGGGTGCTGGTCGAGTTCGGCCAGATCGACTCCTTCGTAGCGACCCTCGGAACCGGAACGGTGCTCTATGCCATCACCGGAGCCATCACTAACGGTGCACGCGTTGTACCGGGCGATGGCGGACTGCCGGTTTCCTTCAAGGATCTCTATGATTCCAAGATTGCCGGGGTGCCCATCGTCGCCGTGTACCTGCTGGTGGTCGCCGTGATCCTGTGGATTCTGTTTGAACGCCTGCCCCTGGGACGATACTTCTACGTGCTTGGGTCCAACCCCCGGGCTGCTGCGCTGATCGGCATCCCCACCAAGCGGTATTCCATCTACGCTTTCGCCTTCTCCGCGGTGGTCACGGGAGTGGCCGGTGTGCTCCTCGCTTCACAGCAGCAGATCGGCAACCCCAGTGTGGGCATGGATTACCTGCTGCCTGCCTTTGTGGGAGCACTGCTGGGTGCAACCGCCATCAAACCCGGGCGCGCGAATGTCATCGGCACGCTGGTTGCGGTCATCACCCTGGCCATTGGCCTCGCCGGGATTTCCCAGCTCGGAGCCCAGTTCTGGGTCACGCCGCTGTTCAACGGCGTCACTTTGCTCATCGCCGTCGGCCTGGCCGGTTACTCTGCCCGCCGCAAACTCCGTGCCGGTGCCGTGGCCGCCCCTCCGCCCACCCTTCCCGGAGCTGGCGACGACGGGTCCCCGGCTCCCGCCGGCCCCTACACAACCGCCGCACTGGAGCCCAAACCGGCTCCCTCCGCGGCACCCGCCCCCGCGACTACCTCTCTCTGACACCTCTTAGCAAGAACCATCTCAGGCACTTCCCACTGACTGAAAGGCTTCACCATGTCCAACTCTGCTCCCCGACTGCTGCTTGCGGCGGGTGCCATCATGGCCCTGGGGCTCACCGCCTGCACCAGCGGCTCCTCTGAATCCGCTGCTGCCGGTGCAACCGCAGCTTCGGCGGAAAGCGGCTGCACCGACGTCGTCGCCTCCGCCAAGAAAGCCATCGACGCCGCCAGCAAGTCGGATGCCGCCTGGGACGGCCCCACCACCGGCCCCAAGGCCGTCGACGGGAAGACCCTCGTATACGTTGCCCAGTCCATGACCAACCCCGGCGTCGCCGGAGTTGCCAAGGGCCTGCAGGAAGCCGCCGCCGCCATCGGCTGGAACGTCAAGGTCATCGACGGGCTCGGAACACCCGCCGGGATCCAGAGCGCGTTCAGCCAGGCCCTCACCACCAAGCCCGACGGCATCGTCATTGGCGGTTTTGATCCCAAGACCACCGCCGCCCAGGTTGCCGAGGCCAACGCCGCCAAAATCCCGCTGGCCGCCTGGCAGGCTCTTTCCACCCCCGGCCCCAGCACCGACCCGCTGCTCTTCACCAACATCACCACCAAGGTTGAGGACGTTGCCAAGATCAGCGCCGACTTTGTCATCGCCAAATCGAACGGCAATGCCGGCGTCGTGATTTTCACTGACTCCTCCATCCCCTTTGCTGAAGGGAAATCGCAGATGATCAAGAAGGAACTGGAAACGTGCCCGGGGATCAAGGTCCTGGAATACGACAACGTTCCGCTCTCCGATGTGAGCGCACGGATGCCGCAGGAAGTCTCCTCCCTTCTGAGCAAGCACAACGAAGCCTGGACCTACTCCGTGGCCATCAACGACGTCTACTACGAGAACGCGGCAGCAGCCCTGCGTGCCGGCGGCGTGAAGGCCGACGGCGCTCCCTTCAACGTCGGGGCGGGCGACGGCGACTCCTCCGCCCTCCAGCGCATTAAGGCCGGCGAATACCAGACAGCCACCGTTCCCTCCCCCCTGAAGTCCGAGGGATGGCAGATTGTGGATGAGCTGAACAGGGCATTCAACAACCAGCCCGCCAGCGGCTACGTTCCGCAGATCCACGTCTCCACCAAGGAAAACACCACAGCAACGGATGCGTGGGATCCGGTAGGTTACCAGGATGCCTACCTCAAGATCTGGGGCAAGTAGTCCCGGGCAAGTCCCCGGAACGTAAGCGTTACAAGCAAATACGGGTCTCGGCCCGGGAACCAAGGTTGGAAATTGAACTACGATAACAACCCGCAGGCCCCTGGCCCGGCGAAGAGCAAGGTCACCTCGGTGACCGGTACGGCACGCTGTGCCGGCTTCGTCGGGCTGGGGTTGATGGGTGCCCCCATGGCGGCGAACCTCCTCAAGGCCGGCTGGACCGTCACCGCCTGGAACCGTTCCACAGCCGCGGTCGATGACTTCGTGCTGCTGGGCGGAGCCAGCGCTGCCAGTGTGGCGGAACTCCGCGACCAGCCGGTAATCATCTTCATGCTTCCGGACCTGTCCTTCATCGAGGAGGCGGCGTCGGGGCTCCTGGATGAATGGAGGTTGGCGCCACCTGAACCAGGAACGCTGGTGGTGGTCATGAGCAGCGTGTCGCCAGTGGGCGTGCAGGCCTTCGGCCTTGCTGTGGCCCAAGCGAGCGCCGGGAACGCCACCGTGCTCGATGCTCCGGTGAGCGGCGGCACAGAAGGGGCGCAACGTGGGAACCTGGCCATTATGGCAGGCGGTTCCGAGGAAAACTTTGCTCGGCTGGCGCCTGTATTCGAGGCCATGGGAACCACTGTGAGGCGGCTCGGCGAACTCGGGGCCGGATCCCTCGCAAAGGCATGCAACCAGCTGATTGTGGGAACCACGACGGCGGCCCTCGCCGAGGCTGCCGAACTCGCGGAACGCTCGGGTATGGACGTCGGGGCGCTCTTCGAGGTGCTGTCAGGTGGGCTGGCCGCAAGCCGGGTCCTGGAATTCGTCGGGCCCCGGCTTGCAGCCAAGGACTACGCACCCACGGGACCGGCCAAGTTCATGCACAAGGACCTGTCGTTTGTGCTGGAGAGTGCCGCCGCCGTGGACGCCGTCGTACCCATGGCGTCCGCCGGCGTCGAACTCTACGCAAAACTTAAGGCGCAGGGCCTGGGCGACCTCGACCTCGCCGTAGTACGGCAGACTATTGCAAACATCAGCACCTCCGCCGCCACCAGCACAGCCGGAACCGGCACCACTAGCACTGCCGGCGTTATCGATACTGTTCAGGAGACAACACCATGAGTTCACTTTTTGACCTGACCGGGCGCACTGCCCTGGTGACGGGATCAAGCCGGGGGATCGGTAACGCACTGGCCCGTGCCCTGGCCGATGCCGGCGCCACCGTGGTGCTGAACGGTATCAATGAGGAGCGGCTCAAGGCTGCCGAGGCCGCCATGGCCGCCGATTTTGCCCCCGGCCGGATCCACAGCTGTTCCTTCGACGTCACGAAGGACACCGAAGCGGCACGCGGCGTGACCTGGGTGGAAGAGAACGTGGGTCCGCTCGAAATCCTGGTCAACAATGCCGGGATCCAGCACCGCGTGGCCATGCTCGACCTCGACGTCAAGGACTGGGAGCGTGTCATCACTACTGACCTCACCAGCGCCTTCCTCGTGGGCCGCGAAGCTGCGCGCTTTATGATCCCCCGTGGCCGCGGCAAGATCATCAACATCTGCTCGGTCCAGACCGACCTGGCGCGCCCCACCATCGCCCCTTACATCGCGGCCAAGGGCGGGCTGCGGAACCTCACCCGTGCCATGACGGCGGAGTGGGCGGCTTCAGGGCTGCAGATCAACGGCATCGCTCCGGGCTACATCCATACCGAGATGACCCAGAACCTGGTGGACGATGAACAGTTCAACTCCTGGATCCTGGGCAGGACTCCGGCCCACCGCTGGGGCACCGTGCAGGACCTCGCCGGCCCGGCAGTGTGGCTGGCCTCTGACGGTTCAAACTTCGTCAACGGCCAGACCATCTTCATCGACGGCGGAATGACGGTGGTGGTCTGATGCCCATCTTGACCGAACTTCCCGAAACGGGTCCCGCCGTCGTCGCACACGCCGCCGGCGACCTCCGGATCGAAAACATCCCCCTCGCATCACCACAACCGGATCAGGCTGTCGTCGAAATAGCTTATGGCGGCATCTGCGGCTCGGACCTGCACTACTGGTTACATGGTGCAGCCGGGGAGTCGGTCCTCAAGGCACCGATGGTGCTGGGACACGAAATCGTGGGCGTGGTGGTCCGCGCTGCAGCAGACGGAACAGGTCCAGCAGAGGGCTCCGCTGTTGCTGTGCACCCGGCGACGCCGGGACCGGGCATAGGTCCCGGCGTCGTCAGGTACCCGGAGGACCGGCCCAACCTCTCACCGGGTTGCACCTACCTCGGCAGCGCCGCACGGTTCCCACACACGGACGGTGCGTTCAGCCGCTACGCCAACCTGCCTTCCCGGATGCTGCGGGTCCTTCCCTCGGGGCTGGATCTCAAAACGGCGTCCCTGGTGGAACCAGCCAGCGTGGCCTGGCACGCCGTGTCCCGGGCCGGCGATGTCAGCGGCAAGACTGCCCTGGTGATTGGCAGCGGTCCCATCGGAGCGTTGGTAGTGGCCGTGCTCAAGCGTGCTGGCGCAGCCCGGATCGTGGCCGTGGATATGCACCGCAAACCCCTCGAGATCGCTCAGGCAGTCGGGGCTGATGAAGTGCTGGAGGCCGGAGATGCTGAGGCGATCGCGGCCGTGGAGGCCGACGTCGTTATTGAATCCTCAGGCAGCCACCACGGCCTCGCCTCCGCCATCAAGGGCACTATCCGTGGCGGGAGAGTGGTGATGGTTGGCCTGCTGCCGTCCGGGCCCCAGCCGGTGCTGATTTCCCTGGCCATCACGCGGGAGCTTGAACTGCTGGGATCGTTCAGGTTCAATGACGAGATCGACGACGTCATTGCCGCATTGGCCGACGGGTCCCTGTTTGTGGACCCCGTCATCACCCACGTCTTCCCGCTGGAGCAAGGCCTTGAAGCATTCGAGACTGCGAAGAACTCGGCCGAGTCGGGCAAAGTGCTGCTGAGTTTCGCATCGGATTACTCAGCCGGCGAGGGGGCCTCGTGACCGTCATCCGTCCGGTGGTGGTTATGGGGGTTTCCGGCAGCGGCAAAAGCGTCCTGGGACAGGCCCTGGGGCAGAGCCTGGGGATCCCCTTTATCGATGCAGACGACCTCCATCCCGCATCCAATAAGGCGTTGATGGCCGCCGGCACCCCGCTCACCGATGAGGACAGGATTCCCTGGCTGAAAGTGGTGGCGGCGACTATTGCGAAGGGAGTCAACGAGGGCCATCCGAGTGTTGTCGCCTGCTCAGCGCTCAAACGCTCCTACCGTGATCTGTTGCGGAGCCAGGTGCCGGATCTGCTCCTGATCTACATAGACGGCGCAGCGGAAATCATCGCCCGCAGGCTTGAAACGCGGGAGCACGAGTTTATGCCCGCAACCCTTTTGGCTTCCCAACTCGCCACGCTTGAACCGCCTCAGGCCGACGAGGCCCACCTCCGGGTTCCGGCCGAACTGACGGTGGAGGAGGCCGTGGAGCTGATCCGCAACACCCTGGATTTATCCCCGGCGACTCCGCCGCGCTGACACCGGCCGGCTGAGCTGGCAGTGGGCCGGGTGGAGGAGGACCTTCACGACGGGCTCCTGGAACGGGTGGCCCGCCGCTACTTCATGGGATGGCATGCTGCAGAACGATATTGCCGCCGTCGAGCACCTGCCGCGACCCAGTGTGTCGCGCCTCCTGGCGGAGGCGGGCGCACGAGGCGTAGTCCAGTTCCGGGTTGACCCTCCAGTGGACCTGGTCAGCGAATTGGAAACGGAATTACGACGGCGGACCGGGCTGCCGGTGTGTGGTGGCTACAAACAAATCCGAGGCGCTGTACGGGACTTCGAGCAGGCTTCCGGCAGCTTATGTCTACAAATCCGGTACGGCCAGGGACGCCGCAGTGCACTCGGAGCTGGTCCAGGATTCCCTGCGTCTCGGTCCGCAATGTGATGTGGCACTGGTGGGAATTGGATCCATGCAGCGGTTCGACGGCACGGGCGTTTACAGCCCTGTCACCGTGCAGCAGCTTCAGATTCTTGCAGCCCAGGGTGCAGTCGGCCATTTGTGCGGGCAGACCTTCCCTTCTTGGTGATAGCGGCAAGGACGTGCGAAAACGTGGTGCCGAGCCCGGCCAGGCTGAGCAGGAGGGCAAAGAACAGCGCCTGACAGAGAAACAGCAGGAATGCGACGCCGAGAGTCCCGGCGAACGTGAGGTGCAGCGGGAGCGTGGCCGGATCAAAGAACATAGTCACTGCTGCCATGTAGCGTTCGATTAAAAGTAGTCATTTCCCTGTATCCCCCAATGTAGTGCTGACCGCAATGTATACAGTGCTGCACGACGGGCTAATATTCCCGTGCACCACGTATGTTTCCGGCACCAAGGCCATGGGTTACAAAGAGCGAGGGATTTTCCTCATTCGTTCTCCCAATGTGATGGCATCGTCAGATCCGAGGACAGAAGTGTCGCCGAGCTGCCTCTTGCGGCATTGAGCTGCGGTTGCGTCACGTACAGGGCCTTTGACAGATCAGCGCCTTCAAGCCGCGCATCCCTCAAGTCCGCGCCGAGCAGGTCCACCCCTGCCAGGTCACTGCCGCGCAGATCAGCCGCAATGAGGTAGGCCCCTCTGAGATCCGCCCCGCACAACCGCCGGGATTTGAGATTCCTGCCCATCAGATCCGCTCCGGCTTTTAGCTCGGACCCCAGATGATCATCCCCGGCCGCGAAGTAGGAAGCCCGCACTTCTTCACTGGCCTCAATCAACAACGCCCTCACCTGGGAGTGAAGCTCCTGAAGATCCAGTGAGAAGAGCGCGGATAGCTCGCCGCTGACCGCGTGGTCGATCGTTTTCCCCAACTGGCCGGCACGAGCTGTTAAGTCGGGATCGAAGGTTCGTGATTGGGCTTCGGCCAGATACCAGAGCATTTCATGCAGCTGGCGGGCGGCTTTGAAGGCTGAAAACATCCCGTCTTTGGTCTCAGGACGTTCAAGCCAGCTCTTCCCGGCGAAGAACCCCTGCGACACGTTTTGGCCGGCCCCAAAGCAGTCAAAGACCGTGCAGCCTCTGAATCCCCTGGGACGAAGGCGGTCATGAATCGTGCAGGAGAAGTCCGTCGCCAGGTTTTGGCACGGTGAGCCGGCCGCTTTGTCCACTGCAAAATCGGCGGAACGGGAGAATCCGAAGGCTGTACAGCAAAGGGCAAAGCAGTTGGCGCAGTCAGGGCGCAGGGATTGCCGATCGAGTGCAGATGAAGAAGGCTCGCGGGAGTTTCCAAGTGTTGTGTTCATGTGATCTTCCAGTGGTGAGTTCGGTGTTGGGCCAGTCAGCAAGGGGACTCGAATGGAGTTCCCCCAGCAGGGCGCACGGAATCATCGCTCCTCCAAGGAGCGAACTGGAATCCCTAGATGGATTCTGGGTCACAGAGAAAAATGAAATAACACTGCCATCAGAATAGCTGAGGAGCTCGCTGGGCTGATGCTTGGCATTCCGTAGCGGATGATCTCCCCGGCATTCTTAATCTGACCTGGTCTCCAGTGGCCTGAATTCAATTGGGCGGAGTGAACCTTGCACTTTCCTTAGTGACCACTGAGCCGGGAGATTCCGGCGCCTCGTTGACGTGGCAGCTGCCCCCACGGATACTTGCGGGATGCACCGTCCAAAGCGAAGAGTGGCTTGGGTGGCTTCTGCCGCCGCTGTCGGTCTGGCGGTAGTTCTGACACTGGTCGGACTAAGGCTGTGGCAGGTGCACGAGCAGACGTGGGACTGGACTCTGTGGCCCAAGGAAGTCCCGTCCAAAGTCCAATACGCGGAGCGGGATTTCAACTGCGGACAGAATCCGGCGCCTCGCGAGCGCAGCCTGGAGGGGCTTGAAGTACGAGGAAAGACCGCCGGTGGAGCCGACATCTATGCAGCTGAACCCGTGGCTGGATCCACCGTGGTGACGTTTATTGCAATCAAAACCGCTGACGGCGTGTTCACATGCGGTCTTAGTGGCGGCCCATAGGGCCCGCTCCCCATAGGGAAGCGGCCCACAGCGGGCACAACCATTGAGTTAGGTCAGGACACCGCAAGCAACAGCAGCGAAGCAATGGTCGCCGTCACGCAGCCCATGATGGTGACACCCAGGGTCCACGTCTTCAGCATGACCTGTTCACTGATACCGAAGTAGCGGGAGAGAACCCAGAAACCGGCGTCGTTGAAGTTGGACAGGCACATGCCGCCAGCTGATACCCCCACCGCCAGCAGTGCATGCTGGCTCGGGTTCAGGCTGGTTGTGTCGAACGCCTTGGCGAGCAGGACGGCCACAAAGGTGACTGCCGCCGTCGTCGTTCCCAGAGTTGCCCGCAGGATGGCGGCGAGCACAAAGCCGAACAGCACCAGCGGAAGGTGGATCTCCGCCAGGGTGTCCAAATAGAGGAAGGCGATGCCCACTCCCGGAATCATGGCGAGCAGCCCGTACATGATCAGGAGCCCGAAGTTTACGGTCAATCAATCCGCCGGAACCTGAACATCCGTTCCAATCCCCGCTGAATTGGGCA
>NZ_JAPSHJ010000018.1:1869-3924 GCF_031179985.1 Arthrobacter sp. | reverse complement strand
ATGCCCTCGCGGACCTCGCCGTCGACCAGCTTCTCTCCCCAGGCGCCGTAGGCCAATGCCACGGCGTGGTCCTCGTCAGCCAGCAGGGGGAACGTCAGGGAGAAATCACCGGTAAAGCGGGAGAGCTTTTCGGGGGCGTCCGGGGACACTCCCAGCACCTCGTAGCCGGAGCCCTTGAAGGACGCAAGATTGTCGCGGAAATCGCAGGCCTCGGTAGTGCAGCCAGGGGTCGCAGCTTCAGGGTAGAAGTAAACAATCACGTTTTTGCCGTGGTAATCCGACAGCGAGATCTTGTTGCCGGCGGCGTCGAGCAGGCTGAAATCAGGGGCCTGTGATCCGGGCCGCAGCTTGTTGATCAGGTTCGGGCTCATAGTGGTCCTTAAGGAGATTACTTGGAATCAATCGTAATAAGTGAAACCGGTGGTCGTCTCTGAGATCAACTCCGCCGTCACATGCAGTATTCCTCAGCCCTCAAAAAACGTTCCGTTCAGACGCCCGGCCTGCGGATCAACCGGCCCCGCGGACTCCTGAAATCCACCAGGTTGCCGCGCAGGTAGGTCCGGTGGATTACACCGGAAAGTTCCCTTCCGTCGTACGGGGTGATGGGGTTCTTGTGCTTCAGCCTGGAGGCGTCCACGACGAACCGTTCGTCCGGGGCGAAGACGGCGAAATCGGCGTCGATACCCTCTGCGATCTGCCCCTTATCCCGCAGCCGGACAAGTTCTGCAGGCTTTGCAGCCATCCAGGAGATCACCTGGTCCAGCGGGATGCCGCGCTGCCGGGCTTCGGTCCAGATGAGGGACAGGCCCAGCTGAAGCGAGGATACCCCGCCCCAGGCCACCGCGAAGTCCCCGTGTTCCAGGTCCTTCAGGTCAAGGGTGCTGGGGGAGTGGTCCGAGGCGATGAAGTCGATGGTTCCGTCCAGGAGGCCCTCCCAGAGGCGTTCACGGTTGGAGGCCTCCCGGATGGGCGGGCAGCACTTGAAGGCGGTGGCGCCGTCGGGAATCTCCTCGGCAGTGAGCGTGAGGTAGTGGGGGCACGTCTCCGCGGTGAGGCGGACGCCGTCGCGCTTTGCGGCGGCAATCAGGGGCAGCGCGTCCGACGACGACAGGTGAAGTATGTGTGCACGGGCACCTGTCCGGCGGGCCCGCTCGATCACCTCCGTGATGGCCCGGTTCTCGGCATCGCGGGGGCGGGAGGCAAGGAAGCCGGAGTAGCTGATGCCGTCGGCGCCGGGTGCCGCGTCGATGGTGTGGGGGTCTTCGGCATGGACGATCATCAATGAATCGAAGGACTTGAGCTCGGCCATGTCCTCTTCCATCTCGTCCGCACCCAGCTGAGGGAATTCGTCCACCCCGGAGTGCAGCAGGAAACACTTGAAGCCGAAAACACCCTCGGCATGCAGTGGCCGCAGGTCAGCCTTGTTGCCGGGGATGGCTCCTCCCCAGAAGCCCACATCCACAAAGGCCTGGTCTGTGGCGGTTTCGCGTTTGAGTTTCAGAGCCTCAACCGTGGTGGTGGGAGGAATGCTGTTGAGCGGCATGTCGATGATGGTGGTCACGCCGCCTGCAGCTGCGGCGCGGGTGGCTGACGCGAAACCCTCCCACTCCGTACGGCCGGGCTCATTGATGTGGACGTGGGTGTCCACAAGGCCTGGAATAAGGCTTTCGTCGTCGGACAGCTCCACCACTTCACCGCCGGTCAGGCCATACCCCAGCGGCTCGACGGCCAGAATCTTTCCAGCGCGGACGCCCACTTCCCGCGGTGCTGTTCCGTCCGGGGTCAGTACGTGTTGGCCCCGGATCACCAGGTCAAACGTCTCATCGCTCACGCAGGTCTCCTCCATGCCAGCCTTCTATCCACGTGTCTACCCTGCTTTGGGGCAACGTCCAAGCGGGCCACTGCAGCGAAACAGCACTTAAACAGTTCCGTCCCGCTGCCGTAGCGTCGTGGAAACACCCGGAGCCTAGCGTGACGTATGACCACAGCGGCGTTCCCGGATGCCGCCCTCACGATGATTGGCGGCCTCGATGAAAATCCCACTCACTGCGGAGA
>NZ_JAPSHJ010000018.1:0-1769 GCF_031179985.1 Arthrobacter sp. | reverse complement strand
CTGGGCACGGCGTCCACTGAATCCGTGCTGCCGCGCATCATGACCAAGCTGACCAATGCCGGCTGCTCACGCGCCACCACAGGACTGGTGGTTCCCACCGGTTACTCGTTCAACCTCGACGGCGCCGCACTCTACCTTTCCATCTCCCTGCTGTTCCTTGCCCAGGCATTCGGACACAACCTGGACCTCGGCCAGCAGCTTGCTGCGCTGGGGATCCTGATGCTCACTTCCAAGGGCATGGCCGGCGTCCCGGGCTCGGCGTTCCTGGCGCTCTCTGCAACGGCAGGCGCGCTGGGCATCTTCCCGGTGGCAGGTGTCGCACTGCTGCTCGGGGCAGACCGCCTGATGGATTCGATGCGTGTGGTGGTCAACCTTTTGGGGAACTGCGTTGCGACGTTCGTGGTGGCCAAGTGGGAAGGGCAGTTCGACCGCGAAGCCATGCTGGCGGCGTTCCAGACGGATCGCGCTGCTGAAGCCGCGGCGGCAAATCCTGCAGTTGAAGACAGCCAGGAGTCTTCTCCGGTTGCCGAACTGCCTGCATCAACCGACGGTCCTGTGCCGGAGAAGGTACTGCTGAAATAGGGATCCGGACTTAGCTTCTCTGCTACTCTGGCGCCAATGTTCCGGCTGCCTGAGGACCTCAAGATGAAGCTTGACTTTAGTGCCCTGGCTCAATGGCCTGGAAACCTCTCCGCAAGTAGGGCAGTCTGATGGATCCCCTCGGCACTGTGCGCCAGCGACTGGTGAATCAGCGTTTGGCGGGGGAACCTTTCAAGGATGCGGCGGAGGCGGTGCGATGGCTCGGGGCCGTGCAGGCGCAGGAGTTCGCCGAGGCCAAATGGTCGCTGGCCGAACGTACCGACGGTTGCACGGATGCCGACGTCGAGGCCGCCTTCGCCCGGGGTGACATCATCAGAACCCACCTGCTGCGCCCCACCTGGCATTTCGTTGCCCGTGAGGATCTGCGCTGGATGCTGAGGCTGAGCCGTCCCCGTGTCCACGCGCTCAACCGCCATTGGTACGGCAAGTTCGGCGCCAGCCCTCAGCTGCTCATTCGGTCCCACGAAGTCTTCGCCCGGACTCTCGCCGGCGATGGTCCGCTGACCCGGCGGGAGCTGATGGAACGTCTGGCGCTGGAAGGCATCGAGACAAGGGGCCCTCAGCTGGCCTACTTCCTCATGTACGCGGAGCTCGAAGAGCTCATCTGCAGCGGTCCGCGACGCGGCAAACAACACACCTATGCCCTGGTCGATGATCGTGTGCCGGTAACCGCGCTGGATGACCGGTCGCGCGAGTCAGCGCTCGATGAGCTCGTATTACGCTACTTCCGGAGCCATGGTCCAGCCACGGTAAAGGACTTCACCACCTGGTCGAGCTTCACTGTTGCCGATACCAAGGCGGCTCTCCAACGCCTCAACGGGCAGCTCGAGTGCATCAACGATGAGAATGGGACCGGCTGGTATTCAGTGCCGGCTGCCGGTGTACCTTCGCCAAGGCTCACCGGGGGTTTCCTCATTCCGATGTTCGACGAAACCGTGGTCGCCTACCAGGACCTGCGCGTCGTGCTCGCCCACCCGCCGCCGCGGCCCGGGCTGTTCCTTGACCGGGCCATCGTGATCGACGGCCGCACTGTGGGCAGTTGGAAGCGAACAATCAACGGACGTTTCGTCGTCGTGGAAGCGACCCTCTTCGGAGCCATTACCAAGCCGCAGGAAGAGGCCCTTGACCAGGTGGTTCAACGCTTCGGACGCTTCCTGGAAATGGAGGCC
>NZ_JAPSHJ010000092.1 GCF_031179985.1 Arthrobacter sp. | reverse complement strand
TCCGCTGGCGGGATGATGACCGGGGGAGTGGCCGTGATGATTGTTTCTATTGAGCTGGTGCATGTTACGTAGCCGCCGCCGCCGTTTCCGGAGCCGTTGCACTGGTTGATCGTGACGAGAAGTGCGTTTGAAGTGGTGTTCGATGTGACGGTGCACCGGACGCGCATAGTGCCGCCGCCGCCGTTGCCGGAGCCGTTGCATTGGGTCACAGTCGCGTTAGTGGTGGAGCCAAGGGGTGAACAAACGACTATGGGCTCATCGCCGCCGCCCTGACCGGAGTCGATGCACTGGTTGACAGTGCCCGCTATTGCCGTTGCGGTACCGGTGATGTTGTTGACCACGATAACGCTGCATTCGACCACGCCACCGCCGCCGTTACCTGACCCGTTGCACTGATCAACCGCCGTGACCACGTCAAGGTACTCCGTAGTGGTCGGAGTGCAGGTCAAGGCCGCGTTGGCGAAGCCTACGCATGCCACGACATTGACGGTAGAACTGGCTTCTCCGGTGTCAAGATTCAGGTTGTTAGTGACTGTGACGGTGCAACTGATTGCCTCTCCGCCGACATTCTCGATTCCGTTGCATTGACTAACGGCAGTAGCGGCAGACGCCGAGGGGACAGCGCCCACGGCGCCTCCCATGAAAATCATGGAGGCTGCCAGTGCAAAAGCAGATAGAAGAACAAGGTAGAGGTGCCCAGGAGATCTGCGGTTTCCCGCCGGGGCTGTTTGAAGGTGCAAAGCCATGACATGGCTCCTCGCTGTGAACAAATCAGGCAACGCGGATTTCGCTAATCGGTAAGATGCCACCGCAATAAATTGCGATGTAAGTTCCCGCACCTGTTACATCTCTCTCGATTTCGATCCAGAGACATAGCGGTGGCTCCGCCGGAGCAGCCCAAGACGGGCCCCGCTCCTTGATGTTAATGAATTCATATACCGGCGGCTGCAGCTAAGCAGGTCAGTCGCAAGAATCTGTGAGAAGGCACCTAAGCAACCAGATCTACGCAGGACACGGATCAAGGAATTGCTGAATAGGTTTGCTGAGAAGCGATATCAGGGGCCGGCGCGCAGGGCACACCCGGTCGTGTGCCAATAAAACGGTAGGTGAAGAAGTTACCTGGACTTTGCGCGCATGGCGTTCCCGATTTCGTCGTAAAACTTGGTGATGGGATCCTTGGGCAAGCAAGCCCAGCGCAAGAAGGCCCAAGATTAGAAAGGCCCTGAGCGAAAGAATCCCCGGGGCGAGAAGGTCCAATACGAGTCTAAATATGCTGGACCTCAAGAAGTCGATTTGACGCATAAGCACTCGACCTGTATAGAACTAAGCTACGCCTAGACAGAACAGTCTGTCTATAGCACTGGTTACCCAGGCGTAACTTTATTCCGGCCGCCTTGGCCTTCAAATAGATAGCACCGGAGAAGGCCAGCTGTCGGCACCTGCGGTAGACTTTCGGTACCATGAATGCGCACCCAGGTCAAATGCCGGGATTGGCTCCGGCCTCTGTAGATGTGGCCATCGAGGTTGCGGTTATGCCTCCCCGTGACCGTATCTTGTCAGTGGCGTACGATCTTTTCTCCCGTCGGGGAGTGCGGGACGTCGGCGTCAATGAGCTCATCGAGCTATCCGGCGTCGCAAAGGCCACGTTTTACCACTACTTCCCATCCAAGAATTCGCTGGTACTCGCGTTTCTCGAGCAACGGAACCAGGTGTGGACCCTTGACGCCATCGTCGGTCAAGCCAAGCTGCGGGGAACCACGCCAACGGAACAATTGCTGGCCATTTTCGACGTCCTCGACCTGTGGTTCGTGCGTGATGACTTCGAAGCCTGCTCCTTCATCAACATCCTGCTTGAGATGGGACCAGCACATCCCCTTGGCCAAGCCAGCATCGATTACCTGGCCAAGATCAGGGGCCATGTGCAAGCCCTTGCAGAACAAGCAGGACTGCAACGGACCAACGAATTTTCCCGCTCCTGGCACATCCTCATGAAAGGATCCATCGTCTCAGCCTCCGAAGGCGACACCCTGGCAGCCAAACGGGCCCAACAAATGGCCTCCTGGTTGATCGAACACCACCGAAGCTAACCGCTCGTGCGCCAAACTCAGCGAGTCACGCCGGCTAACATCACTTCTTTCGGATCGGTCAGCAAATAGGAACCCGTAACCAACCCTCTCCCTGCCACAAACCCCGACCGTTATATGTGAAGGTGCGCCTCCAGAAGATGCCTCGTCTGCTCGGCGCATCGCTTTATCGGTCCTAAATGGTCTGCCTCGAGTCCGGGCAGAACGTCGCCGGAATCTGCTCTGGCCTCGGCGCGCAGTTTCCCTTCCAGTTCAAGGGCAAGGTTTGCTAGTCGTTCCGCTCCCACCATCTGGCTGGAGGTCTTCAGGCTCAGGACTGCGTCCATGGCCCCCGCGCGGTCCCGGGTGGTCAGTGTGAGGCGTATCCGTTGGACCCTGGGTTGCAGCCGGGCCAGAAAGTTCTGAACAAATATCTTCCAAGCAACTTCATCGTCGAGGTCTGCCCGCAACATTTCCAGCGCAGCCGGGTCAAGGAGCGGCGAAGCGTGACCGTCGGTTGGCGTCATGATAAAAAGTCCGGTCCGGCCAAAAATGGGGCCGATGGTTGCCATCGGGAAGACGCGGCACCGCTGCCGTTGTCACCGAGCCCGGTTTTATAGACCCTCCGGCGCGTAATCAGTTTCGTACCCATAACCTGCCCTCTGACAAAACGCACGGAAAAGGAATTCTGGGGCCTTCATCCATGCTAAGGGGGCGGCGGAAAAGAAACACGAGTACTGGGGTACCTGACTTTGGTTCATAAGCAGTCGAAGTCTTTAGCATGCTGGCCGATGCGACCAGAGTCCGACTGATTCTTGCCCTGAGGGACGGGGAGTTACCAGTGAATGCCCTGGCAGAGAAAGCAGGAAAGTCTGCTGCTGCAGTATCCCAGCACCTTGCGAAGATGCGGTTGGCCCGAATGGTCACCACCAGGCAGGAAGGGACGAAGGTCTACTACCGTCTGCAGGACGGGCACGCCTGGGAACTGGTCGCCGATGCGATCCATCAGGCTGAGCATGCCTTGGGCACTGCACCCCACCACAAACTTCACCAGCACCACGGCGCAGAGGCAGCAGGGCAATGAGCGGGCGGGCTCGTTCGGGCCACGACACTCACCCGCACCAGAATGAACACCACGACCACGGGAAACACTCCCATCAGCACGACGATCACGGGCACACCCACGGAACGGGCTTTGTCGGCTGGATTAGGCACCTGGTCGTGCCGCATTCCCACGACTCTGCTGATACATGCAGGGGCAAAGATGATTCTCCAGTCAGTCTCACCAATGTGTCTTACCGCCGCTGTTCTCAACAAAGGAGAAAGTGGCCTTTGTTGAGATCGAAGGGTCATCGGTCGGGGCTGAGCAGGCGGTGGGCTGACGTAGCGCTAGGGGTGGAATCGCGTTCGGCATTCCAACACCAGTGCGTTGCCGCCGACAGGCTCCGGGCGTAGCCTTGGGCTCATTACCGGATGCTCGGGCAGGGGTCAGCCGGTGATGAGTTCGGCGCCGGGGGACGTTGCTTATTTTGGCCCCTCGGATCGTTGCCCGGAAGAAGGCATTGATGTTTGCAGTCAGTACAACCCGGCGGGCTACCGCAGTCTTTGCGGCTTTACTCCTTCTTTTAGCCGTACCGTTGGGGGCACCTGCCACAGCGGATTCCGGCCACATCAATGTCAGCGCGGTCTTGGACTCCCCAGGACTCCTGGCCAACGTCAACGGCGGTTCCCCCCCTCCCGCGGACCTTGAAGTGACCTTCGAGGTGTTTAACGTGAGCGGCGGAGCTTTGGTCCCAAAGGTCTCTGCAGTGACTTCTTCCTGGGACGTGGCAAGCGCATCGTTCGACTTGGAGGACGGGCGGTACAAAATCAAGGTATCGGCCCCCGGCTTCGTGGAGAGCTGGTTCACCGCCTCGTCAGGAGCTGAAGAAGGCGATGCTGTTTTCACGCAGCTGCTTGGCTACCAGGAGCGGCGCACCCTTGAGACGGCGGACACGATTGTGGTGGATACCCTCAACCCGACAAACTCCAGCTGGGTCACCGGGGCCTTCACGGTCCTGCACCGCACTGCCTCATCAATCACCGGAGCGGTTGGAAAAGACGCTGCCATCTCGACGGGATCAATGCTGCCTGGTGTCGCAGTTGAGCTATACCCCGCATCGGACCCTGCCGGGGCGCCCGTGGCCGGAACCGTTACCGACGAGAACGGCTACTACACCTTCGAAGACGTACTTACCGGTTCATACCTGGTGCGTTTTATTTCCGGAACGGTTGATCGCTGGTGGCCCGAAACGCCCCATCGCGCTGAAGCAGAAGCGATAACTCTCAGTGGAGCCAACCACTTCAACCTCGCTTACGCGGTATTTCCGGCAGCCTTGGCAGCCGTGGATCCGGCACACTCACTCACACTCACCGGCGAGCCTGCGCTGGGCGCCACACTGACCGCAACATCCACCGTCCCCGTGGAGCTGAGTCCAGCGGGCGGGGATTGCTTCCAGCGCTACAGCTGGTATGTGGGAGAAACGCGGGTGGATGGCGCCTTCGGCCCGACGTTCGTAGTTCCTCTTGACGCCGGCGGGGAAACTGTCCACGCGCGTCTGAATACGGCCGGCATCGCCTGCACCTACTGGGAAGTGAACAGCGAGGCCATAACAGTTGATCCCAGTCTCACGCTGCTCGGCGAGAGTGTCGTCATTCCGGTCGACAACACCGGGGGGAAAGACGTCACCCTGACGTTTGAGAACGTCACCACGTCCGGGACGACTACCGTTACCAGGCTCGAGTCCGACAGTGACTACCCCCCTGAAGGGTTTTCTTCCCTGACCGACCCTCCGTTGTACTACGACATTCACACCACCGCCGAGTTTGACCCGGCCTCTGGTGTTGAAATCTGTATCAGCTTCGTTCCCACCGATACCATGACGGAGGATCAGGCAGCAGGGCAGCACCTGTACCACTACGTGGACGGAGCGTGGAAGGACATCACCTCCAGCAGCAGCTACGGGAAGGTCTGCGGAATCACTGATTCCTTCTCGCCCTTTGCTGTTGGCCAGCCCAACTGGCCGTTTGTAGGATTCCAGCAGCCGGTAGACAACGACGGCGTCCTCAACGCCATGAAGGCCGGAGCTGCAGTGCCGATCAAGTTCGGCGTCGGCGGGAACCGGGGCCCGGAGATTTTGGCGGGAGCACCCACATCAACTGTTATCGCTTGCCCAGGCGGCGTCACTCCGGACACGGTGGAGCAGACTGTAGCCGCGGAGACAAGTTCCCTCAGCTACAGCGCGGACTCCGATACCTACACCTTCGTGTGGAAGACACAAAAAACGTGGGCGGGATCCTGCCGGCAGTTCGAGCTGCGGCTGGATGACGGCTCCCTCCACACAGCCCTGTTCGACTTCCGAAAGTGAGAAGTTCAGCCCAAGCCTAAGGAGCGACAACTCCACTACGTACTGCCACTGCTTTTGGCCGCCTGGGCTTGTTGGTGGCGGTAGAGGGTGGCGCGACTCCATCCGACGAGGCGTGCCGCGTCCTCTGCTGTACGTCCCCGGAGCCGGGCCTCAGCAGCGATCGCGAGTTTGTCAGCGATGACTGCAGGGTTCGCTAGCGGCCGGCCGAACCTGGTGCCAGTTTGACGGGCAGCGGCGATGCCGGCGTTAACCCGTTCAACAATTAGCTCGCGTTCATACTCGGCCAGCGTGGCTAGCATGTTGAGCATCAGCCGGCCGGTGGACGTCGCTGGATCTATGCCGTCAGAAATAGAGCGAACGTGGATTTCACGACTGCGCAGGAGGTTCACGGTGTTCAGGACATCGACCAGTGACCGACCGAGCCGGTCTACGCGCCACACAACCACCGTGTCACCGGACTCGGCGTACTCGAGTAGTTTCTTCATCCCGGGCCGCTCTATCGCGCTCTTGCTTCCGGAGGTCACGTCGGCAAACACGTCCCGCTTTTGCACTCCCACTTTCACCAGGGCATCGAGCTGCAGCTGTGCGTCCTGACTTGATGTACTGACCCGCGTGTATCCAAGTTGCCTCATCACACCAGCTTGCCTCAATAACCCCAGCAGTTAGAGAACGTGAGACAAATTATGGCGAGACAACTTTTTGAGACGACTTGTTCCCCGGATGTCTGCGCTTTGCATACTCGGCTAGATCTGAACTGCAAGCGTCTCAATATGCTGTTGGTTGTTGATACGGGATGCTTTGAGACTTA
>NZ_JAPSHJ010000001.1:230101-245615 GCF_031179985.1 Arthrobacter sp. | reverse complement strand
AGGGTCATTTGCGCGTCCGATCTGGGGCAAAACAAAACCCCGCCTCGCTGGCCAGACGGCCTGCAAGACGGGGTTTCGGCTTGGTGCACCCCCCGGGACTCGAACCCGGAACCCATTGATTAAGAGTCAATTGCTCTGCCAGTTGAGCTAGAGGTGCAGCTGTTGTTTCGCATTTCGGGAGGCGGTTTATTTCCTCCGTTGTTCTTCGCAACGACATGAAACTCTACACGAGAATCGGCGGCGTGTGAAATCGGCGGGGACCGGTCGTTGGAGGCTACCGGGGGACGTTCAGAACCAGGATGGAATCAGGGTTTTGGTTGTTTGTGAGCGCCCATAACGTTCCGTCCGGTGCGAGTGATACATCCCTGATCCGTCCGTACTCCCGTGTGAAATAGCTCACCGGATCTCCGGCTTTATCGCCCATCAGCGGCACCGACCACACCCGCTGACCCCGCAGCGCCCCAAGGTAGGCGGTGGACCCGATAATTTCCAGGCCGCTGGGTGATGATTCAGCAGTTGACGGCCACACTACCGCGGCATCGATAAAGCCGTTGCGGCCCGGGTTTCCTGTCACGTTTGGCCAACCGTAGTTGCCCCCGGGGACGATGAGATTCAGTTCGTCGTTGACGTCCGGCCCAAATTCGCTGGACCAGAACCGTCCCTCGCTGTCCCAGGCAAGACCTTGGACGTTTCGGTGTCCGATGCTGTACACCGGGTTATCTCCGAAAGGGTTCCCCGGCGCCGGGCGGCCCTCAGGCGTCAATCGAAGGATCTTTCCACCTAAAGCGTTGGGGTCCTGCGGCTGATCGCGGCGCTGGGAGTCTCCAGTACCAACGTAGAGTAATCCGTCAGGGCCGAACCGGATGCGACCGCCGTTGTGGGTGGATGCCTTGGAGATTCCGGAAAAGATGACTTCCGGCGTGCCGGCCTCCAGACCCTGCTCACCGGCTTCGTTCAGGCGAAGCCGGGCAATCCGGTTGTCATCCTGGGCGGTGAAGTACAGGTAGAGGTATCGATCCGAACTGAAATCTGGCGACAATGCAAGGCCCAGCAAGCCACCTTCACCACCCGGGACCACGCCCGGAACTTGCCCGATTTCCCGGCTCTGTCCGTCCCGGACGCTCTTGAGGAGGGCACTGTCCCGTTCGGATATCACCGCAGTGCCGTCGGGAAGGAAAACTGTCGACCATGGCAGCTCAAGCCCGACGTCGACCTTCCTCGCCACCCGCGGTGGCTGCGCAGGAGTGGCGGCCGCTGACTCCCCGGGAGTGGCAGTTGAGGCTGGCGAGGTGGCGTTGCCCGTCGGAGGGCCACCATTTCCTTGGGCGTTACAAGCGGAAACGGTAAGCGAGAGCGTCAGGAAAGCTGCAGCCACGCATGCCGCGCCCGACCATCTGCGGGCGCGGGTCACATCTCCCTCTCTGGTGCACCGGACGAATGTGCCTCCCGAAGGCATGTCCTTTACTCCGGAATCACGTGCAGAAGCCGACGGACATCGTCAAAGCCGGGTCCGGCGTGGGGGGCGGAAGCCAGCTGCCTCGGCGTGGGCTACGGATTCAAACCAGACGCCGGCACGGACCTCTTCGTAGGCCGGATTGGTCTCCTCGAAGTACGTCATGGTCTCTGCGTCGCCTTTGACCGTGTACCCCTCGGGGCCTGAACCGTCGGCAGCAGCGGCGGCTGAGCCCTCGCCATAGGGCTGGTCCACTGCCAAGTGGCTGATGGGCTCTGCTGTGTGGCTCAGGGAGGACTCCGTCACTGCTGAAGATTCAGCCCGCTGCAGGGTTTCCTCGTCAGGATCAAAAGCGGCAGGGGCCGGGGTGGTTTGGGCTGCTGACGCCTCGGTTGCGGCTGTCTCTCCTGATGTGGCCTCTGCCGGAGCTGATGCTGCTGTCTCCGCGTCTGCCGATTCTGCAGCAGCAGATTCAGCACCCGGGAGCGTGGGCGCATGCGTCCCTGTGTTTTCATGGGGAGCCGGAATGGCCTGGCCCGGTGCTGTGCTGCCCTCCGACCATTGGGCTTCCCATTCAGCCTTGTCTGCGTCTTCTGCCTTGTCCTTTTCCATGCGGGCCGCGGATACAGAGTGAGCTGTTGTTGGTTCGACGTCGGCGTCCCAATCGTCTACATCTCCGCCATCCGGCGCCGGAGCTTCTGCCCAGTCGGCCTCCCTGCGGCGGGGATCGTCCGTCGGCACTTGTTCTGCTGCCATGGGGGCAGTAGAGGCGGCTGTGGCAGTTGGTTCTGATGACGCAGCGTAGGCGGAGCTTCCGGAGCTTTCAGTTTCTTTGGCGGGTGCCGGGGCTGGCGCTGCGGCGGCCGGTTCTGGCGAGACGGAGGCTGGCGCTGCGGCGGGGGACTGGCCGGCCACGGACTCCGCCCGTTGTTCTGAAGCGCCAGCCCGGTCTGAAGCCATGACGGAGGCTCCTCTGTTGCGGTTGAGCAGCCACCACACAACGGCCACGATGAGAATGATGACAATGACCCAGATAAGCCAATCCATAGCAAAGCCTTTCCCTCAAGTACCAACGTGCCGATGCTCGACGTTACGTCCGCGTCAAGGTGACTGTCTAGGTTTGTCAACGCCATCAACAACGGTTCATCCCGGATGACGCCAGGGAAGTCATGAATGAATCAAAGCTCTTGGAGAACTACGGCGGACGAGGTGATCAAGGCAACATCCATAGAGCTCTTACGCCGTCGTGTCTCAAAACTTGAGACACTGGTCCACAATGTGGTCGAAATATTCCGCTTTTTGGCCTTAACTCCGGACCGCAGGTCGATAGCGGCCTCTCAGGAGCCATAGACTTTGACCCATGAGTGAGACCACCCAAACCGCGACAGAAATCAAGCCGGACATCAAGCCCCGCAGCCGGGTCGTCACCGATGGAATCCACGCCGCCCCCGCGCGCGGCATGTTCCGTGCGGTGGGAATGGGGGATGACGACTTCGCCAAACCCCAGATCGGCGTCGCGAGTTCCTGGAACGAGATCACCCCCTGCAACCTTTCCCTGAACAGGCTGGCACAGGGCGCCAAGGAAGGCGTTCATGCTGGTGGGGGCTTCCCCATGCAGTTCGGCACCATCTCTGTTTCCGACGGGATTTCGATGGGCCACGAAGGTATGCACTTCTCCCTTGTGTCCCGCGAAGTCATCGCTGACTCCGTGGAGACCGTAATGCAGGCAGAGCGGATCGATGGCTCCGTCCTGCTGGCCGGCTGCGATAAGTCGCTGCCCGGTATGCTGATGGCCGCAGCACGCCTGGACCTGGCCAGTGTGTTCCTTTACGCAGGTTCCATCATGCCCGGCTGGGTGAAACTTGAAGACGGCTCCGAGAAGGAAGTCACACTCATTGATGCCTTCGAGGCCGTCGGCGCCTGCGCGGCCGGGAAGATGAGCCTCGGAGATCTCGAGCGCATTGAAAAGGCCATCTGCCCGGGCGAAGGTGCCTGCGGTGGTATGTACACGGCCAACACCATGGCCTGCATCGGCGAGGCCCTGGGAATGTCCCTTCCGGGATCCGCCGCTCCACCGTCGGCCGACCGCCGTCGTGATGAATTTGCCCGCAAGTCGGGCGAGGCCGTGGTGAACCTGCTTCGCCTTGGCATCACTGCCCGCGACATCATGACCAAGAAGGCGTTCGAAAACGCCATCGCCGTCACCATGGCCTTCGGGGGCTCCACCAACGCAGTCCTCCACTTGCTCGCGATCGCCCGCGAAGCCGAAGTGGAGCTGTCGCTCGAAGACTTCAACCGCATCGGCGACAAGATCCCGCACCTGGGAGACCTGAAGCCGTTCGGCCGCTATGTCATGACCGACGTCGACAAGATCGGCGGGGTTCCGGTCATCATGCGCGCACTGCTCGACGCCGGCCTGCTGCACGGTGACTGCCTCACCGTGACCGGCAAGACTGTTGCCGAAAACCTCGAAGCCATCAACCCGCCGGACCTGGACGGCAAGATCCTCCGCGCACTGGACAACCCGATCCACAAGACCGGTGGCATCACCATCCTGCACGGCACCATGGCCCCCGAGGGCGCCGTTGTGAAGAGCGCCGGTTTCGACGCCGACGTTTTCGAGGGAACTGCCCGCGTCTTCGAGCGCGAGCAGGGAGCACTCGACGCGCTGGACAAGGGCCAGATCCACAAGGGCGACGTCGTGGTGATCCGCTATGAAGGACCCAAGGGCGGTCCGGGCATGCGGGAGATGCTCGCGATCACCGGGGCCATCAAGGGCGCCGGCCTCGGCAAGGATGTGCTGCTCCTGACCGACGGCCGTTTCTCGGGCGGAACCACCGGGCTCTGCATCGGGCACGTTGCACCGGAAGCAGTCGACGGCGGCCCCATCGCTTTTGTTAAGGACGGTGACCGGATCCGCGTGGACATCGCGGCCCGCAGCTTCGACCTCCTGGTTGACCCTGCCGAGCTTGAAGCACGCAAAGAGGGCTGGGCTCCGCTGCCTGCGAAGTTCACCAAGGGAGTGCTGGCCAAGTACGCAAAGCTGGTGCACAGCGCCTCCACCGGCGCATACTGCGGGTAGCACCCCGCAGTTCGGCGGTTAACCCAACTGGGTCGCAATAGATGTTGTTATGGGCTCCAACAACAGCATCTGTTGCTACCCGGTTGGGGGAGGCGGCCATTTGATGGACAATGAAGTCCAGATGGTGAGATGGGGTGTCGCTGCGTTGACACATGTCTTACCTAGAGGGAACACTGAACGCATGATCGCATTCGTTACCGACGTCGTCGTACTTACCAAGCGCGTGGCTAAATAGCCCGACTGGTAACGAACTGTCACGCGCAACCCCTCGAAGAGCCCACCAGGCTGAGGGGTTTTTTTATTGCCGCGAAGCATCATTCCGAAGTTCCACACGCTGTAACCGATAATTCAAGATCCACTAAGGAAGAGTCCGATGAGCAAAGGATCGCCGATCAGCCCCTCGCTGATGGCTACAAAGTCCGCTGGAGCCCCCAAGGCTCCAGAACGCGTCGACCGCCCCACTGAAGCGGGCGTCGACACTGCTGCAGCCGCCTCTCCTGTCCTTGGGCCGAACAACGTTGTACCCCCAACGGTGATGACCGGCTCAGAAGCTATTGTGCGTTCGCTCGAAGAACTCGGCGTCGACGATATTTTTGGTTTGCCCGGTGGCGCGATCCTGCCTACCTATGACCCCTTGATGGCTTCCGGAATGAACCACGTTCTGGTCCGTCATGAACAGGGAGCCGGCCACGCCGCGCAAGGCTATGCCATGGTTACGGGACGGGTGGGCGTCTGTATCGCCACGTCCGGCCCGGGAGCCACCAACCTCGTCACCGCCATCATGGATGCCCATATGGACTCCGTGCCTATGGTTGCCATTACCGGCCAGGTATCCAGCGGAGTCATCGGCACCGATGCCTTCCAGGAAGCCGACATCGTGGGCATTACGATGCCCATCACCAAGCATTCGTTCCTCGTCACGGATCCGAACGAGATCCCGCATGTCATGGCCGCCGCTTTCCACCTGGCTTCGAGCGGTCGCCCCGGTCCGGTCCTGGTGGACGTTGCCAAGGACGCCCAGCAGGGCAAGATGACCTTTTCCTGGCCGCCTAAGATCGACCTGCCGGGATACCGTCCCGTGGTCCGCGGACACAACAAGCAGGTCCGGGAGGCAGCAAGGCTCATTGCTGCTGCCAGCAAGCCTGTCCTGTATGTGGGCGGCGGCGTCATCAAGGCGCATGCCTCCGCGGAGCTGCTCGAACTCGCGGAACTGACCGGCGCCCCGGTGGTCACCACCCTCATGGCACGCGGTGTTTTCCCGGATTCGCACCCCCAGCACGTTGGCATGCCCGGCATGCACGGCACGGTTTCCGCCGTGACGGCGCTCCAGCAGTCCGATCTGCTGATCACCCTCGGAGCCCGCTTTGACGATCGGGTTACCGGAATCCTGAAGACCTTCGCGCCCAACGCCAAGGTAATCCATGCCGACATCGATCCCGCGGAAATCTCCAAGAACCGAACGGCAGATGTTCCCATTGTTGGTTCAGTCAAGGAGATCATTCCGGAGCTGACAGAGGCAGTACGCACCCAGTTCGAGGCTTCCGGAACCCCGGACCTGGACAGCTGGTGGGCGTTCCTGAACAACCTCCGCGACACCTACCCGCTGGGCTGGACGGAACCTGAAGACGGCCTCGTAGCCCCGCAGCGCGTTATTGAGCGCATTGGCGCGTTGACGGGCCCGGAGGGTATCTACGTAGCGGGCGTCGGGCAGCACCAGATGTGGGCAGCGCAGTTCATCAAATATGAGCGGCCCCACCAGTGGCTGAACTCGGGCGGTGCCGGCACCATGGGTTACGCGGTGCCTGCGGCCATGGGCGCCAAAGTGGGCGAACCGGACCGCGTCGTGTGGGCAATCGATGGAGACGGCTGTTTCCAGATGACCAACCAGGAACTGGCGACGTGCGCGATCAACAAGATCCCCATCAAGGTGGCCGTCATCAACAACTCCTCGCTGGGCATGGTGCGGCAGTGGCAGACCCTCTTCTACGAAGGCCGCTACTCCAACACCGACCTCAACACCGGTCACGACACCGTCCGCATCCCGGACTTCGTCAAACTGGGGGAGGCCTATGGCTGTGCGTCCTTCCGCTGCGAACGCGTGGAGGACATCGACGCCACTATCCAAAAAGCGTTGGAAATCAACGACAGGCCCGTCGTCATCGACTTCGTGGTCAGTCCCAACTCCATGGTGTGGCCGATGGTCCCTGCCGGAGTAAGCAACGACCAGATCCAGGTTGCCCGCAACCTGACCCCGGAATGGGAAGAGGAGGACTGATCATGAGCCGCCACACACTGTCCGTTCTGGTCGAAGACAAGCCCGGTGTGCTGACCCGCGTGGCCAGCCTTTTTGCCCGCCGCGCCTTCAACATCAATTCCTTGGCCGTGGGCCCCACGGAAGTGCCGGGTATGTCCCGCATGACCGTTGTGGTCGACGCCGACGGTGACCTCATCGAACAGGTCACCAAACAGTTGAACAAGCTGGTCAACGTGATCAAGATTGTTGAACTGACTTCCGAATCCTCCGTGCAGCGCGACCACATCCTGGTCAAGGTACGGGCGGATGCCGCAACCCGTTTGCAGGTGACCCACGCTGCAGATTTGTTCCGTGCTTCAGTAGTCGACGTCTCCACAGATTCAGTGGTCATTGAAGCAACCGGCCATCCCGAAAAACTGACGGCACTGCTTTCCGTGCTGGAACCTTTCGGAATCCGCGAAATTGTGCAGTCCGGCACCTTGGCCGTTGGACGGGGATCCCGCTCCATGAGTGACAGGGCCTTGCGCAGCGCTTAGGCACTGTGGAAGGCGCTCCACCACCACTGACAAGCTCCACCTACAAGCAACACCAAAGAATCCACTCAAAAGGAGACACCCAAGTGACTGAAATGTTTTACGATGACGACGCCGACCTGTCGATCATCCAGGGACGCACCGTTGCCGTTATCGGTTACGGCTCCCAGGGCCACGCCCACGCCCTCAGCCTCCGCGATTCAGGGGTTGACGTCCGCGTCGGCCTGAAAGAAGGCTCCAAGTCCCGCGCCAAGGCCGAGGCCGAGGGCCTGCGCGTCCTGAACGTTGCCGACGCCGTTGCCGAAGCCGACCTGATCATGGTCCTCACGCCGGACCAGGTCCAGCGCCACGTCTACGCTGAGGACATCGCCCCGAACCTGCAGGCCGGCGACGCCCTGTTCTTCGGCCACGGCTTCAACATCCGCTACGGCTACATCCAGCCGCCCGCAGACGTCGACGTCGCCCTGGTTGCCCCCAAGGGTCCGGGCCACATCGTGCGCCGCGAATTCGAGGCCGGCCGCGGCGTACCCGACCTGATTGCCGTGGAGCAGAATGCTTCCGGCAAGGCCAAGGAACTGGCCCTGTCCTACGCCAAGGCAATTGGCGGAACCCGTGCAGGCGTCATCGAGACCACCTTCACCGAAGAGACCGAGACGGACCTCTTCGGCGAGCAGGCTGTTCTCTGTGGCGGCGCATCACAGCTCATCCAGTACGGCTTCGAAACCCTGACTGAAGCCGGCTACAAGCCCGAGGTCGCTTACTTCGAGGTTCTGCACGAGCTCAAGCTCATCGTTGACCTCATGGTGGAGGGCGGCATCGCCAAACAGCGTTGGAGCGTCTCGGACACCGCCGAATACGGCGACTACGTGTCCGGCCCGCGCGTCATCACCCCCGAGGTGAAGGAAAACATGAAGGCTGTCCTGGCGGACATCCAGAACGGTGCCTTCGCCAAGCGCTTCATCGACGACCAGGACGCCGGCGCTCCGGAGTTTGCAGAGCTGCGCAAGAAGGGTGAAGACCACCCGATCGAGGCCACCGGCCGCGAACTGCGGAAGCTTTTCTCCTGGATCAAGACCAGCGATGACTACACAGAGGGCTCAGTAGCCCGCTAGGCCATGCTTTTCGCATAGCCGAGGCACCGGAAAATGGCCGGGCTCACACTTCACAATGTGGGCCCGGCCTTTCTGTCGGCCTAGACTTGTTATACCCCCCGGACTGCAACGCAGAGGATCAGCCGTGTCAAAACCCGTAGTACTGCTCGCCGAAGAACTTTCGCCCGCCACAGTCGAGGCCCTGGGCCCGGACTTCGAAATCCGCCAGACCGACGGCGCCGACCGTTCCCAGCTGCTGTCTGCGATCGTCGACGTCGACGCCATCCTCGTGCGCTCAGCCACCCAGGTGGACGCCGAGGCAATCGCCGCGGCCAAGAACCTGAAGGTAATTGCCCGTGCGGGCGTCGGGCTCGATAACGTCGACATCAAAGCCGCCACACAGGCCGGCGTCATGGTGGTCAACGCCCCGACGTCGAACATTGTTTCCGCCGCGGAACTCACCGTTGGCCACATCCTCAGCCTGGCACGTCACATCCCGCAGGCCAGCGCCGCCCTCAAGGACGGCGAATGGAAGCGCTCCAAGTACTCGGGGATTGAACTCTTTGAGAAGAAGGTCGGCATCATCGGCCTCGGCCGCATCGGCGCGCTCGTTGCTGCCCGCCTCCAGGGCTTCGAAACCGAAATCCTCGCCTACGATCCGTACATCACCTCGGCCCGGGCAGCGCAGCTCGGCGTCAAGCTGGTCACCCTGGATGAACTGCTGACCCACTCGGACTTCATCACCATCCACATGCCCAAGACCCCCGAAACGGTCGGCATGCTGGGCGCTGACGCCTTCAAGAAGATGAAGTCAACCGCCTACGTCATCAACGTGGCACGCGGCGGTCTCATCGACGAGGAAGCACTGTACACAGCGCTGCAGGACGGCGACATCGCCGGCGCCGGTGTCGACGTCTTCGTCAAGGAGCCCAGCACCGACCTGCCGTTCTTCAAACTGGACAACGTCGTGGTCACTCCGCACCTTGGTGCTTCCACTGACGAAGCACAGGAAAAAGCCGGCGTTTCCGTGGCGAAGTCGGTCAGGCTTGCCCTTGCCGGTGAGCTGGTCCCGGACGCGGTCAACGTTGCAGGTGGCATCATCGCCCCGGACGTCCGACCCGGCATCCCCCTCATCGAAAAGCTGGGCAGGATCTTCACCGCGCTCACGCACGACTCCCTGACCCAGATCGATGTTGAGGTCGCGGGCGAAATTGCGGCGCTCGACGTCAAGGTTCTGGAGCTGGCAGCTCTCAAGGGCATCTTCGCCGATGTCGTGACCGAGCAGGTCTCCTACGTCAACGCGCCCGTTATCGCCGAACAGCGCGGCATCAACACCCGCCTGATCACCACCCCCGAAGCTGAGGACTACCGCAACGTCCTGACCCTGCGCGGCGCCTTGAGCGACGGCAGCCAGATCTCGGTGGCGGGAACGCTGACAGGACCCAAGCAGGTTGAGAAACTGGTCGGAGTCAACGGCTACGACGTTGAAATCCCCATCAGCGAGCACCTCGTAGTGGTTTCCTACGCTGACCGTCCCGGCGTGATCGGCACCATCGGGCACATCCTGGGCATGAACAACATCAACATCGGCGGAATGCAGGTCGCGCGGCAGACTGAAGGAGGCCAGGTGCTAGCACTCCTGACCATCGACAGCTCCGTTCCCCAGCAGGTTCTTGACGCAATCAAGGCCGGCATCGGCGCTGAAATGGTGCGTGAGGTCGACCTCGAAAACTGAGGCAACGCCTCAGGTGAACCATCAGTGACAGAGTTGTAACTTCTGGCACGTATGATTGGCCGGTCTGCTTTCTCCGTCTGAGTCCCTCCTGGGATTCCAGCCGGCGGGCCGGCCAATCTTGTTCTGCACATCCGGCAGGGGACACCTTCACGTCCGTTTGGAGTGAACAGTGGTGTGCGCGCACGCAATCCAGCTTTCAGGAGCCCAATGAACGCCGTCCAGAGGTTCATCAGAAGCAGAGTGCTGATGTTGACCGCGGCCATTTTGATCGTCGCCATGTGCCTGTCCGTCCTCGTCCAGGGACAGTCACAAGCCGCGCTCAACCGAACAGTCGACGAGAATTCGCGAGGACTTTACGACATCCTCGTCCAACCCAAGGCGGGTGCCGGCGGCGCTTTGATGCAGCCGGAAATCGCCAACGGCCAGGGCGGAATCAGTTTTGATCAACTGGACGCCCTCCGGAAGCTCTCCGGAACCTCCGTGGCCGCCCCCATCAGCCTCGTTTCCAGGGTGAGCCAAAACCTCGAGGCGCCACGCCTGGACGCCATGGACTACCTCGGCTTCAACGCCGGACTGGTGGGCACAGCGACAGCCGCAGAGCCCGGGGGCACCGACCCCAGCAAATGGCCGGCAGCAGAGTCTGTGCTGACCGATGAGGCCAAGACCTACCGGCTGACGGCGAGTGCTGTGAGCTCGGACGGCCACTCGGAGCAGACGCTGTTCAAGTCCATGGCCGAAGGGTCACTGGGCAAGGCCAAGCTCGTCGAGGAAGAAACTCCGGGCGGAAAGAACATCCGCATTGCCGGTCCGGACGACGAGACAGGTATCAAGTTCCCCGCCCCTGCCGGCGGATCGGAACACAATCTTTTCAACCTCTCGGTGTCCCTGCCCCTGGCGCCCCAGGTGACGGAATCCGTCGTCGCGGTTGACCCGATCTCTGAGCGCGCACTCCTGGGAAGTGCCGGTGACTTCCTGGCGCCCCTTGAGAAGGCACCCCCGGCCGATGCCCGCAATGCGGGAGCGATCGGCCGTCACTTCGAAAGCCTGTTCACCACAGGCATCAGCATGCAGGAGCTCGAAGAAGGCCCCGATTTCCTGGGGGTAAAGCTCAAGTACTGGGCCCCGCTGATGACCCAGTACCAGCAGGCCAAACGAAACGGCCAACTGACGGATGACTCCCAGGCCATCCCGCTCATCGTACGTTCCGGGACCTCCCTTGACCTGAAGTACTCGGTCAAGATCGAGGAAATCGACGGATCCGGCAACGTGGTCAAGGACGTCGGCACTGTCACCCGGTCACTGGACAAGGACTACCTGCCGTTCGTCTCCAAGTCTCCCTTCGCGCTGTCATGGCCTGGCTCCAAGGACTACTCGCAGCTCCTGGGCAATTCCGGCAACTTCAGCCAGGGCCTTTACAACCCGGCGCAGTGGACCACCGACTTTGCGTCGGCTCCCAAGTACACCGACGGTGACACAGCGGACAACGGCGCGCAGGAGAAGACTGCTGTCCCCGGTGAATGGGTCACTGTAAACCGCCTCCCGGAAAAGGACGCCGCAGGCGCACCTGTCGACCAGACCCAGCGAAAGCCCGTGGACGAACGTGCCTACCGGGAAAGCCTGGAGACCGGCAAAAAGCTCGCCCCTCCGCTTGCCATGGTGTACGGGACGTTCGACGCCGCCAAGGTCCAGGAAGCGGCCGGCGACGTCAACAGGCTGCCCTTGGGCGGTTACGACCCGTCACCCATGACCCTCGTAAAAGACGCCGAGGGCAAGGATGTGCCGGCAGCGGAGCTCAAACCGTCTCTGAGTGCCACCGGTCTGGTCAGCCAGTCCGCCGGCGCTATCACCGACTACTACGGCCTTGCCGCGGCACGGGGGTACGACCAGAACGCCTCGGTCATCGACGCCGTCCGTGTCCGGGCTAAGGCGCCGGGCAGCTGGAAGCAGGCGCAGCCCGACGTCGACAAGCTTGCGGCAGAGATCCGGGACATGGGACTCGACGCGACCATTGTGGCCGGGTCCGCCCGTGAAGACGCCAACATTTTCGTTCCGGGCTACTCCAAGGATGACGCGGGCAAGGAATCCGATCTGGGCACCGTTATGCAATCCTGGGTCCGGCAGGATGCGGCCGACGCCGTTTCCGGCTCTTTGACGGGGACCAACCTCACGCTGCTGTTCCTGACGTTGTGCGGCGCTGCTTTGCTCACCGGAGCGTCCACCGTCAGCTACATACGGCAACGCCGAACGGAAGCGGGAACCCTTCGTGCGATGGGCTGGACCCAACGCAGGATCCGTTCCTGGGTACTGGCTGAATTCGGCGTGGGAGCTGCACTGCTCGCCATCGCCGGAACTATCCTCTCGCTGGTGACCTGGAGCCCTGCCACCGCCATCGTCTCGGCATCGGTCCTGACGCTGTATCTGGCTGCCGCCTACTTCGCGGCCCGCCAGCTTCGGCACCGCGACGAGGTGGACCAGGAGCCCCAGCACGACGAGCGGCTCATCGCTGTCGACTCGCCGCTCACCTTCGCCAACCGCCAGCTGACCACCAACAAGTTCAACACGTTGTCTTTGGCTGTGGCAGTCGGAGTGTTCGGTGCAGCAGTTGGCGGCCTCATTGCCCTGCTTATCGATATTCCCCGGGCCGCAGGTGCCAGCGCACTCAGCGGGATCGCGGCGGCAAGTATTGCGCTTCCGAGCATCATCCTTGCTCTCTCGGGTGTGGCGGTCGGGCTGTTGCTGACACTGGTGACCGGGCGTTTCGAACTTCAGGCTAAACGCGAATACTTGGGGACTTTGAAGGCCATGGGGTGGAACCCTGACATGCTCGGCCAGGTCCGGTTCTTCGAAAACGCCCTGGTGGGTTCAGTGGCCCTTCCGCTGGGCGTTCTTGGCGCCTTGGGGATCGGTATCCTCCTGGCCCCCTACGCTGCTTTGTGGGCCGGCCTCGCCGGACTGCTGGCTGTACTTTGCTGGATTCCAATTGCAACGAAAGTGGTCCGATGACTAACGACCTGAACTTTGACGACGATTATTCCGGAACCGACGTCGGTGACGGTTCGCTCCAGACCCGTGCCAACACCATCCTGAGGGCCGAGGACCACGGCACACCCCTGGAGCTGAGCAACATCACCATCCGCTATGGCGGTCAGAAGGGCGGCGCGGAAGCCGTCAACGTCGTCGAGGGATTCAACCTGGTCCTGCACGCCGGTGAGATGCACTGCGTTGCCGGGCGAAGCGGCTCCGGCAAGACCAGTATCCTGACCGTCGGCGCGGGCCTCAGCCTGCCCACGTCGGGACGGGTCTACTGGGAAGGCCAGTCGCTGGAAAGCATGGGCGACGACGAAATCGCCGACCGCCGTCGCGCTCTGATCGGTTACGTGGACCAGGGCGGGGCACTGATCGACGGCATGAGCGCCCTGGAGAACGTGCTTCTCCCTGCCGTTCCGGACGGAGAGGTGGACCAGCGGAGGGACATGGCCAAGGACCTCCTGGATCTTGTGGGCCTGGGCAGGCGAATGCGTCACCGCCCGGCCCAGCTGTCAGGCGGCGAGCGTCAGCGTGTTGCTATCGCCCGCGCACTGATCCTGGGAACGCGTGTCCTGGTGGTGGATGAACCGACGGCCAGCTTGGACCGTACTTCAGCCAACCGCATCATCAGCATCCTCAAGGACACAACATCGGACGGAATCGCTGTCCTGGTCGCTTCACATGACCACGAACTGGTCCGCCAGAGCGATACCCTGACCGAACTGATCTAGATTTGCAGTAGGCGCGCACACCAGCGGCCCATTGTCCCTTCGCACTAAAAGGTATTTTCCGCCAGTGACTTCCTCAGACAAGCCTCCGTACTACCTCACTACGGCCATCACGTACCCCAATGGGGTGCCGCACATCGGCCACGCTTACGAGTACATTGCCACCGACGCGATGGCCCGCTTCAAGCGTCTCGATGGCTATGACGTGATGTTCCTGACTGGCACGGACGAGCACGGCATGAAGATCGCCCAGACGGCGGAGAAGGAAGGCATCACTCCCAAGGAGCTGGTGGACAGGAACGCCGAGGTCTACAAAGGCGCGCATGCTGCGCTGGGGATCTCGTACGACCGGTTCATCCGCACCACTGATGCAGACCACTACGCAGCCTCCCAGGCGATCTGGAAAAAGATGGAAGCCAAAGGCGACATCTACCTCTCCAAGTACGAGGGCTGGTACTCCGTCCGCGATGAAGCGTTTTACGTCGAGGACGACACCCTGGTGAAGGACGATGGCATCCGCTATTCCCGGGAAACAGATACCGAGGTGACCTGGACGGCAGAGGAGAGCTACTTCTTCCGCCTGTCGGCCTACCAGGACAGGCTGCTGGCGCTGTACGAGGCACAGCCGGAGTTCGGCGCACCTCAGTACCGCTTCAACGAGGTCATCAGCTTCGTCAAGCGCGGACTGGAGGACCTCTCGATCAGCCGGACCACGTTTGACTGGGGTGTCCCGGTCCCGGGGAACGATAAGCACGTGATGTACGTGTGGGTGGATGCGCTGACCAACTACCTCACCGGGGTGGGTTACCCGGATGTTGATTCGGCGTCCTTCCGCAAGTTCTGGCCTGCGGATCTGCATATGATCGGCAAGGACATCAGCCGCTTCCACGCAATTTACTGGCCCGCCTTCCTGATGAGCGCGGGGCTGGAACTGCCCAAGCGGGTCATGATCCACGGCTTCCTGAACAACAACGGCGTGAAGATGTCCAAGTCCTTGGGCAACGTGGTGGCACCGGCCGACTTCGTTGCGCAGTACGGACTCGATCAGGTGAGGTTCTTCTTCCTTCGGGAGGTTCCCTTTGGTGCCGATGGCAGCTACAGCCACGACGCAATCGTGGGCCGCGCCAACGCTGATCTGGCCAACAACTTCGGTAACCTCGCCCAGCGCTCACTTTCCATGGTGGCGAAAAACTGCGACGGCCAGGTACCTGTTCCCGGTGAATTCACGGCCGAGGACAAGGCCCTGCTTGGCCAGGCCAGCGGCCTGCTTGAAGCAGCCAGGACTGCCTTTGAGAAGCAGGAATTCAGCCGTGCACTGGAGGTTATCTGGGCCGTCCTCGGGGATACCAATGCCTACTTCGCGGAGCAGGCACCCTGGGTGCTGCGGAAGACCGACGTCGAACGCATGAACACGGTCCTCTACGTCACGCTGGAGGTGCTTCGCATTGTCTCCATCCTGGTGCAGCCGGTAATGCCGACGGCGTCAGCTGCTTTGCTGGATACCCTCGGCCAGCCGGAAGGGGAAGCACGTGAGTTCTCCGCCATCGCGACGCCGATCGTGCCCGGTACCGGCCTTCCCGCCCCGGCGCCGGTGTTTCCGAAGTACGAAGA
>NZ_JAPSHJ010000001.1:9391-230001 GCF_031179985.1 Arthrobacter sp. | reverse complement strand
CAGCTGCTTTGCTGGATACCCTCGGCCAGCCGGAAGGGGAAGCACGTGAGTTCTCCGCCATCGCGACGCCGATCGTGCCCGGTACCGGCCTTCCCGCCCCGGCGCCGGTGTTTCCGAAGTACGAAGAACCAGCCGAGGGGTAGGACGCTCCCTCACGTTTCGTCGGTTTTGGTAGGACGCTCCCTCACGTTTCGTCGGTTTTGGATGAACGTTCCCTCACGTTTCGTCGGTTTTGGGCGGACGCTCCCTCACGTTTCGTCGGTTTTGGATGAACGCTCCCTCACTTTTGTGACACAAGTGAGGGAGCGTTTGCCGTTTTACTGCAGGATGTGAGGGAGCGTTTGGGGTTAGGTGGCGGCGAGTCCTTCCACGGGGGAGAGCCTGGCGGCCCGGCGTGCCGGCATGACCGAGGCCAGCAATCCCGCGACGATCGCAACGCCAAACACAGCCAAAAGCTGTAGCCAGGGGACCGCCGGGACCACGTCTGCCACACTGCCCAGGGCTGACTTGGCACCGAGCCAGCCATAGACGACCCCCAGGACTGTTCCCAGAACGGCTGCAACGCCGGCCACCAGCGCTGCCTCGATGGCCAGCATTCCCCGAAGCTGTCCGCGCGTCAGTCCAAGGGCACGCAGGAGCGAATTTTCCCTAGTGCGTTCCAGTACGGACAGGGACAGGGTGTTTGCGACGCCGATCAGGGCGATGACTATTGCCACGCCCAGCAGGCCTGTGACCACCAGCAACAGGACATCAATGATCTCGTTGAAGGTCACCCGTTCAATCGCCGCTCCGCTGACAGACGCTGCCGGTACCCCCAGGGCTGTTGCCACGGACTGCTGGACGTCACGAATTGCATCACCCGAGATCTCCTTATCCAACAGCAGCCACAGGGCCGCGCCCCCACCCGACACGGGACCGTGTGCCAAGTCGCCCGGAAGGGAGGCATCTGGAAGCGAAGACAAACTGCCGCTGTCGACGAGCGGTGCCATGTTGCGGGTCTTGAGCACCACGGGTTCAAGCTGGAGAGTGTTTCCGCCCACCGTCATCATGGTGACAGCCGTTGCGGGTGACCCCTCGGGAAGGTAGATCTTGCCGGGTTCCGGCCGCAACGTTGAATCCCGCAACACGCCGGCATGGGAGGCTGCCAGGGAGTACACGGGGACGTCGGCGCCGTCGAGTTTGACCGTCCCCGCTTCGGGCAACAGGGCAGCAGCTTTCACTCCATCGATAGTGCGGACCGCTTCAAGATGGCTCTTTGGCGACTCAGGGGAAGCCAGTACCGCCATATCCACGGGGTAGTTCTGGGCCAGGACCTGATCGAAGGCCATGCGGGCCGACGATGCCCCGGTCATCATCAAGGCCACCAGAGTCACGCCGATCAGAAGCGCCGCCGCTGTTACTGATGTCCGTCCCGGGTTCCTGACGGCATTGCGGGCAGCGAGATGGCCGGGCACACCGGAAGGAGCAGCCAGCCGACCTGCAAGCGCCACGAGTCGAGGCACGAACAGGGTGGCGCAGAGCAGCACTCCCAGAAAGGACAACGCCCCGCCGGCCAGCGCTAGCAGCAGTTGATTGCTCGATGCTCCGAGTCCCAGGGCCCCAGCACCACCCAGCAGCGCAAACAATCCTCCGATGAGACGAAGGCGGCCCTTGCGGTTCCCCAACGCTGCCGGGTCAGCAGGGCGGAGGGCTGCGAGGGGAGCCACAGCCGTCGCTGCCCGCGCAGGAACCAGGGCGGCGAGGACGGTCAGAACCATTCCCACAGCGAGCGCCGTGAAGATGGCCGACGGTGGCACAGCGAGGGTGGCAAAAGCCATGTCAGGCTGGCTCCTGGCCCATGCGATGAGCGCGTACATAAGACCTGCACCGGCGAGGACTCCTGCCACTGAAGAAACCGCTCCAACGAGCAGGGCCTCCAACAGGACTGAACCGCGGATCTGGGACCGGCCGGCACCGAGGCAGCGCAGCAGAGCAAGCTCACGGGTGCGCTGGGCCACCAACACGGCAAAGGTGTTACTGACAACCAGGGCAGACACGACCAGCGCCACACCCGCGAATGCCAGCAGGATCACGGTCAGCTCGTCCTTTCCTGAACTGAACTGGGCCACCTGATACGTGACCTGTTCCGTTGCAGTCCGCAGCACGGCGTCGCCCGCTCCCGCTTTTGCGAGCGCGGCCGCAAGCTGCCCCTTTGTTGCTGCATCGCCGTCGCCGTCGGCCAGAACAACCTGGATCGACTCCAGACCTTGAGCGTCACCGGCAAGGGTGCTGACTGCAGGTGTCTGGGCCAACAACTGGGGAAGGGCGGACGCGAAGGGATCGTTGCTCGGAACCAGGACCCCGGAGACAGTCAGGGACACTGTGGTGGAATCGTCGCCGGCTTTGAGTACGAGTTGCCCGCCTGTTTGCAGGCCGTAGCGTTTGACGGTGTCGGCATCAACCGCGACCTCACTCGCTGACTGCGGGTAGCGCCCGCTCTCCAGAATTGACGGTTCCAGGGCATCGGGGGCCAGATTCCGGATACGTCCGGAGACTTCCTCACGTCCGACGCCGAACGCGGTGAAGGTTGTTTGCTGTCCGTAGACAGCCGAAACTCCGGCAAGGCCGCTGACGGATGCGATGGCTGCCTGTGCAAGGGGAGCTGTGCCAGGTGAAGCAATGAGATCAGCCTTGCGGTACGTCTCGCCCAGGCTGGAACCGAGAGACGCCTGGGTGCTCGCGCTTACCATAAGCGTGGTGGAGAGGAATGCAACGGATAACATCACGGCGAGCCCGACGGCGATAAAGCGCCTCGCATGCGTGGTGAGTTGGGAGAGTGCAACACGGAGCATGACTAGGCCCCCAGCTTGCCAAGGGCAACAAGGATGCTCTCAGTGGTGGGATTCCGCAGTTCGCCTACCAGGCCGCCGTCGCTCATCAGCACAACCCTGTCAGCGTAGCTGGCCGCTACCGGATCATGGGTCACCATGATGATTGTCTGGCCCATCTGCTGGCTGCTGCGGCGAAGCAACGCAAGGACTTCCCCACCCGACTTCGAATCAAGGTTGCCCGTGGGCTCATCCCCGAAGATGACGTCAGGACGGGTCAGCAGCGCGCGGGCCACCGCAACCCGCTGTTGTTGCCCGCCGGACAATTCGTGCGGACGATGGGAGAGCCGGTCCTTCAGCCCGAGAGTTGCCACTACTTCCGCGAACCACGCCGCGTCACTCTTGGCTCCGGCAAGGGCGAGCGGCAGAGTAATGTTCTGCTCCGCCGTCAGAGTGGGGACCAGGTTGAAGGCCTGGAAGACGAAGCCGATGCGTTCACGGCGAAGGGTGGTGAGCTGCTTGTCGTTGAGCCCGGTGATTTCGGTACCGCCCACCACAATCTTGCCGGTATCCGCCGTGTCCAGCCCGGCGAGGCAATGCATGAGGGTTGATTTTCCGGATCCGGAGGGGCCCATGATGGCGGTGAACCTGCCCGTTTCAAAGCTTACGCTGACGTCCCGGAGGGCCATCACCCGGGTTTCAGCGCGGCCGTAGCCCTTCGAGAGTGAGAAAGCTTCGACGGCGGATTGGACGGTGGTGCTGTCTTTGCCGGTTTGAGGGAGTTGCACGGGAGTTGTCATGCTTCCACGCTATTGAGGGAAGGTGGCTCATGTCGTCGTGCCCAGGGCTGGTCAATCCGCCGGCTTACTCATACCGGGGGAGGAGACTCCGCCGGTGATTATGCGCCGGGGGTGACCACGCCGGTCTCGTAGGCTATGACGACAATCTGCACCCGGTCCCGTGCGTTCAGTTTCGCCAGGATATGGCCCACATGCGTCTTGACCGTGGCTTCTGACAGAAAAAGTCCAGAAGCGATTTCGGGATTGGACTGGCCCTGGGCAATGAGTTCGAAGACTTGGCGCTCGCGGGCAGTGAGGCGCTCGACGGCGGCGCTGTGCCGAGCCTGCTCAGGTCCCTGGGTGCGAAGCAGCGGCGCGACGTGGTCCAATAGTCGCCGGGTGGTGGAAGGTGCCACCACTGCATCTCCCCTGTGCACAGTCCTGATGGCGTTCAGCAGTTCCTCGGGCGGTGCGTCTTTGAGGAGAAAGCCGCTGGCACCGGCATGGATGGCAGCCAAGGCATATTCGTCCAGGTCAAATGTCGTCAGGACGACGATTTTGATGTCAGCCCTTCTGGATCCTGCGGGTGCGGCGGCTGCCTGCTCCAGGAGCCGGGCAGTGGCTTCGATGCCATCCATTCCAGGCATCCTGACATCCATGAGCACCACATCGGCCACAGTGGCGTTGAGTGCCTGGATGGCCTCGATCCCGTTGCCGGCTTCAACCACCACTTGCAGGTCAGGCTGGGAATTGATCAGCATGCTGAAGCCCGAACGGACCAGCCGCTGGTCATCCACCAGGGCCACCCTGATGACATCCGGTGCAGCCACTGGCGCGGTTAGCGTTTCCTGGTTGAAATCGGACACAGGAAGAACACTTTCCTGAATTTCTCTGGTCATGGGCTATGCCTCTGTGTAGGGGATGAACGCGGAGACCCGGAAACCGCCGCCGGCAGCCGGGCCGGCCTCCAGTGAACCATCGTAGAGGCTGATCCTTTCGCCCATGCCGTGCAGGCCGTTGCCATCCCCGGTGGCGGTGTCGGCAGCAGCTCCATGGCCGTCGTCGGTCACTTCCAGCCGGAGCCCTGATGACTGCCACTGCATTGAAGCGTTTGCTTTGGCTTGTGATCCCGCATGCTTGAGTACATTGGTGAGGGCTTCCTGGAGTACTCGGTAGGCCGTGAGTTCGGCGCCGGAGGGCAAATTCCGCCGGGGAGTTCCGCTCTGTTCGAATCTCAGGGGAAGGCCGGCAGCACGGAACCCCAGGAGAAGTTCGTCCAGATCGGCCAGCCCGGGGAGCGGCCGCGTCGACGCTTGTTCGTCGCTCCGGAGCACGCCCAGCAGCCGGCGCATTTCTTTGAGCGAACTGCGTCCGGCGGAGGCAATCGTCTTGAGTGTCTCCGTAGCGATTCTTGGGTCGGAAGCGGCGGCGTACCGACCGCCGTCGGCCTGGGTGATGATTACGGAAAGCGAGTGGGCCACGATGTCGTGCATTTCACGCGCGATATGGGATCGCTCATCGGCCGCCGCCAGCAACCGTTCCTGATGCTGTTCAATCTCCAGCCGGCGGGTCCGGTCCTCCAGAGCCTGCAATTGCAGCCGCCGCACCCGCGTAAGGTCGCCGAGAGTCCAGCTGACAACCACAAGCATCCAGATCAGGACCGTATAGAGGACTCCGATGCTCAAACCCAGGATGCCGGATTCCGAAGGACTGGTGAAGTAGCGGGTGGTGAGCAGGACGCCACCCACCACTCCGAGAGCCAGTACAGACCGGCTTGCCCAGGCAGGTCCGTAAGCAGCCACGGCATAGATGACCAGCGGCACGGCCAGCTGTCCGACCACCGGTTCCACTGCGAAAGCCCACTGCACCAGGCACACGACGACGATCGCTCCGGCCGCCGCTACGGGCCGTATTCGGCGCCATGCCAAGGGGACCAGAAGGCTGCAGGACAACAAAAACAGCAGTGGCCGGTCCGCGAGCAGGTAAACAGGACCGAAGGCCAGAAAAAGCAGCCCGGTGGCAATGAGGTCCACTTTGAATGGGTTGTTCCGGACCCAGCTATAAAGAGCGTGACGTTTATCCACTGTGAAACTCTATTTCCTTCGCTACGTTCGGGCCTCATACCGTGGTCCGAGATTCCCGTTTTTCCCAGCCGAACGCTCCCTCACGTTTCGCGGGTTTTCTGGCGACGCTCCCTCACGTGCGTGACGGCGGTGAGGGAGGGTTTGTGTTTTGGTTGCGGAAGGTGAGGGAGGGTTTGCGAGTCTCTCCAAGTAGAAGCAAGTACAGGAATTGAGTGACACGGGCCCGAACCAAGTATTCGAGGCTCTGGAGTCGTCGAATTAACGCGTACCTGCTACTCGGGATTATTTAGAGGCACAAATTTAGCCTGAAAAGGCAAAGCGAACTGATGGCACTTTCTGGGGAGTAACTGTCACTATTCATTTCGCTGTTTGAGGTCTCAAATAGTTTATTCATTCCTGGTCTCGAAGACGGTTACTCCGCAAAGTCTGGTCGGTTCGAATCGGATTTGGTATGGAGGGACCGAAATGAAACGAACTATTGCCACCTTGGGGGTGCTGGGCCTCGGCTTGATGGGTGCAACTGTGGCTGCGAACGCTGCTCCGCCGGCTAACACCAATGATGAGAAGAAGATCAGTATCTGCCACGCCACGGGTTCAGCAGACAATCCGTATCTCTTTGAGACGATCAATCTGAACGCGCTGAGCGCCCATGTTGGTGATACCAACGACATTGTCCCTGCAAACTCCGGGGACATTATGCCGAACGGCCAGAACCTGACACCGGCGAACATTGCACTGTTGGCCAATAAGTGTGTCAAACCAACGGTCGAGCCAACAGTCGAACCAACGGTCGAGCCGACAGTCGAGCCAACAGTCGAGCCAACAGTGGAGCCAACGGTCGAACCAACGGTCGAGCCGACAGTCGAGCCAACAGTCGAACCGACGGTCGAGCCAACCGTTGAACCGACAGTCGAGCCAACGGTCGAGCCAACAGTGGAGCCAACGGTCGAACCGACCGTTGAACCGACAGTCGAGCCAACGGTCGAGCCAACAGTGGAGCCAACGGTCGAACCGACCGTTGAACCAACAGTCGAGCCAACGGTCGAACCGACCGTTGAACCGACAGTCGAGCCAACAGTGCAGCCAACCGTTGAACCGACAGTCGAACCCACAGTTGAGCCAACCGTGGAACCCACCGTGGAACCAACAGTTGAGCCCACCGTGGCGCCAACGGTGACGGTGACGACTACTCCAGCTGGCGGGGGCACAGCTACGACTGCGGCCGCTGACTCCGTGAGCAAGCGCGGCTACAACGTCCAGACAGCTGCCGGAGGCAAGACCGTGGCGGGCATCCCCACGTGGCTCACCGGCGTGACGGGCCTCTTGGCCACTGTGGCAGCGCTTGTGCTCTGGAGGAGCGGAGCCAGGACCAGGGGAGCTCACAGCTAGGCAGAACCCAAGCAGACAGCGACGGCGGGTGCCACGAAAAGTATTCGTGGCACCCGCCGTTCCACTTCCGGATCACAGGAGTGCCCGATGGCAAATCAACGCAGGACCCGGCAGAGTCGGAGAGCCGTTGGGCGCGGCCTGCTTCTCAGGGGCAGGGATATGCTCATCCTTGCCATCTGCGCCGTAGGCCTCCTGACCGCCTGGCTTGCCCACGGAACGGGTGGAGCCTATGGCAGTGCAAACAGCGACGACCTTATTACCGGTGTCCCTTCTCGAACCGCCAGCGCATCAGTAAGCAGTGAGGCGCAAGAACCTTCTGTCACCCTGGGAACCCAGGAACCGCCTGCATCGGCCCCCGCCACTCCAACGCCGGACATGCCGTCGCCGGCTGGACCTGGGGTGGCCCCAGTGCCCGAGCAGGGAGCCGCGTCGCTCCCGGCTTCGTCAGCACCCCTGCGCGTCACGTACCCGAAAGCAGAGATGGACGTGGTGGTCCACGCCCTGGAGCCCCATGCTGACAGCCAGAGCATTGAACCACCTGTGACAGTGGAAGGGTACTGGCTGACTCCTTTCGGTTTGCCGGGCGAAGGGTCGGCCGACACAACGTACATCGTCGGTCACAGTTGGCTGGACCGGGACGCCCCGTTCAACCACTTAAGTTCGGCTGCACATGAAGGTGATGAACTAACGGTGACCACGGCAACAGGCGTTATTACTTATCGGGTGGAGTCGGTGGCGACATACTCGAAGTCCGCGCTCAAAGACAGTCCGATATGGGCCGTGGTGCCCAACCGCCTGGTCTTGGTCAGTTGTTACTCAGAAGATCCTTGGGGCAGGAATGTTGTGGTGGTCGCCTCGCCGGTTGCAGCCGCATAGCCCTGCCTGGATGAGGAATGCCGACGAAAGTCAAGTGCCCCTGTTCGCATCTTGAGACAACTTGACCATCATGTGGATGGTTTGGCTACCCTGAAAACATGAGCGCATCCACCATCGATCTTGCTGTCATTCCCGGCGATGGCATCGGCCCTGAGGTCATTGCCGAAGCCCTGAAGGTCCTGGAGAAGGTGGCGGCCGCCGAAGGCGTCGCCATTAAGCAGACCCACTACAGACTGGGCGCACAGCACTGGCTGGAGAGCGGCGAAACTCTTCCGGATAAGGTCCTCGAGGATCTGAGAACGCGGGATGCCATCCTTTTCGGCGCAGTGGGAGCAGCGCCGGGGGACACCAGGATTCCGTCCGGTCTCATAGAACGCGAAATGCTGCTCAAGCTGAGGTTCAGCCTCGACCACTTCGTCAACCTGCGGCCCTCCAAGCTGTATGGGGGAGTGGGAAGTCCGCTCGCCAACCCGGGAGTTGTTGATTTCGTCGTGGTCCGTGAGGGGACCGAGGGCCCTTACGTAGGAAACGGTGGCACCCTCCGTGGTGGAACGCCCCACGAGGTGGCTACTGAGGTTTCGCTTAACACAGCCCATGGAGTGGAACGAGTCGTCCGCGATGCGTTCCGCCGGGCGAGCGAGCGTCCGCGCAAGAAGGTCACCCTGGTCCACAAGCACAACGTCCTGGTGTACGCCGGTCACTTGTGGAAGCGCACCGTCGAAGCTGTCGCCCAGGAGTTCCCCGAGGTCAGCCACGATTACCTGCACGTGGATGCCGCCACGATTTTCATGGTCACCGACCCTGCCCGCTTTGATGTCATCGTCACGGATAACCTCTTTGGAGACATCCTCACCGACCTGGCGGCGGCCGTGACAGGCGGCATTGGTCTCGCAGCTTCGGGCAATCTCAACATGGAACGCACAGCGCCTTCCATGTTCGAACCCGTTCATGGCTCTGCACCGGATATCGCGGGACAGCAAAAGGCAGACCCGACGGCGGCCATCCTGTCTGCGGCGCTCCTGCTGGACCACCTCGGCTACTCCGAGGCGGCACGGAAGGTCGAAGCGGCAGTAGTTGCCGACGTCGAAAGCCGCGACGGCGGAGCCCGCAGTACCTCCGCTATCGGCGACGCAATCGCAGCCGCCCTGTAGGTCCGGCCCGTCCGGCCAGCAGGCGTAAGCTAGTTTCGAATCACCAAACCGCTGCCGTGGTCCGAGGCTGAACCACGTTCACCATCAGGCAGCCAACCGTGGAGGAAACATGACTCAGACTGCCCATGGCGTCGAATTCACCCAGCAACTTTCGGCAACCCCGAAGTCAGCTGAAGAGCGTGCAGCCGTCCTGGCGAACCCAGGATTTGGCAACTTCTTTACCGACCACACCGCCGTCGTCGACTACAGCGTCGACGCCGAGGGGAAGGGCGGCTGGCACAGCCCCCGTGTGGAGGCTTACGGGCCAATTATCCTGGACCCCTCCGCCGCCGTCTTCCACTACGGCCAGGAAATCTTCGAAGGCCTTAAGGCCTACCGCCACGCCGATGGCTCCATCTGGACCTTCCGGCCTGAGGCGAATGCAGCACGCCTGAACAAGTCCGCCCGACGGCTGGCACTCCCGGAACTTCCGGAGGAGTACTTCCTTGGCGCAATCCGCGAGCTCGTGGCGGCGGACAAGGAATGGGTACCTTCCGGCGACGGCGAAGCCCTCTACCTGCGCCCCTTCATGATCGCCACTGAAGCCTTCCTGGGAGTGCGGGCTGCCCGCGAAGTGTCCTTCAGGGTCATTGCCTCACCTGCAGGAAACTACTTCGGCGGCGAACTCAAGCCCGTCTCCATCTGGATCTCGCGCGAGTACGCACGCGCAGGCCGTGGCGGCACAGGGGACGCCAAATGCGGTGGCAACTACGCGGCGTCCCTGATCGCCCAACAAGAAGCCGAAGCGCATGGCTGCAAGCAGGTCCTCTTCCTCGACCAGTTCAATGACAACGCTGTTGAGGAACTGGGCGGCATGAACGTGTTCTTCGTTCTGAAGGACGGTTCCCTGGTGACACCGGCCCTCACCGGCACCATCCTGGAAGGCATCACCCGGATGTCCGTCATCCAGGTGGCCAAGGACATGGGCCGCCAAGTCAGCGAACGCAAGATTACCCTCGACGAATGGCGCGACGGCGTGGCTTCAGGCGAGATCACCGAAGTCTTTGCCTGCGGCACAGCCGCCGTCATTACTCCGATCGGTGTTCTGAAGGATGCTACTGAGTTCATCGGGTCTGAAGAAGCGACGGCGGGGAAGACCACCATGGCTATCCGCGAGAAGCTTTTGGGCATCCAGACCGGAACGGTCGCGGACACGCACGGCTGGCTCACCCGGCTGGCCTAGCAGCGGCTCTACGCACGAAAAGAAGTACGACGGCGGGTGGCCGGCACTGCAGTAACGCCAACACAGTGCCGGGCAGCCGGCGTCGACCTTTTAATCCCTGCCGACTTAATTCGCGCCGGACGCGAGGCTGGCCTTGGGCGTCAGCGCCGAGCGGCCTTCCGGGCAGCGTTCTTCAATGCCTTGCGCGAGACCGGCTTCAGAGCCTTCCGGGCCGCTTCATCCGCCAGGGCTTGGTTGCGGCGGGCGTCGATGACGTCGTTCCAGAGCGTGGTCGCAAAGACGCCGCCGTCCTGCGCGTAAACCTCATAGGGGTAGTCGGCAAAGATGGACGGCGTGGTGCTGCCATTGGGCAGATCCGTCCCCGTCGCCTTGGCGACGGCATCTGCCACAGCCCAGGTCCGGGTCAGGTGCTGCGTGAGGTTCTCCTGGACAAAAATATGAACGTCGCTGGAAGCCGCGGCTCGTTTCATGAGCAAGGCAAGGTCGTCCGCCAGGTATTTGGCCGCCCATTCTTCCCGGGATCCGGAGCCTGACTTCAGTTCCTCGGTCACCCCGTCCACCGCCTCGGCCCAGTCGGCGGTCTGGCGGAACTTCTTCCATGTGGGAAACCAGACAATGCTGCCCGTTGCGTGGTTGTGGATGTGCTGGAGTCCGCTGCTCTTCTCCGTTGCGGCATGGTCGTGGCCGGCAGCATCAGCTTCGGCGAGGAGTTCTGCAAGCGTGGTAGTGCTCATGATGGCTGATTCCGGCTTTCTGGTGGAGATGATCTTCACTGGAGATCAACCCGGGCCGCTTGGTGTCTATTCCGGCCCAGAAGACGGTGGCTATGCCGGAGTCGATGCAAAGATGGGATAGTGACTTCGGCTTCCGGCTCCATGATGCACCGCAGCTCAGCCCTGACGCAGTTCATCCTGGCCCCCAATCCCGGGCCAATGAGCCTGGAGGGCACCAACTCTTACATATTGCGTGCTTCCGGCAGTCCGGCCGCCATTGTGGTGGACCCGGGGCCACTGGACGAGGCCCACCTCCAAGCTCTTGCCAGGGCCGGCGGCGTGGAACTCATCCTCGTCACCCACCGCCACGCTGACCACACAGCGGGCTCGGCCCGGCTGCATGAGTTGACGGGTGCCCCCGTGCGTGCTGCTGACTCCGCCCACTGCCATGGGGGCGGCACGCCGCTGCAGGATGGCGATTCCGTTGCGGCAGCCGGGCTGACAGTCCTGGTCCTGGCCACCCCCGGCCATACCTCGGATTCTGTCTGCTTCCACCTCCCCGACGATGGCCCGCGCGGCTCTGTCCTGACCGGCGACACCATCCTGGGCCGTGGCACCACCATGCTGGACTATCCAGACGGGAGACTCGGAGATTACCTGAAGTCACTGGACCGGCTTGAGGCGCTTGGGGCCGCGACGGTGCTGCCTGCCCACGGTCCCGTGCTGCCTTCCCTGGAGGCGATCGTCACCGCCTATCGCGACCACCGTCAGGAACGGTTGGGTCAGATTCGGGAAGCACTGGACCGGCTGGGCCTCGATGCCTCGGTCGGCGAGGTTGCGGATCTGGTGTATTCCGACGTCGGACCTTCAGTGCGGAGGGCGGCTGAAATGTCAGTTGCAGCCCAGCTCGACTACCTCCGTGGGTCCGCTGGCCACGGCTGAGCGCGGGCGCGGTGGCCGGAGACGGTAGGCTGGAAACCATGCGTATCGCCCGGTTTGTTGTTGATTCTGATCCCGTCTACGGCGTTGTTGAAGGCCAGCCTGGAAGCGAGGAGATCACCGTTATCAACGGCGATCCCTTCTTCCATGGAGTGGAGCGCACGGCCGTCAGGCACAAGCTGGAGGATGTCCGTCTCCTCGCCCCCATCATTCCGCGGAGCAAAGTTATTGGCGTAGGCCGCAACTTCGTGGAACATGCCCGCGAGCTCGGCAACGAGGTCCCTGCTCATCCGCTTCTCTTCTTGAAGCCCAACACGTCGGTGATCGGTCCCAATGACCCAGTAGTGCTGCCTGAGTTCTCGGATGAAGTATCTTTCGAGGCTGAACTCTGCGTCGTTATCGGACGGATCTGCAAGGACGTCCCCGAGGAGCGGGTGGACGACGTCATCTTTGGATACACCTGCGGGAACGATCTCACTGCGAGGGATGTCCAGAAAACGGACCTGCAGTGGGCCAGGGCCAAGGGCTTTGACACGTCTGCGCCCTTGGGTCCCTGGATCGAAACCGAACTGGACACCGAAGACCTTTCCATCCAGGGCAGGCTTAATGGTGAACTGCGTCAGGACGGCAGCACCAGCCAGATGATCCGCGGGGTCCGCGAGCTCGTCTCGATCGTGTCGCAGGCCTTTACTCTACTGCCCGGTGACGTCATCATGACCGGCACTCCTGCCGGCGTAGGCCTGGTCCAGGCGGGCGACCGCTACGAAGTCGAGATTGAGGGCATCGGCCGCCTCTCCAACCCGATAGTCCGCCGCTGACTGATGCGGCGGAGCCGCTGAGAGAGCCCAACCGGGGGGGGTGCTCCCCGCGTCGCGGACGACGTCCCCCGCAGGGACGGTAAAGTTGGACGCACTATGACTACTCCTTCCGTGCCCAACGACGCCCTCGACGCTGCCGCCGCCCCCACCGGTTCCGCTTCCAAGGTCCGCGTCCGCTTCTGCCCTTCACCCACCGGTACGCCCCACGTCGGGCTCATCCGTACAGCCTTGTTCAATTGGGCCTACGCCAAGCACACCAAGGGCACCTTCGTCTTCAGAATTGAGGACACGGATGCAGCGCGCGATTCCGAGGAGAGCTACCAGCAGCTGCTTGAGGCGCTGAAGTGGCTTGGCATCACCTGGGAAGAAGGCGTTGAGGTCGGGGGGCCGCACGAGCCCTACCGCCAGTCACAGCGGCTTGACCTCTACAAGGACGTCGTCTCCCGGCTCATTGAGGACGGCCACGCGTACGAGTGCTACTCCTCCCCGGAGGAGGTCGAAGCACGCCACCGGGCAGCGGGCCGCGACCCCAAGCTGGGTTATGACAACTTTGACCGTGAGCTTACACAGGAGCAGATTGCAGCCTTCAAATCCGAAGGCCGCCAGCCTGTGCTGCGCATGCGCATGCCGGACGAGGACGTGACGTTTACGGACCTGGTTCGGGGCGAGATCACCTTTAAGGCAGGGAGCATCCCGGACTATGTAATCGTCCGGGCAGACGGCTCACCGCTCTACACGCTGGTTAACCCCGTGGATGATGCCCTCATGGGTATCACCCACGTGCTGCGCGGAGAGGACCTGCTGTCCTCAACGCCCCGCCAGGTGGTAATGATCAACGCACTCATCAAGCTCGGCGTCGCCCAGTACCTTCCCGAGTTCGGCCACCTGCCGTACGTCATGGGTGAGGGCAACAAGAAGCTCTCCAAGCGCGATCCGCAGTCCAACCTTTTCCTGCTCCGTGACCGCGGCTTCATCCCCGAGGGACTCCTGAACTACCTTTCCCTCCTGGGCTGGAGCCTGTCCGCGGACGAGGACATTTTCACCGTCGATCAGCTCATTGAACACTTTGATGTTCACGATGTTCTGGCAAACCCGGCGCGGTTCGACATCAAGAAGGCCGAGGCCATCAACGGCACCCACGTGCGCATGTTGGACGCCGAGGACTTCCGGAACCGCCTGGTTCCGTACCTCCGCTCGGCGGGCCTTGTGGGCGAAACCCTTACTGTCCGTGAGGAGGAGGTTCTCAGCGAGGCGGCACCGCTGATCCAGGAGCGGATTGCCCTGCTGGGAGAAGCCCCTGAGATGCTGGCCTTCCTTTTCAAGAACGACGACGCGATCGACGTTGCGGACGACGCCCGGAAGGGACTGCCGCAGAACCTCACTGAGGTGCTGGATGCCGCCATAGCTGCGCTCGAACCCGTCACGGACTGGACCGCTGAGAATATCCAGATTGCCTTGAAGGAAGCCCTGGTCGAAGGGATGGGGATTAAACCCCGGCTCGCTTTCGGTCCCGTGCGAACCGCGGTATCCGGCAGGCGCATTTCGCCGCCTCTGTTCGAATCCATGGTGATTCTGGGCAAGGAGTCTTCGCTGAAGCGCCTGCACGCCTTCCGCGGCTGATGAATCATCCAGCAGGAGGGGCCTTGCACACGGAATTCGGAGCAGTAAAGGGGGTCCTGTTTGATATTGATGACACCCTGGTTGATCTCGAGTTTTCCATGACCACTGCCCTCCGTGATGTCAGTGAGCACCTCCTGCCCGGGCTGGATCACGCCGGGTGGGAGAGGTTCGGCAAGATCTTCACCCATGAGACAACCCATTTTTTCGACCGTTATCTGGCGGGCGAACTGACGTTTAACGAGCAGAGGCTTCTGCGGGGACGGGCTGCCTTAGGACATTTCGGGGTGGATCTGGGGGAAGGGGAGGAAGCCCGCAACTGGCTCACCTCCTATGCCCGGATCCAGCCAGGTTACGTCCGGGCTTTTGCCGACGTCGAACCCGTCCTTGACGCACTCGATGCCGCCGGGATTCCCTATGGAGCCGTCAGCAACAACGTTCATGACTATCAAAGGGCAAAGCTGGACAACGCAGGGCTGCAACGTATCCGGTTGCTGGTCGGCACGGACACCGTGGGAGTCCCGAAGCCCGATCCTGCGATCTACCTGGAGGGCGTCCGGCTTCTGGGAATTCCCGCCGCGGAAACACTGTTCGTGGGCGATAATCCTTTGCTTGATGCAGAAGGAGCAACCGCGGCCGGCCTGCTGGGAGTGTGGCTCAATAGAACCGGACAGCCGACCAAGCAATTCACCGGCAGGGAAGTCAGCACCCTCGCTGAACTGCTGGCCTAGTCCGCTCCTTCGGCCTTTTTCTGTTTCCTCAGAATCAGAAAGGCAGCGAGCGAGCCGACACAGAGAATGGCGACCAGGGCGAGTGCCGCGGCGGTTCCGGAAGAGTCTAAGGCGCTCGACGGCGAGAGGGCGCACAGCCGCTTCCCGGTGAATCCATCGAGAGGACTCATCCGTGCCACAGAGTCGGGGCCGAGAGGCTCAGCGAAGTGCGGAGCCAACAACGATCCCGCTTTCCATGGCCCGGGCCGGTTGCGTCGCTGGAGCCGATTTGTGCGAGCCAAAACTCTCGGGTAAAGTAATTACTCGTGCTGAGGCGCTGGGAGCGCGGGTTTTGACCCGCAGATCCAGCCCGAAAGTTCCATTGGGATATGGTGTAATTGGCAACACTACGGTTTCTGGTACCGTCATTCTAGGTTCGAGTCCTGGTATCCCAGCTCTGAAATATCACTGGAAAAGCGGAATTTCAGAACTTCAAACCGGTTTTACCGATTTGAAACGCTCACGGAAAGTATGAAACAATCTTTCGGTGCGCGAGGCAGAAATGCCAAGGAAGTACAAGGCCCCATCGTATAGCGGCCTAGTACGCTGCCCTCTCACGGCGGTAACGCGGGTTCGAATCCCGCTGGGGTCACCACAAGGGGCCGGAAACTTACGGGTTTCCGGCCCCTGGTCTTTGTATCCAGGTCCCGAAGTCACCGGCTACGGCATGGTGCCCTGCATCACGCGCGAAAACGCGTATTTCACTTGCATCAGGCTCATCGGAAATCGTTTCCAAGGCTGGCATGATGTTGATGTGACCTCCAATGAAATGACCGGTCCTGCCGGGAGCCCGACACCGGCCCAACGGACGGCCGCGGCGATTGAACTCCTTGAAGTCGTTCACGAGGACCTGTCAGCCGTGACGCTGCCCCTCGCCCTCGCCGGCGCGGACGAGGCGCGAATGGATATCCGGTATTCTCTTGCCCAGCTTGAGGATTACATTCTGCCGCGGTATCGCAGCCTGGACGCGCCGCTGCTTGCCGTAGTGGGCGGCTCCACAGGTGCCGGGAAATCAACCCTGGTCAACGCGCTGGTGGGTCACCCCGTTACCCGCGCGGGCGCCATTCGTCCCACGACGCGCCAGCCCATTCTGCTGCACCATCCCGCTGACGCCGAGTGGTTTGAAGGCCAACGCGTCCTGCCGAACCTGAGCAGGCTCCGAGGCACAGTCCTCCCCGCACCCCTCCAGACAAGTGAGGTGGGCCACGCAGACCAGATTCCGGAGGCGGGGCCGGTTTCGTCCCTCGTTCTGGTGGGTGATCCCTCGGTGCCGGAGGGTATAGCGGTACTTGACGCTCCCGACGTCGACTCCATCTCAGACGCGAACCGCCACCTGGCAGGTCAACTGCTCGCCGCAGCGGATCTCTGGATCTTTGTTACCACGGCCAACCGCTACGCAGACGCGGTGCCGTGGAAACTCCTCCTTGATGCCGCCTCACGGGACATTCTGGTGGCTGTGGTCCTGGACAGGGTCCCGCCTTCAGCCGAGACGGAGGTCAGCACCGACCTCCGGGCCATGCTCCAGCGCGAAGGATTGGGCGAAGCCAGGCTCTTCATTGTTCCGGAAGTGGAATTGGAAAGTCTCGGGATGCTGCCGCGAGCGACCGTAGAGCCCATCAGGAATTGGCTGCGCGACCTGGCAGCAGATGCTGTAGGGAGGGCAGATATTGCACGTAGGACTCTCAACGGAACTGTCAAAGGACTGGCGGTGCGCGTTGCCGGCGCAGGCAAGGCCGTGGATGATCAACAGCGGGCGGCGGAGGTTCTGGCGGACGACGTACGGGACGCCTACACCGACGCCGTTGCCAGGATTCTTGAATCCACCCGGGACGGAGCCTTGCTCAGGGGCGAGGTGCTTGCGCGCTGGCAGGACTTTGTTGGCACGGGGGAGTTCTTCCGGACACTTGAACAGAACATTGGCCGCGCCCGCGACAGGATCGGTGCCTACTTTCGCGGTGAGCCGCCCCCGGCAGTCAAGGTGGAGACCGCAATCGAAACTGGTCTTCAAGCCGTGATCTTGGACGAAGCGGCCAATGCTGCCGAAGATTCAGACCGGCGCTGGCGCTCTGACCCGGCTGGCCGACAATTGCTGGGAACCGATGACCTGAGCGGCACGAGTCCGGGTTTCGGAAACAAGGTGGCCGCTGAGATCCGGGACTGGCAGGGCGGGCTGATGGAACTGATCAGGACCGAGGGCCAGGGAAGGCGCACCCAGGCCCGGTGGCTTTCCATTGGCGTGAATGGGCTCGGGGCGGCTCTGATGATTGTTGTGTTTTCCATGACTGCCGGCCTGACGGGCCTGGAGATCGGAGTTGCCGGCGGTACCGCCGTCGTCGGGCAAAAACTGCTGGAAGCTGTTTTCGGTGAGGACGCCGTGAGGCGCCTTGCACGGACGGCCCGGGAGGACCTGCACGTGCGCTGCGAAAAGCTGCTTCGGGCCGAGCAGCAGAGGTTCCTGGTACGGCTCGAGAGCGACAGCGGCGTGTCCCCCCAGACATTGCAGGCCCGTGCGAAAGCACTTGAGACGCTTGCGGCCGCCGCATGAGCCGTCACGGTGCAGCCCGGGAAGCTTCAGAACTTTACCGCAGGCTGGAGGCCCTGAATGACGCCCGCGAACTGGCGGAGGGCGTCTTATCCGACGAATCGCTGAATGCCGTCTTCGAAGTGCTGGAACGGGCAAGTTCGCGTCGCTCGCTCTCGGCCGAGCACACGGTGGTGGGATTTTTCGGAGCAACCGGCAGCGGAAAGTCTTCGCTCTTCAACGCTGTCGGGGGAGCGGAAATTGCGACGGCGGCTGCCCGGAGGCCAACGACGTCAGAACCCCTGGCGAGCGTTTGGGGCGTACCGGGAAGTGAACCCCTCCTTGACTGGCTCGAGGTCAGCCAACGTCACCATGCGTCGGCTCTGCCGGGGTTTGCCGATGAAACAACCGGGTTGATCCTGCTTGACCTTCCGGACTTCGACTCCACCCGGGCTGCGAACCGTGAAATCGTGCAGCGGATGGTTGGTCTGGTGGATGTCCTTGTCTGGGTACTTGATCCGCAAAAATACGCCGACGCGGCCGTCCACAACGATTTCCTGACCCCTCTGGCCTCGCATGCAGCCGTGACCCTGGTTGTCCTGAACCAGATTGACAGGCTGCCAAAATCGGAGGTTAATCCGGTGCTGGAGTCCCTGCAGGGAATCCTCGCCCGTGAAGGACTGGGACGGGTACAGGTACTCGGCACGTCGGCGGTTACAGGGGAAGGCATTGATGAGGTCAGGGCTGCGATCCGACGCGTGGTGTTGCAGCGCGAGGCATCGTCCAAGCGACTGGCTGCCGATGTCACGCGTGAGTCTTCCCGGCTGGCCGCGGAATCCGGTGATGGGGAAGCCGCCGGAGTGTCTTCAGGGGCACGGGCACGCCTCGCTGACGAGCTGGCGTCCGCCGCAAATGTTCCGCTCGTGGTGGAAGCCGTCGCGAAGTCGTACACCATTGAATCCACGCGACGGACGGGCTGGCCGGTCACGCGCTGGCTGGTGCGTCTCCGTCCGGATCCATTGCGCAGGCTCAATCTGCGCAGGGATGAACCGTCGGCCGTTAACAGGACGTCGCTGCCGCCGGCTGGAGCTCCCGAACGTGCAAGGACGGACGCTGCCGTCCGCGAATTTGCCGACGCCGCAAGCGAAGGCGCTCCGGGACCTTGGCGTGCGGCAATCCGCAGTGCTGCCCGGGATGCCCGGGACCAATTGCCAGATGCCCTCGACCAGGCAGTTGCCGGGACGGAGTTATCGGCCGGAAAAAAGTCCTGGTGGTGGCCTCTCTTCAACTTTGTCCAGTGGCTGGCGCTGCTGACGGTCCTTGGCGGACTCGGCTGGCTGGGTGTCCTCGGGGTCCTCGGCTACTTGCAGTTGCCGGTTCCGCAGGCCCCCAGGGTCGAAGGGTGGCCGTTGCCCACGCTGATGATCCTTTGTGGAGTGGTGCTGGGGATATTCCTTGCGATCACCGGGAGGGTCATAGGGGCTGTTGCGGCCAGGGTCCGCGCTGCTGCGGCAAGGAGGAGGCTGAAAACTGCCGTAACCGCAGTAGCTGAGCGGAGAGTGGTGGAGCCCTTGGAGGAGCAGATCAGCCGATTGCGATCCTTCAGTGCCGCGCTCAAGGCCGCCCGCGCCAAGTGACGCCGGCCCGCGCTAAATTGCGTCGGCTAACATCACACCTCTGAGAGAGCCTTTGCAGCATCCCGCACCTTGATCAGCGTGCGAAGGTTACGTGTGGTGGTGGTCGATTTGTAGCGGGCTTTAGCGGATACTTTGCTGACCGGGCTTTCGAGGGTACCCCCTGCGGGAGCCAGCCAGGCCAGGGCCTCCGGGCCCAGCCGCTGGACGCCGTTTCCGTCGGTCTCCCCGCCTTCAAGAGTTACGGCGGCTGTGACCATGTCGTCGAGCATTGCCGGATCCGATGACAGCGTGACGTAGCTGTGGGTGCTTTTATCGTCTGCTGGATAAGGGCAGGCCTGCACAAGATCCGCCACCCGTTGGCAAGTCAAAACCACCACCCAGGCGTCATAGCCGAAGGCCTCCCGCAGGCAGGCCTCAAATTGCTTCTTTAGGGATGCCGGGTCCAGATCGCTGGTCAGCACAACGTTTCCGCTGGCCAGGAGCGTCTTCACGTTTTTGAACGAACACTGCTTAAGGGCCTTTTGGAGATCAGCCATCTTGATATTGATGCCGCCCACATTGACGCCGCGGAGGAAGACTGCGTAGCTGGTCATCTTGCCAGCGTACTGCCGGCGCAAACTGTACCTGAGCACATCGGGCAGCCGGTTTGCTGTCAGTCGTTGGTCTTGCGGAGGGCATCAGTCAGGAGGCGGGCAGCGTTGCACACCACTTCGGCGTGGAGCCTCCCGGGCTGGCGCGTTAAGCGCTCAATCGGGCCGGAGATGGAAACCGCGGCAATCACCCGTCCTGACGGTCCGCGGACGGGAGCCGAAACTGAGGCGACACCAGGCTCGCGTTCACCCAGGCTCTGACCCCAGCCCCGCCGTCGTACTCCTGCGAGGACTGTGGGCGTGAAGCGGGCTGACTGGAGACCTTCAAGAAGGCGGTCATGGTCCTCCCACGCCAACAGGACCTGGGCAGCAGATCCGGCTTTCATGGACAGCTGCGTGCCAACGGGGATGGTGTCGCGGAGCCCGATGGGGCGTTCGGCGGAGGCGACGCAGACGCGCCAGTCGCCCTGGCGGCGGAAGATCTGGGCACTTTCGCCGGTGGCATCGCGCAGTTGCATGAGTACGGGGCCGGCGGAAGCTATCAGGCGGTCCTCGCCAGCAGCGGATGCGAGCTCAACCAGCCGGCTGCCCAGGACAAACCTTCCCTGGATATCCCGGCTCACCAGCCTGTGATGGACAAGGGCAAGAGCGAGCCGGTGCACCGTTGGCCGCGCCAGTCCCGTAGCCGCCACAAGCTGCGCCAGGGTGGTGGGTCCGGCCTCCAGTGCGTCAAGCACATGGGCCGCTTTATCGATGACACCGACTCCGCTAGAATTGTCCATGTACTGATATTGCCGTCTCATTATCTGAGATGCAAATCTTTGGACTGGCTTATTACAGAGGTCTGCTGATTCAGTGGATATTAACAGCCAACAGCACTGAAGGGAGATGGCCATGGCAAAGACATTGGCCGAGAAAGTCTGGGACGCGCACGTGGTGCGCAAAGGCGACGGCGATGGCGCCAACGCTCAGCCGGACCTTCTTTACATCGACCTTCACCTCGTCCACGAAGTGACGTCACCGCAGGCCTTCGAAGGCCTCCGGCTGGCCGGCCGCAAGCTGCGTCGCCCCGACCTCACTATTGCCACCGAAGACCACAACACGCCGACACTGGACATCGACAAGCCCATTGCCGACCTCACCAGCCGGACCCAGATCCAGACCCTGCGGAACAACTGCCAGGAATTCGGCGTCAGGCTGCATTCCCTCGGTGATGCCGAGCAGGGAATCGTGCACGTCGTTGGCCCGCAGTTGGGCCTGACCCAACCCGGCATGACGGTTGTCTGCGGTGACTCCCACACCTCCACCCACGGGGCTTTCGGCGCACTTGCAATGGGTATCGGCACGTCTGAGGTGGAACACGTCATGGCCACCCAGACCCTGTCGCTGAAGCCGTTCAAGACCATGGCCATCAACGTCGAAGGCACCCTGAAGCCGGGCGTTTCCGCCAAGGACATTATCCTGGCGGTCATCGCGAAAATCGGTACGGGCGGCGGGCAGGGCTACGTCCTGGAGTACCGCGGCTCAGCCATCCGGGCGCTTTCGATGGAAGCCCGGATGACCATCTGCAACATGTCCATCGAAGCCGGCGCGCGCGCGGGCCTGGTGGCTCCGGACGAAACCACGTACGCCTACATGAAGGGCCGCCCGCACGCTCCTCAGGATGCCGAGTGGGACGCCGCCGTCGAGTACTGGAACACCCTGCTGACGGAGGAAGACGCGACGTTCGACGCCGAGGTGGATCTCGACGCAGACACACTGGAGCCGTTTGTTACCTGGGGCACCAACCCGGGCCAGGGTGTATCCCTGTCGTCCAAGGTCCCGTCTCCCGAGGATTTCGGCGACGAAAACGCCAAAGCGGCGGCCGAACGTGCCCTGCAGTACATGGGACTGACAGCCGGAACGCCAATGAAGGAAATCCGGGTGGACACCGTGTTCCTGGGTTCCTGCACCAATTCACGCATGGAGGATCTCCGTGCCGCTGCGGACATCGTCCGCGGGCGCCAGAAGGACCCCAACATCCGCATGCTCGTGGTGCCGGGATCCGCCCGGGTGCGGCTTGAAGCCGAGGCTGAGGGTCTGGACAAGGTCTTCAAGGACTTCGGTGCAGAGTGGCGCTTCGCCGGCTGCTCCATGTGCCTGGGCATGAACCCCGACCAGCTGGAGGTGGGGGAGCGCTGCGCTTCGACCTCCAACCGGAACTTCGAGGGCCGGCAGGGCAAGGGCGGCAGGACGCACCTCGTTTCGCCCGTAGTGGCCGCCGCTACCGCTGTCCGCGGAACCCTCAGTTCCCCGTCGGATCTGGACCCCGCTCCGGATACCGCAGCCATCCGCACCGACGCCGCCTAGGAGTATCCATGGAAAAGTTCACCACCCACACCGGAATTGGCGTCCCGCTGCGACAGAGCAATGTGGATACCGACCAGATCATCCCCGCGGTTTACCTCAAGCGCATCACCAGGACCGGTTTCGAGGACGCCTTGTTCTCAGCCTGGCGCAAGGACCCCTCCTTCATCCTGAATCAGGCTCCGTTCAACGCCGGCTCCGTACTTGTTGCCGGCCCCGACTTCGGTACCGGTTCCTCCCGAGAGCATGCTGTCTGGGCGCTGAAGGATTACGGCTTTAAGACAGTTCTCTCTTCACGCTTCGCTGACATCTTCCGAGGCAACTCCGGCAAACAGGGTCTGCTCGCGGCCGAACTCGCCCAGGATGACATCGAACTCATCTGGAAGGTCCTCGAGAACGCCCCGGGCACCGAGGTGACTGTCGACCTCGTTTCCAAGACCGTCACCTGCGGTAACGTCGTTGCACCCTTCGACATTGATGACTACACGCGCTGGCGGCTCCTGGAAGGCCTGGATGACATCGGGCTGACCCTTAAATACGAGGAACACATCACCGCCTACGAAGCCACCCGGCCCTCGTTCAAACCCAAGACCCTGCCTGCACGGCTGTCCTGAGCGTACTCTCAAGAGCGGTCTCGGGAGGTCGCGATACTGCCTCCGCGGGACGCTGCACAGCGCCTGTATTTCGGTTCGGAACAGCGAACTCATATGCTTAGCGGGAGCCTTTGGAAGTATTGGGGGGCGAGTAATCGTGAGGAAACCGGTAAATGAGTAGTGTTCTGACAATCCGCGGAGGCGTCCCGCTTACAGGCCGCGTCACCGTCCGCGGGGCCAAGAACCTCGTCCCCAAGGCGATGGTTGCGGCCTTGCTGGGCAACGAGCCGTCCCTGCTGCGGAACGTTCCTGAAATCAAGGACGTCGAGGTTGTTACCAGCCTCCTGCAGCTGCATGGCGTCACCGTGGACAAGGATCCCGTCACCGGCGATCTCACCTTGGACCCCAAGGATGCCAAGACGGCCTCCAGCACCGCTATCGATGCCCACGCGGGGGACTCGCGCATCCCCATCCTGCTCTGCGGACCGCTGATCCACGCGATTGGCGAGGCCTTCATCCCCGACCTCGGCGGCTGCAAGATCGGCGACCGGCCCATTGACTACCACCTCGACGTGCTCCGGCAGTTCGGCGCTGTGGTGGAGAAGCGGCCCGGCGGCATCCACATCTCTGCCCCCCGGGGCCTGCAGGGAGCAAAGATTTCCCTGCCTTATCCCTCGGTAGGCGCCACAGAGCAGGTTCTGCTCAGCGCAACGCGAGCTGAAGGCATCACCGAGCTCTCGGGGGCGGCCACCGAACCTGAAATTGTGGACCTCATCGCCGTGCTCCAAAAAATGGGCGCCATCATCAGCGTTCAGACGGACCGGACCATCCGTATCGAGGGCGTCCGTGACCTGGGCGGTTACAACCACCGCGCTCTCTCGGACCGCAACGAGTCGGCGTCGTGGGCCTCGGCGGCACTGGTGACACGAGGCGATATCTTCGTCGAAGGTGCAACACAGCGCGACATGATGACGTTCCTCAACACCTACCGCAAGGTTGGAGGAGGCATGGACATCGGCGAGGACGGCATCCGCTTCTATCACCACGGCGGCAAGCTGAGTCCCCTGGTGCTGGAGACCGACGTGCACCCCGGCTTCATGACCGACTGGCAGCAGCCGCTGGTCGTAGCACTCACCCAGGCCGAGGGCGTGTCCATCGTCCACGAGACCGTGTACGAAAACCGCTTCGGCTTCACTGATGCACTCCTCCGCATGGGCGCCAACATCCAGGTGCACCGGGAGTGCCTGGGCAGCGTCCCCTGCCGCTTCGGGCAACGCAACTTCCTGCACTCGGCCGTTATCTCCGGTTCCACCCAACTCAAGGGAACCGACATCGATGTTCCCGATCTTCGCGGCGGCTTCAGCCACCTCATCGCAGCCCTGGCCGCGACCGGAACGTCGCGTGTCACCGGCATCGACATCATCAACCGGGGCTATGAACGGTTCACCGAAAAGCTCGCGGGCCTGGGCGCCGATTTCGACATCACTGCAGTTAAGTAGCGGGGGCTCCCTTTGAAGGAAACGGCCAAGAGCCATGTCACGTTCGTGATTATCGCCGGCATCGCACGGAGCCTGCTGAACGTCATGATGGACAAGAAATGGGAGGGCACGGAGAAGCTTCCCGCAGGCGGCTTCATCGCTGCGCCCAACCACTGCACCGAAATCGACCCCCTCATTGTGGGGCACATGCTCTACAACCAGAAGCGGGCACCGCACTTCCTCGCCAAAGCGAGCCTATTTAAGGTCCCCGTCCTGGGCTGGATTCTGCGGGCAACCAAGCAGATTCCGGTGGAACGCTCGACGGCGGGAGCGAACCGCTCGCTGCAGCTCGCCCAGGAGATTGTGGCCGAAGGCGGAGCTATTGTCATCTACCCCGAAGGAACCCTCACCCGGGACCCGGCGTTCTGGCCCATGAAAGGCCACACCGGGGCGGCCCGCCTGGCTCTGGAGGGCGGGATCCCCGTGGTTCCCATAGCCCACTGGGGCGCGCACGAAGTTTTTCCGCGCTACGCCAAAAGCTTCCACCTTTTTCCGCGGAAACGTTCGCGGCTGGTGGTTGGGCCGCCGGTTGACCTCAGCGCCTTCGAAGGCCGCCCCCTGGACAAGGCAACATTGACCGCAGCCACCGAAGCGATCATGCAGGACATCACAGCCTTGCTGGCGGGGCTACGCGGTGAGGAGCCGCCGGCCGAGCGCTGGGATCCCTCGGCCCACAACCAGTCCAAGCATGGCCGGAAGATGCACAAGAGCGCCCCGGAAACGATTGCCGACGGCGGCACCGCTCCCCGGAGCAGCCCGACAGAGAGCGACCTGACGGATCCTTCCCGGGGTCTGGAATGACCGAGCAGGACACCAAACCCGGTTCGGCACTCAGCGTGGCCGTCCTGGGTGCAGGCTCCTGGGGCACCACCTTTGCGAAGATCCTGGCTGATGCCGCCACTGCATCCGGCGTCGACCGCAGCATCCGTATCTGGGGCCGTCGCCGTGAGGTCGTGGAGGAGATCAACGCAGGCCACCGCAATCCGCAGTACCTCAAGGATGTCGAATTACCGGCAAGCATCACGGCGTCCATGGATGTGGATGAGGTTCTGGCCGGCGCTGACCTGGTGGTGCTGGCTGTGCCTGCGCAGACACTGCGGCCACAGCTGAGGAGCTGGAAACACCTTGTCGGTGCTGATGCGATGGTGGTCTCACTGATGAAGGGCCTGGAGCTGAGTACAGATGCCCGCATGAGTGAAGTCATTTGCGAGGAACTGGGGATTCCGGCCGATCGGATAGCAGTGGTTTCAGGGCCAAACCTTGCGATGGAGATCGCCCGGGAAGAGCCCACCGCCTCGGTTGTGGCTTGTTCCGACGCTGCTGCCGCCGGCTGGATCGCGCGCACCTGCACTGCCCCGTATTTCCGTCCCTACACCACAGGCGACGTCGTCGGCGTCGAAATCGGCGGCATTGTGAAGAACGTAATCGCGCTGGCCGTAGGCATCTGCGAAGGCAAACAGATGGGTGACAACACCAAAGCGTCTGTTATCACGCGTGGACTGGCCGAGACTTCACGTCTGGCGCTTGCCTTGGGCGGCGAGGCCAAGACAATGGCCGGGCTGGCAGGTTTGGGTGACCTTGTGGCAACGTGTTCCTCGCCGCTGTCAAGAAACCATACCGCCGGCCGCTTGCTGGGGGAGGGTCTTTCCCTCGGCCAGGTAACTGAGAAAATGACACAGACGGCCGAAGGGATCAAATCCGGCCAGGCTGTTCATGAACTGGCAGGAAAACTGGGCGTTGATATGCCCATTACAGCGGCCGTGGTGGCCGTCCTTGCCGGAAAGATGTCCGTTGACGAACTGGGACCGCGGCTGCTTGCCCGGGAACTGAAACCCGAAGGCGATTACTGACTGTGTCGGATGAGAATGTAGAAGTCGCGGGCAAGCCGCGCCGCCCCCGCGTCGTTGTGCTCTTCGGTGGACGATCCAGCGAGCATGCCGTCAGTTGCGTCACCGCCGCCGGGGTGCTGGGTGCCATTGACAAGGATAAATACGACGTCATTCCCATCGGCATCGCCAAGACAGGCCAATGGGTGCTGACGTCCGCAGATACAAGGCAATGGTCGCTGTCCTCGTCATTGATACCGGAGGTCGAGCCGTCGCCCAGTACCGTCACGCTGGCCGAGATCGGCGGCGAGCACCAGCTCATTGTGGCCGCACCGAACCAGATCCCGCAGGAACTCGGGACTGTTGACGTCGTGTTCCCCGTCCTACATGGGCCGTTTGGCGAGGACGGGACCATCCAGGGGCTCTTGGAGCTTTCTGATACCCGCTACGTCGGGGCCGGGGTGCTGGCTTCAGCCGTGGGCATGGACAAGCACTTCATGAAGGTTGTTTTTGAGGCCGCCGGGCTTCATGTTGGACCGTACGTGGCCGTGACAGACCGCCAGTGGCTCACTGACCCGGAGTCGGTGCGTAAACGCGTCGACCTGCTCGGATTCCCCGTCTTTGTGAAGCCGGCCCGGGCAGGCTCCTCCATGGGCATTTCCAAGGTGGACTCCCTCGAAGGGCTGGATGCCGCCATCGAGGAGGCACGCCGCCACGATCTCAAGCTTGTTATTGAAGCAGGAATCGTCGGGCGGGAGATCGAGTGCGCCGTGCTTGAGGGCCGTGGAACCCAGCCGCCGCGCACCTCCATGCCCGGCGAAATCTCAGTTGCAGGGGGCGGTCACGAATTCTACGACTTCAATGCCAAGTACGTTGAGGACGATGCTGCGCAGCTGAGCTGCCCGGCAGACATCCCGGAAGAAGCCATCGCCCGGGTCCGGGAACTCGCCGCCGCAGCCTTTGACGCCGTAGGTGCCGAAGGCCTGAGCCGCGTGGACTTCTTCTACACTCCCGACGGCGACATCATCATCAATGAGATCAACACGATGCCCGGCTTCACCCCCAAGAGCATGTACCCGCAGATGTGGGCCGCGTCAGGGTTGAGCTATCCGGCCCTCATTGACGAACTGATCTACTTGGCCCTCCACCGGAAAACGGGGCTCCGCTAGTCCCCACCGGCACCCTAACCTCGCTCCGCTTCGGCCAGGGAACCCTGCCGGCGTGGGCCCAGGCGGCACCCTGACCTCGCTCCGCTTCGGCCAGGGAACCCTGCCGGCGTGGGCCCAGGCGGCACCCTAACCTCGCTCCGCTTCGGCCAGGGAACCCTGCCGGCGTGGGCCCAGGCGGCACCTAGCTGGTTGGCGGCAGGTTCTGCAAATCTTCCTTGCCCACGCAGTTGCGGTTTGCGGGGATCTTTCCTGCAGCGCTGGCAAGATCAGCCAACACCGTTGCCGAGGAGATCTTTTCGGGATCCATCAGGATTTCTGTCGCGGGTTCCCGGCCGAACGTGGTGAGCGTGTAGACCGGGTCCCCTTCCTTGATGACCCAGTCGATGCCGTTGACGCTGACACATCTGTCAGTGGTGGGTCCCGGCGGGTTGACACCGCACCGGAGGATGACACGCGAGGGATCTCCCCACGCCGCTGTCGCCTGGCTGTTCGTCTTGCGCAACGGGGCGTCCCCGATTGCCTCGGGAAGGGCCACCATCATGGGTGCACACGCTGGATTGGCGGCATCCTTCGCCGGGGCGACATCTACGACGGGAGAGCAGGCTGTGAGCGAAAGCGTGCCAGCGGCCAGAATGGCGAGGAGGCGGATCCGGGGTGAGGTGACCGTTGAGTTGGGCCGAAGCATCAAACAAGCCTATCCTGCGGCGGCCGCCCAGTGATGCCGGCGGCCCGCGATGTCCTCCCCCGCGATAGCGTAGTGCCGTGCTTGAAACTCCGCTGACCGTTGCTGACCTAACCGAATCCGGGCTGCTTGCCCGGATCTTCCCCCGCCTCAAAAGCGCTCCCGAGGCCCGCGCCCTGCTGCTGCTCGGCCCTGGCGACGACGCCGCAATCGTCGGCAGTCCCGACGGACGTACCGTACTCAGCATCGATACCCAGGTCCAAGACCAGGACTTTCGCCTCCAGTGGCCCAACGGCCACGCGAGCACGGGGTACGACGTCGGCTGGAAGGCCGCTGCCCAGAACCTCAGCGACATCAATGCCATGGGAGCCCAGGCAACCTCCATGGTGGTGAGCCTGACGCTTCCCAGGGAAACCCATGTGTCCTGGGTCGAGGATTTTGCGGACGGATTGTCGGCCAGCATCCGTGAACTGGGAGCACTCCGCTGCTCAGTTGCGGGCGGGGACCTTGGCCGGGGGCGTGAACTTGCGGTTACCGTGGCCATACTTGGGACCCTGGATGGCAGGGACCCTGTGCTGCGGTCCGGTGCCGCTCCGGGGGACGTACTGGCGCTTGCCGGCACCGTCGGGCGGGCCGCGGCAGGCCTTGCCATTCTGGAGTCAGGACACAGCATGTCATCACTGGCCCCGGGCCTGCGTCAGATCGTGGACGCCCAGTGCCGCCCCTTTCCTCCTCTGGCTTCGGGGCCGTTGGCGCTGGAGGCGGGGGCCTCGGCCATGCTCGACGTCTCTGACGGGCTCGTCAAGGATGCCGGCCGGATGGCGGAAGCCAGCCAGGTGATCGTGGACCTTGATCTTGAGTCCTTGAAGCTCCTGGCGGCCCCATTGGCTCCCGCGGGGCGGCTGCTTGGAAGGGAGCCGCTTGAGTGGGTCCTGGGCGGTGGCGAGGACCACGGCCTGCTTGCAACCTTCCCCGCTGGAGTTCAGTTGCCCAGGGGCTTTGCTGCGATAGGCTCAGTGCAGGCCCTTGCAGGAAACAACAGTACGGGTGTCAATATAGCGGGCCGGCCCGCTGACCTTGTGGGATGGGATCACTTTGCAGACTAAGATTGCCGCGAACGCGCAAGCGATGAAGCGGTGGTTGAGCAAGGCAGAAACAGCCCTTGGAAACCACAGCGACCGACTCAATGCGATCAATATCTTTCCGGTCGCAGACGGCGACACCGGCACCAACCTGTATCTCACCGTCCGTGCCGCGACTGAAGCCCTTGGCGGATGGGGCAACGGGGCCAAGGCCGGTCCATCCCAGACCGTCCTGCGCGACTCAGGGGCTCCCCTCCACGGAACCGGCGTCCACGGAACTCCCGTCCACGGAGCTGCCGGACACAATGATGTTGGGGCCGTGCTGGCAGTGGCAGGCCAGGCGGCTATGGAGAAAGCACGCGGCAACTCCGGAACCCTGTTTTCGGTGTTCCTCTGCGCCGCCGCCGAACCTCTGGCCGGGCACACACGGCTCAGTTCCCCTCTGCTGGCAGCTGCCCTGAACAGGGCACAGATCAGGGCGTGGACTGCGCTCAGTGATCCGGTACCTGGCACCATGCTGTCCGTGATCGAAGCCGCTTCCCGGGCAGTCTCCGCCGTCGACTCGGCTCTGAACGGGGACGACAGCAATCATGCCCTGGGCCTCGCCCTCGACGCCGCCGTGCAGGCTGCATTGGAAGCGGTGATCCGCACTGAATCACAGCTGGACGCCCTGCAAGCGGCCAAGGTCGTAGATGCCGGGGGAGTCGGTATGCTCCTGATCCTGGACTGCCTGCGCTCGGCTGTCCTGGGGGAAGAGCTGCAAAGCGAACTTCTGGATGGCTTGCACGGCTACGACGTCCAGGATCCCCATATCCACACTTCCATGCCTGATGACGACGGCGTGGAAGTCATGTGCACCATCAACCTTTCGCCGCTGGATGCAGCCACTCTGCGGCAACGCCTTGACCAGATGGGCGACTCCGTCATCATGAGCCAGCTGGGCCATTCTGCAGACACGGACGGCAAGTACCGCTGGCGTGTCCACGTTCATGTAAGGGAAGAGGCGCCCGCCGTTGCCGTAATCCGCGCACTGGGTGAGCCTACTGAAATCTCCATCAGCGAGCTGGCACAGGCGCGGAATGTTGAGGTCGGAGACTATAACGGGCATGAGCGCTGAGCTGGACCTTGCCCTGGAGCGCCGCATCGGAAAGCGCTCCGCGGCTGTCATCGAGAAGCACCTCGGTATTGCCACTGTCGGTGAACTCCTCAATTACTTCCCCCGCCGCTATCTGAGCAGGGGGGAGCTGACACCTATCAGCGAGGTGCCCCTGGACGAGGACGTCACGCTGATTGCGCGAGTGGTCTCCAGCAGCACGCGTGCCATGAGGGCCCGCCGTGGTTCCTTGACCGACGTCGTCATTACCGACGACGCCGGGGCCGCTACCGGGACAGGTGCCGCTTCCGGCGCCCGGGCGGGAACGCTCAAGATCAGCTTTTTTAACGGATACAGGGCCAAGGCAGAGCTCCTTCCGGGCCGGCGGGCCATGTTCTCCGGGAAAGTCACCATGTTCGGGGGGACGCTGGGGCTGACCAATCCAGACTTTCTCCTGCTGGACGAGGACCCCGATGCTCCAGGCCTGGACCCGGAGAAGCTGGCGGCAATGCCCATTCCCGTCTATCCGGCCACTGCCAAACTGACCAGCTGGTCCATCCAGAAAGTGATCTCCACGCTGCTCGACACCGTTGATCTGGGCGACCTTGAGGACCCGCTACCAGCCGAGATCACGGCCAGGGAACATTTCCTTCCGGTCGGTGAGGCCTACCGTCTGATCCATGCCCCGGAGACGCAGCCGGACTGGCAGCGGGCCAGGGACCGCCTCCGGTTCCAGGAGGCACTGGTCCTTCAATCGGCGCTCGCCCGGCGGCGCGCCCAGCTCGCCGCCGAGGAAGCTACGGCGCGGAGGCCGGTACCCAATGGCCTGCTGGCAGCCTTCGACCGGCAGTTGCCCTTTACTCTTACCGCCGGCCAGGCCGCCGTCGGAAAGACACTGTCCGGTGAGCTGTCGCAGGACAGCCCGATGAACCGGCTCCTGCAAGGAGAAGTCGGCTCTGGAAAGACCATCGTGGCCTTACGCGCCATGCTGCAGGTTGTTGACTCCGGGGGGCAGGCGGCTTTGCTCGCACCTACTGAAGTCCTCGCCGCCCAGCACTTCGAGTCAATCCGCCGGACGCTCGGGCCCTTGGTCCGCGACGGTCTCCTTGGAGGCGCGGCGGCGGCCACGGGCATCGACGGGGTCCAGCTAACCCTGCTGACGGGATCAATGCCCACTGCCGCGCGAAAGCAGGCCATGCTCGATGCAGCCTCCGGAACGGCCGGGATCGTCATCGGCACCCACGCGCTGCTCAGTGAGAACGTCTCGTTCTACGACCTGGGCCTGATTGTGGTGGATGAGCAGCACCGTTTCGGAGTCGAGCAGCGCGATGCCCTCCGCGCCAAAGCCCGCAAGCCGCCACACCTGTTGGTCATGACAGCCACCCCCATCCCGCGGACCGTGGCCATGACCGTTTTCGGAGACCTGGAAACGTCTGTCCTCGACGAGCTCCCCGCCGGGCGTGCCCCGATCTCCACGCACATCGTCGGCCTCGCCGAAAACCCCGCGTGGGCAGCAAGAATCTGGTCCCGCTCCCGCGAAGAGATCGACGCCGGTCATCAGGTATATGTGGTGTGCCCCAAGATCGGCACGGACGACGACGGCGACTTCAGTCCTGGTGAGGCGGAGCCGTCCGGGGCGGAACCGGAAGGTGACTCGACCGGACGCGAACTGGCCTCGGTGACCGCCGTCGTCGAACATCTCAAGGAGGAACCTGCCCTCGCAGGGGTGCCACTGGCGCCCCTTCATGGCAGGCAGGATCCCGGTGTGAAGTCTGAGACCATGGCGTCTTTCACCGCGAATCAGGTCAAGCTCCTCGTCTCCACCACGGTCATCGAGGTCGGAGTCGATGTCCATAACGCGACGCTGATGGTGATCCTTGATGCCGACAGGTTCGGTATTTCGCAGCTCCACCAGCTCCGCGGGCGCGTTGGCCGCGGCGGACTGCCCGGTACCTGTCTACTGGTGACCACCCTGGAACCCGGGCATCCAAGCCGTCGCCGGCTGGACGCCGTCGCAGCGACCACCGATGGCTTTGAGCTGTCGCAGGAGGATCTCAAACTCCGCCGCGAAGGCGATATCCTCGGAGCCTCGCAGTCTGGTGGCCGCTCCACATTGAGGCTGTTGAGGGTGCTGGAACATGAGGATGTCATTGCCCGCGCGCGGCAGGACGCCCAGCGCATCGTCGGCCTGGATCCGCAGCTGTTGACCCATCCTGTCCTGGCCTCAGCCATCGACGAATACCTGAACCCCGAAAAGGAGGCCTTCCTTGAGCGAGGCTAAAACAAATGCCGCCATGGCAGCCGGCCCGCGCTCCGGGGGACCGGCTTGAGCCGGGTCGTTGCCGGCGTGGCCGGCGGGACACCCCTGGTCAGCGTCCCGGGTTCGTTGACACGGCCCACCACGGACAGGGTCAAGGAGGCATTGTTTTCCCGACTGGAGGCCTTCGACGTCATCGCCGGGGCCAGGGTTCTGGATCTCTATGCGGGTTCCGGATCGTTGGGCGTAGAAAGCGCCAGCCGTGGTGCTGAAGCCGTAGACCTCGTGGAATTCGATGCGAAGGCAAGCGCCGTCTGCCAGCGGAATGCGGACATGATCAACACAGCGCTGGGCGGCAAGAACGTCTCGGTTCACAGGTCAAAGGTGGAGCCGTTTCTTGAACGGGCAGAGGCGGGAGTTCTATGGGATCTGGTGTTCCTGGATCCGCCCTATCCGCTGGATGAGGGGGCCCTCGCCGCTGTGCTGGAGAAACTGTCCGGACATCTCGCCGACGCTGCCGTGGTGGTGGTCGAACGATCGTCACGGACCCCCGAACCCCAATGGCCTGCCTCAATGGAGCGATTTGCGGAACGCAAATACGGCGAAACCAAGCTGTGGTTTGCTGAACCCTCGGCCCGGGAGTAGAGCAAGCGGCTGATCCGGTCAGTTGAGCGCGTCGAGCTCCACCCCGGCCAATACGTTCGCCGGATGAGGGCCACGGGAATTGAGGGACGCCGTCCACTCCTCCGGCCAAGGGTCTTGCGTTCCCACCAGGACAATGTTGCCGGGGTAGCGCCCGGCGAACATCCCGGCCTCAGCCGTTGCTGCAACCGTCTGGAATACCCCGCGCATGGCTGCAACCTGACTCCGGACGAGGCTTAGCCCGGGTTCGTCACCCACGTTCACGATGAGGACTCCTCCCGGAGCCAGTCGATCAGCAGCCTCTCCGTAGAATTCGCTGCAGGCGATATGGGCGGGGGCTTCGGGGCCGGAGAAAATGTCCAGGATGATGATGTCGAAACTGAGTCCGGCCGGAAGATCGGCAAGGGACTCGCGGGCGTCCCCAACAATCGCAGTCAAATCAGTCCCTTCAGGCAAAGGAAGGTGCTGGAGCACAAAGTCCAGCAGTTCCCGTTCCAGCTCCACTGCATACTGGCGGGAACCGGGCCGGGTGGCCTGAATGTAGCGGGCCAGGGTGAGGGCACCTGCGCCAAGGTGCAGCGCGTGGACGGCCTGGCCGGGAGGGGCGGCGAGATCCACGACGTTGGCGATCCTCCGCAAGTACTCATAAAAGACCTCATGGGGGTCCGCGAGGTTGACGTGGGATTGCTCCGCACCGCCGATGCTGAGGACGTAGCCGCCTTGAGTGTAGGCATCCGGCTCTATGCTTGCGTGTTTTCCGATGCCCTGGAGGAACCGCGCGGCCGGCGGGCCGCTGCGGCTGATCATCAGAGCCTCTCCCGCAGCGTCGCCAGGCGGGCGGCGGCTTCTTCGAGGACTGCCGTTTTTTTGCAGAAGGCGAAGCGCAGGAGGCTCCGGGTGCGCTCTGCACCTTCCGGGTGGCAGAACACCGGAACGGGTATGGCAGCAACGCCTACAAGCGCCGGCAGCCTCCGGGCCAGATCCACGGCATCGGAGATTCCCAACGGGGAGGTGTCGACATTCACGAAATATGTTCCCCGCGGCGTGAACACGTCCAGGCCTGCGGCCCGCAGTCCCTCGCTGAGGATGTCACGCTTGCGCTCCAGGCTTTTGGCGATCCCTGTGTAGAAGTCATCGGGAAGGCCGAGCCCTACAGCAATGGCGCCCTGGAAGGGAGTGCCGGAGCTGTAGCTCAGAAACTGCTTCACTGTCCGGATGGCGGAGACCAGGTGTTCTGGGCCGCTGAGCCACCCGATCTTCCAACCGGTGAACGAAAAAGTCTTGCCGGCGGAGGAGATAGTGACGGTGCGCTCCGCGGCACCGGGAAGGGTGGCGACGGGAATGTGGGGAACATCGAAGGTCAGGTGCTCGTACACCTCATCCGTGACGATGACGGCATTGTGCCGGGCTGACAGTTCGACGACGCGCTGAAGTACTTCACGGGGAAACACAGCGCCAGTGGGGTTGTGCGGATTGTTGATCAGCACCACCTTGGTCCGTTCCGTGAAGGCTTCCTCCATTAATGCAACATCGGGCATAAAGTCCGGTGCGAGGAGGGGCACGGTGGTATGAGTGGCCCCCGAGAGGCCGATTATTGCGCCGTAGGAGTCGTAGAACGGCTCGAACGTAAGGACCTCGTCCCCCGGTTCCACCAGTGCCAGCAGGGTGGCGGCTATACCTTCCGTGGCTCCGGTGGTGACGATTATCTCAGTTTGGGGATCAGGCCGAAGCCCGTAGAACCGTCCCTGGTGGACGGCAATGGCTTCCCGAAGCTCCATTGTTCCCTTACCCGGGGCATATTGGTTGGCACCTGCGGCGATGGCAGCCTGCGCCGCAGCCTTAATCTCGGCTGGGCCGTCCTCGTCCGGAAACCCCTGCCCGAGATTGATGGCACCGGTCTTCACCGCGAGGGTGGTCATCTCTTCGAAGATCGTGACGCCAAGGGAACCATCGGCGGCCAGCAAATTGGCTCCGGTGGCGGCCCGCTGCCAAGGGGAAGGAGTTGTTCGGGTCACGTGCTTCCTGTCTGTGCTCATCCCGGTTTATCCCGGGCTTATCCCCGGCTGAATCGCGCGTCCTTGCGGTGCTGTCATGGTATCCCGCTCCGCCCATGGGGTAGGTTCGGAATATGCGACGCGCAGTATGCCCAGGTTCCTTTGATCCCATCCATAACGGCCACCTGGAGGTCATCGCCAGGGCGGCCGGGCTTTTTGACGAAGTCATCGTGGCCGTCTCCACGAACTATGCGAAAAAGTACCGTTTCACGCTCGAAGAACGCATCGATATGGCACGGGAGACACTCGCGTCACTGCGCGGGATCGTGGTTGAGCCGGTAGGGGACGGACTGTTGGCTGAGTACTGCCGCAAGCGGGGTGTGTCCGCCATCGTCAAGGGCCTGAGGTCCTCCTCGGACTTTGACTACGAACTGCCCATGGCCACAATGAACCGGCAGCTAAGCGGTGTGGAGACTGTCTTCCTTCCCGCTGAGGGACATTACCTCCACCTGTCCTCTACCTTGATCAAGGAAGTCGCCTCCCTGGGAGGCAATATCTCGGAGTTTGTCCCCAGATCGGTCCTGAAACGGATGCTTGCTGGCGAGTCTTCAGCAGAAGGATCGCCCAGAGGGTAAGCTCTATCGGTACACATCGCCAGACGACTGTGGCATTCATCCGACCGGCAAGCGCTGCATGCAGCGGTTCAGCCCTCAGTTTGAGTCCACACCACCCATCAGGCTAAGATGGTACGTCGGTCATATGTTCAACAGGAGTTCTCATAAAACGAGATGCTAGTTCGCCCTTGGTGTTTGACGTCAAGGACCTCGGACGCAGTCCGGGAAGCATGCGGACACTGACGGAGCATGTACCTGCACCAAGTGATCTTGGTGTAGCACTCATTGGCGTTCAGCAAGGTTCGGATATCGAACTGGACCTGAGGCTTGAGGCCGTACACGAAGGAATTCTGGTATCAGGAAATGTCATCGCCGAAGTTTCCGGTGAATGCGGCCGATGCCTGGATCCCCTTGCGTATGACCTTGAGGTCAATGTGCAGGAACTTTTCTTCTACGAGGGCGCTCAGTTCTCTGACGGAGAAGACGATGAAGAGCAACGTCGAGTCGAGCACGATCTGATCGATCTTGAACCGGTGTTGCGGGACGCGGTGATTACCATGCTGCCGTTCCAGCCGGTGTGCCGGGAAGACTGCCAGGGCCTGTGTTCCGAATGTGGAGCGCGCCTGGAAGACGAGCCGGGGCACCACCACGAGGTCGTAGATCCTCGCTGGGCTGCCCTAGCTGATCTGGCTAAGCCTGACCGGCAAAATTGATTTGTAAGTGTTGGACTAAGAGAGAAATGAGTTAGCCGTGGCTGTTCCCAAGCGGAAAATGTCTCGCTCGAATACCCGCGCCCGCCGTTCCCAGTGGAAGGCGACCGCCCCCCACCTGGTGAAGACCATTGAGAACGGCCAGGTTACCTACAGCCTGCCGCACCAGGCAAAGGTCGTTACCGACTCGGCTGGCACTGCGCTGTTCCTTGAGTACAAGGGCCGCAGGGTCGCGGACGTCTAATCGGCCATACAAGGCTGAACAAGATGTCTTCAACTGAAGAGCTTCTGAAGCGTCTCGGTGTCTCTATTGACGCCGGGACGCTTCGTCTTGCGCTCACACACCGCTCCTATGCCTACGAAAACGGGGGCATACCCACCAACGAGCGTCTCGAGTTCCTGGGTGATTCCATCCTTGGCTTCTCCGTCACCGACGCCCTGTACCGGGACAACCCTTCCCTTCCGGAGGGTGATCTTGCCAAGCGGCGCTCCGCCGTCGTCAGTACAAGGGCGCTGGCAGGAATCGGGCGAAGCCTCGGCATCGGGGAGTACATCTATCTTGGCCAGGGTGAAAAACTCACCGAGGGCAAGAACAAGGCGTCCATCCTCGCGGACACCATGGAGGCCCTGATCGGGGCCACCTATGTCTCGAACGACATCGAGACAGCCCGCCAGCTGGTGATGCGCCTCATCGGACCGCTGCTGAAGGACGCCGCCGCCCTTGGCGCCGGAACCGACTGGAAGACCAGCATCCAGGAGCTGGCTGCGAGCCGGCAACTGGGCAGTATCTACTATGCCGTTGAGGGCTCGGGCCCGGACCACGCCCGTACTTTCCAGGCCGTGCTTCGCATCGGCGGGATCGACTATGGCAAGGGTGCAGGGCACTCGAAGAAGGAAGCGGAGCAGGAAGCTGCCGCGGACGCGTGGCGCAAGCTCTCCTCACCCCAGGACACCAGCGCAGCATCCGGTACACAGGCGGGCGTTTAGGCGGTTCCTTGCCCGAGCTGCCTGAAGTAGAAGTCGTACGCCGCGGCCTGGTGAACTGGGTCCGCGGACGCACCATCATCTCGGTGGACGTTCTCGATCCCCGTTCCGTCCGTAGGCATCTGCTGGGTCCTGAGGACTTTGCCGGGAACCTCGAGGGCGCCACAGTCCTCGACGTCGTCCGCCGCGGCAAATTCCTCTGGATGCCGTTGGTGGAAGCACAAGCTGCCCCGGCTTCGGCCTCAGGTCAGAATACGCAGCCGGCCGTAGCGGTGATGGCCCACTTGGGCATGAGCGGCCAACTCCTGGTTGAGGATGCGGCGGAGCCTGATGAAAATCACCTGAAGGTGCGGCTGCGGCTGAGCCCGAGCAACGGCATGCCCAACGAGTTGCGTTTTGTGGACCAGCGGATTTTCGGCGGGCTTTTCGTCACATCGCTCGTTCCAACAGACGACGGCGGCCCCGGCGGGCTTGCAGAGGAGCCTCTGCCGATGATCGCCGAAGAGGCCTCCCACATAGCCCGTGACCCGTTGGATCCCCATTTCTCTTTCGATGCGTTCTATCGCCGGCTGCATCTTCGCAAGACAGGTCTGAAGCGCGCGCTCCTGGATCAGGGCCTTGTTTCGGGCATCGGCAACATCTATGCGGACGAGGCGTTATGGAAAGCCCGGCTGCACTACGCCCGTCCCACAGATACGCTTCGAAAGGCCGAAGCGCTGCGCTTAATCGAGGCGGTCCGCGAAGTGATGCTGGACGCCCTGGCAGCAGGCGGCACCAGTTTCGACTCCCTCTACGTCAATGTCAATGGAGTCTCCGGTTACTTCGACCGCTCCCTGAACGCCTACGGCAGGGAGGGGCAGGAGTGCAAGCGGTGCGCCGGCGTCGGCTTGGTCAGTCTGATGAAGCGGGAGCAGTTCATGAACCGCTCCTCCTACACCTGCCCCGTGTGCCAGCCCAGACCACGAAACGGACGCTGGTAACCGCTCCTGCCGCCGCGACTTCAGACGAGTGACCGATGGCAAAACTGCCTGGTAAAGCGCCGGAAATCCGCTGAATGTCGCTGCCAAGCAGTAGATTTGGGCAGGAAAGCTACCGCTGCTTCCGTCACCTTGCAGGTGAACCTTGTCCGCGTCAACCAGTATCGCAGCTATTCAGGAGATCCGAACCACCTTGCACCTTAAGAGCCTGACTGTCCGGGGATTCAAGTCGTTTGCGTCGGCCACGACCTTCGATTTTGAGCCTGGCGTCACTGCTGTGGTGGGTCCCAATGGCTCCGGTAAGTCCAATGTGGTGGACGCCCTGGCCTGGGTCATGGGTGAACAGGGCGCCAAAACCCTGCGCGGCGGCAAAATGGAGGACGTCATTTTTGCCGGAACCTCCGGCCGCCCGCCCCTTGGCCGGGCGCACGTTTCGCTGACCATCGATAACACCGACGGCGCACTGCCGATCGAATACAGCGAGGTCACCATCTCGCGGACGCTCTTCCGGACCGGCGGCTCCGAGTACGCCATCAACGGTGCCGGCTGCCGACTTTTGGATATTCAGGAGCTGCTCTCGGATTCGGGACTGGGCCGTGAGATGCACGTGATCGTCGGCCAGGGGCAGCTGGACAAGGTGCTGCACGCAACACCCGAGGACCGCCGGGGCTTCATTGAAGAGGCCGCTGGGATACTCAAGCACCGCCGTCGCAAGGAAAAGACAGTCCGCAAGCTCGAAGCCATGCAGGCCAACCTCCAACGGCTTAGTGACCTGACATCGGAGATCCGCCGCCAGCTGACGCCCCTGGGCAAGCAGGCTGAAATCGCCCGGCGTGCCCAGACGGTTCAGTTCGAGGTCCGTGACGCGCGTGCCAGACTCCTGGCCGACGACCTTGTCCAGCTGCAGTCCGCCTTCGAACAGGATGTTGCCGACGAGTCTGCCCTCAAGGAGCGCCGTGGTGTGGTGGAGCTGGAGCTTGAAGGCGGTCGACGGAGGCAGGCAGCTTTGGAGCAGCTGGCAGCTGAAGCCACGCCGAGGCTCAGCGCTGCCCGCGATACGTGGTACCAGCTGACCGCCCACAGGGAGCGTCTCCGCTCGTTGGGCTCCTTGGCCACGGAGCGGCGCCGGCTGCTTGGCGCCTCCGACCCCCTTCCTGACTCTGGACGGGATCCTGAACAGCTGGAAAAGCAGGCAGCCAGGGTGCGGGCCGAACAGGCTGAGCTCGAGCATCTCATTGGGGTCAAGAGCACTGAGCTGGAAACTGCGACAGCAGGAAAGAAAGAGGCCGAAGAGGCCGCGGCCGCCGAGGACAGGCGACTGGCCGCAGTTCTTCGGGCAGCGGCAGACCGGCGGGAAGGGCTGGCACGTCTGGCCGGGCAGGTTGCCGCGGCGAGGTCCCGTGTGGAGTCAGCGGAAGCTGAACTGGGTCGCCTCCGGGAATCAAAAGCCGCCGGTGATGAACGGCGCCGTCTGGCACAGTCCGAGTTCACTGCCCTCGAATCCCAGGTGGCAGGGGTTGAGGACGGCGAGGAAAGCCTCGACGCTGACTACGAAAACGCCAGCGCCGTGCTTGAGGAAATACTCGCCGAGATCGAGAAGCTGAGAGCCGCGGAGCGCGAGGCCGAACGCGAGCGGGACGCTTTGGTCGCCCGGCGGGATGCCCTGCAAATGGGCCTGAACCGCAAGGACGGTACCAGCCACATCGTTGATGCCAGGCTTCCCGGCGCAATGGGCACACTGGCCTCGACGTTGAAGGTTGAGGCCGGTTACGAAGCGGCTATCGCTGCGGCTCTGGGTTCGTGCTCAGACGCCGTGGTGGTAAGGGATGCCGGCACCGCCCTTGAAGCAGTCCAGCTGTTGAAGGACGACGACGCCGGACGTGCGTCGCTGCTGCTCGCAGGCGCCGGGCCGGGGACCCGCGCATCAGCCACGCCCGGGGAACGGGTTCAGGCAGTTGCTCCAGAGCTCCCAGCAGGTGCCCGGTGGGCCTTGAGTTTTGTTCAGTCCTCGGAGCTCATCGAATCCTCGAATCTGGGGGAATCCTCGAACCAGGGCGAAACGTCCAGGCCAGGCGAGGCAGCCTTGGCGGAGCTGCTTACCGGCGTCGTCGTTGTTGAAGACCTGGAGTCCGCAGCGGGAGTCGTAGCCGGCAGTCCCGAGCTGACCGCCGTGACGCGTGCCGGGGACGTCTTTACGGCTCTGACCGTCAGCGGTGGTTCCGCCTCGGTTCCGTCGCTGCTTGAGGTGCAAGCCGCGGTCGACGACGCCGATGCCCGGATAAAAGGCATTGTGGCGGACCTGGAGCGCACGCGGTTTGCGTTGGCCTCTGCCGAGTCAAAAAGGGCGGAAGCCGAGGACAGGACGGAAGCGGCGCTCGAAAAACTGCACGATTCCGATGCCAGGCTCGCCGCTGTCGCCGAACGCCTTGGCCATTTGAATTCGGTGCTGCGCAGCGCTGTGGGGGAGAGCGAACGGCTGGCTGCCTCGTTGACGGCGGCGGAAGCAAACATCCTCACCGAGCGGGAAGCTCTGCAGCAGGTAGCGGCCCGCCTCGCCGCCGCAGAGGAGGCGCCCGCAGACCAGGAACCGTCCTCAGAGCACCGCGACGCCCTGGCATTGGCGGCGTCGCTGGCCAGGGCTGCCGAAATGGATGCCCGGCTCGCGCTGCGGAGTGCCGAAGAACAACTGACAGCCACCCGGAACCGGGCCTCCTCCCTTGAAAGGGCGGCCGCCACCGAGCGCCGCGCACGGGAGGAAGCGGCGCAGCGGGCTGCCAGGCGCCGGCTCCAGGCTGCCCGGGCCGCCTCTGTCGCCGCTGCTGTGGAGCAGGCCGCCGCTTTCGTGGACGTATCGGTTGAACTTGCCCGCCAGGAACGGGATGAGGCTGAGGAACAGAAGGAAGCGAGGGACCGCGAACTCGTGGAAGTCAGGTCAGGCAACGATGCCCTTGCCCGGGAACTGGCTGACCTGACCGATTCTGTGCACCGGGATGAGTTGGCCCGCGCCCAGCAGCAGCTTCGGATCGAGGCGCTCGAGCTCCGGTCTGTTGAAGAACTTGGGCTTACGCCTGAGCAGCTCATAGCTGACTATGGTCCCCATTTGCCTGTTCCGGTGCCTGCAGGGGAGACAACCGACAAATGGGCATCGTTGCGCGCCCCGGTCGATGAAGACGGAAACCCTGTACTCGAGGGCAAGCCCTATGTCAGGGAGGAACAGGAAAAACGCCTGAAAAGGGCTGAGCGGGACCTGTCCTCGCTGGGTCGCGTCAACCCCCTTGCCTTGGAGGAATTCGCAGCCCTCGAAGAACGGCACCAGTTCCTCAGCACGCAGCTGGAAGATCTCAAGTCCAGCCGCAAGGACCTCCTGGACATCATCAAGGAAGTCGACGAACGCGTGCAGAAGGTGTTTGCGGAGGCTTTCGCCGACACCTCAGCCCAATTCGTGCGGGTGTTTGCCCGGCTGTTCCCCGGCGGCGAAGGCCGGCTCGTGTTGACCGATCCCACAGACATGCTGACCACCGGCATCGAGGTGGAAGCCCGTCCGGCCGGAAAAAAGATAAAACGCCTCTCACTTTTGTCAGGCGGGGAGCGGTCCCTCACAGCAGTGGCTCTCCTTGTTGCTATTTTCAAAGCCAGGCCGTCGCCGTTTTACGTCATGGATGAAGTGGAGGCAGCACTTGATGACACCAACCTTGGTCGCCTCATCACCATCTTCGAGGAACTGCGGGAATCCAGCCAGCTCATCGTCATCACCCACCAAAAGCGGACGATGGAAGTGGCCGACGCTCTATATGGCGTGACAATGCGGGGAGATGGCGTTTCCACCGTCATCAGCCAACGCCTCGCCGCTGAGGTCTGAGCAAAGGCTCCAGCTGACGGGCCCAGGGAGCGCCACGGTCTACGGGCCTTCAGAAAACACCGTTCCCGATTGTGAGAAGCTAGGGGAGTGAACGACATCCTCCCTATTCTTCTGCCCATTCTTGCTGCCCTGGTGGTTATCGGCGGCCTGATTCCGGTTTTCATGAAGACCCGGAAGAACATCAACCGCTACCCCGGAACGCGTGACCTGAACGATCCCGGGGCGCCGCAGCAAGGAGCCCGCGGCACACTGGTTGCGGACAGGCCTGTGGCTGATAAGGAGCGCAACGCTCCTGCCGGCGTCGACCTCGAAGACCTTGAAATCACTGAGGTGCCGGACAACGTTGCCGGGCTGGAGACCATTCAGGTTGAAACACCACTCCCGGTGGCCGGCCGCCTGAACAGGCTCCGGGAGCGCCTCGTCAAGTCCAACAACATCCTGGGCAAGGGGCTTCTGGTCCTGCTGTCCAGTGACAAAATCGATGAGGACGTCTGGGATCAGGTCGAAGAGACCCTCCTGCTGGCGGACCTTGGCACGGGGCCCACCATGCAGTTGATGGATGCCCTCCGCGAACGGGTCAAGGTACTTGGCACGCGCTCGCCTGAACAGGTCAAGGCACTCCTGCGCGAAGAGCTGATCAAGCTGGTGGATCCTTCAATGGACCGGAGCCTGCGGGTGGAGCGCCACGCTGATACTCCTGCCGTGATGCTGGTAGTTGGCGTCAACGGCGTCGGCAAGACCACCACTGTGGGCAAGCTCGCCCGGGTACTGGTGGCCGAGGACAAGGACGTGCTGCTCGGCGCTGCCGATACTTTCCGCGCAGCCGCCGCTGAGCAGTTGGCCACCTGGGGTCAGCGTGTGGGCGTACCCACCGTTAAGTCCGACGTCGAGGGTGCGGATCCTGCCTCTGTCGCCTACGAGGCGGTCAAGGCCGGCATCGACCAGGAAGTCGACGTGGTGATGATTGACACCGCCGGAAGGCTTCAGAACAAGACCGGGCTGATGGACGAACTCGGCAAGGTAAAGCGGGTCATCGAGAAGCTCGCAGAGGTGGACGAGGTCCTCCTGGTCCTGGACGCAACCACCGGCCAGAACGGGCTGAACCAGGCCCGTGTCTTTGCCGAGGTAGTAAACATCACCGGCATCGTCCTCACCAAGCTGGACGGCACCGCGAAGGGCGGGATCGTCGTCGCCATCCAGAAATCCCTTGGAGTGCCCGTCAAGCTCATCGGCCTCGGTGAAGGTGCTGATGACCTGGCACCGTTCGAGGCTGAAGGCTTCGTGGACGCCCTGCTGAACTAGCACCACCAACTAGGCTGGCTGACCGGACGGGCGCTGCAGGGACTCCCGGGCCAGCAGCCAGCCGACGGCGGCGACCACAAGCACACCGCCGGTGACGCCGAACGCCCAGCCGTACCCAAGCTGGTCCGCCAGGACGCCGGCGAGTACTGGCCCGATGATCGCCCCGGTATCCGCCGTCATCTGAAACACGGCCAAAACACGCCCTCCGGACCGCTCATTGCCAATCACATCGGCAATGGCGGCCTGCTGCGCGGGCCCCAGAATCCCTGAGCCGATGCCGGCTGCGGCTGATGCCACCAGAAACCAGATCATGTCGGACGTGAATCCAATGGCACCTGTGGCCACACCGGTCAGCAGCAGGCCGGTAATCATCATTGGCCGGCGGCCCAGAGAATCTGCCAGCCGTCCCGAGAAGGAAAGCGAAGCGGCGTTTCCGGCGGCGAAAACTGCCAAAGCCCACCCTGCTGCTTCAGTGCCCGCGCCTATCGCGGCCACGGCGAACAGGGGTACGGTGGCCATCCTTACGCCAAAAGTTGCCCAGCCGTTGGCGAAGCTGGAGACGAGGCCTGCACGGTAGGCGCTGTCTGCCAGCGCCTGGCGAAGCTCCATGGGCGGATTGGCTTTACCCGCTTCGCGTGATCCCGTCACATGGGTGAGTTGTGTCTGGATCACCAAGGCAGCCAACACCAGGGCACCGGCGTAGGCCAGGAAGGGAACGCGGAGCCCATAACCTGCCAGCAGGCCTCCCACGATTGGCCCGCAGACGTTGCCGATCAGGAACGCGGAAGCATACGCTCCGGAAACGCGGCCGCGGCTCTCAGGGGGAGCGAGCCTGATCACCAGTGCCATTGAGGCAACCGTGAACATCACTGAACCTGCTCCGCCCAGCCCCCGGAAAATGAGCAACTGCCAATAGTCCTGGGCAAAAGCGCACGCTGCCGTAGAAGCAGCAACGATCAGCAGCCCGCCCACGTAGATGGGCCGCTCACCGAACCTGACAATCAGGGCGCCACCGGCCGGAGCGAAGACCAGGCGCATCAAGGCGAAAATACTCACGATCACGGCAGCGGCAGTCGCCCCGACGTCGAAAGTGGTGGCGAACTGCGGGAGCACGGGCGCTACCAGGCCGAATCCCAGGGCGATAAGGAACGCTGCAACCAACATCACCTTGATATCGCGGGGCAGCCCCCTGCCCGGCGGTGCGGTATCCGCGGAAATTCCCTTGGCCCCGTTACCGGAAGGGGATCGTTTGGTCATGGTGCTTGGATCCTAGCGATAGAAGCGGGGGATGGGGTTTTGGACTCGTGAAACATATCCGTAACAAGCAGGATATGCACCATTTACTTCCGGGAGATTCTTGTAACAACCCGGCAATCTAAATCCTCCGTGAGTGAAACACAGCACAGCCAAAATCTTCTAAGAACGCAAACAAGGCGTTGGCAAGCGGATCACTTCGCAGCATCAATAGGCATCTATCAAGCATCAGGCAAGGGAGGACGTGCACCATGGAACTTACCGCAGGTCACGTATGGCTCATGGTTGCGGCGGCACTCGTGCTGTTCATGACACCAGGGCTGGCATTTTTTTACGGCGGCATGACACGCGCCAAGGCGGCGCTGAACATGATGATGATGAGTTTCATCTCCATCGGCATCGTGGGCGTTGTCTGGGTCCTCTGGGGCTACTCCATGACGGGGGGTGAAGGCTTCCTGCAGATTGTCGGAAACCCGTTCACCAGCTTCGGTCTTGAGGGCGTCAACTCGGCGGACTCGCCAAATGGCCTCATCCTCGCCGGCTACGGAGCTACCTTCGCCATCATCACCGTGGCCCTGATCAGCGGTGCCATTGCAGACCGCGCCAAGTTCGGCGCCTGGACCGTCTTCGTACCAGTATGGGTAACTCTTGTTTACTGCCCGCTGGCCTACATGGTCTGGGGTGGCGGCCTCTTCGGTGCGGAAGGCGCAATCGGCCAGGCCCTCGGCACGGCGATCGACTTCGCCGGAGGTACCGTTGTCCACATCAACGCCGGTGTGGCGGCTCTGATCCTCGTCCTGATCATCGGCAACCGCAAGGGCTTCGGCAAGGATCCCAACCACCGCCCGCACAACATCCCGTTCGTGATGCTTGGAGCTGCGATCCTGTGGTTCGGTTGGTTCGGCTTCAACGGCGGCCTCGCCTCTTCCGCTGAGCAGGGCGGCCTCATCTTGGTAAATACTCTCGCTGCCCCTGCCGCAGCCATGATCGGCTGGCTCATCGTTGAGCGCATCCGCGACGGACACCCCACCTCCCTGGGCGCAGCATCCGGTGTTGTCGCAGGCCTCGTGGCCATCACTCCGGCCTGTGCAGACGTCGAGCCGATCGGTGCACTGGGTCTTGGCCTCATTTCCGGCATCGCATCAGCCCTCGCTGTTGGCCTGAAGTTCCGCTGGGGCTTCGATGACTCCCTGGACGTTGTGGGTGTCCACCTCGTTTCGGGCATCATCGGTACTGTAGCTCTTGGCTTTATCGCAACGCCGACTGACGGCGTTGGCGGCGGGCTCTTCTACGGCGGCGGCTTCACCCAGCTCTGGGCGCAGCTTGCAGTAGCCGGTATCGCCATCGCCTACTCCGCGATCCTCACCGCCCTGATCGGCCTGGCCATCCACAAGACCATGGGCTTCCGGGTCTCCCAGGAGCAGGAAGCTGTGGGTGTCGACCTCAGCCTGCACGCAGAGACGGCTTACGAGTTCGGCGTGGGCGGCCACGGCGGAAGCTTCCAGCCGCTGCATGAACTGATCACCGGCAAGCCGCAGGGCGACGCCGCAGCAGCACCCGCAGACAGCACAAAGACTGATGCAGCAGCAGGTAAGGAAAGCGTGGGCGCATGAAACTGATTACAGCAATCGTTAGGCCGGAAAAGCTTGAGTCCATCCGGGAAGGGCTTGAAGCGTACGGGGTACAGGGCCTGACGGTCAGCGCAGCCAGCGGCTACGGCCGGCAGCGCGGCTACACCGAGGTTTACCGCGGTGCTGAGTACAACGTGGACCTTCTGCCGAAGATCCGTGTGGAGGTCCTGGCCACCGACGAACAGGCGGACGACATCCTCGATGTCATCATCGCCAGCTCCAACACAGGGCGCGCCGGTGACGGCAAGGTCTGGACCGTGGACGTTTTTGAAGCCGTCCGGGTCCGCACCGGAGAACGCGGTTCCGCAGCAATCTAGTTCAAGGACCAGAGGCTGACACAGCTGAAACACAAAGCGGGCCGGGTACCTGGAAAGGTATCCGGCCTGCTTTTGCTGGTTATGGCGAACCTGGCCAGGAAGCCGGCCCTGTGGTTCCGGCGTCGTATTCCTCCAGAGGCACCTCACCGTTTGACCAGGCGCGCAGGACAGGGTCCACGATGCGCCAGCAGTCCTCCGCGGCATCGCCGCGCACGGACAGCAAAGGATCTCCGGTGAGCACCCCCTCCAGGACTTCGCCATAGGGCAGGAGGTCGGAGGCACTCAACACCGCATTCAGCGTTGTCCGGTCAAGGCTCAGGATATTGCCCGGACCATTGACGTCGACGTCGAACTGAAGCGTGTCAGGCCCGAATCCGATCCGGAGCTGGTTGGGGGAGTCCACCCCCGTGAAGCCCGCCGGAAGGTGGGGCACAGGGCGGAAGGTGATGACCGCTTCCTTACGCTTGTTTCCCATGGCTTTTCCGGAGCGGAGGATGAACGGGACTCCTTGCCAGCGCCAGTTGTCCACTTCAACCCGGACCTCTGCAAGAGTCTCCGTGTTCCTGGACGCATCAACACCCTGTTCCTGGACGTAATCAGGGATACTTCGGCCTGAGATGGAACCGGCTGTGTAGCGCGCCCGGCGGGAGGTGTTGCTGAAGGGCGGTTTGATGCTGCTGGCCCGCAGAACGGTACTGATGGCGTCCCTCAGATCGCGTTCGCCGACCGTTGCGGGCGGTTCTATGGCCATCAGTGCCATGATCTGCAGCAAGTGGCTCTGAATCATGTCCCGCAAAGCACCCGCGCCGTCGTAATAGCGTGCGCGCCCTTCCAAGGCGAGGTCCTCTTCGAAGATGACCTCCACTTTCTCGATGTAGTTCCGGTTCCAGACCGGTTCCAGGAACGTGTTCGCGAAACGGAGGCCAAGGATGTTCAGCACCGTCGCTTTTCCCAGGAAGTGGTCTACGCGATGGATGTGGTCCTCCGGAACAAGGCCCACCAACGTGTTATTCAGCTCCCGGGCCGTGGCCTCGCTGGATCCGAACGGCTTTTCCATCACCAGCCGCGTCCCCGGCGGAACCTCCTCAGGGATAAGGACTTCACAGGCTTTCTGGCTTACCTGCGGTGGGAGCGCAAAGTAGACGGCCACCGGGCCCTCCAACTCTTTCAGCAGGGTTCCGAGCTCCCCGCCGGCTGTCACGTCCAGCTGCTGGTAGCCCGTGGACCCGGCAATTCTCTCCAGTTCCAGCTTCCCGACAGGATCTGCCTCGCTGAGCGCATCCGAGAAGGAGGTCTCCACCCGCCGAAGCCACTGTTCCGGCGTCCACGGGTCCGAGCCTGCGCCCACGAGCGTGAGGCCGCCTGCACGGCCTTTTGCAGCCAGTCTGGCGAGCCCGGGTAGCAGGAGCCGGCCGGTTAGATCACCGGAAGCGCCGAGAATGAGGAGGGTTTGCACACTTGATTGGCTGGTCACCCTGCCAGCATGCCATCTTGAAGGTGGCTCTTGGTACCCTAGATAGTCGAGTCCCGTTGTCGAGGCAGTCCGTCCGGACGAGCAGTCCGGACGAACACCAGTCCACGACGTTGGCGTGCCTCATTGGCCGTCATCCGAGAACAACTGAAAGAAGTGCACGGCGCGTGTTCAATTCACTCTCTGACCGGTTGGCAGCAACCTTCAAGAATCTCCGCGGCAAGGGCCGCCTCACCGAGGCGGATGTTGATGCCACGGTCCGTGAAATACGTCGTGCCCTCCTGGATGCCGACGTCGCCGTGCCTGTGGTGCGTGAATTCACCGCACGGGTGCGCGATCGCGCGCTGGGCGCTGAAGTTTCCGGGGCCCTGAATCCGAGTCAGCAGATCGTGAAGATCGTCAACGAGGAACTCGTCGAGATCCTCGGCGGTGAAACCCGGCGGATCCGCCTAGCCAAGACCGGCCCCACCATCATCATGCTGGCGGGTTTGCAGGGTGCAGGAAAGACAACGCTCGCCGGCAAGCTCTCCAAATGGATGAAGTCCCAGGGCCACAGCCCCATCCTCGTTGCCTGCGACCTTCAGCGGCCCAACGCCGTGACCCAGCTGCAGGTGGTGGGTAAGCGGGCGGGCGTACCAGTCTTCGCACCGCACCCCGGCGCCACCTCCGAACTTGAGCACCCGGCCGGCGATCCTGTTGCCGTTGCCAAGGCAGGCGTGGAGGAAGCGCGGCAGAAACTGCATGACGTCGTCATCGTCGATACCGCCGGACGTCTCGGTGTGGATACCGACATGATGGATCAGGCACGGAACATCCGCCGGGCCATTGTCCCCAACGAAGTGCTGTTCGTCGTCGACGCCATGATCGGCCAGGACGCCGTCAACACCGCGCTGGCCTTCGATGAAGGTGTGAACTTCACGGGCATTGTGCTCTCCAAGCTCGACGGCGACGCCCGCGGCGGTGCTGCCCTCTCGATCGCCTCCGTCACGGGGAAGCCCGTCATGTTCGCGTCCACCGGTGAAAGCCTGGATGACTTCGAACTCTTCCACCCTGACCGCATGGCCTCCCGGATCCTCGACATGGGTGACGTCCTCACCCTGATCGAGCAGGCCGAGAAGTCCTGGGACAAGGACGAAGCTGCCCGGATGGCGAAGAAATTCGCTGACCAGGAAGACTTCACGCTTGATGATTTCCTGGCCCAGATGCAGCAGATCCGCAACATGGGTTCCATGAAGAAAATGCTCATGATGATGCCGGGTGCCCAAAACATCCGCCAGCAGCTTGAGCAGTTCGACGAGCGGGAAATTGACCGGGTTGAAGCGATCGTCCGGTCCATGACGCCGCACGAACGCGTTGCGCCGAAAATCATCAACGGCTCACGCCGGGCGCGTATTGCCCGTGGTTCGGGTGTGCACGTCTCTGAGGTGAACGGACTGCTCGAACGCTTCGCCCAGGCCCAGAAGATGATGAAGAAGATGGCCCAGGGCGGCGGCATGCCGGGGATGCCGGGCATGCCCGGAGCAGGAAACGGTGCGGGAGCCCGCAAGGGTGCGAAAAACGCCCCGAAGAAGAAGGCAAGGTCGGGTAACCCTGCCAAGGCGGCCCAGGAACTGCGCGACGCCGAGACCCGGCGCTCGCAGGCTGCCAAAGCCCTTCCCACCGGTGCCGCTTTCGGCCAACAGAGCGGCGACTTCGATCCCGCCCAGCTGAACCTGCCCAAGGGCTTCGACAAGTTCCTCGGCGGAAACAAGTAAGTAACCAAGGCATCGATGTCGCCCGGGCTCATTGCCCGGGCATTGCCTTAGGGTTGGGTCATGTTCAAGCAGCGGGTAGTGTTCGTCCACGGCTCAGGCAGCTTTGGATCGGCTGCCTGGCCCAAACAGCACGGCATGGCCCTGGCCTATGATGCCCTCTTCCTGCGGCGTTACGGATTCGACGCCGAGGCGGAGCCGCTTGAGACCGACTTCGCCGCTGATACTGCCATCATTCTGGGGGCGTTGAGCGATGAGGGGCGCGGAGTCGCCGGCGGTCATGTCGTGGCGCACTCCCAGGGCGCAATCTCGGCAATGATGGCAGCAGTGGAGCGCCCGGATCTGGTGCACTCCCTGACGCTGGTGGAGCCGGCCTGCTTGTCCTTGACTGCTGAACTTCCCGCGACCACGGCCCATAGGTCCCTCATGGAGCCGCTTTTCGAGGTCAGGCACCAGCTTGGGGACGAAGACTTCCAGCGCGAATTCGTCCGCCGCGCTTTTTCGGCCGAAGCGCCCGGGCCAACCACCTCCGAGGCACGCAGAGCAGCGATGCGGCTTCGGCTCCAGGCTCCGCCGTGGGAAGCGCCGCTCCACATTGTGCCGGGGGTACCAACCCTGGTTTTGACTGGAGGGTGGGAGCCGCTCTATGAGGAGATCGCTGCTTATCTGCGCGAAACCGGTGCCCTGCACCGCACTGCGGCGGGAGGGCACCGGCCTCACGATTCCGTCGAGGGAGACCGCATCATCCGCTCATTCCTGGCTGACGTCAGTCGGCGTCAGCAGTCCCGGGCTTCCTGATCCTTGTCCCGGAATTGGCCGGAACCAGCAATTCGGGCAAATACACCTTGCCGCCGGCGGCGAGGAATTCCTCGCTTTTCTCCCGCATACCGGCCGTCAGCGCAGCAATCTCTGCAACCTGCGCCTGGGCCTCCGCAGACCCGAACTCGTTCCGAATGTCCTGGCTGATCCGCATGGAGCAGAATTTGGGGCCGCACATGGAGCAGAAATGAGCAGTCTTGGCTGGTTCGGCCGGCAGTGTTTCATCGTGGAAAGCCTCGGCGGTTACCGGATCGAGCGAGAGCGCGAACTGGTCCCGCCAGCGGAATTCGAACCGTGCCTTGGAAAGTGCGTCGTCGCGCTCATGCGCCCCGGGATGCCCTTTCGCAAGGTCTGCGGCGTGGGCGGCGATCTTGTAGGTGATGACACCCGTCTTCACATCGTCTTTGTTCGGCAGGCCCAGGTGTTCTTTGGGGGTGACGTAACAGAGCATGGCGGTGCCATAGCGGGCGATCTCAGTTGCGCCAATAGCCGAAGTGATGTGGTCATACCCTGGGGCGACATCGGTGACGAGGGGGCCAAGGGTGTAGAACGGCGCTCCCTTGCAGAGCTCCTGCTGGCGCTCCACGTTCTCCCGCACCAGGTGGAACGGGATGTGGCCGGGGCCTTCCACCATCACCTGGACATCGAACTCCCAGGCTCTCTGGGTGAGCTCGGCCAGCGTGTCGAGCTCGGCGAACTGTGCGGCGTCGTTGGCGTCTGCTGTGGCGCCGGGCCGCAAGCCGTCACCCAACGAAAACGCGACGTCGTACATCGCGAAAATATCGCACAGCTCGTCGAAGTGGGTGTAAAGGAAGTTCTCCTCATGGTGGGCGAGGCACCAGCCGGCCATAATGGAGCCACCACGGGACACGATGCCCGTAACCCTGTTGGCTGTGAGCGGCACATAGCGGAGCAGGACGCCGGCGTGGATGGTCATGTAGTCCACGCCCTGTTCGCACTGTTCAATGACAGTGTCGCGGAAAATCTCCCAGGTCAGGGCGTTGGCTTCTCCATTGACCTTCTCGAGTGCCTGGTAGATGGGGACGGTGCCGATGGGCACGGGGGAGTTGCGGATGATCCATTCGCGGGTGGTGTGGATGTCATCGCCGGTGGAGAGGTCCATGACAGTGTCAGCACCCCACCGCGTGGCCCACTGCAGCTTGTCCACCTCTTCGGCAATGGAGCTTGTCACGGCGGAGTTTCCGATGTTCGCATTGATCTTCACCAGGAAGGCCTTGCCGATGATCATCGGCTCGGACTCAGGATGGTTGATGTTGTTCGGGATGATGGCCCGGCCTGCAGCCAGCTCGCTGCGGACCAACTCAACGTCACAATTTTCGCGGAGAGCCACAAACCGCATTTCCGGGGTGATGATTCCCTGACGCGCGTAGTGCATCTGGGTGACCGTCCTGCCGCCGACGGCGCGGCGGGGCACCGGCTGCGCTCCCTTCCACTCCGCTGAAGCTGCTCCCCGACGGACGGCCGAGCGGCCGTCGTCGAGCAGGGTGCGCTCCCGTCCGCTGTACGGTTCTGTGTCCCCGCGGGCTTCTATCCATTCCGAACGGAACGGCCTGAGACCGACTACCGGGTCGCTGCCGGGACCGGCCGTGCGGTAGATGTGGAATGGACCGTTTTTACCGCCGTTGGGGGAGTCCTCCAAGTCGATCGCAGTCACCGGCACCTTGATGCCATTTTCTTCATCGGAGAAGTAGGTGAGGGAGTGCGACTTCAGGGACTGTGTTTCGCGGGAGGTAATTTTGACAGGGCTGTTCTGTGATTCTGGGGTACTCAAGGGAATACTCACTTCCTTCGCCGGCATTACCCGGACAGGTTCAACGGTCGCAAGCTGCATCAGCCCGATCTCAGCCCCTGCAAGGGCACCCGTGTGGTCGTAAATGAAGCTATCACACCGATGCCTCCCGCAGCCGAGGACCGCAGCATCACCATGCCAGGGAACGTCGTGCTGTGGTCCGCCGTTAGGCTTTTGCCCATGCCGGAAATTATTGAGTTCAGCGGAACCGTGCTCACATCACCTGATTCGGAGCACCACGGCATGTGGGCAGTAGACGGGAAGCTGACATTTATTCGTCCCGCAGGAAACCCCGACATCGTCCTCGATGGCTGGGTGCTGCCAGGGCTCACCGATGCCCATTGCCACATCGGCTTGGGCCCGGCAGGTGAAGTGCCTGGCCATGTGGCCGAGGCGCAGGCCCTGCAGGACAGGAATGCAGGCACCCTGCTGGTCCGCGATGCGGGCTCGCCCAGTGACACCAGGTGGCTTCAGCACCGCAGGGACATGCCGCGGATCATCAGGTCCGGCAGGCATGTTGCAAGGACGCGCCGCTACCTGAAGAACCTCGCCTTGGAGGTGGAGCCCGGGGATCTGGCGGAAACCGTGAGGAAGCAGGCCCGGGCAGGGGATGGGTGGGTCAAACTCGTGGGGGACTGGATAGACCGCGACGCCGGGGACCTCGCCCCTAGTTTTCCCGCTTGGGCGCTCAGGGACGCCGTGCTGGCGGCACATGAGGAGGGTGCCCGGGTCACCGCCCACTGTTTTGCCGAGGACACCCTGGATGACATGCTCGACGCCGGGATTGACTGCATCGAGCACGGCACGGGGCTACTTCCCCGCCATATTCCCCGCTTCGTCGAGCAGGGTGTTGCCCTGGTTCCCACCCTGATCAACATCGGCACCTTTCCCGATATCGCTGAACGGGCAGATGTGAAGTTTCCGGTCTATGCCGCCCATATGCGGTCCTTGTGGACACGGCGCAACGAGCGCGTCCTGGAGGCTTTCGAAGCCGGCGTTCGAATCCTTGCCGGCACAGATGCTGGAACAGTCATAGCGCATGGACGCATTGTGGACGAAGTCCTCGCCCTGAATGCCGCAGGGCTCCCTGCCGCTGCAGCACTGGACTCCGCGGCCTGGGCTGCACGCTCCTGGCTGGGAGCCGAAGGCGTGACCGAAGGTGCCAGCGCCGATGTGCTGGTGTGTGCCGAAGACCCCCGCGAGTCCTTGACTACCCTGAAAACGCTGCGCAGCGTCGTACTCAGGGGCGAATTGGTAAGAGGGGAACTGCAGCCAAGGGAATAAATTGAAGCTTCAAGTAATTTAACTCTATGAGTGCAGTCGCCGATCCGGGCGGCCCCCGAATCAGGAGTGAATTATGACCACGGAAACGAGCAGCCAGGATCTGCTTCCCGCCGACCTCACCATGGGCACAGTGATGCTCAAGGTGCGGGACCTGAAGCTGATGACCGACTACTACCAGCGCGCCCTCGGACTAAAGATCGTGGCGGAGCAGGATGGCGGACTCTACCTGGGCCGGCGCCGCCAGCCGCTGGTCCACCTCGCCGCGGCTCCCGGACTGGCTGTTCCTTCCCGCGGCGAAGCAGGGCTCTTCCATACAGCCTTGTTGTTCGAGGACCAGCAGGCCCTTGCGGCCACCGTGGCAACAGCAGCCCAGTACGAGCCCCGGTTGTTCACAGGAAGCGCCGATCACCTGGTGAGCGAAGCCTTCTACTTCAGCGATCCCGAAGGAAACGGCATCGAACTCTACTGGGACCGCCCCCGTGAAGCGTGGTCGTGGGATGGCAAGAACGTCGTAATGGACAGTTTGCCCCTTCCCCCTCAGCACTATCTGCAGCGCCACCTGACCGAAGAGAGGGTCGCCGGACAGCGCGAATCGGGTGCCGGCGTCGGGCACGTCCACCTCCAGGTAGGTGACGTCCAGACTGCCCACGACTTCTACGTGGGTACGCTGGGCTTTGAAAAGACAGCCGGCTGGCACGGTCAGGCCCTTTTTGTCTCCGCCGGAGGCTACCACCACCACATGGCCATGAACGTCTGGAACAGCCGCGGCGCCGGACCACGCAAGGACACCCTTGGTCTGGGGGAAGTTCTCATTGAAGTTCCCCTGGGGGACGACGTCGGGGCGCTCGCCGACCGCCTGAAAGTCGCCGGGGTCTCATCCCACCACACGGGCCAGGAACTGCGCTTTGAGGATCCATGGCGCAACAGGATCCGCGTGACTGTGCGCTAACGGTCCACGCCTTCACGGGCATGCTGCCTTCGGGTTGGTCTGTCTTCCGGGTTGGACCGTCTTCTGGGTTAGGCTGATTCGGACGGCCACGGTGGGGCTCAAACCCGCATCGTAGGACCTTCCTCGCAGCGACGGAATGAGGATGATTTCCATGGGGTTCACTGAGATCTTTGTTTCCACCCACGACGGCGCGCTGAAGCGGGCCACAGCGCTCGACGACGGCGGGCCCGCCACCGGCGATGCAGTGCGCATTCCCGGAATAAGCGACTTCGAAATCGAACAGTTGGGCGACCTCGCAGGCGCGGCCGTGCACGCAGCGGGCGCGGATTACGAACTGGCCATGGTGGACGTGGCAAGCGACTCCCTTCTCGGTGTGCCGCCGGCCATGGTCCGCGCCCTGGCCGAATTGCTCAGTTACGAATCTGAAGGCGAAGGTGATGTGCTTGCACATGTCGCAGAGCAGTGGGCTGCGGAAGACGATATGCCTTTCGGCACCGATGAAGCCAAGGGCTACGTCCAGCGGATTGCAGAGCTTGCAAGCGGCGTGGACGACAACGATCGGACAGGCCTGTACGTCTGGGCATCGTAGGCGTTAATCGGGTCGAAGAAGGCCGAGCGGGCGTCAAGTCGAAATCCCGTCGTTGATCTGGCACAATAAGTAGGTACTTGATCTGCGTGGCCCCTCTCTCCGCGTCTGGATCCTGTCCTTTAGAACCCCCTAGTATGGCCCGCCCCACGGGTGCAGAACGCCGGGTTCGACCCCGTTTCAGAAACAGGAGTGACCACAAAAGTGGCCGTAAAGATTCGCCTTAAGCGCTTCGGTAAGATGCGCGCACCGTACTACCGCATTGTCGTTGCAGACTCACGCACCAAGCGTGATGGTCGTGCCATCGAAGAAATCGGCAAGTACCACCCCACCGAGGAGCCCTCATACATCGAGGTTGACTCCGAGCGTGCCCAGTACTGGCTGTCCGTCGGTGCCCAGCCGTCCGAGCAGGTTGCCGCGATCCTCAAGATCACCGGTGACTGGCAGAAGTTCAAGGGTCTTCCCGGCCAGGAAGGTACCTTGAAGACGAAAGCCCCCAAGGTTGCCTTCGTTGCTCCGGAAAAGCGCTCCGTGATCATCCCGGAAGCCATCACCAAGAAGGCCAAGGCGGAAGCTCCGGCTGAAGCAGGCGCCGAAGCAGAGACCACCGAGGCTGAGTAAATTGCTGGCAGAAGCGCTCGAACACCTTGTCCGCGGGATTGTTGACAGCCCCGAGGACGTCAAGGTCAGTGCCAAGAACAACCGCCGCGGGGATACCCTCGAGGTTCGCGTTCATCAGGACGATCTTGGCAGGGTGATCGGCCGTCAGGGCCGTACGGCACGTGCATTGCGCACAGTGGTGGCGGCATTGGCGAATGGCGAGCAGGTCAGGGTCGACGTCGTCGACACCGACCGCCGCCGGTAATCGCGCCAGCAACACTTGTCTTGGGTCCGGCCCCTTCACCAGATGGTGGAGGGGCCGGACTTTTTTGAGATCCCATACCCTTTCCAGAGCGGCAGCTCGAAACTATTCATCCCGAATCCGGAACAGAGGAACAGAGGAACAGATGCAGCTTCAAGTGGCACGAATCGGAAAACCCCACGGCATCCGCGGTGAGGTGACCGTACAGGTGTTGACGGATGCGCCGGGGGACCGCTTTGTCCCTGGTACCGAGTTCGTGGTGGAACCCGCTTCCGCAGGGCCGCTGACGATTCTGAGCGCCCGCTGGAACAAGGACATCCTGCTGCTCGGATTCGAGGAGATCGAGACCCGCAATGAGGCGGAGACACTCCGTGGAGCCAAGCTCTTCATTGAAACCGAGGAGCTGGGCGAGGACGACGACGAAGGCTGGTATGAGCACGAGCTTGTGGGACTTGAGGCACGGGTGGGGTCAGAGGTCGTAGGCACGATCGCGGCCCTCACCACCCTGCCGGTTCAGGATCTCCTGACCGTGAAGACACCTGAGGGCAAGGAAATCCTGGTTCCCTTTGTGGAACAGATTGTCCCCGAGGTCAATGTTGCTGAAGGTTTTGTGCTGATCACGCCCCCGCCGGGACTCTTTGGGATCAATGAAGAAGGCGGCGCCGCGGACAGCGACGAAACCGCACCCGCCGAAGCCGGGGACGACGACTAAATGCAGATCGACGTCGTCAGCATCTTTCCGGAATACCTGGCGCCTTTGGAGCTGTCCCTCATCGGGAAAGCCCGCCAGGACGGGTTGCTTGACCTGAAGGTGCACGACCTCCGCGAATTCACCACCGACAGGCACCGGACCGTTGATGACACACCATACGGTGGCGGCGCCGGCATGGTCATGAAGGCCGAGCCGTGGGCGCAGGCACTCTCCTCCATTTCGGAGGCGGGACACGCCGGCAAGAAGCCAGTGCTGATCGTTCCGTCGCCCGCAGGAGAGCGCTTCAACCAGGCGTTGGCCCACGAACTGGCCGAAGAAGAGCAGCTCGTTTTTGCCTGTGGCCGGTATGAAGGCATAGATGAGAGGGTCATCGAGTGGGCTTCGGAGCACTTTACTGTCCGCCCGATGAGCCTTGGCGACTACGTCCTTAACGGAGGCGAAGTTGCCGTACTGGCCATGGTTGAAGCGATTGTCCGGCTTTTGCCAGGCGTCGTTGGCAATCCCGAATCCCTTGTGGAGGAATCGCACGCGGACGGACTGCTGGAGTACCCCGTCTACACGAAGCCGTCCACCTGGCGCGACCGTGAAGTGCCGGCCATCCTTCTAAGCGGCAATCACGGCAAAATCGCCCAGTGGCGGCGCCATGAACAGTACCGCCGCACCGCAGCCCGCCGCCCGGACCTGCTGGATGGTTTCGAGGCAACAAAGCTGACCCGCGCGGACCGTACGGAATTTGCGGACCTTGGGTACGACGTCGTCGACGGACGCCTGCGTCGCCGGCCGAACGAGCCGGGAAACGATCAGGGCTGAGGGATTCGCCTCCGGGGCCCCGCATGTGGCAAAATTAGTCCTTGTGCCTACTGGGTGCGAACCTGCCACAGGGGGAGCGTAACCAACAGCCTGGCGCCCCGGAGCCGTCAATCAGTGACGGAACCGGAACAGCAACTTTCGGCGGGAATTTCCGGGCCTTTCAAAACCCCGGGCTTGGCCGCCGTGACCCAAAGTAAATGACCTGTGGCGTTTACCAGGAGTGGATCAATGCATATCCTCGATTCCGTAGACGCAGCCTCGCTGCGCACCGATGTTCCTGAGTTCCGCGCGGGTGACACCCTCAAGGTTCACGTCAACATCATCGAAGGCAAGAACTCCCGTATCCAGGTGTTCCAGGGCTTTGTTCTTGGCCGCCACGGCGACGGTATCCGCGAAACCTTCACCGTCCGCAAGGTTTCCTTCGGTGTAGGCGTAGAGCGTACCTTCCCGGTACACTCCCCGATCATCGACAAGATCGAGCTCGTTACCAAGGGTGACGTGCGCCGGGCCAAGCTTTACTACATGCGCGCACTGCGCGGTAAGGCCGCCAAGATCAAGGAAAAGCGCGACTTCCAGACCGCCAAGTAAGTCTCCGGACTTTCGAAGCGGGTCCGCGACCCGTATCCGGCCGCGCCGGAGCCATCCGCAACAGCGCCACAGGATACGGATCATGGACAACACAAGACGCCAGCACGGGAGACCGGGCTGGCGTTTTGTTTTGCTTGCACTCGTCGTCGCAGTGGTCATCAGCGGGTTGGTCCGGTCGCTGTGGCTTGATATCTACTACATCCCCTCGGCGTCCATGCAACCTCTGTTCGAAACGGGAGACCGCATCCTGGTGTCCCGGACGGATTTCCAGTCGCAGCCCATCGGGCGCGGGGACGTCGTGGTCTTCGACGGGCGGGGTACCTTTGCTCCGCTGAACAGCGGCCAGGGACCGCTGCTGGATGCAGCCTCGGGCCTGGGACACTGGATTGGGCTCACGGGCAGTGACACCACCTACGTAAAGCGGGTTATCGGGCTCCCTGGCGATCATGTGGTGTGCTGCGGAAGCGACGGCAGGCTCACAGTGAACGGCCAGTCTCTTGAGGAACCCTATGTGTATGACGGCGATGTGCCGAGCAAGCAGAAGTTCAGTGTAATGGTGCCCCCCGGACGGTTATGGTTACTCGGTGATCACCGGTCCATGTCAGCCGATTCGAGGAGCCTGCTGGGTGCCCCGGGCGGCGGGATGGTTCCCCTGGACCGGGTTATCGGCAGACCGGTACAGATCATCTGGCCGCTTGATAGATTTGGCTCAGTGGAACGGCCTTCCAAGGCCGAGACAACAACGAAGGATGGACAGTAGATGCCCGAGACCGACCCCCGGGATTCCGGGTCGCACGAGCGGGACGAGTCCGGACACCTTCCGTTCACCGGAGTGGCTCCCGCGGCGGCGGCTCCAGGTGTGGCTGCAACAGGTGTGCCCGCTGCGGAACGGGCCGGCACCGGAGCTTCCGCTCTTGGGCGAGCAGCACAAAGGCGTGCGGAAAGCGGCAAGGCGAAGAAAGAGGACCGGGGCCCCAGCCAGCTTCTCCTTTGGCTGAAGGAGGTAGCCACGGTGGTGGCCATTGCCATTGTCCTGTCCTTCCTGATCAAGACTTTCCTGTTCCGCGCTTTCTATATTCCGTCCGAATCCATGGTCAATACCCTGGACATCAGCGACAGAATTTTCGTCAATCTGCTGGTTCCCGAGCCCTTTGCCTTGCAGCGCGGCGACGTCGTGGTATTCAGGGACACCAAGGGCTGGCTGCCGCAGACGCCCCAGGAGGAGGACGGTCCCTTCACCTGGTTCGAAGATGCCGTGATTTTCGTGGGGCTGTTGCCTGACCATACGCAACAGCATCTGGTCAAGCGCGTCGTCGGGCTCCCTGGAGACCACGTGGTCTGTTGCGATGCCGGCGGGCGGCTGACCGTCAACGGCGTTCCTTTGGACGAGAGCTACGTGAACAAGGCAGAAGTGCCTGAGACCAAGAATTTCGACGTCGTGGTCCCCGCCGGCAAGGTGTGGGTCATGGGGGACAACCGGAACCACTCCGCCGATTCCCGCGCGCACCAGGAAACCAACGGCGGGTTCATCGACCTGCCTGACATTGAGGGGAAGGCAGCAGTCATTGCGTGGCCCCTCAACAGGATTGGCGTACTCGACAATTATCCGGACGTGTTCAAAGACGTCCCTGCTCCCGCGACAAAGTAATGGCTACTGAAGCACCCACCCTTGACTACGAGCGCCGCTTCCTCAGCCGCGGTGTGCAGCTGCTTGCCGGCGTCGACGAGGTGGGCCGCGGCGCCCTGGCAGGACCCGTCACGGTGGGAATCACGGTGGTGGACCTTGGCCGGCAGGAACTCCTTGAGGACGTCCGGGACAGCAAACTGCTCAAGGCGGAAGACCGGGAGCGGTTGGAGCCCCTCGTGCGGGGCTGGAGTGTGGCCTCGGCGGTAGGGCACGCTTCGGCAAACGAAATTGATTCCCTGGGCATCATCGCCGCGCTGAGGACTGCCGGAAACCGCGCCTGGAACCAGATCCTCGCCCTCGGAATTACGCCTCAGGCGGTTCTGCTCGACGGCAGCCACAACTGGCTGACGCCGGATCCCCAGCCATCGCTTTTCGACGAGCCCGGCCTTGTCGACGACCCTTCCCTGTCCGGCGAGCCCTCGCTGATGGTCACTGCAATGCCTGAGTCTGGTTGTGACGCTCCCGTTTACACCCTGGTGAAGGCCGACATGCAGTGCCTCAGCGTAGCCGCGGCCAGCGTCCTCGCGAAGGTGGAACGTGACCGACTCATGCTTTCGCTGCATAACGAGTACCCGGCTTTCGGCTGGAACGAGAACAAGGGTTACGGGACCGCATCCCACCGCGAAGCTCTCCGCCTGTCAGGGCCCACCCCTTATCACCGGGTCAGTTGGCAGTTGTTCGGACCTGACGTTTGACCCTGGGACCTGCCGTCTCTCGTGGCGCACAGCGCCTGCTGCATGGTGCAAGATGGAAGCATGAGTGCCGAGGATCTTGAGAACTACGAAACAGACATGGAGCTTCAGCTCTACCGTGAGTACCGGGACGTCGTCGGCCTGTTCAGCTACGTTGTCGAAACTGAGCGGCGGTTCTACCTTGCCAACCATGTCGACCTTCAGGCCCGGAGTGCCGACGGCGAGGTCTACTTCGATCTGACCCTGCAGGATGCGTGGGTGTGGGACGTTTACCGCTCAGCGAGGTTTGTGAAGAGCGTACGGGTCATCACGTTCAAGGATGTCAACGTCGAAGAGCTTCCCCGCGGTGAAGAGCTCGCGCTTCCCAAGGACGTCGATCTGGGCAACTAGCCTCCCACTTTCCCTCCACACAGAAACTTGGGCTGACTTACCCACATAGCGCAACGTCTCCCTGCCTGGCCCTCCCTCGCTGCGCGAGGGTTGGTGTCGGAGGTAGAGATGAAAGCCAAAGACATACTTGGCCGGCGTGGGGAAGATCTTGCTGCCGGCTATCTGGAATTGCAGGGTATGCGGATTGTGGACCGCAACTGGCGCTGCACTGAGGGCGAGATAGACATCGTCGCGCTCGACGGCGACTCACTGGTCGTTGCCGAGGTCAAGACGCGCACGTCACTATACTACGGGCATCCCTTTGAGGCCGTCGGCGTCAGCAAACTGGCCCGGCTGCACCGTTTGGCTGCCGCCTGGTGCCGCGACCACGAGCTGAGGATGCCGTTGCGACGGGTGGACGTTATCGCCGTGGTGGACGACGGCGTTGGCGATCCCGTGGTGGAGCACCTCAAGGGCGTGGGCTAGGTGGGACTGGGCCGGGCCTATTCGGTGGCGCTGGTGGGGCTGAACGGCTACATCGTCGAAGTTGAAGCAGACATCGGCCAGACCCTTCCGGCGTTTGTGATTCTGGGCTTGCCGGACGCGAGCCTTAACGAGGCCAAGGAACGGATCCGCTCGGCTGCGCAGAATTCCGGTATTCCACTCAGCAGGCGGAAGATCACGGCCAATCTGATTCCTGCCTCACTGCCCAAGCGCGGCTCGGGCTTCGACCTTGCGATCACCATGTCTGTCCTCAGGGCAGCCAATGACATCAAGAGCACTGAGCGGACCGTGTTCATTTCCGAGCTGGGTCTCGATGGCCGGCTTCGGCCTGTTCGCGGGATCCTGCCTGCTGTGATGGCCGCTGTCCAGGCGGGGTATCCGGATATTGTGGTGGCGCAGGCAAATGCGGCCGAGGCCGGGCTCGTGCCCGGCGCACGTGTCAGAGGGTACAGAACACTTGCACGTCTTGCCTTCGATTACGGGGCTGATCCCCAGGAACTTGCCTTGGATTTCGAACCGGAGGACGAGGAGCCCTGCGACCCCGAGGACGCTGCCCGGCCGGTGCCTGACATGAGTGACGTATCCGGGCAAGGGGATGCGCGGCGTGCGTTGGAGGTCGCTGCGGCCGGCGCTCACCATCTACTCCTGACAGGCCCGCCGGGCGCGGGTAAGACCATGCTTGCAGAGCGGCTTCCCGGGCTTCTTCCCGATCTTGGGGACACAGAGGCGATGGAGGTGACCGCCATCCACTCGCTGTGCTCCCTACCCTCAGCTTCAGTGCAGCTTGTCCGCAGGCCGCCGTTCGAGAATCCCCACCACAGTGCCACGTCGGCCGCAATCATAGGCGGAGGCTCCGGCCTGCCTCGGCCCGGCGCGGCCTCACGAGCCCATCGGGGAGTGCTTTTCCTTGACGAAGCGCCTGAGTATGAGCGCCGCGTCCTGGATGCGCTGCGGCAGCCGCTGGAGAGCGGTGAACTTGTCATCCACCGTTCCGCAGGCACGGCCGCCTACCCCGCCCGTTTCCAGTTGGTACTGGCTTCCAATCCCTGCCCCTGCGGCAAGGCATCGGGGAAAGGACTGGACTGTACGTGCACACCGATGATGAGGCGGCGCTACGTGGCGAGGATGTCAGGCCCACTCCTTGACCGCGTGGACATCCAGCTGGAGGTCGAACGGGTCTCCCTTGCGGAGTTTGGACAGTCCGGAGGAGAAGAAGACACCAGGACCATTGCCGCGCGTGTTGAGGCTGCCCGCAACAGGCAGTCGGAGCGGCTCCTGCCTTTTGGTATGGAGACAAATTCACAGGTGCCGGGCCGCGTACTGCGGGGAATCCTGCGGTTGCCGGCGCCCACAACGCGCATTTTGGACCATTCGCTTGAACGCGGTGTCTTGACTGCACGGGGTTACGACCGGGTCCTCCGCCTCGCGTGGACTCTTGCCGATCTCGGAGAACGAGGCAGTCCCGATTCCAATGACATCGGACAGGCACTCGCTTTGCGGCAGGCAGCCACGTCGGCTGCGGCGTGAGAGGAAAACATGACAGACAAAGAGCGTACGGCCAGGGCGGCACTGTCCAGGCTGATGGAGCCTCAGGATGCGGCTGGTATGGCACTGGTCAGCGTAGTTGGGGCAACAGATGCCCTGCTGATCGCCACAGGCCAGATAGCAGCCGGGCAGGAACTTGAGCGCGATATCACAACGGTACTTGCGGACAGCGGCGGTGGAACCAAATGGCCAGGGCTCGGAGCGGCGCTGAAACGCTGGGCCCCTCGGATACCGGATCTGGCACCGGAACGGGACCTTGCAACCATGCAACGCCTGGGAGGACGCATGATCATTCCCGGCGATGATCTCTGGCCGAGGCAATTGGAGGATCTGGGTATTCATCAGCCGCTGTGTCTCTGGTGGAGGGGTCTGGAACAACCGCTGCCACCAGCCGCAATGTCCGTGGCCCTGGTAGGTTCCCGCGACAGCACCAGTTATGGCGCATCGGTGACCGGCGACCTCGCCTATTCTTTGGCCCAACGAGGTTTCACCATCGTGTCAGGCGGTGCATACGGTATCGACGCCCATGCTCATCGGGGCGCACTTAGCGGAGGAACAGCAGCAATTCCCACTATCGCAGTGATGGCAGGAGGCGTTGACCGGTTCTATCCATCCGGCAACGAGGACCTGCTGAGGGCGGTAGCAAACCAAGGTGCTGTGCTTGCCGAGGTTCCGCCCGGTTCCGCCCCCACCAGGTACCGTTTCCTCCAGCGGAACCGGCTCATCGCCGCGTTGACCGCCGTCACTGTGGTGGTTGAAGCGAGGTGGCGCTCCGGAGCGCTCAATACAGCCCACCATGCCGAGAGCCTTGGAAGGGTCGTCGGAGCCGTTCCCGGCTCTGTGCACAGTGCAAACTCTGCTGGCTGCCATCGCCTCCTCAGGGAGGGCGGTGCCGTGTGCGTCACGGACGCCGGCGAAGTGGCAGAATTAGCGGGCCCCAGCGGAAGCTCTCTGCCGGAAGAGCCGCGTGGCGCAGCGGCGGACCATGACGGCCTGACGCTTGAAGACCTGATCCTTCTGGATGCGCTTCCGTTGCGCTCCACCAGTTCGGTGGAAAAGCTTACCGGCGTCGCCGGTCTGGGCATCGAATCGGTCCGTGCCGGCTTGGGGCGACTTGGTCTCCTTGGACTCGCCGTATCTGAGGGTGGAGGCTGGAAGCGGTCAAAGAAATCATGCTGATCACGCTTGACCCTTGCAGCTGCACAGCGTCTGCTGCCGGGATAAGGTGATAACCAACTGATGCAGCCGTGAAGGAAATATTCCCGAAGGGGATGAGCCCATACCCGTGACTGGGGGACTCGCCGCAGGCCTGCTTGATCGGGGAGCAAATGGTGGGAAAGTGAAGGCGTGAAGACCCAAAACCTGCCCTCCTCCCTTGCCGGTGCTGCCGACAGCTTCGGCAAGTACCTGGTGGGGGAGCGGGCACGGTCGCCGCATACGGTCCGGGCTTATCTTTCAGACCTGGATAGCCTTCTTGTCCACGTTGTATCGGAAGGCATCAGCAGTCCGCAGGAAATAGAGCTTGGGACGCTGCGCCGGTGGCTGGGCGCTCAGAGTGAAGCCGGGATATCACGGTCAACCCTCGCGCGGCGGGCAGCCACCGCGCGGGCTTTTACTGCCTGGGCGCTGCGCGAGGAGTTGATCGCTGTCGATCCGGCTCTCAGACTCAAAGCGCCAAAGCGGGAAGGATCTCTCCCGGGCGTCCTCAACCAGCAACAGATCACCCGGATTCTGGCGGATCTGGAAGCCGCTGCAGCGGCCGGTGATTCGGTCCCGTTAAGGAACCGCGCCATGGTGGAACTGCTTTATGCAACGGGGGTGCGGGTGGGAGAACTCGCCGGCATGGACATCGACGATCTCGATCCGGACAGGAGGACACTGCGCGTCCTCGGTAAAGGCAATAAAGAGCGCACCGTTCCCTACGGATTGCCGGCGGCTGTCGCCGTGGATGATTGGCTACGCCGCGGGAGGCCAAGGCTGGCCACAGAAGTCAGCGGCCCGGCGCTCTTCCTGGGCCTGCGGGGAAAAAGGGTTGACCAGCGCCAGGTGCGGGCGGTCGTTGAGGGCCTGTTGGAGGCACTGGGCGATACGTCGGCAACCGGGCCCCATGCCTTGCGTCACTCGGCCGCCACCCATTTACTCGACGGCGGCGCCGATCTGCGGGCCGTCCAGGAGATACTCGGCCACAGCAGCCTTGCCACCACGCAGATCTATACCCACGTCTCAGTGGACCGCTTACGGAAAAGCTATCTTCAGGCCCATCCCCGCGCCTGAACCATTGTTCTTCGAATTGCACTGGCGTAATTAGGCGTGGTACGGCACAATAAGACTCACGTCGGCGACTCTCAACTGATGCTTGAAGCTAACAATCGGGTATCTATTGAAACCGACGTTGTCCTGAAAATTTCATAAGTCTGGCAAGGATCACCCGCACTACGCGGTAACCGGGCAGCGGACACACATCCAGGCAGAGGTCGTTGGGGAAGACGTACCTACAGCTATGGAGGATGGAATGTCTGTTGCAATGACCCGCGGTGTGTTGTTCATTCACTCGGCCCCGACTGCCCTGTGCCCGCACGTTGAGTGGGCTATCGGGTCAGTTGTGGACAAGCGAACGGACCTGGAGTGGACTGCTCAGCCTGCTGCGCCCGGAATGTTCCGGGCGGAGTTGTCGTGGACGGGCAACCAGGGGACTGGTGCCCAGCTGGCTTCTGCCCTGCGCGGATGGGCGCATCTGCGCTATGAAGTTACCGAAGAGCCCAGCCCTGGTGTCGACGGCGGGCGCTGGTCGCACACTCCGGAGCTCGGCATCTTCCACGCTATGACGGACGTTCACGGCAACATCATGGTCTCTGAAGACCGCATCCGTTACGCCTACGAATCAGGCGCCGGCGATCCTTCCGCCGTCTACCACGAGCTGTCCTTGGCACTTGGCGAGGCCTGGGATGAGGAACTGGAACCCTTCAGGCATGCCGCGGAAGGTGCCCCCGTCCGCTGGCTGCATCAGGTCGGCTAAAAAGCAGCCTGGTCTGTCCGCTGACGAACGCGCCGAAAGCCGACCGAAGTCAGAGTCCATCCAACACGCCTCCACTGATTGACGACCTTCCATAGCAAAGAAGTGGCCCCCGCCGGAGTGAACTTGCTCCGCGGGGGCCATTTCTGCGTTGGCAGTGGATCCGTGCCAGGCGCGCCGGTACTAAACGCTGCGGACTGCGATGACCGCGTTGTGGCCGCCGAAACCGAAGGAGTTACTCAATGCAACGATGTTCCCGGAAGGGAGATCACGCGCGGTGGTCACGACGTCGAGCGGGATTTCAGGATCCTGGTTTTCAAGGTTGATCGTCACCGGCGCCTTCCGATCGTAGATAGCGAGCACTGTCAGCACCGCCTCAACCGCACCTGAGGCCCCCAGGAGGTGCCCCATCTGGGACTTGGTGGCGGAGACCGCCACGTTGTCCACGTGGGAGCCCAGGGCGGCCTTGAGCGCGGTGTACTCGGGCTTGTCGCCCACGGGAGTGGAGGTGGCGTGGGCATTCACGTGGACTACGTCCGATGCCTGCACCCGGCCGTCAAACATCGCTGCCTTCAAGGCGCGGGTTGCGCCAAGGCCTTCAGGGTCCGGGGCAGTGATGTGGTACGCGTCAGCCGTTACTGACGTGCCTGCGAGCTCCGCATAAATGCGTGCGCCGCGGGCAAGCGCGTGTTCTTCGGCTTCGAGGACAATGGCGCCGGCGCCCTCACCCATGACAAAGCCGTCCCGGTCCTTGTCGTACGGGCGGGAGGCACCCTCAGGGTTTTCATTCCGGCGGGACAGTGCCTGCATGGAGGAGAAGGCCGCGATCGGCATCGGGTGGATGGCAGCTTCCGCACCGCCGCAGACGACGACGTCTGCCTTGCCGGAACGGATCAGTTCGAGGCCAAGGTGCAAGGCTTCCGTTCCGGAAGCGCATGCTGAGACAGGAGTGTGGGCGCCTGCACGGGCACCGAGGTCAAGGCTCACTGCTGCGGCCACTCCATTGGGCATCAGCATCGGAACTGTCATGGGAAGAACGCGTCGGGGACCTTTTTCACGCAGTGTGTCCCAGGCGTCGAGCAGGGTCCAGACTCCGCCAATGCCTGTAGCAAAGGCAACCGCGAGCCGGTCGTGGTCAACTTCGGTGATCCCGGAATCGCCCCAGGCCTCACGGGCAGCGATGACGCCGAACTGGGTGGACGGGTCCATCCGCTTCGCTTCAACCCGGGCGAGAACGTCCAGGGCGGGGGTGGATGCCCGGGCGGCAAAGTGAACAGGGAGCTCAAACTTGGCCACCCAGTCATCTTCGAGGGTGCGGGCTCCGGAGACGCCCTTCAGCGCATTCGTCCACATCGTGGGTACGTCGCCGCCGATGGGCGTGGTGGCACCCAGACCGGTAATGACTACTTTGCGTGTCATGGGATCACTCTCTGTCGGTGCTTGCCGCGCCCTCCGCTGGTGGCCGGGAGGCTGCGCGGGGGCGTGCGTAAGGATCTATCGAAAACTTGGAACTTCGTTGGGCTGCCGGTCCCGGCGGCGGAAATCGCCGGACCGGGACCAGCGGCCCCTCAGGCTTGGAGCCTGAAGCCCGGACTAGGCCTGGGCGTTGGAGATGAAGCTGACGGCGTCGCCAACGGTCTTGAGGTTCTTGACCTCTTCGTCCGGGATGCGTACGCCGAACTTCTCTTCGGCGTTGACCACGATGGTCATCATGGAGATGGAGTCGATGTCCAGGTCCTCGGTAAAGGACTTGTCCAGCTCTACTGCCTCAGTAGCCAGGCCGGTTTCTTCGTTGACGATTTCAGCCAGGCCGGCCAGGATCTCTTCGTTGCTAGCCATTGATGGCTCCTTTTCTTGTGTTGCCGGCGGTTACCGGAAATGGTGCAAACCGCGGATACGGCTTGGTGTGGAAAAATGCGTGCTTCTCAGAACGTATTCAGTTATTGGATCGCTGACCGTAGGACCGGTGCCTATGGCAGCACGACCACCTGGGCGCCAAAGACAAGGCCGGCGCCGAAGCCGATCTGCAGGGCGAGCCCGCCGCTCAGGGCAGGGTTTTCCTTGAGTAGCCTGTGGGTGGCCAGGGGGATGGATGCGGCAGAGGTGTTTCCGGCTTCAGCGATGTCCCGGGCGACGGTGACCGTCTCGGGGAGTTTGAGCTTCTTCACCATCTCATCGATGATCCGCATGTTCGCCTGGTGGGGTACGAAGGCCACAAGGTCATCTGCCGTGACGCCTGCGGCGTCGAGCGCTTGCTGGGCTACTTTGGCCATCTCCCAAACAGCCCAGCGGAAGACTGTCTGGCCGTCCTGGCGGAGAGTGGGCCAGATGGCTGCTTCCGTTACAGCTGCCTCGGCGGTGCTCAAGGCCGTGAGCGTGACGTTTCCATGGGTGGTGTTCCCTTGGGAGCGGACCCCTGAGGCCAATCCCTGCGGGTCGAGTGCCTGGTCCCGGGCTTCATTGAGGGAATGGGTCATGCCGATGGCGTCCCACTTGCTGCCATCTGAACCCCAGACGGAAGGGCCGATACCGGGAGAGTCCGACGGGCCGATGACAACGGCGCCGGCGCCATCACCGAGCAGGAACGAAATGGTGCGCTCGGTGTTGTCGATAACGTCCGAGAGTTTTTCCGCACCGACCACCAGCACGTAGTCTGCGGCTCCGGACCTGACAAGGGCATCACCTTGGGCTATGCCATAGCAGTAGCCGGCACAGGCTGCGGAGATATCGAACGCCGGAGCGGGCGTGGCTCCGATCCGATCTGCAAGGCTCGCTGCCGCAGAAGGAGTCGCGTAGGGGTGGGTCACAGTGGAAACGATCACCGCGCCCAACTGGGAGGCATCGATGCCGGCCTTCTGGAGGGCCTCGCGGGCCGCGCCCTCCGCCATGTCAATTACGCTGACATCAGCGGCTGCACGATGCCGGGTGACGATGCCTGTACGCTGACGGATCCATTCGTCCGAGGAGTCGATCCACTGGCAGACGTCGTCGTTGGTGACGATGACATCCGGACGGTAGGCGCCGAGGCCAAGGATCCTGGTGTTCGCGTTTACGGGTGCCTGTTTGAGAACGGGGACGCTCATGACTGGCCATCCAGTTCTGCGAAGAGGGCAAGGGCAGCGGAGAGATCTTCGGGGGTCTTGACGGCGACTGTTTTGACGCCCGGCATTCCTCGTTTCGCGAGACCAGCAAGGGTCCCGGCGGGGGCAAGTTCGATGACTCCGGTGACACCCCTCTGGACGAGGGATTCCATGCACAGGTCCCAGCGGACCGGTCGGGATACCTGGGCGATAAGGCTCTCCACTGCCGCGGAGCCTTCCGTTACTGCCTGGCCGTCAAAGTTGGAGAGGAGCGGCACCTGGGGGTTCTGCGGGGACAGGGTCGGCTTCAAGGCCTCCAGCGCGCTCACAGCGGGTGACATGTGCGAGGTATGGAAGGCTCCGGCAACCTTCAGGGGGATGACCCGCGCCTTGGCCGGTGGGTTGTCCGCGAGAAACTTCAGCTGATCGAATGTGCCAGCTGCAACAGTCTGGCCGGCTCCGTTGACGTTGGCAGGTGTTGCCCCCGAGGCTTCGATGGCAGCGAGGACCTCGGCGGGATCGCCGCCCACAACAGCACTCATGCCGGTGGGGGTGACGGCCGCAGCCGAAGCCATGCTGTTGGCACGCTCGCGGACGAAGGTCATGGCCTCGGCCTCAGTGACGACGCCGGCAAGGGCGGAAGCGGTGATCTCTCCCACGGAGTGGCCGGCCAGGACCACCGGGAGAGTGCTCAGTTCGACGTCGAACAGGGACTTTGCTGCCACCAGGCCGGCGGCCACAATCAAAGGCTGCGCAACAGCAGTATCTTTGATCGTCTCTTCGTCAGAGGTGGTTCCATGGGCGGTGAGGTCGATGCCTGCGATTTCACTCAGGGCGGCCAGATGGCCTGCCACGGAAGGCAGTTCCAGCCAAGGGGCCAGAAAACCAGGGGTCTGGGAGCCCTGTCCAGGGCAGACGATTGCAAGCACGTATCCAGCTTTCCAAATTACCGAGCGATTCAGCGGTGCATTGATGCACCAAGCTCCATGGGTCAGTTTGTAGGAAGTCTACAACGGTTCAGTTGTTGTTTCGGGATGGCTGGCGTTCCGTGGCAGGCTTCGGAGGGGCGGACAAACGGCCTACAACCAGCGCCGCCTGGAGAACGAAAGCCTCCCGGGGGAGGAGCGGATCCCATCCTGTGACATCACACACCCGCTTCAGACGGTAACGGACGGTGTTGGCATGAACGAAGAGTTCCCGGGCTGTTGCCTCCAACGAATGCCCTAGTTCCAAATACGTTCCCAGCGTCTCCACGAGGCCGTTGGAAGCGGCCACCAGGGGTCTGTAGATGTTTTTCACGAGGCACCTGCGTGCCGCATCGTCGCCGGAAATGACCCGTTCGGGCAGCAGATCATCGGCGGCGACGGGCCGGGGGGCCGAGGGCCAGGCTCGCGCAGCGGTCAATCCGGCAAAGGCGGACTGGGCAGAGCCGCTCGCTTCCAGCAGCGAACCGGCTTCGGGCCCGTAGACCACAGGGCCCGGCGCGAACAGCTCGCTGAGCTTCTGGTAAGCGGACTCCCTGTCTTGCAAACCGCCCAGGATCAGGATCAGGCGGTCTCCCTGAATCCCTACGAGTGCGTCCTCGGCAAAGCGGCCAGCGGTCCGGCGCAGTTCACTCACATAGCTCGCGCTGGGCTCGGATGGCGAGTTTCCAACCATTACCGTGAACCGTTCCTGGGCTTTCCAGCCCAGGGCAGCGATCCTGGATCTCAATGCGTCCGTGTTTTCCCCGCGAAGGATGGCATCAACAATCAGTGCTTCAAGGCGGGTATCCCAGGAACCACGGGATTCAGCGGCGCGGGCGTAGACGTCGGCGGCTGCAAAGGCCACTTCACGGGAATAGCGCAGCACAGCTTCACGCAGGGAAGGCTGATCCGCCTCCGGTGCGATCACCGGCACCTGGTCCTCGACTACCTCAACCACGATGCGGATCAGCTGGAGGGCCTTTTGCAGGCTGATCGAGCGGGTGAGTTCGGTGGGTGCTGTCCCGAAGACGTCAGAAAGAATCCACGACGGCGAACTCGGCCTTTCGTACCAGGTCACGAACGCTGCGATACCGTTCTGGGCGACCATGCCGAGGGCGGACCGCTCATCCGAGCTGAGCCTGCTGTACCAAGGAAGCGATTTTTCCAGTTGGCGCAAAGTGGTGGTGGACAGCTGGCCCACGCTTGCCCGCAGTTTTTTAAGCGTTTCGGTCTTTTCCGGGCTGAGGGCCCGTGACGCAGGTTTGCGCTTTGGGGGAGTTGGGTTTGGCTCTGCCATGCAACGAGCATACGGTGCGCGCCGGACAAGCTCCATTTGTGCAAAGGCTACAAACCGCCTTTAGACCCAAGAACGACGACGGCGGTCCCCACCGAAAGGTGGGAACCGCCGTCGCCATGGCAATGCTCAATGCAAGTGCTGTCCGGGGCTAGGAGTCTCCTCCAGCGTTACCGGTGCTGCCGGCATTGACGTTGTGCAGGCGGTACTTCTCGATTGCCTGAGCGGGCGCTCCGGCATCCACTTCTCCGCGGCGGGCCAGCATCTCAAGGGAGCGGACAACCACTGAATGGGTGTCGTTCTTGAAGAAGCGGCGTGCTGCCGCACGGGTGTCCGAGAAACCGAACCCGTCAGCCCCGAGCGAAGCGAACTCGTTCGGAAGGAACTGGCGGATCTGGTCCGGGACGGCCTTCATGTAGTCGGTAACGGCGACAATCGGTCCGGTGGCCCCGGCCAGTTGCTGCGCCACGAAAGGTGTCCTCGCGGGCTGGCCCGGATTCAGGAACGCCTCTTCTTCGGCGGCAAGGCCGTCGCGGCGGAGTTCGTTCCAGGACGTAACAGACCAGACATCGGCGGAAACGCCCCAGTCCTCGGCAAGAATCCGCTGGGCGTCCAGAGCCCAGGGAACCGACACGCCCGAGGCCAGGATCTGGGTCCGGGGACCGTCGATCTTCGCCGGTGCCAGCAGGTAGATGCCCTTGAGGAGTCCTTCGACGTCCAGTTCTTCGGGTTCAGCAGGCTGCAGGATGGGCTCGTTGTACACCGTGAGGTAGTACATGAGGTTCCGGTCGCCGCTGTTCTCGCCGTACATCCGCTCGAGGCCGTCACGGACGATATGGCCCATTTCGTAACCGTAAGCGGGGTCATAGGTGACCACAGCGGGGTTTGTGGAGGCGAGAATCGGAGAGTGTCCGTCAGCGTGCTGGAGGCCTTCACCGGTAAGGGTGGTGCGGCCAGCCGTGGCGCCGATGATGAAACCACGCGTCATCTGGTCAGCCGCTGCCCAGAAAGCATCGCCTGTCCGCTGGAAACCGAACATTGAGTAGAACACGTATACCGGTATCAGCGGCTGGCCGTGGGTGGCGTAGGCGGTTCCGGCTGCTGTGAACGCCGCCACTGCTCCGGCTTCGTTAATGCCCGGGTGGATCAGCTGCCCGGCAGGAGACTCCTTGTAAGCCAGGACGAGGTCCCGGTCCACGGAAAGATAGTTTTGGCCCTTGGGGTTGTAGATCTTAGCAGTCGGGAAGAAGGCGTCCATGCCGAAGGTACGCGCCTCATCGGGGATGATCGGCACAATCCTCTGGCCGAATTCCTTATCCCTCATGAGGTCCTTGAGCAGCCGGACGAACGCCATGGTGGTGGCCGCCATTTGCTTACCCGAACCGCGCTTGGCCACTTCATAGGCCTTGGTATCCGGAAGCTTGACGTCCACGTGCTCGGACCGCCGCTCGGGAACAGATCCGCCCAGGGCAGCCCGTCGCTCCATCAGGTACTTGATTTCGGGGGCTTCGGTACCGGGGTGGAAATACGGCGGCTGGTACGGGTCGCCCTCAAGCTGGTCGTCCGTGATGGGGATCCGAAGGTGGTCGCGGAACGCCTTGAGATCATCCAGGGTGAGTTTCTTCATCTGGTGAGTCGCGTTGCGGCCTTCGAAGTGCGGTCCAAGACCGTATCCCTTAACCGTCTTGGCCAGGATGACGGTTGGCTTGCCCTTGAATTCAGTGGCGGCCTTGTACGCGGCGTAGACCTTGCGGTAGTCGTGCCCGCCGCGCTTGAGGTTCCAGATGTCGTCATCGCTCAGGTCCGCGACCAAGTCCTTCGTCTGCGGAGTCTTACCGAAGAAGTGCTCGCGCACGAACCCGCCGGATTCGGCCTTGTACGTCTGGTAGTCGCCGTCGGCGGTTTCGTTCATGATCTTCACGAGCGACCCGTCCGAGTCGCGCGTCAGCAGGTCATCCCACTCGCGGCCCCAGACCACCTTGATGACGTTCCAGCCCGCGCCACGGAAGAAGGCTTCGAGTTCCTGCATGATCTTGCCGTTGCCGCGGACCGGCCCGTCAAGGCGCTGCAGGTTGCAGTTGATGACGAAGTTCAGGTTGTCCAGGTTCTCGTTCGCTGCCAACTGCAGCAGGCCGCGGGACTCAGGCTCGTCCATCTCGCCGTCGCCCAGGAATGCCCAGACCTGCTGGTCTGAGGTGTCCTTGAAGCCGCGGTTGTGCAGGTACCGGTTGGACTGGGCCTGGTAAATCGCATTCATGGGGCCAATGCCCATGGACACAGTGGGGAATTCCCAGAAGTCAGGCATCAGCCTGGGGTGAGGATAGGAGGAGAGGGCATGTCCCTCACGGGACTTTTCCTGCCTGAACCCGTCGAGGTCCTTCTCGCTGAGCCGGCCCTCCATAAAGGCGCGGGCGTACATTCCCGGGGAAGCGTGTCCCTGAAAAAACACCTGGTCCCCTCCGCCGGGATGGTCCTTGCCGCGGAAGAAGTGGTTGAACCCCACCTCATACAGGGTCGCAGCGCCGGCATAGGTGGAGATGTGCCCGCCAACGCCGATATTGGGGCGCTGGGAACGGTGCACCATCACTGCTGCATTCCAGCGCATGTACGCCCGGTAGCGGCGTTCGTACTCCTCGTTCCCCGGGAATTCTGCTTCCTGGTCCACCGGGATGGTGTTCACATAGTCCGTGGTGGTAACCATCGGAACCCCGACGCTCTGAGCGCCGGCACGCTGCAACAGACTGCGCATGATGTACTGGGCACGCTCGGTGCCCTGTTCCCTGATCAGCGAGTCGAGGGACTCAATCCATTCGGCGGTCTCATCCGGATCACGATCAGGCAGCTGGTTAGTCAACCCGCTGAGGATATGGGAGGTATCTTCTCCTGCAGCCACGTCCAACCTCTCTTTGCGCGCATTCAGCGGCGCCCTCAGGTCCGGCAGGGTAACTGCCTGGCGTGAACGCGACGTGTGCGACGTATCGGTAACATCAGCCCGGTCATGTGCGCCGGGCAGGGGTCCTATCACGTCTATGACCACACATAAAGCCAGAGCGGTTGCCCCGCAGGCATAGACGTCATCAGCAACTCTAACTCCGACCGCGATGCGATGCGTAGCCGCCTGCTTTACACCGCTGTCGTATTTCGCCGTCATACTGGTTGTGTGACAATCCGTCGGGTAGCCTCAGCGGATCCGGCGTGCCCGTTAGCGCAGAAATTGCGGGGCCACGGAGTCAACAGCTTGATGCACAGGCACAAAGGGTGTTGGCTTGTACTAATGGAGGTCGCCTGACTTTTATGCAATCAAGAGTATTGGAGGAACACGTGAGCGAGGCCGACGCCGCCACTTCGGTAAATGTGGCGGAAAAATTGGGTTTCAAAAACGGGGATCTGATTCAGGAGTTCGGCTACGACGACGACGTCGACTTCGACTTGCGTGACGATATTGAAGACCTCACGGGCTCGGAACTCCTTGATGAAGATGACCACGACGTTGTTGATGCCGCCATTCTTTGGTGGAGGGCCGACGACGGCGACCTCGTGGACACTCTCGTCGAACCCCTGACCACCCTCTCCGAGGGCGGCGCCATTTGGGTTCTGACACCGAAATCCGGCCGGCCCGGCTACGTGTCTCCTGCAGACATCCAGGATGCTGCCCCCACTGCCGGCCTTCACGTCACTACGTCAGCCGGTGTGTCCAAGGATTGGAGCGCCACCCGGTTGGTGACCAGGAAGAATAAGTGACCCTGCCCGTTCAGGCCACAGCAGAACATGCACTTGTTCCCGCCGTCGGCCAGCCGGCTCCGGATTTCGAACTGGTCAATCAGTTCGGTGAGCCTGTCCGGCTCTCTGCATTGCGTGGCCAAAACGTTGTTGTGATTTTTTATCCTTTTGCGTTTTCCGGGATCTGTACACAAGAGCTGTGTGAGATCCGGGACAACCTCGCTGCGTTTGAAGAGACGAACGCAACCGTGCTGGCAGTATCTGTCGACAGTAAGTTCACGCTTCGTGCCTATGCAGAGGCGGAAGCCTACGGCTTCAGCCTTCTGGCAGACTTCTGGCCTCACGGGGCGGTGGCACAGCAGTATGGCGTGTTTGACGCCGTGAAGGGGATGGCTTTGCGCGGCACTTTCATCATCGACGCGCACGGCGTGATCCAATACGTCATCGTCAATCCCCGGGGACAAGCCCGGGACGTGGCCGAGTATCGTGAGGCCTTGGCCGGACTGGCCAGATAGCTGAATTCGATGAGGCAGCGGCGGCCGGGGATCGGGATGACTGGGTTTGCAATCGTGCCCTCTGTTCCTGCCGCAGGCCCCGCCCCTGATCAGCTGGAAATACTCAAGGCAATAGCGGGTCTCCTTGCCGGCACCCGGTTTGCAATGCTCACCGGAGCCGGATTGAGTACAGATTCCGGAATTCCGGATTACCGCGGCCCAGGTTCGCCTCCCCGTGAACCCATGACGTACCAGGAGTTCGTAGGGGATCACCACAACCGTCAGCGCTATTGGGCACGCAACCACATCGGCTGGTCCCATCTGAAGCGCGCGGATCCAAACCCCGGACACCTGGCCGTCACCGCTCTTGAACAGCGTGGGCTGTTGACGGGCCTCATTACCCAGAACGTTGACCGCCTGCACGAAGACGCCGGGACCGTCAATGTGGTTGACCTGCACGGCCGCTTTGACCAGGTTGTCTGCCTCTCATGCTCCCGCCGCTACAGCAGGAAACTTGTGGCGGGCGTGCTTGAAGAACTCAATCCGGGATTCCTTGAGGAAGCTCTTGCAGCAGGAGTGGTCGAGATAGCGCCTGACGCTGACGCTGAAGTGGACGACCTCCGGCTGATCGAGAGTTTTGTGATCGCCAACTGCCCTGCCTGCGGTGGGCTGCTGAAGCCCGACTTCGTCTATTTTGGCGAGAATGTTCCGAAGGAAATCGTGGAACAGGCTTATGCGATGGTGGACGAAGGCGAAGCGCTTGTTGTCGCAGGATCCTCGCTGACCGTTATGAGCGGCTTGCGGTTCGTTCGCCATGCAGCGAAGCAGGGGAAACCGGTAATTATCATCAACCGGGGTGAAACCCGCGGGGATAACCTGGCAACCATAAAGCTCGAAGCCGGCGTAAGTCAGTCACTGACGTGGCTCGCGGCCAATCTTTCCCCGCCATAGGGACCGGCGACTACAGGACAGCGAAGGCGATTGGCTTTCTCCGCCCAGGTTCGGGTAGAGTCTATGTTCGTTGGTTGGACGCACGACATCGTTCAAACCAAGCGATGGGTCTTTAGCTCAGCTGGTAGAGCGCCACGTTTACACCGTGGATGTCATCGGTTCGATCCCGGTAGGACCCACCACAGGAAACCCCGTCATTCTGGTTTATTTGGCCAGAGTGGCGGGGTTTCTCGCGTGCCGCTGATTGTCGTACCCTCGCTATAACTTGGGCCGATGGAACACGTAGTAGTACGCCTGACCCCCAACGGTCATCCAGCGGCTGTAGTCAGGAGTGGCCGCGAGTGGACCGTCGCCGCCGACTGCGTCCGGTGGTTTGAGCGGACGAACTGGTGGGAGGCCGAGCGGAGAATGCCAAAGGGGCTGAGCCGGATGGATGTCGAGGTGTGGCAGATCCAGGCGAGGCTGGGCGGGAATTGTTCGTCTCCGTTGACCACCATGGAGCTGATCCGCGACGGATTGGGTGGAGGTTGGCGGGTTCGCTCGGCGGTGGCGGCCTAGGGGGAGCCGTCGTCGCCGGGAGGGCAGTCGGCAGTCATCGCAAGAATCAGCGCTAACCCAAGAATTGGATAAGCCCTCCACCGCGGCTATTGGGGGATGCCGCGGTGGAAGGCTTGACATGAATATACCGTGAAGCGTTGGAAAAGCGAAACAGCTCGTAACTTTTACGGAAACTTCAGGGCAACGTCTGTGTCCCCATCCTGGCGAGGGCTCGCCGAAGTTGGCCACCCATAGGGCCGGCGTATAAGCCATACAGCAGGAGTGCCCAACTCGCTTTAGCACTAGGATGTTTAGTGTTCAGCTGAATGAACAGAGGGCTGAAACAAGCGGTATCGAGCTAAGGAGAATCATGGTGGATTCCCGAACTTCCCGTTCGTCTGAGGGAGCAGGAAGCGCGTCTCCCGCCCCGGCTGTCACGCGGGCGTCGGCCGTCCTGGACGCTTTGGCGGCGTCGGCCACTGGTCGGCTGACACTAAGTGATCTGGCCCGTGAGCTGGCTATCCCGAAATCATCAACCTCCAACCTCCTCCTTGCCTTGGAGGAGGCGCGCCTCGTGAGCAGGCAGGGCCAGGATTTTGCCTTGGGACGCAAGCTCGTGGAGCTGGGCGCCGCCTACCTGAGCCGGCTGGACGAGGTGCAGGAGTTCTACCGCTACTGCGAACAGGCTCCCACGCTGTCTGGTGAGACGGTACGGATCGCAATGCTTGAGGGAATGAACGTCATCTACCTTGCACGCTACGAAGGTCATCCCGCCGTACGCCTGACGTCCAACATCGGCGACAAGATGCCTGTCTCCCTCTGTGCGGTGGGGAAAGTCCTTATTGCCCGCCTCCACGATCACGACCTGGCAGAGAAGTTCCCGGACGACTTGCAATTGCCCGTAATGACACCCAAGTCACTGCGCACCGGAGCGGAGTTGAAGGCCCAGATCCGGCAAATCCGTGAACAGGGCTACGCCTTCGAGGACGAGGAGTCAACAACCGGGGTGGTCTGCCTTGCTGTGGCTGTGCCTACCCGTGGAGCTCATGGGCCCAGCCTTGGACTTTCAGTCACGGCACTGAAAGCCACCTATTCGCCGGAACAGGGCGCCCAAATGGTAAAGGAGTTGCAGGAGCTGGCCCATTCCCTGGGTAATCCCATGGGGTAGGGGTGACCAGGTGAGCCCTGGCAGCTGATTCGGCCTCCGAGGGTCATATGCATCCCTTCCTGTGACACATGGAAAATTCTCCTTGGCCGAGCGTTCACTATGTTGTACTGTGTTCACCATAGTGATCAGCACTGCGGTGCTGGGCTATCCCGCCAGACCAACGGGGGTCTGGAGTGTTCATAAGGGAGTGCTTGTGACAACTCGTACTGAATTACCGCTGGCTGACGAGGACGGCGCCGTCGTCGAACCGGAACAGCTGCGAAGGGCAACTCTTGCCAGCTCCGTGGGCTCCGCACTTGAGTACTACGACTTCTATATCTACGGCCTGGCTTCAGCCCTGATTTTTGGGCCCTTGTTCTTCAAGCCTCTTGGAGCTGAGGGTGCGCTGATTGCGTCATTCGCTACATACGGTGTTGGGTTCGCAGCCCGGCCCTTCGGTGGGGTCATCTTCGGCTACATCGGGGACCGCTTCGGCCGGAAGATGGTCCTGATCCTGACCATCGGCCTTATGGGAGCAGCGAGCTTCGCCATCGGGCTACTGCCTACCTTTGAACAGGCGGGAATGCTGGGTGCGGTTCTCCTTGTAACCCTGCGAATCCTCCAGGGACTTGGTGCGGGCGCAGAGCAGGCGGGAGCCACTACGCTCATCTCGGAAGTTGCACCGCGGCGGCGTCGTGGTTTCTTCGCCTCCCTTCCATTCGTCGGCATCCAGCTCGGCACACTGCTCGGCGCCGGTACGTTTGCCCTGATCGCGATGGCAGACAAGGCCGTTCTTGAAGGCTGGCTGTGGCGCGTTCCGTTCCTGGCCAGCATCCTGTTGATTGCTGTTGCTATCTTCATCCGGTTGCGACTGAAGGAAACACCGGTCTTCCAGGAGCTGGAAAAGCACAAGAATGTTGTCAAAAACCCCGTGGGCGAGCTCTGGAAGCACTCAAAAAAGAATGTGCTGATCGGTATCGGGCTGCGGATGGGTGAGAATGGAAACTCCTCGATCTACTCAGCGCTGCTGGTCGCCTTCCTCGCAGCTCCGGCCGGAGTGTTCCCGGGAGACAAGTTCATTGGTCCCGTTGGCCTCCTCATCGCCGCAGGCTTCGCCGCCGTTATGGTGGTTACGTTCGGTGCCCTGTCCGACCGTTTCGGACGAGTGCCCGTTTACCGCTACGGTGCCCTCTTCCAGGCTCTCATTGCCTTCCCGGCCTTCTACCTGGTCACCCTTGGCAACGTAACGCTCGTCTGGGTCGTCATGGTGGTGGGCATCGCACTCGGCGTGCAGTCGATGCTCGGCCCGCAGTGCCCGCTCCTGCCGGAACTGTTCGGATCCCAGTACCGTTTCACCGGCGTTGCCATGAGCCGTGAGCTTTCCGCAGTGCTGGCCGGCGGTCTCGTTCCCCTGGTTGGCGCCGCCCTTCTTGCGGCCACCGGATACTCGTGGCTCGTTCTGGCTATCTACTCGGGAGTGCTGGCGCTGATCTCCTTTGCCACTACCTTCTTCACTCCGGAAACCAGAGGGCGGGACCTCCTGCTCGTCGAGGACGCCAGCTAGGCCACGTACTTCACAACTCCTCGTTGTCTGTAGCAAAAGGCGGCCCTTCTCAGAGGGCCGCCTTTTGTTTGAGAACACCGACTTAACGTCAAATAGTACGAACGATAGATTCAATCTTTCCGGTATACGGAAACGTGGCTGCGGGAGTCGGCAGTGAATTCGCTGCGGTCCCAGTCCGCCCATCTCGATTCGAGCTCAAATCCAGTCAGCCGCGCCATAAGATCGAGCTCGCTGGGCCAGATGTACCGGTGTGGTGTCCGTGCGATCTTTGCATCACGCCCTTCCGACAGTTCGGGGCCGAACTGCACATGGTGGGAGACAACGTGCTGGCGTAACACGTCGTAGGTATCTACCAGAAGGTATCCGGGCTGACTCACCTCGACTGTCGCGCCGTGTCCGGGCGGCAGCGAACGCAGTTGCGGCACCCAGAGCTCAATAACGAAGCGTCCGCCGGGGGCCAGATGACGGGCGGCGTTCTGGAAACACCGGACCTGTTCGTCCTGAGTAAGGAGATTGGAGATGGTGTTGAACACCAGAAAAGCCAGCGAAAAGTCCTCGCCCGCCGATGCGTCGGTCATGTCGCCCTGAACAACGGGAATGCGCTCCTCGCCAACCTTTTCACGTAGCCGGGAGATCATTGCGTGGGACAGCTCGACGCCGGTGACCTGGACCCCCGCTTCTACCAAGGGAATGGCGACACGCCCCGTGCCAATGGCGAACTCGACTGCCGGACCGTCGCCTGCGAGCTTCGACAGAACCTCTATCGTGGGCCTAAGAACTTCGGGGGAGAACATTCCCTCCCCCGGGGTGTCGTACCCTTTCGCGACATGATGGTCCCAAAGCTGTTGCTGATTAACCATGCCGCCACTATTGCACATGGGTGGGAAGTAGCGGGCGGTAAATCAGCTCCAAAACGGGCAATTTGCGAATCCTGGTTACACTTTCCCGGTTGCCGGACATTAACCGGGCATGAGCTTACAAACGCATCTGGGGGATCGCGTGGACCTGGAAAGACAAAAGCGGTTTACGGCGGCTCACGCAGCCTGCCACGACCGCATATACCGATACTTCCGCCGGCGAACTGAGAATCCTTCTACTGCCGAGGACCTCTGCGCGGAAGTATTCCGGATCGTGTGGGAGAAATCCAGGCACGAGGACGAACTGTCTGTCATGGTCCTCTTCGGGGTGGCACGCAACGTTCTGCGGAATCACATGAGGTCTGCAGCCCGCTCAGCCAACCTCCTGTCTTCCTTGTATCTGGAACGGGCAGAGCAGGCGGTCGATGATGACGTGACAGTCCGTGATGCGTTGGAGCTGCTGAAACCGGATGAACGCGAAGTCCTATTGCTGACGTACTGGGATGGCTTCAGTTCCGGTGAGGTATCAAACCTCCTGAATATCAGTGCCACAGCCATAAGGATGCGGCTTCACCGTGCCCGCAAGGCGCTCGGTCAGCTGCTTCAGACCGAACGAGAGTCAGAGGAGTTCCAACGATGAAGGACATTTCCGCCGCCGATCTGGAACGCTTACTCATGGCTGATCCTGCATTGGACATCACTGACTCCGAGTTGGCCCGGAGCCGGGCCAGAAGTCTTTCGTTCCGGGAATCGGATGCTACCCATATCTTTGTTGGCGATCCGGAGGACGATTCGCACACCCTCCGGCTCAAACGCCGGCGAGTAGCCGGAGGGTTCCTGGCAGTTGCCGCGGTAGCGGCAGCCGTCTTCACTGCAAGCTACCTCCAGCCCCCGCCCGTCGCGGCACCAGCGGCCACGATGGAGGCTCCTCCCTTGAATCCCGCTCCATCTGCTGCCGCCCCTGATCCCGGTCAAAACCCTCCCGCCGGACCGTTCCACGACTTATTCGCCGAAGCAGACGAAGTGCTCGTCCTGGAGGCATTGCCCACTTCCAGGAATTTAGGTGACCGGATCGGGGTCGAACCGGTGGATGTACGGCAGGTGTTGAAAGGTTCGCGTAGCCTGGGGACCACCTCCGTGGATGTTGCCGCAGTGGAAGACAGGACCGCCAGCGGTACCCTGCTTTGGCAGCACAGCCAGAAAGAAGCGCCCATGACGTACCTCGGGTTCTTTGCCCTTGGCGCCGACGGTGAGATGCATTTGATGGAGAGAGCACACGCGCTTCTGCAGATCCGGAACATCAGGACGTCCGCCACGACGGACCCCTTCACCGACGAACCGGTGGACATCGGTGATGACCTTCGATCGCGCATAGACGTGGCACCGAAGGGGGACGTGCCCGTGGCCTCTTACACAGGCAGCCTGTCGCCTGAGACCGCTACCGATGTCATCTGGGGCACCGCAGGAGAAGGTGGGTCCAGGGAGGGACTGGTGCGCGGCCATATTTCCGCCGCTGAAGCGTGCTTTACCTTTGAAAACAGCACAGAGAAGGTGTATCTGCGCTGGCCCGCGGGGTTCACCGCCGCCGTCAGGCCACTACCAGTGGATGCGGAAGGCCGCGGTTCCTATCGCGGAGCAAATCAAGCCGACACATCAGTCATTCTCAATGAATGGGGATTCATCTCGATGACAGACGGTGAACCGCGGCCGTTGGTCAAGGGGCAGTTGACTGTCGAAACTGCATCCTGTGCCGGTGAGACGCTCCCGGTCTTCGATGTCATGCCGGAACGCGTAGGGGGCAGCCCGTACCAGAAGGGCCGCGGCGTCGTGCTGCCAACGCCTTAATTTCCGGGAATCTGCCTCTTGGGACTCAGTAAAAGTGCACGGTATCAACAAGGTGGGGGAGTTCCCCGCCGTCGAGGTAGGTGCGCAGGTTGCTGCAGAAGCGCTGGGCGATGAGCCGGTTCTCAGCGGCGCTGAGTGCGGAGGTATGGGGGGAAACCATAACTTTCGGGTGGTTCCACAGTGGACTCTCCTGCGGGAGAGGCTCGACGGCGAAGACGTCCAGGCAAGCATAGGAAACCTGGCCGTTGTTCAGGGCTTCAAGCAGGGCGTCCTCGTCCACCACTGTCCCGCGTCCCACGTTGATGAACACACTGCCGGGCTTCATGGCCGAGAAAACCTCCCGGTTGAAGAGCTTCTCAGTGTAGGGAGTGCCCGGCAGGGTGTTGACGACGGCGTCTGCCGAAGCCACAAGCCTGGCAAGGCCGCTGTTGTCTGCTACTTCATCAATTCCGTCGATGGGTGCCACGGAGCGCTTGGTGCCGCTGACCTTCATGCCCAGGGCCCGGGCGATCCTGGCCGTCTCAAGTCCGATCTCACCCAGTCCTGCGACCACCAGCTGCGAGCCATTGACCAAGCGGGTGGGAATTCGGAGTTCAGGCCATGCTTTGACAGCCTGGTCCTGCGCCAGTTCAGCGCTGCGTTTGAATCCGTTGAGGATGCCGAGGGCAGCGAATTCCGCGAGGGGCAAGGCGTGTACGCCGGCAGAGGTTGTGACCTGGAACTTCTGGAGTGTCTGACTGTCCAGTCCCGAGGCCTTGACTGCACCTCCTGCCCCCGCGGCCATGGCATGGATCCACTGCAGATGGGGGTTGCTGCCGGCGATTCTGGCCAGGCCGCTGGCGCTTTCGTTGGGAAAGCCGTACAGGACCTGGGCCTTGTTGAGCATCGCCCAATAGCGTTCTTCCTGCTCCGGGGTCCGCTGGAAGTCCGGGTCGCCTGAATGGTCGGCCGGGAAACGCTCCGGGGGAAGGAGGTCGGGTTCATACAGCACAGTCACAGTGGGATCTACGGCGCGGATCCGCTCCACATGCTCAGCTTCGAGCGGGACAGCGATCGCGACGATGGTTTCAGCAGGGGTCATGTGTTCATCATACTGAATTCAGTCAAGAGTACTGAACACCTGCGCCAAGGAAGTCGTCAGCTTACGGCAGTCTTAGCTGCTGCTCACGGGGAAAGCGTCGGGGCGGTCAGAAGCCTCATCTGCGAGGCTGGAGAAATACCCGGGGCTGATCCCTCCAGTTGGGCTCCAGCTCAGCCAGGGAGTGGCGCATGATTTTGTCTGCCGCTTCCCGTGCGCCCGCTGAATCTGCTGCCGCGATGGCCTCCGCCACCTCTCTGTGCCACCCCAGGGCAGCTTCACTGGGGTGATCGGGCATCAGTCCAAGGACAGTCCGGCCAGTCAGAGTCTCGGCCACCTGCCCCACAAGATTTGCAAACATTTCATTGCCCGAACCTGTCAGCAGCAAGGAATGAAACCGGATGTCCAGGTTCAGGAACTGAGGGAGGTCGCCTGCCTCGCCTGCGGCTTTCATGGCGTCGGACACTTCAAGGAGCTCTCTTCGAAGGGCCTCCGGCGCATTGAGGGCCGCAAGCTCTGCAGCTATTGGTTCAACCGCCGAACGGAGCTCCGCAAGTGAGCGAAGTTGGGCTCCGCGGGCGTCCCCAGCCAGACGCCACCGGATCACAAGCGGATCGAACGGGTTCCAGCGATCGGCAGGAAGCACCCGGATGCCAACTCGCTTAATTGTTTCGACCAAGCCGAGGGACTGCAGGACCCGGACGGCCTCGCGGACCACTGAGCGGGAGACTTTGAGTTCATCCTCCAGTTGCTCAGCCAGGACAACATGGCCTGCGGGAAGGTTTCCTCCGACGATGCTGGTCCCCAAATGTTCAATGGCACGATGGTGGAGGCTGGTTGACATAGTGGTAAGCATAATCGTGCCCGTGTTGTTTCCTTCAGCTGGTTGCCGGCAGTTCGGAAGAGGTGCCCGGGCAGGCGTTGGGCCTTTTATGACGCAAAGCCTTCCAGTACGTGGGCTGAACTTCCCCGTACTGACCGGCAATACATATGCTTTATTCATATCCACTGGTTCTCAAACTGTGTTCCGCAGGAAGTGCGGGACTGGATGCATACCTGCACATGAATGAATTGGAGTTTTGATGTCTGCACACATCGGTGTCACCGGCCTCGCGGTCATGGGTGCCAACCTGGCCCGAAACCTGGCCAGGAACGGCTTCACCGTTGCCCTGCACAACAGGTCCGTGGAGAAAACGGATGTTCTGCTGGAAAAGCACGGGCACGACGGCGATTTTGTCCGAACCGAAACCCTGCAGGAGCTGGTTGATTCCCTGGAGAAGCCGCGCCGCGTGCTCATCATGGTCAAGGCGGGCAAGCCCGTCGACTCAGTGATCGAGCAGCTGGAGCCTTTGCTTGAGCCCGGCGACATCATCATCGACGCCGGCAACTCGCACTACGAGGACACACGTCGCCGGGAAGCTGCCCTTGCTGCCAAGGACCTGCACTTTGTGGGCATCGGTGTTTCCGGTGGAGAGGAAGGCGCCCTCAACGGACCCTCCATTATGCCCGGTGGCTCAAAGGAGTCCTACGACGCCCTCGGGCCGCTGCTAGAGAAGATCGCAGCCCAGGTCGACGGCAAGCCGTGCTGCGCGTGGATCGGCACTGACGGTGCCGGCCACTTCGTAAAGATGGTGCACAACGGCATCGAATATGCCGACATGCAGGTTATTGGTGAAGCGTTCGACCTGCTCCGTTCGGGGGCGGGCATCGAGCCGGCTGAACAGTCGAAGATCTTCGCTGAGTGGAACCAGGGTGATCTCGCTTCGTTCCTGATCGAGATCTCGGCCGAGGTTCTGGGCCATGTGGATTCCAAGACGGGTCAGCCGTTTGTCGACGTCGTCGTGGACGCCGCCGGCCAAAAGGGTACCGGCCGCTGGACCGTCATTTCCGCGCTCGAACTCGGTTCCCCGACGTCGGGTATTGCCGAGTCAGTTTTCGCCCGGGCACTGTCCTCCCAGTCGGAGCAGCGCAAGCTGGCGCAGGAGCTCCTTGCCGGTGAGGAAATCGACGTCGAGGTTCCCGCTACGTTCGTTGAGGACGTCAGGCAGGCCCTCTATGCCTCCAAGCTTGTCTCCTACGCCCAGGGCCTGGACATGCTGACCTCCGCCGCCAAGGAATACGGCTGGGACCTCAAGCTGGACGAGATCGCTTCGCTGTGGCGGGGCGGCTGCATCATCCGCGCCGAGCTGCTCAAGGAAATCACCAAGGCCTACGCAGCCGAGGAGAAGCCCGCAAACCTGCTCTTCGCACCGGCGTTCACCAAGGCAATCGCCGAGGTCCTTCCGGCGTGGCGCCGTGTTGTCGCCACTGCAGTTCAGCTGGGTATCCCCGTTCCGGTATTCTCCTCGTCGCTGGCTTACTATGACGGCCTGCGCCGCAAGCGCCTCCCGGCCGCTGTGATCCAGGGCCAGCGTGACCTGTTCGGAGCCCACACCTACGGCCGTGTTGACGCCGAAGGTACATTCCACACCCTGTGGGGCGAAGACAAGTCCGAAATCGCGGCAGTGGATACCCACTAGTACCTGCCGTAAACAGTACGGCCGGCGACTCCCGGGTGGGAGGCGCCGGCCGTTTCGTTTTGCGTAAGTGGTTCGAGGTTCCGGGAAGCTGTCAGATCCGGTATTCGATGTAGTACTCGGCAGGGTCAACCGCTGCCTTTGTTTCCCGCTGGGCATCCCGGTGGCGCCATGTCGCAGGAACGCCGGTGACGATCGATTCAGCAGGTGCATCCTTGACGACGACGGCGTTGGCACCCACCGCACTGTCGCGCCCGATGGTGATGGGGCCCAGTATCTTGGCCCCAGCACCGATGGTGACGCGGTCGCCAATGGTGGGGTGGCGCTTAACTTTGGCCAGGGAACGCCCGCCGAGGGTCACACCGTGATAGATCATCACGTCCTCGCCGATTTCTGCAGTCTCGCCGATGACCACGCCCATGCCGTGATCGATAAAGAACCGTCGGCCGATTGTGGCTCCGGGGTGGATTTCGATGCCTGTGAGGAACCTGGCAAGTTGGGAGATCAGCCGGGCCGGAAAGCGCAACGAAGGAGTTTGCCACAGCCGGTGGGTCAGGCGATGTGCCCAGATGGCGTGCAAACCGGAATATGCGAAAAAGTTCTCAAAAGAACCTCGAGCCGCCGGGTCGTGTGACCGGGCGGCGTCGAGGTCTTCCTTAAGTCTTGCGAAAAAGCTCACAAAGGTCTTTCTACAGGAAACGGGGGAGAGCGGGCGAAGTATCAGCCGCGGATATCGTCATAGAGCACGGTGGAGATGTAACGCTCGCCGAAGTCGCATACGACTGCCACAATCAGCTTGCCTGCGTTTTCCGGGCGCTTCGCCAGTTCCAGGGCACCCCAGACAATGGCTCCCGAGGAAATGCCGCCCAGGATGCCTTCCTTGACGCCGAGTTCGCGTGCGACCCGTACGGAATCTTCCAGGGTTGCGTCCAGGACCTCGTCATAGACGTTGGTGTCCAGGATTTCCGGAACGAAGTTTGCCCCGATTCCCTGGATTTTGTGCGGGCCGGGTGCGCCGCCGTTGAGGATGGCCGAGTCTTTCGGTTCCACGGCGACGATCTGGACGCCGGGGTTACGCTCCTTCAGGACCTGCCCGACGCCGGTGATGGTTCCGCCGGTGCCGATGCCGGACACGAAGATGTCGACCTTGCCGTCGGTGTCCGTCCAGATTTCTTCGGCCGTGGTGGTGCGGTGGATCTCAGGGTTTGCCTCGTTGGCGAACTGCTGCGCCCAGATGGAGTTCTCGGTGTTGGCGACAATCTCCTGCGCCTTTTCCACTGCCCCGCGCATTCCCTCAGAACCTGGCGTGAGCACAATCTCCGCACCAAAGGCCCGGAGCATGACACGGCGCTCTGTGGACATGGTTTCGGGCATGGTCAGGATGACCTTGTAGCCGCGGGCTGCGCCCACCATTGCCAAGGCGATGCCGGTGTTGCCCGACGTTCCCTCGACGATGGTGCCGCCGGGCTTCAGAGCACCGGACTTCTCGGCTGCGTCGATGATGGCAACACCGATACGGTCCTTGACGCTGTTGGCCGGGTTGTAGAACTCGAGCTTGACGGCCACTGTTGCATCAAGGCCGTCGGTCAGCCGGTTGAGCCTGACCAAGGGGGTGCCGCCGACCAACTGGGTAACGTCGTCATAGATCCGTGCCATGTATCTGAGCCTGTTCTCTGAGGTGGGAATACTGAGGTCAGCCTAACGAGGCCCGGGAACCCTTGCTAAGCGTTAAGCCATGCAGAGTAATATTTCCGGGCCTTTGCCAGCTTGGGGTTGATGATGACCTGGCAATAGCCCTGCTCAGGATGCTTGCCGTAGTAGTTCTGGTGGAACTCCTCGGCGACGTAAAATCGCGGCAGCCTGCTGACCTCCGTAACGATCGGGTGGGACCACAGCGCCTGGTTACGCTCAATCGCCTCCTCAAAAAGGATCTTCTCTTCCGTTGTCTGGTAGAACATCGAGGAACGGTACTGAGTGCCGACGTCGTACCCCTGCCTGTTCAGCGTGGTGGGATCGTGCAGGGCAAAAAACATGTCAAGGATGACCTCTGCAGGGATCACCTCCTCGTCGAAGGTAACGGCAACAACCTCAGCGTGTCCGGTGGTACCGGCACACACTGAGTAGTAATCGGGATGGGGATCGTGGCCTCCGGTGTAGCCGGAGACAACGGAGCTGACACCCTTGGTGATCTGGTAGACGGCGTCAAGGCACCAGAAGCAGCCTCCGCCAAGTACAAACGTTTTCATGTCCTCTTCAATGGTTGAAGCAGTCCGATGATTCCCGGACAACCTTACGAGAGTGCAACGCGTGCAGTCGAGGCCCTGCAATAGGGTAAAAATGGGGGTATGGAACCAGTGAACACGGATGTTTCAACGGCGCCCTCCGCGCAGGGCACGCCCACCCCGGACCCCACAGGGACTGAGAACGTATCCATGACACCCACGCTGGGTGAAATTCTGCTCGCGGTGGAGGAACTCTGGCCGGAGTCCCTCGCAGAAGAATGGGACGAAGTTGGCCTGGTAGCCGGGCATCCGTCGTCGTCGGTCAAGCGGATCATGTTCGCTGTGGATCCCACCCTGGAAGTCATCGAAGAGGCCATTGAATGGGGCGCCCAGCTCCTGATCACACACCACCCCCTGCTGCTTAAGGGCGTCAACTCTGTCGCAGCCACCACGCCCAAGGGTGCAGCCGTCCACCGGCTGATCGAGTCCGGTACTGGGCTTCTCACCGTTCACACCAACGGTGATTCCGCCGTCGGAGGTGTCTCGGACGTCCTTGCTGATGCCCTGGGTCTCCAGAATGTTGTCCCGTTGATGGCCGCCGCAAACGGCCTGCCTGAAGAAGGTATTGGCCGCGTGGGCGATCTCGCCGACGTAATGACCCTGGGGGATTTTGCCGCACGGGTGTTCGGCATCCTTCCTTCAGTTGCAGGCGGCGTCCGCGTCTCCGGGGACAAGGACGGCCTGATCCGCAGGGTCGCCGTCTGCGGCGGGGCAGGGGACTCCCTTTTCAACGAGGTCAGAGCCAGCAACGCCGATATCTACGTTACGGCCGACCTGCGCCACCACCCTGCGTCAGAAGCGCGTGAGGCCGCTGTTAACGGCAGGCCCTACCTGATTGATGTTTCACACTTCGCCAGCGAGTGGCTGTGGCTGCCGGCGGCCGCGGAAGCACTGGGCAACGTCCTGAACGACCAGGGCCATGAGGTGGAAATCCGGGTGAGCACTACCAACAGCGATCCGTGGGACTTCATTCTGACTCCCGGCTAAGCCTGAGGTGCGAGGGGCCCCGGGTGAGCGCAGCGAGGCAGGGGAGCAGCGCAGGCGCTAGAGTCTAGAGAGCGCCGCACGGCGTCCGGCTCCGGCCGGTTGGAACAAGCGGAGGTATCAGTGGCCAAGGCAGCACCGGCGGAACAGTTGAAGTTGCTGGAACTTCAGGGGCTTGACGCCAAACTCAAGTCACTGTCCAACCGCCGCCGTACCCTGGAAAACGATCCCCGCATCACGGACCTTGAGGCGGCCCTTAATGTCGCCAACGGCGAGCTGGGGGCGGCCAAGATGGCCGTTCACGACGCCGAGACGGAGCTCAAGCGCTCCGAGGACGACGTCGAGCAGGTAGCCTCGCGGATCGCACGGGACGAAGCGCGGCTGAACAGCGGCACGGGTTTGTCAAAGGACCTTGTGGCGCTTCAGAAAGACATTGCCTCGCTGAACAGGAGGCGGTCAGACCTGGAGGACGTTGAACTCGAGGTAATGGAACGACTCGACGCCCTGCGTGAACGTCAAGCGGTCCAGCAGCAGATCGTGGACGATATTAAGGCTTCCTTCAGCGTGATCCGGGCAGAACTGGATGCTGCCCTGGCTGAAGTCTCTGCTGAGGAGCACACAGTTTCCGCCCAACGGTCCGCTTTCGCTTCCGGACTCGACGCCGGGATGCTGGCGGTCTATGAAAAGACCCTCGCCAAGAGGGGAGTCGGGGCTGCGCGGCTGTTCCACGGCAAGTCTGAAGGTTCGGGCATGCAGCTCAGCCCGGGCGACCTCGCCGAGATCAAGGCAGCGGCAGAAGACGACATCGTGTTCTGCCCGGACTCCGGCTGCATCCTTGTCCGCTCGGCCGAGTGGGCCTAAGGCCCTCGCGAGCGTTATAGGTCCCCTAGCCCGGCAGGATGATGTTGAGCGCGTGAGCCTTGCGGGCCGTGCCTTCAATGAGTTCACAGCTCCACTTCTCGGCGGCAGCCTTCAGCAGCTGCGCCGGAGTACCCGGAGCGTTCCCTCGCCGCGTCAGCAGGTGGCGGGCCACCTCACCACGGGTGTGCTTGGCAAAGTGGCTGACCACCTTTCGCACTCCCGCCACCTCTGTGAAGACATTGACCGCTACCGTCTGCCCGGCCGGCGGCGCCCAGGCCGCGGCGTACGTGCTTGAGCGGCAATCCACGAACAGCTCGGCCACAGTGAGGCTGGCCAGGGCCTCCGTAATCCTGGGCTTCCAAAAGGAAGCCAGGCGTCCGACGTCGGGAAGTGCAGTTCCCATGGATAACCGGTAGGCGGGCACACGGTCATCGAAACGAATGGCTCCCCACAGCGCCGAGATGACCAGCACCGAGTCATGCGCCTTTTTCCGTTGCGCCGGAGTGAGGGACTGGTAACCCAGTGCGTCGTACAGCACGCCTGAGTAGACCTGGTGAGCGGGGGCCGCCGGTTCCCGGTGCAGGCGGGTGTTGCGGTCGACGTCGTCCTTCAGCGATGCCCCAACGCCCAGAAGGGAGAGGGCATCTTCATGCGCGCTCACAGTACCGAGTGCCTCCAGTACCTCAGCACGATGGGTATTCAGTTCGGGGAAACTCAGGCTGGGCCAGTGGACGGCGTCGCCGCGGACGGCGGGAGTCTTGCCTTCGGAAGGGGGGAGCAGAATCAGCACCGTACGATCTTAGGGGCCGCAATGGAGGCCGCCAAAGATGACAGGGGCCAGGCCGTGGATCAGCGGTCCAGCCGCTGGAGCGGCTGCCCGTAGAATGGAATGTGGATGGGTTGACCAGGCGGCCGCGCGTCACGAAAGTGGCTCGAGGAACGTCCGGGCTCCGCAGAGCAGGGTGGTGGGTAACGCCCACTCGGGGTAACCCGCAGGCCAGTGCCACAGAAAACAGACCGCCTGCAGTCTGGTTGTGTTCGCACAGCCGGACGGGCAGGTAAGGGTGAAACGGTGGTGTAAGAGACCACCAGCTTCCCGGGTGACCGGGAAGGCTAGGTAAACCCCACCCGGAGCAAGGCCATACAGGGCGCGTTTGAGGGCTGCTCGCCCAAGTGCCCGGGTAGGCCGCTGGAGGGCGTCGGCAACGGCGTCCGTAGATGGATGGCCGCTACTCCCGTGCCGGTAACAGCGCGGGAGCACAGAACCCGGCGTATCGGTCAACCCATCCACACAACGCGCCTGGTTCCCCTGTGAGGCATGGCTTGCCTGCCCATGTGAGTGACTTCACGCCCAGCCGAGGCGGGAAGTCAAGCCCTTCGCCTCTAGAATGGCAAGTGAACGTAGAAGTTCTGCCGCCGGATCTGCGTTTTGCAGCGGCGGTTTTTCTTTGCGCTTCTCCAAGGCATCCGGGGTGGACCGAATCCCTGCTGGTGCCTGCGCCCCGGAACACCTCCGGCGGCCGACATCTTCATACGAAGACGTATGCAGTTGACCCAAGGAAGGTAGTTCTGTGAGCCAGACGTCAGATTCTTGTCTTGATACGTGGATGGGCCGGGAGGCACTTGCCGAGGCCATGATCCCCGTGATCGGCCGGCTGTACCGCGAGAACAACGTGGTCACCAGCATCCACGGACGCAGCCTGATCAACAAGTCCACGATGAACATCCTGAAGGCACACCGCTTTGCACGCCGGATGAGCAAGGACGAACTGCTTCTCGAAGAGACAGCCCCTTTGCTTAATGTTCTGTCCGAGCTTGAACTGGGGGCCGCGGCAATCGACATCGCCCGCCTCAACCAGAAGTTCAAGGTCGAGGGCAACGGCGCCACGCTCGAAGAGTTCCTGCGCGACGAACTTTCGGACATCGTGGGCAAGCACGGAGGCGATGACCGCACCAGCACCGACGTCGTACTTTATGGTTTTGGACGCATCGGCCGCCTTCTTGCCCGCCTGCTCATCGAAAAGGCCGGTGGCGGCCACGGCCTGCGCCTCCGCGCTATCGTTGTCCGCCGCGGCTCCGACAACGACCTCGCCAAGCGGGCCAGCCTGCTCCGCCGTGATTCAGTGCACGGTTCCTTCGAAGGCACCATCCGTGTTGACGAAGACAAGAACACCATCACGGCCAACGGTGTCCAGGTTCAGGTCATCTACTCTGACAACCCTGCCACTATCGACTACACCATCTACGGCATCCACAACGCACTCGTGGTGGACAACACGGGGCGCTGGCGCGACGCCGAGGGCCTGTCCCAGCACCTGCAGAGCAAAGGCGTTTCCCGCGTGCTGCTGACAGCACCCGGCAAGGGCGATCTGAAGAATATCGTTCACGGCATCAACCACGGGACCATCCTGGACTCGGACAAGATCGTCACCGCGGCATCGTGCACCACCAACGCCATCACTCCGGTCCTGAAGGCCATCAACGACAAGTACGGCGTGGTCCACGGGCACGTCGAGACGGTTCACTCCTTCACCAATGACCAGAACCTGATCGACAACTTCCACAAGGGTGACCGCCGTGGCCGTTCGGCCGCGCTGAACATGGTGATCACCGAGACCGGTGCTGCCAAGGCCGTGGCGAAGGCCCTGCCTGAGCTGTTGGGCAAGCTCACGGGCAGCTCCATCCGCGTACCCACGCCGGATGTCTCCCTTGCCATCCTGAACCTGAGCCTGGAAAACGGCACCACGAAGGAGGAAGTCAACAACTACCTCCGCGAAATGTCCCTCCACTCAGAGCTGCGCAAGCAGATCGACTACATCGACTCTCCTGAAGTTGTGTCCACCGACTTCGTCGGATCCCGTCGTGCCGGCATCGTCGACGGCCTGGCCACGATTTCCAATGAAAAGAACCTCGTGCTGTACGTCTGGTACGACAACGAATTCGGCTACAGCTGCCAGGTAGTCCGCGTCATGGAGGAGATGGCCGGAGTCAATCCGCCGTCGTTCCCGGCCAAGGAGCCGGCCTCTGTGCTTGCGGCCATCGCCATCTAGCATTCGGGAGTTTCCCGGCTGACACTCTGGTATCAGCCGGGAAAGGTGCCCAGAATGGTGTCATGGATACAGACTCAGCTCTCGGGGAACACGACACCACCCTTGAACATGCGCTTGACGTAGCCCGCGCCAACCACAAAGAAGCCAAACGGCTGTTGGATCAGGCCCGTGTGGCGCATGCTGCCGGCGAAATCGGTGACGAGAGGATCAGGCAGCTCGAGGACCTGATGAACCTCGCCGAAGAAGACCTGCGCAGGGTGACAAGGGAGCAGTAATCCAAGGCTGCGTACCAGGCTGGTCATGCCTTCGCCTGGCACTGTTCCTCCACACTGTGGATAGCCCCGGAATTGTCGGTGGCCTGCCCTAGGCTTTTTGGGTGCCCCACAGACTTCCGCTACAAAGACTTCCGCTTCATCTAACCCGGCCGTGTCTCAGAACGGGCATGGCGGGACAGCCATGACCATCCACTGGTCGGCTTACCGCCGTGCCCGGCGCCGTTCCCGCCAGGCGTGGGCCGTACTGTCCGTCCTCATACTGGGTATCGTCTTTGTCGTCGGCTGGTTCTTCACCGCCGGACAATTCGCCATCGCGGAGCCCCGCGTCAATGGGCCCTCGGAAGTTCCGGTGCTGGACCCAGACTGGATGAAGCCCGTAGTTCCCGTGCAGCCCGTTCCTGTCGGAAGCGCAGCCAGAGCCCTGGAACAGCTGCCCGTTAAGGGCCGGGCACCCAAGACCGACTATGACCGCAGCGCATTCGGGCAGGCATGGTTCGACGCCGACCACAACGGCTGCGACACCCGCAATGACATTCTCAGGCGCGATCTGACAGGGGAGTTGTTCACGGAGGGCTCAGAGTGCAAGGTCATCAGCGGCGATTTCCACGAGCCCTACACCGGATCCATGGTCTCTTTTCGCCGAGGCTCAGAGAGCAGCATGGCGGTCCAGATCGATCACGTAGTGGCGTTGGCGGATTCCTGGCAGAAAGGCGCCCAGCAGCTGACGAAGCAACAGCGGCAGAACCTGGCCAACGATCCCCTGAATCTCATTGCGGCTGACGGCTCCGCCAACCAGGAAAAAGGCGCCGGGGACGCAGCAACCTGGCTCCCCGGCAACAAGGCTTTCAGATGCCACTACGTAGCCCGGCAGATCTCGGTCAAAGCGGCCTACCGGCTCTGGGTGACCCAACCCGAGAAGGACGCCATGAAGCGGGTGCTTGATTCCTGCCCCTGGCAGCAGACCATTATGGCGAAATGAGCCGCGTCAGTGCCCGAATGGGTCAGTGCCCGAACGGATCAGGGTCCACGCCGGGCATCCAGGTAAGACCCGGCACGCCCCATCCGCTCTTCTTGGCCTGCTTCAGGGCCTTGCGGGCGTACCTGTCAATCAGACGGTTCACGTACAGCTTGCCGTCCAAGTGATCGTATTCGTGCTGGATGACGCGGGCGAACCAGTCAGTGGCTTCGAAATCAACTGGCTTGCCGTCGCCGTCGAATCCCTGCACCCGAACCCACTCAGCGCGCTTTAGCGGATACTGCCCGCCCGGGAAGGAGAGGCAGCCTTCGACTTCCTCATCCGGATCGGGCAGGGCCCCGGAGACCTTGGACAAGGTCAGGACCGGGTTCACCACCACACCGGTGGGCGGGACATCGTCATCGTTGGCGAACTTATAGATGAAGACCCGCTTGCCGACGCCGATCTGGGGAGCTGCGAGCCCGACGCCGTTGGCGGCGTCGTTGGTTTCGAACATGTCCGCAATGAGACTGTGGAGTTCGTCGTCGAAGACGTCGACCTCGGCGGCCCGGCGGTGGAGTACCGGCTCGCCCCAGATGGTGATCGGCAAAACGGTCATCTCGGCGGATTCCTTCAGTGCAGGGGCAACAGAAACAACAAAGACCGTACCGGATTCCGGTACGGTCTTTGGCGAAAGCCGGCAAGATACCGACTTTCATGAGGGTGAGCGACGGGGGTTGAACCCGCGACCTCCTGGACCACAACCAGGCGCTCTGCCAACTGAGCTACGCCCACCATGCGCCCTGTCATGCCTTCCGGCGGACCGGCTGGCTGAAAAGGCAACGTCAAATAGTTTACCTGCTGTCAGGGGGTGCTTTTGCCACTTTTGCGTGTTTTGCCAAAAATTCCCTCGAACGTGGTGCAGATTACTTTTCCTGTGCTGCCGGGGAGCTCACAGCCGAGGCTGTGCCGGGTGCCTCAGTGGCAGGAGTGTTGCCGGCCATCACCGCCTTGGAGATCCTCTGGGCTGTGGCGCTGTCCGGTCCGGGGGCGGGAACAAAGACAGCCTCGCGGTAGTACCGGAGCTCATCGATGGAGTCCTTGATGTCGCCGAGGGCCCTGTGACCGCCAAGCTTGGCGGGCGCCTGGAAGTAGGCGCGCGCAAACCATCGACGGGACAGCTCCTTGATGGTGCTGACGTCGATGACCCGGTAGTGCAGGTGCTCCACCACAGAAGGCATGTCCCGGACCAGGAAGACCCGGTCCGTACCCACCGAATTTCCTCCCAGTGGTGCCTTGCGGGCGTCGGGCACCCATTTGCGGATGTATTCCAGGATGGCGTTTTCGGCTTCGGCCATGGTCTTCCCATGGGGCAGCTCCTCGAGGAGGCCCGACCGGGTATGCATGTCGCGGACAAAGTCGTTCATCTGGGCAAGGGCGGAATCATCCGGCTTGATCACGACATCAACGCCGTCGCCAAGGATGTTCAGCTCGGAATCAGTCACCAGTGCGGCCACTTCAATGAGGGCGTCATTGACGGGGTCCAGGCCGGTCATTTCGCAGTCGATCCAGACGATGCGTTCGTTAGATATAGGCACCCGTCCAGCCTACCGTTACGCTGCCTTGGGCCCGTGCGATGCTAGGATTTTTGGGTACGCGGCGGGATCAATTACCATGCTGCACTCAGTTTTGGGCCGGTAAGCCCGCCTGGGCTTTCGGCGGAATCCTGTCCCACCAAACAGATTGGACGCTCCTGAGATGACGGCGCCTGTACCCGCTTCGGGGGAGCTGGCTGCCGTTAAGTCTCCCGAGCCGGCTGTGGTTGAAGTCGACAACCCGGCGTCTCCGCTGCTGGCAGGTTTTGTCGGATCCCTATTTATGGCTTTTGGATCTGTGGGAGTGGGATGGCTGGCCCAGGCATCGGAGCTGTGGCGGCTGCCGCTCTTCATCTGGATGCGCACAGAGGGGCTTGGAGTCGCCCTGTCCATTGTTCTGCTGGCGATCGGTGGCATGCTGCTGGTTCGCGCATGGCTTCGACTGGGACAACGTGTGAAGGTCTGGGGGCCTGCCGCCCGGAAAGCCACACTCCAGGCCGTGGCTCTGTGGGGCCTTCCGATGATGTTGTCGGTGCCGCTGTTCAGCCGCGACGTCTACGCCTACATTGGTCAGGGCCGGCTTATGGTGGAGGGCTTTAATCCCTATGAGAACGGGATCTCCGCCTTGTCCAACTACTTCCAGTTGGGCGCCGACAAGATGTGGACGGAGGCCCCGGTTCCCTACGGTCAGCTGTTCCTCTGGATCGAACAGTTCGTGGTGTGGTCTACCAATGTCCACCCGGAGGCGAGCATCATGCTGTTCCGGCTGGTGGCACTGTGCGGCGTCATCCTGTGCATCATTTACGTCCCCAAGCTGGCCGAACTTCACGGCGTCAATCCACACCGCGCATTGTGGCTGACTGCGGCAAACCCGCTCTTCCTGACCAACTTCATTGCCAGCGTGCACAACGATGCGTTGATGATTGGACTGGCCCTGGCCGGGCTCTACTACTGTGCCACCAAGCGGATGCTCCTGGGACTGGTGTTGGTCACTTTGTCCATATCCGTCAAGCCGATCACCATAGTTTTCCTGCCCTTCATAGGTCTGCTCTGGGCTGGAAAAAACGCAGGCTGGGTGAGGAAATTCCTCTTCTGGGGACTCACCGCAGCGATCAGCCTGGGGATTCTGTATGCCCTGAGCCTTGTCAATGGTTTCGGCTTTGGCTGGATCAACGGCCTCTCCGCACCCGGCAGTATCTGGATCTGGTACGCCCCCGTGGGTCTTTTGGGGCTGATCGTCGCGTCCATTTTCGACGCCTTCGGCCTTGACGGCTGGGCACTGGCGAAATGGGTCTACGACGCCGGAAAGGTCCTGGCGCTTGGAATAGTCGCCTGGCAGATCTTCCGCGGGGACCACGACCGCCTCATGCGGCGCCTTACGCTGGCCTTCGCCGCCATCGTCGTGCTGGCCCCGATGATCCAGTCCTGGTATGTCGTGTGGCTGATCCCGCTTTTTGCGGTCACAGGCATCCGTGATGACTGGCAGGTTAAAGCGCTGTATTTCATCGTCTCGTTCTTCATGATCTACGCCATTTCGGACCAGTTGGATGTCTTTCCCTACCAGGCTGAAGATCTGGGCCTTGCTCTTGCCTTGGCACGTATTGCTGCCGCCGTCATAGCTGTGCTGTTTGCCCTGTACCTGATTTTCCTCGATCCCAGAACCAAATGGCTCTTTACCAAAATGCACGAGCCGATCACTACGCGCCCTGTCATTTGAGCGCCCTGACACGTCCGGAGAGCCAGTAATGTCCATGATCAAGAGCCCTGATGAGATCGCTCGGATGAACGAGGCGGGGAGGGTGGTGGCCAATGCATTGGCCGCCGTGAGGTCGGCCGCGGGAGTCGGCGTCACACTCAAGGAGCTGGATGAGGTGGCAGCGTCATTAATTTCCGACGCCGGGGCTACTCCCGCTTTTCTGAATTACCACCCGCGGTGGGCCAGTGTGCCGTTTTCCGGGGTAATCTGCACCAGCGTTAATGACGCTGTGGTGCACGGCGTGCCGAACGAATACAAGCTCCAGGACGGCGACTTGCTGAGCGTTGACTGCGGGGCGTTCCTGGACGGTTGGTGCGGTGATGCGGCGGTCAGTTTCATCGTGGGTACAGCCAACCCGGAGGACATCGCGCTGATCGAGGCGACAGAGGCCGCACTGGCGCGCGGAATTGACGCCGCCAGGGTCGGCAACAAAATGGGGGACCTGGCATATGCGATCGGTGGGGCTGCGCGGAGGGCAGGTTACGGCTTGCTGGCGGATCACGGCGGACACGGCATCGGCCGGACCATGCATGCGGAGCCTGCTGTCCCCAACGAGGGCAGGCCCGGACGTGGCATCAAACTCACCGAAGGGTTGGTTATTGCCATTGAACCCATGCTGATTCTCGGGGGCAAGGATGACTACTACCACGACGACGACGAGTGGACCTTGCGGTCCGCAAGTGGGCGCCGTGCCGCGCACAGCGAGCACACGGTGGCAATAACCGCCGATGGCCCTGTCATCCTGACGCTTCCTTAGCGCAGCCGGCCCAGCATTCCGCCACGTAACCATTGCAAGCCGGTCTCCCAATTCGCACTATAGTGGTTAGCGCTAACAGCCCTCAGTCACAAAGGAACGCCATGGCAGTCACAGAGCAAAACATCAGCTTCGGGCCATACACGGCCATTGTGACGTCAAGGAGCGGGGCCCTCAGGGAACTGCGCCATGAAGGCCGCGACCTGGTGATCAGCTTCGGTCCGGAAGGTGACATTCCCGATTACCGCGGAACAATCTGTGCCCCTTGGCCCAACCGCCTGGCTGACGGTGTGTACAGCTTCCAAGGAGCGCAGTATCAGGCTGAGATCAATGAACCGGAGCGCGGCACAGCGCTCCATGGGCTTGTTATCGGCAAGACCTGGGAAGTGCTTGATCACGGACCTTCTTCGATCAGCCTCGGCACCGCCGTGACAAGCGGGCCAGCTTATCCCGGGGATCTGGACGTCACCGTCACTTACGGGCTGAAGGAAGACGGGCTGCACAGCACCGTCCGTGCGCGGAATACTGGAGACCAAGCCGCTCCCTACGGTGTTTGTCCCCATCCTTATCTCGTTGCAGGGCCTGCCCCATTGGACGAATGGACACTGCAAATGCCCGCGGCTGCCTTCCTGGAGGTCACCCAGGACAGGCTGCTGCCGGTGCGGACGGCGACAGTTGACGGGCATGAATTTGATTTCCGCAGTGAAAGGCCCTTGGGATCGATAGAGATTGACCACGCCTTCACCGATATCGACATGTCCTCCGGCTCTGCGTCCGTCCGCGTCTTTGACCCTTCAGGCTCAGGCGTCGAGCTCGAATGGGACGATCAGTGGCCCTGGTTGCAGATCCACACCGCTGACAAGCCGGCAGGTCCATCGAGGCTGGGGCTGGCAGTGGAACCCATGACCTGCCCGCCGGATGCCTTCAACACCGGCGTGGATGTCGTCGAATTGGCCCCCGGTGCTACTCACGAGGCCACCTGGATCATCAGGGCACTTAGCCGCTGACCTTGTCCAGCCTCACCACGGCGCGGCCCGGCGTCGTGGTGTCCAGGAGCCTGAAGCCGGCGGCCAGGAACAAGGACAAAGGGCCGTGGTAGAGGTCGGCGGCACCAGCCTTAGGCCTGGCAGCAGGGTCGACCGGGTAACCCTCCACCATGGCGGCACCATGGGTGAAGGCATGTTCCACGGCAGCCTGCAGTAAGGCCGCCGCAATGCCCTTGCGGCGGTGTCCGGGGGCGACGACGAAACAAGTGACTGACCATATGTCGCCGGGAACGGGAAGTTCAGCCAGACGCGGAGCCGCCTCGCGCATCAGCTGCGAACGTTCAATGCGGGGATAGCAGGATCGGGGTTCCACCGCGCACCATCCCACCGGTGTGCCCTCGAGGTAGGCCATGACCCCGGGCTTCGGTTCGGGGGAGTCGAAACGGGCGCGTAACTGACTTTTCCGCTCCGCTGAAGAGGTGCTGTTGTATTCAGAGGCAGTCAGCGTGAAAAACCGGCACCAACAGCGGGAGGGATCACCGCGCACTCCAAACAGGGTCTCGACATCGGGCCAAAGGGCCGGGCCAGTGGTGACGGCTGAATCCGGAACATCGTTCATCTTCGGCATGCCAAAAGGCTAGACGCCCTGCAGGCCGTTGACTACTGTCCGTCCCTGACAGTAGCGGGAGTTGCCTCAGCGATTGATCCGGCTTCCGTTGAGATCCAGCCGTGGCCTTGGAGCCATCGTTCACATAGCCCGGTCCATTGGCTGATGCTGGCGTCATTGGAAGCCATGCCCAAACCATGGCGGCCTTGCGGAAACACATGCAGTTCCGTGGGGATGCCGGCCCTGGTCAGAGCTGAGACGTAGCGCAGACTGTGTTCGGCATCCACTGCTGCGTCATCTGCCGTGTGCCAGGCGAACGTCGGGGGTACGGTTCGAGTGACATTCAGCTCCGCTGACAGGTTTCTGAGCGAAAGGGCGGAGGGTGAGGCGCCCAACAGGTTGTCCACGCACCCTTGGTGCACGGCAGACGTGAACGAAACCACTGGATAGCAGAGGACGGCGAGATCAGGCACAGACCCATGGGTATCCAGCGAGGCGTCTCCGGTTGCAACGGAGGTGGACAGTGTTGCGGCTACATGACCCCCGGCAGAAAAGCCCAGAACCCCGACCCTTTCTGCATCCACCGGCAAACCATGCGCGCCTGACCGGATCCATTGCACTGCGCGTTTGGCGTCTATCAGCGGAGCCGGGTGCCGGTGCGGTGCAGTCCGGTACCGCAGCACAAAGGCATGCATACCCAAGGAGGCGAGCCAGCGCGCAACTGGTTCCGCCTCGTGTTCTGCATGGTGGGCATAACCGCCGCCGGGGAGCACCAGTATGGCAGGCACCGCATGATCTGCCGGAGTGTCCGCAGCGACTACTGTCATTCCTTCCGGCGCTTGAAAAGCCTGGGCTACGGGGTCCATTGCGTGCTCCGACGAAGCTTGACCTCGCCGGTAACCGCTGGCCCCTGACCGTCACCAAAGTGGGCTGCGCCAGTACTTGCTGGCTGGTGCCCCGACTCGTCCGCCGTCTTTGATCTGGCCAAAGTTTCTTTCCGGCTGTAACCGGCGGTGCTCATGGTTGCCAGGCGGCCGATTTCTTCCAAGGGGAGCCGGACCGTGGAGAGTGCAGGACGGAAATCCCTGAGGGTCTCAATGTCATCGAACCCTGCGACAAGGGCGTCACGGGGAATGCGCAAACCCTCCTCCCTCAATGCAGCAACGGCTCCTATGGCCATGACATCGTTGGCAGCGAAGACACAGAGCCTGGATTTCCTTGTGTAAGCGGGATCTCCGCCGTCCTCTGCTTCCTGGGAGGAGCGGATCCGATCGGCCAATTGTCGTCCGGCGTCATACCCGCCGGCCCGGTTGAAGGACGTATTCACAACCTCTGCCGGGGCACGGCCTGCATTAGCCAGTCCCTTCTGGAATCCACGTATGCGGTCATCCGATGTAACGAGTCCCTCCGGGCCGCCGACTATGACAAACTCCCCGCTGTGGAGTTGGGCAAGTTGGGCCGCAAGCTCGGAGGCAAGCTGCTCGTTGGGAAGTTCCACCAGGTGGTAGCCCTCGGATCTCCCTGCCCCTACTATCGCCTGACCGACAATTCCAACATGACCGCCGTTGCGGCAATACCGGTCCAGCTCGGCGGCCAGTTCGGTGTTGGCCTTCTGATCCTCAGGCCGCGAGGAACGGGAACCGGCGATGACAATCGCATCGGCCCGTCGGGCAGCAAAAGCAGCGACGGCCTCCTTTTCGTCTGCCGGGGTTCCTCCCGTGGTCGCAAGAAGGACCATCTTGTTCTGGGTCTTGGCTACGCTTTGGACCCCTCGCGCGATGGCGGAAAAGTAGGGATCAGCAATGTCATGGACGATGAGGCCGATCAGTCCGGAACTCGACTTCGCCAAGGCCTGGGCTTGTGCGTTCGGAATGTAGCCCAGCTCCTCCGCGGCCTGACGCACACGTTCGGAAACGCCAGGTCCAGGTTTTCGGTCGGATCCGTTGAGCACCCGTGAGGCAGTGGCTGGTGACACGCCAGCCAGGCGCGCCACCTCGGTCAGGGTACTTGCTGCCACGGGGAAATCTCCTGTTCGGCAAAACTTCTGCGTTTTCCACATTATGACAGGTCTGGCGACTTTCAGGAAAGCGCTTGCCAACTCTGGCAGGAAAGGGCATTATGAATGAAACGGGAATGCGCTTTCCCATCACTACTGCGTTACAGCATTGAGCTGTGGAGGACACATGGGCTACGAAACGAAGACGATCCGCATCGCCATGAACGGCATCACCGGCCGGATGGGATACCGGCAGCACCTGCTCCGTTCCATCCTGCCTATCCGGGACGCCGGGGGGTTCATTCTTGAAGACGGCACCAAGGTCCAGGTCGAACCCATCCTGGTAGGCCGCAACGAAGCCAAAATCCGCGAACTTGCTGAGCTCCACAAAGTAGCCGAGTGGAGCACCGATCTGGACGCCGTCATCAATGACCCCACTGTGGACGTTGTCTTCGATGCCTCCATGACCAGCCTGCGTGCCGCCACCCTGAAAAAGGCCATGAAGGCCGGGAAGCACATTTTCACGGAAAAGCCCACGGCGGAGACGCTTGAGGAAGCCATCGAACTGGCACGCATCGGCAGGGAATCAGGCGTTACCGCCGGCGTTGTCCACGACAAGCTCTATCTGCCCGGCCTTGTTAAGCTCCGCCGCCTGGTTGATGAGGGCTTCTTCGGACGCATCCTCTCCATCAGGGGCGAATTCGGATACTGGGTGTTCGAAGGCGACGTCCAGGCGGCGCAGCGGCCTTCCTGGAACTACCGCAAAGAAGACGGCGGCGGCATGACCACCGATATGTTCTGTCACTGGAACTACGTTCTTGAGGGCATCGTCGGCAAGGTCAAGAGCGTCAACGCCAAGACAGCCACCCATATCCCCACCCGCTGGGACGAGTCGGGCAAGGAGTACAAGGCCACCGCAGACGACGCCTCGTACGGCATTTTCGAACTGGAAACGCCTGGTGGCGACGAAGTAATCGGCCAGATCAACTCATCCTGGGCCGTGCGGGTTTACCGCGATGAACTCGTGGAGTTCCAGATTGACGGAACGCACGGTTCAGCAGTCGCAGGCCTGAACAAGTGCGTTGCCCAGCAGCGTGCGCACACCCCGAAGCCTGTCTGGAACCCGGACCTCCCCGTGACGGAGTCCTTCCGCAGCCAGTGGCAGGAAGTCCCGGCAAATGCCGACCTGGACAACGGCTTCAAGCTGCAGTGGGAAGAGTTCCTGCGTGATGTCGTGGCCGGACGGGAACACCGCTTCGGCCTCCTTTCCGCTGCCCGTGGCGTACAGCTCGCCGAGCTGGGTCTGCAGTCCTCGGACGAGCGTCGCACCATCGATATCCCGGAGATCAGCCTCTAATGACTTCCCTGATCCTTCCCACGTCCGACGGCGGAACGCGTGAGTACCGCCTCCAATCGGCTCCGTCCTGGCCTAAGCCGACAGCTCCGCTGACGTCACGCAGGGCCTACGCCGCAGCCCATGTCATTCCGGAAGTAACGGCTGACAACACCCCCGGCGCGCCTGCCCGCCTAGACTGGGAAGCCACCCTGGCCTACCGCCACGAATTGTGGTCCTACGGCCTTGGTGTTGCCGATGCCATGGACACTGCACAACGGGGCATGGGACTGGACTGGGCGGCGACCCAGCAGCTCATCAAGCGCAGCGGTGCCGAGGCGGCGTCGGTCGTGGCAAGCGGAAACGCAGCCACCACTGGAAAGTCCGTTCGTGATCTCGTTTCATGCGGCGCCGGCACAGATCAACTGGACCTGGGTTCGCTGCTCCCCGGCCCGGACGGCATTCAGGCTGTCCTCAACGCCTACCTTGAGCAGATCGCGGTCGTCAGCGAAGCAGGACCCAAGGTCATCCTGATGGCTTCCCGTGCCTTGGCCAAGGTGGCCTCGGGTCCTGATGACTACCTCCATGTGTACGCAACCCTCCTTGCCGAAGTGGACCAGCCCGTCATCCTGCACTGGTTGGGCACCATGTTCGATCCCGCCCTGGCCGGATACTGGGGATCCGATGACGTCGCTCAGGCCACTGAAACCTTCCTGGGCCTTATCCGGGAGCACGCGGACAAGGTGGACGGGGTAAAGGTCTCGCTCCTCGACGCCAGCCATGAAGTGGCACTGCGCGCCTCGCTGCCTGAAGGAGTGCGTCTCTACACCGGAGACGACTTTAACTACCCTGAGCTCATCCATGGTGACGACAACAGCCACTCAGATGCCTTGCTGGGAATTTTCGCCGCCATCTATCCTGCAGCATCGGCCGCCCTGCAGAGCTACGACGCGGGAGATGCGGACAAGGCCCGGGCTATCCTGGACTCCACCCGGGCGTTGGGCAAGCACATCTTCAGCGCTCCAACTTTCTATTACAAGACCGGTATCGCCTTTATGTCCTGGCTGAACGGCAGGCAGCCCGGATTCCAAATGGTGGGCGGACTGCACTCGGGTCGTTCCGTGATCCATCTGGCCCAGACGTTCGAACTCGCTGACCAGGCCGGCCTTTTAAAGGATCCTGCCCTCGCGGCGTTCCGGATGTCCGACTACCTGAGGATCAACGGGGTGGGAGTATGAGCGACTTCTCTAGGCTTTCACTGAACAGTGCCACCACCAAGAAATGGACGCTGGCCGAGGCTGTAGAGGGTTGCGCCCGGGCTGGAATCCCGGCTATCGGCCCGTGGCGGGACCGCATTGCGGAGGCAGGGCTGGAAAAATCGGCCAAGCTGATCAAAGACGCCGGGCTGCGGGTTTCGTCGCTCTGCCGTGGAGGGTTCCTCACAGCACCGGATACAGAGGGACAAGCCGCAGCGTTGGCGGATAACCGTGCCGCCATCTTGGAGGCAGTTGCCCTGGACACCAAGGAGCTTTTCCTTGTGGTTGGTGGGTTGGCCCCGGGGGAGAAGGACGTTGTGGCCGCCCGCCAGCGTGTGGCCGACCGCTTGGAGGACCTGGTTCCTTTCGCCGTCGAGCACGGCGTGCGGCTCGTATTGGAGCCTCTTCACCCCATGTACGCGGCAGACCGTGCTCTCATCTCCACCCTTGGCCAGGCACTCGATCTTGCGGCACTGTACGAGACGGACGCCGTCGGCGTCGCCGTCGACACTTTTCATGTGTGGTGGGATCCGGAGCTGAAAGCGCAGATCCAGCGGGCGGGCAGGGAGAACCGCATCGCTTCCTATCAGGTGTGCGACTTCAACTTGCCCATCGCCGCGGACGCATTGTTGTCCAGGGGCATGATGGGCGACGGCGTCATTGACTTTGCGACTATCGGCACCTGGGTCAGGGATGCCGGCTACACCGGAGACATCGAAGTCGAAATTTTTAATCAGGAGATCTGGGACGCCGATGGTGACAGCGTCCTGGCTTCCATGAAGCAGCGGTACGCGGAGCTTGTTCTCCCGTACGCCTGAATGCCCTGAGTCAGACTGCGGGCCCCTGCTTCGTCACGGCAGGGGCCCGCACACCACCAAACGGTCCTGCATCGCCTTGCGGTGCGGGGCCGTTCGCGTCCCCCGCGCCGCACTGTTGGGCCCGCCGGTAGAGGAGTCTGCGAAGCTCGCCCTCGACACAGCCCCGCAACGGGTTTAGCTTGGGCACATGACTGAGATTCCGGATGAATACCGGGCAGTGCGTGGCGATGGTCAGCTTCAGGAAAATGAGGAAGATACTGGCCGTGAATCCCTGGAGGGGGACCTCGCCAGGACCGTTGACCCAGACATCGCCGAGCTTGACGACGAGGCCCCTGACGGGAATCCGGTGAACCGCGATCCCTGAGCGGCACTATTTAATGCCGGGCGTCTTGACGTTGGGCTCCCTATTTGACTGTGGGCGTTCGGGCAGCCTGAGCCCGGCGGTGCGCTGCGGTGCGCAGCTGGATGATCCGTGCCGCGCCCGCGATTGCGACCAGCACTCCGCCGGCGACTGCAGCAATGAACAGAGCCATCCCCAAGGAAACGGCCCCCTCGAGTCCCAGGAATCTCACCTGAACATAGTCCTGGTTCTGCAGGATGAAGACGATAAGGAGCACCAGGACCACAAGCGCCGTGGCCACGGAAACCCACACCATTCCCGCTCGGGTAACCCGTTTCTCAGCCGGCGCAGCCGGCATCGGGCGTTCGGAAGCCTGGATGCGGTTGGCTCCGGTGCCGCCTGCCGTCCCTGCCGCAGGTACACTTCGGCCTGGACTCTCCGGCGCGAGGTAGCCCGCCCGGGCCTCGCGAGGCTTGGCCGGATCCTGATGGTTGGGTTGTTGTGTCATGGCTTTTCATCCTCCCCAAAGGCAGCTCTCCAGAGGCAGCTACCCCTGGAATGGCGGGGTTGCCGGTGGCGGCCCCGACCGCCCTATTCGAATCATAAGCCCAATCAAAGAAATTACTAAGCATGCTTGCCAATAGGATGATAAGCATGCTTATTATGAATGTCTGGACCGGGGGAGATTGCCTCATTTTCCAAGCTGGAAAGACGAGAGGCTTTGGTCAGCGCAGAGGCTGGTCGTCTGTTTGCGTCCCGCTGTCCGCGGCGAGTCGGGGGAGAGTTGCCGCCGCAACCACCAGTGCGAGCGCACCAAGGCCGAGCGGAAGACTCGCGAGCGTGGCGATTCCGCCCACCAGCAAAGGACCACCGGCATCTCCAAGTTCCCGGCCGAGCTCGGCCGAACCCATGGTCCTGCCGACCCGTTCCGGTGGAGTGGTATCTGCCAGGTGGGCAAAGCCAATCGGTGTGGCGGCGCCGACCCCGGCGCCAATCGCCACTGCGGCGATGAAGATCGTTATTGGCCCCGGGGCGACGGCCAGGACCGCGACTCCGCCTGCGGTGAGCAACAGTCCCGCTGTCATGCCCTGGGTATCGGAGATGCGTCCCCTGTCACGAAGGTGGCCGATCCGTGGCTGGATGAGTACTGAGGCGATGGCCAGCACGCTGACTGCAGCAGTGCCGGCAAGGGGATCAAGACCATGGCGGGTAGCCAGTGCGGGAAGAAACCCGATCGCTGCACCGAGCGCCGACGTCGACGCCGCCAGCACCAGTGTTGGAACGAGGAACCGCCGTTCCGTGGCCTGACGTGCCAGATCCAGCATTGTGTAACGCTGCCGGGGAAGTGGCGGAAGGTTGGGTACAGCCACTACAACCCACACGGCAGTGGCAGCTGCCAGTACTGACAATGCGGCAAACAAAAGTGCAAAACCGCCGGCGAGAATCAAGCCGGCTCCCAGCAGCGGCCCGATGACGTATCCCAGGCTCTTCCAGGAACCGTAACGGCCGAAAAATGTTCCGGCATTCTTTCCTCGGGTCAGTCTGGCAACCATGGCGGAGGACGCGGGGGAGAAGGCCGAAGCAGCTGCTCCCTGCCCGAGACGGGCTAGACCCAGCATGAGCGGATCGGCTCCCCACAGCCCGGTAAGTGAGAGTGCGGCAAAGGCCAGGAGACCCCCGACAATAACGGGCTTCGTGCCGATCCGGTCGCTGAGCGCCCCGAAGACTGGTTTGAGGAATACCTCCGAGATGTCGTAGACAGCGAGGAGGATACCCAGGTTAAGTAAGGTCAGGCCGATGTTTTCGCTTTGCGCCCCCATTCCGGCGGCTATGCTGTGGGCGCCGAAAGCGGTCACAAAACCTGCAGCGTACAAAGCGGCCGAGGGTTTCCGCGCGGTCAGTTCGGGAGCAGCCGATTTCACTAGAGGCAGCTCCTGGTTGGACGACGGAGGCACGAACGTATTTCAACGGAATCGGCTCTGGCCTGTGTTTTCACAGGCCAGAGCCTCCTTCCTGTGCCCCAGGAGGGAATCGAACCCCCGACCGGCGGATTAGAAGGCCGCTGCTCTATCCCCTGAGCTACTGGGGCAGTATGTTTCCTCGAGGCTGTCCAAGAGGCAACTCAAAAAGTTTACAGTGACTTGCGCTCGGAAACCGCCAGCTGTCCCATGCGATTTTCAGTTGTACCCAACACTCTCTGGTGGGCGGAGTTTTGCACATAGCCACGTTGGTCCCTCGCCGCGGCTGACGCCCTCGGTAAAGCTGGAACTGCCCGCTTGGGCAGCACACTTCGAGACAGGACATCACCATGACTGACAACATCACGGTCCGTGGCTTCGTGGCCACCGAGATCAAGACTTCAACGACGCCCGGCGGAACGGCCACCGCATCCTTTCGGATTGGCTCCACGGACCGCCGCTTTGACCGCGCCACCAGCGCCTGGGTGGACGGCAATACCAACTGGTTCACTGTGCAGGGGTACCGGCAACTGGCAGGCAACCTGGCCTGCAGTATCAAAAAGGGGCAGCGCGTCATTGTTGTTGGCCGTCTCAAAATGCGCAGTTGGGAGAAGGAGGGGCGTATCTACCACGTGGCGGAAATTGACGCCGAATCCGTCGGCCACGACCTCATGTGGGGTTCAGCCAACTTCATCCGGACCTCTGGGCAAAATGGACAATCCAGTAACCAGACTGTGCAGATTGCCCCTGAGGGAGATTCCGAGCGTGCGTCACGCGAATTCGCTGCAGAGCCGGACTACGACGGCCCGGAACGCGAACCCGGCGACACTTCCGAGGTGCCGACAGGGATGGATGAACCACCCTCGGTTTTCGTCGATGAGGAAAGCGGAGAACTCCTCGTCGTTGATTCCAGTACTGGCGAGCTGACGGGCGTGGCGGCCTGATAAAGGGCAGGATCACTGTGTCACGGTGTGGCAGGGCAGCCTCGGTGAAAGGCGGCGCCGCAGCTGCAGCGGCGTCGCCGTGCGCAGGACGCCGGGGTGCCGAAAGGGGCGCGAACCGCATGGCAGAATGGCAAGGTGATGCGAGCGATTAAACCTCTGAGGCCAACCCGTCGTACGCCAACCCCTCGTATCCTGCCCGCACGCCATCAGCGCGCAGCAGTTCTGGCCTTCCTCGTCCTCGTCGCATCTTCTGCCTGCACGCCCCCCGCGGGTACGGATCTGGGCGACCCGGCTTCTCCTGGAGACTCCGCCACGTCGAACGCTGGTTCCCCCTCGGGCAGAGGCTCCGCGGCCCCCGCTCCTACTCCCGTGGCCCTGGCGCCCGCCACGGCCCTCGTGAGGGACAAGGTTGAACAGGCCCTCACGAATCTTGCTGCCGGTTCGGCAAAACCCACGAGGGACCAGATGCTTGCAACGCTGACTGCGGCAGGGGTGTCGTCGTCCGCATTGGAGGTGTCAGCAAGCCAGACTCCTACAGGCCTGGAAGTTGATGCGATAGAAGCTGCGGTGCTTCAGGATAAGGACTGCGTGATCGGCCAAGTACGTGAGGGAAAGGTCACGGTGGTCATTCTGCCCGTGCTGTCTACCGGCAAATGCTTCGCAGGCACACAGCTCTGAACCGTCTGTGCGCCTGATTCCTTCCGTGTCCTGGAACCGTCCCGAATGTGAGTTATCCGGGCCGACCCACTAGATTTGGAACCATGGCGGAATTTATCTACACAATGACCAAGGCCCGTAAGGCTGTTGGCGAAAAGCTCATTCTCGACGACGTCAGCATGTCGTTCTTTCCCGGAGCCAAGATCGGTGTGGTCGGCCCCAACGGCGCCGGTAAATCCACCATTCTCAAGATCATGGCGGGTCTGGACACACCCTCCAACGGCGAAGCGCGGCTTAGCCCGGGCTACTCCGTGGGCATCCTGCTTCAGGAACCGCCGCTGAACGAAGAGAAGACAGTGCTCGGCAATGTCCAGGAGGGCGTAGGCGAAATCATCGGAAAGATCGAGCGTTTCAACGCCATCTCCGAGGAAATGGCCAGCCCCGACGCCGATTATGACTCCCTGCTTGAGGAAATGGGCCACCTGCAGGAAGCGATTGACGCTGCCGACGCCTGGGACCTGGATTCACAGCTGGAACAGGCCATGGATGCTCTGCGGTGCCCGCCAGCGGACGCCAACGTGACGCTCCTTTCCGGTGGTGAGCGCCGCCGCGTGGCCTTGTGCAAGCTGCTGTTGCAGAAGCCTGACCTGCTGCTTCTCGATGAGCCCACCAACCACCTCGACGCCGAGAGTGTGCTGTGGCTTGAGCAGCACCTTTCCAACTACCATGGCGCTGTTCTCGCCGTAACCCACGATCGTTACTTCCTGGACCACGTGGCCCAGTGGATCGCCGAAGTGGACCGCGGCCACCTGTACCCGTATGAAGGCAACTACTCCACCTACCTGGAGAAGAAGCGTGCGCGCCTGGAAGTTCAGGGCAAAAAGGACGCCAAGCAGGCCAAGCGACTGACCGAAGAGCTTGAGTGGGTCCGCTCGAACGCCAAGGGCCGCCAGACCAAGTCGAAGGCCCGCCTGGCCCGGTACGAGGAAATGGCAGCGGAAGCTGACCGGACCCGCAAGCTCGACTTCGAAGAGATCCAGATTCCGCCGGGACCACGCCTGGGTGGCCTGGTGCTCGAAGCGAAGAACCTGCAGAAGGGCTTCGAGGACCGGACCCTCATTGACGGGCTGTCCTTCTCACTGCCGCGCAACGGCATCGTCGGTGTCATTGGACCCAACGGCGTGGGTAAGACCACCCTGTTCAAGACGATCGTGGGGCTTGAGCCCCTCGACGGCGGCGACCTCAAAATCGGTGACTCCGTCAAGATTTCCTATGCGGACCAGAGCCGCGGCGGCATCGATCCCAACAAGACCCTGTGGGAGGTAGTTTCCGATGGTTTGGACTACATCCAGGTAGGCCACGTCGAAATGCCCTCCCGGGCATACGTGGCAGCATTCGGATTTAAGGGCCCGGACCAGCAGAAGAAAGCAGGAGTGCTTTCCGGCGGTGAGCGTAACCGTCTGAACCTGGCTCTGACCCTCAAGCAGGGTGGAAACCTTCTGCTCCTTGACGAGCCCACTAACGACCTCGACGTCGAAACGCTCAGCAGCCTTGAGAACGCCCTCCTGGAATTCCCTGGCTGCGCCGTGGTCGTCTCGCACGACCGCTGGTTCCTCGACCGGGTGGCGACCCACATCCTGGCCTACGAAGGCGATGAGGAGAACCCGTCCAAGTGGTACTGGTTCGAGGGCAACTTTGAGTCCTATGAGGAGAACAAGGTGGAGCGGCTCGGTCCCGATGCTGCGAAGCCGCACCGTGTGACTCACCGGCGCCTCACCCGCGACTGATCCCCAAAGGAAAAGTCCTGAAACGAAGAAGGCCGGCTTGGCGGGTATCATCCGCCAAGCCGGCCTTTCGTTTTGCTCACGCTGTTGCCTGGCTGTTTTACCGTTCGGCTTTGCGCATCTGGTGCTTGAGAACTTTGGACTGGACAGCACCCACCACCTTGTTCTTCAGGTCCGTGGGGATCCGGACCATGCCTTCCTGTGCCACTGAGGCAACATGCCGGCCTTCCCTGTCGAAGATCTTGCCGGTGGCCAGGCCGCGGGCACCCTGGGCGCTGGGAGACTCCTGCACGTAGAGCAGCCACTGGTCAACCCGTACGGGGCGGTGCCACCACATGGCATGGTCAAGGCTGGCGACACTCATGCCTGGGGTGACCCAGCTCAGGCCGTGCTTGCGCAGGATCGATTCCAGGATGGTGTAATCGCTGGCGTAAGCGAGGGCAGCCCGGTGCATGTTGGCGTCGTCGGGCATGGGACCGAACGTTTTCATCCAGACCGCATTCCTGGCTTCCTTGGTGCCGTTGGCTGACACGTACAGTGCGGGGTCCACATGCCGGATGTCTATGGGACGCTCGTAGGCCCAATGCCGCGCTACGGGATGATCGTACTTGCCCAGAAGGTCGGCGGTGCTGGGCAGCGACTCAGGTTCCGGAATCCCCAGCGGCATCTCGGACTGGTGGTCAAGGCCTTCATCGTCTTCCTGAAAGGAGGCGATCATCGAGAGGATCGGTGTGCCGTCCTGGTAAGCGTGGACACGCCGCGCCGAGAACGACCTCCCGTCGCGGAGGCGCTGCACCCCGAAAGTGATGGGTTGGTTTGCATCCCCCGGGCGGAGGAAATAACCGTGCATCGAATGCACGTGGCGGGCCGGATCCACGGTGCGGTTTGCGGCAATGAGCGATTGGGCCAGAACCTGGCCGCCAAAAACACGTTGCCCCGGCTGCCGTTGTGACGGGCCCATAAAGATGTCCTCATCCGTCCGGGCACCTTCGAGTTCGCCGAGATCAAGAAGTTCGATCAAGGAGGTGGTGGGGTCCTGCGTGGGCAACGCCTGCAATCCGGCTTCCGCTTCAGTCATGATTTGACTCTAGACGTCACCCCGGTACTGCTCAACCGGACAGCTGGCGGTAGAGTCCTTAAGGTGTCAGATGTTCTCACCCAGCCCTTCCGCTTCGCCGATCCCCAGGATCTGGCGGACCTCCGCACGTACGTGACCCGCGCAAAGGCGGTGGACGACGGCGCCATCCGGCTGCAGGCGTCCGGCTCGGTGCTTGCTGCGTATGTGTGCGTATTGCGGCCGAGACTGCTCGGCGAAGCCACGCCCACCATCCTCGGCCTGCGCACTATGGCTTTGGCGGAGCCAGCCCAGGCTGACGTTACTGTCACGCTCGCAGCGGTCCTTGACCGTCTGGCACGGGCAGGCGAGTCCGACGTCGAACTCCCCGTTCCGCCGTCGACGGTCACCGAGTCCTGGGCGGGGGTCGGCGCGCCGCGGAGCGGCTGGGAGCTGCTGGGCTCACTGACAGACTCTGCGCTGAAAGATGCCGCACAAGCCGGGATGGCCGAGGTCGCGCAGATTGTCCCGGATAAGCCCGGTGCGCTGATAGTCAACAATGCAAGGGCATCGGTCTGGGGACGTGATCTTCCCGGAGCCGGTGGACTCCCCACCGGAGCGGCCTTCGCCGCCCTGACTCTGGGTTTTCTCGGCAGCGGTGAGCACCAGCTTTACCGTGCCGGGCGCTGGTTCAGGCTCAGCAGCCCCAGAGGCCACGTCCTTGCCCGGAGCGGCGCTGGACTCGGGCTCTGACCCTCTAGGCTTGTGAGGGTCCGTTGCCGGAAGGGCTGTTCACCATGGACAGTGCGGCGCGCTCCATGTAGTCCCACAGGGTATTTTCGTATAACGGCGGAAGTTCGAGGGAGTCAACGGCCGTCCTCATGTGGAGCAGCCACCGGTCCTTCGCTTCAGGAGTGACGCTGAATGGCATGTGCCGCATCCGGAGCCTGGGGTGGCCGCGTTCCTCGCCGTAGGTGGTGGGCCCGCCCCAATACTGTTCCAGGAACATCAGGAAGCGGCGCTTGGCCGGTCCAAGATCCTCTTCGGGATACATGGGCCGCAGGATCGGGTCGGTTGCAACGCCGTCGTAGAAGACGTCAATGAGCTTCACGAACGTGTCGTGGCCCCCTACGGCATCATAAAAGTTGTCAGTGTAGCCTGGCTGGCTGAACGGATCGTTCTGCATCAGCATCTTCGGCTTTCCGGGCTCGACGGATGGATTGGTCATAACTACTCTCCGGCTTTCTGCTGGGTTGGTGCTTCATCGTCGTCTGCAACTTCCGGCTGCGACGCCGGGGGCACATACGTCCCCTGGGAGCGGTTGCCTACCCGGAGGATCTCGCCATTGCGCAGGTACCAGATGGTGCCGTCCTCGGCGAGAACCCTGGTGATCCGCAAGCCCATGGACTCCACTGTGCCCACCACTTCGCTGGTCTCGATGACGTCACCGATTCCGTACTGGTCCTCAATGGTGATGAAGATCCCGGCGAGGAAGTCACGGATCAGCTGCTGGGCGCCGAAGCCTATGGCGATACCCAGGATGCCAACACTCGTCAGCAGGGGGGCGATGTCGATATCCAGGTTGCGGAGCACATACATGGTAGTGATGGTTGCGACCAGCACCCCTACCACACTGTTGAGCAGGGAACCGATGGTGTTTGCCCGCTGCACACGCCGCTCATGGTCCAGGGCACGCAATGCCGGCGCCACCCACCGGAAATGGGGCTTCTTGAAGAAAGTGCTCCCGGAGGCGACCCGTCGGGAGATCCTGGAAATCACGAAGGTCGCCGCCAGCCAGACGGCGACGCCAACACCCAGACTGATCACAATTCCCGGAACGCTGATTCCGTCCGTGGCGGACGTAAGGGGCGGTGCGATCGACAACGTGCTGTACATCTGTGGATGTGCTCCTCACTGCAGACCGGCTGTTGCCGGGTTACTTCCAGGGCGTTATTTCTACCGGACTTCATCGGTGTTCACCCGGCGCATAAACTCTGGTTACTTTCAACACTAGCGCCGTAGCGTGGCCACATGCGCATCCTGATTCTTGGCGGTACAGCGTTCCTTTCGGCGGAAATTGCCCGGCAAGCAGTGGCAGGCGGCCACAACGTGACGTGCCTGGCACGGGGCTCAACCGCGGCACCCCCGGCCGGCGCCCACTGGATCACAGCGGACCGCAGCGAAGGAGCTGCCGCCTACGCTGAAGCCGCCCGGGAATGGGACGCAGTCATCGACGTGGCACGCGATCCGCAGCACGCGGGGGCCGCCTTGGAGTCGTTGGGGGACCGGGCTGCGCATTGGACGTTTGTGTCGAGTTGCTCAGTCTATGCAGATCATTCAGTACCGGGAGCCGGTGAGGACGCGAGGCTGCTGGACCCGCTGCCCGACGGCACACCATTCTCTCCCGAAGTCTATGGAGAGGCCAAGTCCGCCATCGAGGCGCTGACCCTCAGGATGCGTCCGGCCCATCTCTGCAGGGCAGGCCTGATCAGCGGGCCAGGCGACGAAACCGACCGCTACGGGTACTGGCCTGCCCGGTTTGCGCGGGCCGCCGCCGAGCGCACCGGGCCCGTTTTAGTGCCGGACATTCCCGAGGCCGCCACCCAGATTATCGACGTCAGGGATCTCGCCGCGTGGATCCTTTATGCAGCCCGGCAGGGGATTACGGAAACCTTGAATGCGGTTGGCGCCGTGGTCCCCTTCCGGGAGTACATCGAGGAATCGCAAGGGCTGACTGGTGCCACAGATACAGTCAAAGCCTCCGAAGACTGGCTCGTCAATGAAGGAGTTGCTCCCTGGGCCGGTGAGGACTCGCTGCCGCTGTGGCTGCCGCCGGACTATGAAGGACACTCTGCCCGCAGCAACTCAGCCGCCGTTGCCCGCGGGCTGACCCTGAGGCCCTGGCAGGACACCCTTCGTGACACGCTCGAGGATGAACGGAGCCGCGGACTGGCCAGGGAGCGGAAAGCCGGGCTCAGTCCCGCGACTGAACGCCGTCTGATAGCCAGCCTGCTTACTGCGGGCCAGAGCCGGGTGTATTGACGGCTAGGCAGCGGCGACCTCGGAAGTTGGGGAATGCCGAACAGGAAAGTTCACGCTCCTTGCGATGAAGCACAATTGGTTGGCTTCGTGATGCATGTCCGCCAACAGCCCGTCGAGCGTAGCTTCAGCTGTGGTCACGTGGGGATTGAGGGTGGCCTCCTCGAACTGGCCGCTGCCGTCCCGGTTGAGGCGCATCATGGCATGGGCATGGTCCTCGTAGGCCGTCACCACGACCCCGCGCTTCACCGCCACGTGAAGGAATGAAAGCATATGGCACTGTGACAGTGCGGTGAGTAACAGCTGTTCAGGGTTGTAGCGGGTCCTGTCCCCGTGGAACGTTGGGTCTGCCGAACCCTTCAGAACGGGCAGCCCCTCAATCCGGATGTCGTGGTCGCGGGAATACGCCCGGTAGGCGGATGTCCCGGTGCCCAGGTTGCCCGTCCAGCGGACAGTGACGGAATAGCGGTGCTCAGCCAATGTCATGTCCTAACCCTCATCAGCCTTACGGGCGCGCAGTGCCCGGGCCACGGCGTCGCGGTTTTCGAGCATCATGCGCCTGAGTGCAGCGCTTTCCTCGGGAAGGGCGGCAATGAACTCGTCCGTCCTGTCCACCGTCGCCTGCGTCGTCAGCTGGGAGGGGTAGAGCCCGACGACGATCTGCTGAGCCAGCGCGTGGGTGCGGGATGCCACGATGCCGGGGACGGCGTCGAAATACTTCTCCACGTACGGCTCGAGGAGCGAGGAGTCCAGGACCCGGGAGAAGCCGGCAACAGCGGAGGCCTGCAAGGCGTTGGAGAGCTCTCCCTTGACCATGATCGAATCCCAGGCCGCCGCTTTTGCTTCCGGGGTGGGAATGGCCGCTTTGGCCAGTGCTGCTGCGTTCTGGCCGCTGGAGGTGTTGTCGCGGTCAAGTTCCTCATCAATCCGGTCCTGATCAGCCCTGCCACCGGCAACGAGCGAAGCCAGGAGCTCCCAACGGAGGTCCTGGTCAACGGTAAGCCCGTCAAGGACCACGGAACCGTCCAGCAGCCCGGCAACGGTGTCCAGCTGCCCGGCGCTCCTGGCGAGGAGGGCGTAGGACTTGACGAACTGCAGCTGGGCGTCCGAGGCCGGCGGTACAGCACCTGCGAGTTCCCACAGCCGATCCGCTGCCGAAATTGCCGTTGCTTCCTTGTGGGCTTCTGCCACGTAAAAGTTCAACGTAGTGGCGAGCTGGCGCAACTGGACCAGGATGACCGACGAGTCCGATTCCTGAGCGATGTTGGCGAGAACCAGCTCAACGTAACCGCGGGCGGGGGTTTCGCCGTCGCGGGCGGCATCCCAGGCTGAACCCCAGACCAGGGTGCGCGGAAGGCTCTCGCTGAAGTCCTTGAGATGTCCTGTGGCCGTGCCCAGGGATTTAGGGTCCAGACGGACCTTGGCATAGGCCAGGTCATCGTCGTTCAGCAGGATGAGGTCAGGCTGCTGCAAACCGGCCAGGCCGGAAACCTCCGTGCGCTCGCCGTCCACGTCGAGCTCTTCGCGGTGGACCCGCTCAAGCTTGCCTGCGTCGGTGAGGTTGTAGAACCCCACCGCCAGCCGGTGCGGCCGGATGGTGGGCCGGTCCTCAACAGCTGACTGGAGGATGGCGAATGAGGTGATAGCCCCTTCACCGTCGACTTCAAGTTCGGGCTTGAGCGTGTTCACTCCAGCCGTTTCCAGCCAGAGCCGGCCCCAGGTGTCCAGATCCCGCCCGCTGGCCGTCTCCAGCTCTGCCATCAGGTCGCTGAGCTCAGTGTTCTGCCAGGCGTGCTTACGGAAGTACTCCCGCACACCAGCCATGAACTGTTCCGGGCCTACCCAGGCCACCAGCTGGCGCAGTACCGACGCTCCCTTGGCGTAGGTGATGCCGTCGAAGTTCACCTCAACGTCCTGCAGGTCGTTGATTTCGGCAAAAATGGGGTGCGTTGTGGGCAGTTGGTCCTGACGGTACGCCCAGGATTTCTCCACCGAAGCGAACGTGGTCCAGGCACGGTCGAACTTGGTGTTCTCCACCGCCGCGAGATGGGACATGTACTCGGCGAAGGACTCGTTCAGCCACAGATCGTTCCACCACCGCATGGTCACGAGGTCCCCAAACCACATGTGCGCCAGTTCGTGCAGGACAGTGATGGCACGGCGCTCCACCTGCGCTTCGGTCACCTTGCCTCGGAAGATATACCCCTCCAGGATGGTCACCGCGCCGGCGTTCTCCATGGCTCCGGCATTGAATTCGGGAACAAAGAGCTGATCGTACTTGTCGAAGGGATACGGGCAGCCAAACTGGGTTTCGAAAAACTCGAATCCCTGCCGGGTCAGGTCGAAGATGTTATCGGCGTCGAGGTACTGCATCAGCGATTTCCGGGCGTAGATACCCAGGGGGACCACCCTGCCGTCAGAGCTCTTCACCTCGCTGCTGACTGACTGGTACGGCCCGGCGATGAGGGCAGTGACGTAGGAGGACAGCCGCGGTGTCGGGGCGAATTCCCACACGGACCGGGCGCCCCCGTCGACGGCCGGGATGGTTTCCACCCGGGCTGGTGTGGGGGAGTTGGAAACCACGTTCCAGTGCGAAGGGGCCGTGACAGTGAACGTAAAGCTCGCTTTGAGGTCTGGCTGTTCGAATACAGCGAACATTCGCCGTGAATCCGGGACCTCGAACTGCGTGTAGAGGTAGACCTCGTTGTCTACCGGATCGACAAAACGGTGGAGGCCTTCGCCCGTGTTCATGTAGGGCGCATCCGCAACAACCAGGAGTTCGTTCCGCTCCGCAAGTTCGGGGAGCTGGATCCGGACACCGTCAGCCACAACGGAAGGATCCAGGGCCAGCCCGTTGAGCATGACACTGTGGACAGTCTCCGTCACTGCATCGATAAAGGTGGACGAACCGGGTATTGCAGTGAATTTCACGGCGGTGGTGGTGCCGAAGACCTTGTCCCCTTTCGTCAGGTCCAAGCTGACTTCGTACGACTCGACGGTGATCAGATCGGCGCGCTCGCGCGCTTCGGCGCGCGTCAGGTTCATACCTGGCAAAGTGTTGCCTCCAAAAAGGTTGCGGCTGCCGGTGGGAAACTGCCTCCACCATGCACTGTGAAGTCATTCTTTCATTTAGTGCAGCGTTGGCAAGTTACACAGCTCACACGCCCGCCGGCAGGGGTAGCGTTGAACTATGGGAACGTTCCGTGAGGCTGTGGATGCCAAGGCTCTTAGGTTCGCTTTGGGATTTCCGGTGTTACTGGCCGTGGCATTCGTGGTGTGCGCCGTTCTCCTCCGTCCTGACCTCCCTGAACCCTTAGCCGTTCTGTGGACGTCCGACGGCGTTACGGGCTTTGCGCCGTTTCCGGCGTTTGTGGGGGTGGGTGGAGGCCTTATTGTGATCATCAGCTGGCTGGTCCTGCTGCAGGCCGTCCCCGTCTCCAGGCCCGTGCTCATGCGCCGGATCATGATGGGAACAGGTATCGCACTGAGCCTGTTCATCACCGCTGTCCTTGCTGCGGTACTGGTTGGCCAGGCAGGCGTGGCTGACGCCCGCGCGGCGCAGGTGGACGCCATAGTACTCGCGATGGGAAGCGGTTTTGCCCTTGCCATGGGTGTTGTGGTGGGCTTTGTCTTCAAGGCAGATGAGCAGTGGTCGGTTGATGATGACCGTGCGCTGGAACAGGCCCTGGAGCAGCAACTCGATCCTGATCTGGCCCGCGACAATGTCAGGCTTTGGGTCCATGCCCGCAGTTCGGTCTTTGTGATGCTCATAGTGGCCACGCTGTTCCCGGCGTCGCTGATTGCGCTGGCCCTCCCATGGCTTAGCGGCCTGCTGGTGGCGGTGGCGGCGGTGCTGGCAGCCTTTCTGTTTGCGCGGGTCACTGCAGACAGGAGCGGGCTTCGGGTCTTTGTGGCGGGTTTCGTCCGCGTGATGAACGTTCCCGCAGCCACAATTTCCTCTGCCGCCGCCTCCGATGTACGGGCCGCCGAATACGGGGGATGGGGATACCGGAGTCACGGGGACACTACAGCGGTGCTGGTCAGCAGCGGTCCGGCTGTGGTGCTGAAGCAGACTGACGGACAAAGGGCAGTTGTCAGTGGCGGCAATCCGGATTCCGCGCAGAGGCTGGCCGAGGTGTTGTCACGAGTTGCCGCACGCGCGCGGGGTGAGGGCCGTTCCTAGTAGTCTTAGCTTCAACCCCCAGACAGCCCGGATGCTTCCCGGTGCTCACGACCAGAACGGACAACGCCGTGACCACATCCCCTTCATTTCCGCGGGTTCATATCGCCACAGACCACGCCGGTATGGAGCTCAGCGCCCACCTCGTACGCCACCTCACCTCCCAGGGGTATGACGTAGTGGATCACGGACCCAAGGTCTACGACGCACTCGACGATTACCCGTCCTTCTGCATCAATGCAGCCCTGGCTGTTGTTGCAGACCAGCAGGCGGGTGTCCACGCTCTCGGGATTGTCCTGGGCGGTTCCGGGAACGGTGAACAGATCGCGGCAAACAAGGTCAAGGGCGTGAGGGCCGCACTGGCCTGGAACCACTCCACCGCCACCCTGGCGCGCGAACACAATGACGCGAATGTCGTCGCAGTCGGTGGGCGCCAGCACAGCGTCGAGGAAGCCACCGCGCTCATTGAGGCATTCCTCAAGGAACCTTTCAGCAACGACGAACGGCACGTCCGCAGAATCTCGAAGATCGCGGCCTACGAGACCACCGGTGAGGTCATCGACTAGTGCCCGAGGGGCATTCGGTACACCGCCTCGCCCGGCAGTTTCGGGACATCTTCCTGGGAAAACAGCTCAGCGTCAGCAGCCCCCAGGGAAGGTTCTCCGCCGGTGCCAGGCTCCTGGACGGACACAGGCTCTCCGCTTCGCACGCTCACGGAAAGCATCTCTTCCTCGAGTTCAGCAATGGCCTTTTCCTGCACGTCCACCTGGGCCTGTACGGGGCCTGGAACTTTGGTGGAGATGATTCCTTCCGTGGCGCCTCCAGTATCGGTGCTCCCCGTACGGTGGGAGAGCAGGAAGTGTTCGACGACGACGCTCCCGTCATATATGCCGGCCCGCCGGAACCGGTAGGCGCCGTCAGGGTGCGGCTGGTGGACAGCCACGGCTGGGCCGACCTCAGGGGAGCCACAACGTGTGCCGTCATTACGGGGGAGGACCTCGCCGCTGTACTCAAGCGGCTGGGCCCTGACCCGCTGCGGAACCTGCCGGGGGACAAGGAAACCTTCATCCGTGGCGTGCTGGCCAGGCGAACCCCCATTGCGGCGTTACTCATGGACCAAAAGGTGATTGCCGGCGTCGGAAATGTCTACCGGGCGGAACTGCTCTTCAGAGGGCGGCTAAACCCTTGGCTGCCAGGGACGTCGCTGACGCCTGCCGCTGCTGCGGATTTGTGGGACGACGCCGTGTCGGTGATGTCCGACGGGGCCCGTGACGGGAGAATCATCACCACGCCTTCCGCGTACTGGTCCGCTGGGCCCAGTCTCCTGCCGGATCAGGAGGAGGCCCACTTCACGTACCGCCGCCAGGGCCTCGAGTGCCGGGTCTGCGGGACGCCCATAGCCATGACGGAACTCTCGGCCAGAAAACTCTATTGGTGCCCTGTCTGCCAACAAACCGGTTGAGGTAGCCTGTCAACGATGGCTCTCGACCCAGCCCTTCTCGACTGGCTGCTCGACGCCGACCCGGCGCTGCGGTGGCAGGTGGAGCGCGACCTTCTGGACGCACCTCCGGACGTTTGGCGGGCAACCCGGGCCCGGATCGCTACAGAGGGTTTCGGAGCGCGGCTGCTGGCGCTGCAGGATCCGGACGGCCAATGGGCCGGCGGGGCGTACTACCCCAAGGACTTCGACTTCAACGGGCCCGAGGCTGCTGAGGATGCAGGGCAGCCGTGGACCGCGACGACCTATGCGCTCAACACGCTCCGGGACTGGGGATTGGATGCCGGCGCTCTTGCCGGTACAGCCCGCTTGCTGGCGGCCAACAGCCGCTGGGAGTACGACAACCTCCCGTATTGGGGCGGCGAGGTGGACTGCTGCATTAATGCGTTCACACTTTCAAACGGCCTCTGGCTCGGGGCCGATGTCTCCGGGGTGGCCGAGTGGTTTCTCGACCACCGGATGGCCGACGGCGGCTGGAACTGCGAGTGGATGGAGGGCTCTACCCGCTCCTCCTTCCATTCCACGCTTAACTCGCTGAAGGGCCTGCTGGATTTTGAGGCCGTGACTGGCGGCAGCGATGCATATCGCGAGGCGCGTCGAGCCGGTGAGGAGTACTTGCTGGAGCGGCGGCTGCTTCGCACCCTGTCCACAGGTGAGTTCGTCGGCCCCTGGGTCACCATGTTTGCGTACCCGTTCCGCTGGTTCTACAGCGTGCTCAATGCCGCGGACTACTTTCGCTCGGCGGCGCTGCATGATGGCAAAGCACCCGATCCGCGGCTCGCAGAAGCCATGGAGGTGATCCGCGCAGCCCGCCGTCCCGACGGTACCTGGCTGCAGGAACGCCGTCATCCGGGCCGGGCGTGGTTCGAGGTCGACGTGCCTCCTGGCCAGCCGTCCAAGTGGCTCACTTTCTACGGCACCCGCGTACTTGCTTGGTGGGACGAGGAGAACAAAAAGAAACACCCTGGTCCGGGGACCAGGGTGTTGGCAACTGGAGGGGACGACGGGAATCGAACCCGCGTAATCAGTTTGGAAGACTGAGGCTTTACCATTAAGCTACGTCCCCGGGAAGGCGCAACAACAGCCTCTGTAGCTATTCTCGCAGATCTTTCCGGTGGCTTCTTCAAGCCGGATACAACTAAACCTAATTCATGCCCCAAGTGTCAAATGTGCATTCCTGGCCAAAATCCCCGTAGACTGTCCTGTGCACTAACGGGGTGTAGCTCAGCTTGGCTAGAGCGCCTGCTTTGGGAGCAGGAAGTCGCAGGTTCAAATCCTGTCACCCCGACTCTGCAGTCCCGGCCGACGGCCGGACAGGACCTTGAGTTCGCAGAACCCCATCCCACAAAAACCAGGAGTACTTAGACTGTGAAGAGCGCTGTCGAGAACCTCACCCCTACACGGGTCAAGCTCAATGTTGAGGTCCCTTTTGAGGAATTGAAGCCCAGCATCGAAGAGGCATACAAGACTGTCGCTTCGCAGATCCAGGTCCCCGGTTTCCGTAAGGGCAAGGTTCCGTCCAAGCTGATCGACCAGCGTGTTGGCCGCGGCTACGTGCTGGAGACTGCCATCAACGAAGGCCTCAACGGCTGGTACCAGGCTGCTGTTCAGGAGTCGGGAATCCGTCCGCTGAGCCGTCCCGAGGTTGAAATCACCGAGGTGCCGGACCCGTCCTCCACGGACGGCGAGCTGAAGTTCCACGCCGAGGTTGACGTTCGTCCTGAGGTTGAACTTCCGGACTACGCCGGCATCAAGGTTGAGGTTGCCGCCGCTGCTTCTTCGGAGGCCGACGTCGACAAGGCCCTTGACGAGCTTCGCGGCCGCTTCGGCACGCTCAAGCCTGTTGACCGCCCGGCCGCTGATGGTGACTTCCTCACCATCGACATCACAGCCACCATTGATGGCGCCGAAGTCGATTCCGCTTCCGGCCTTTCCTACCAGGTGGGAACCGGCACCATGCTCGAAGGCCTCGACGAGGCCGTCACCGGCCTGAGCGCCGATGAGGATGCCATTTTCGAAACGACCCTCGTTGGCGGTGACCACGCCGGTGAAGCCGCGCAGGTCAAGGTAGTAGTCAAGTCCGTCAAGGAGCGCGAGCTCCCCGAGGCCGACGACGACTTCGCCCAGCTTGCATCGGAGTTCGACACTCTTGCAGAGCTGCGTGAGGACCTGGCCAAGCAGGCAGCTGAGTCCAAGGTAGTGGAGCAGGGCGTAGAGGCCCGCGACAAGGTTCTGGACAAGCTGGTCGAGCTGGTTGAGGTTCCCGTTCCGGACTCCGTAGTTGAAGAGCAGCTCGAAGCCCACTTCAAGGCTGAGAACTCCCACGGCGAAGGCGATCACGACACCGAGGAGCACCGCGCCGAAGTAAAGGCCAACACCGAGCGGGCCTTCCAGAACGAGATCATCCTTGACGCCATTGCGGACAAGGAAGAAGTCGGCGTCAGCCAGAACGAGCTCATCGACTACATCGTGACCACTGCCAGCCAGTACGGCATGGACCCGAACCAGTTCGCCCAGATCATCGATCAGAGCGGCCAGGTCCCCATGATGGTTTCCGAGGTCCGCCGCCGGAAGGCCCTGGCCGTTGTGCTGGGCCAGGCAGAGGTAACCGACACTGACGGCAAGGCTGTTGACCTGAGCGACTTCGTGCGCCCCGGTACTGAAGAGGCACCTGCTGTAGAAGCTGAAGAGACTGAAGCGCCGGCAACCGAGGTTGCCGCGAGCGACGACCCGGCAGCCGTAAAGTTCTAAGCAATGTTGCAAGGCAGCCCCTGGATTCCTGATCCGGGGGCTGCCGCCTTTAACCACCGTTTTGACGCACGGAACCAACTGCGTGAGTACGATGCGCCGTCAGCGAACAGTGCGATTCCTGAGAACAAAACGTCCGTGAAAACGGTTAGTGTCCAAGTAGTGAAGTTCAGTGATGTCGTTCAGTGACGTCACCGTCACCAGCGAGAGGTAAGCACATATGTCACAGCAATCCGCGGCTCCGAGAATGGCCACTGTTGATCCGGCCGCCCAGGACAACTACATCTACAACCGACTGCTGAAAGAGCGCATCATCTGGCTCGGCTCCGAGGTCCGTGACGAGAACGCCAATGCGATCTGCTCGCAGCTGCTGCTTCTCTCGGCCGAGGATCCCGATAAGGACATCTACCTCTACATCAACTCTCCCGGCGGCTCCGTGACCGCCGGCATGGCTATCTACGACACCATGCAGTTCATCCCGAATGATGTTGTCACCGTGGCTACAGGCCTCGCGGCTTCGATGGGCCAGTTCCTCCTCTCCTCAGGTACCAAGGGCAAGCGCTACGCCACACCGAATGCCCGCATCCTGATGCACCAGCCTTCAGGCGGCATCGGCGGCACGGCCTCCGATATCAAGATCCAGGCGGAACTCATTCTGCACATGAAGAAGGTCATGGCCGAACTCACGGCAGAGCAGACGGGCCAGACAGTCGACACCATCCTCAAGGACAACGACCGCGACAAGTGGTTCACCGCCGTAGAGGCCCTGGAGTACGGCTTCTTCGACAGAATCTCCGCCCACGCCGGATCCGTTGCCGGTGGCGGCGGAACCGCCCAGAACTAACCGGCACAGACAGAACTGAATTCAGGAGCAATGGAAATGACTTACAACTTCGGATCGTCTGCCGGTAATTTGCCTACCAGCCGCTACGTACTGCCGCAGTTCGAAGAGCGCACCCCGTATGGCTTCAAGCGCCAGGATCCTTACACCAAACTGTTCGAGGACCGTATTATCTTCCTCGGCGTCCAGGTTGATGACGCTTCCGCCGACGACGTCATGGCGCAGCTGCTCGTACTCGAGTCCACCGACCCGGACCGCGACATCACGCTGTACATCAACTCGCCGGGTGGCTCCTTTACGGCCATGACGGCCATCTATGACACCATGCAGTACATCCGTCCCGAGATCCAGACCGTGTGCTTGGGGCAGGCCGCCAGCGCGGCAGCAGTGCTCCTCGCCGCGGGAACCCCGGGCAAGCGCCTCGCTCTGCCGAACGCCCGGGTCCTCATCCACCAGCCTGCCCTCTCCGGCGGGCAGGGCGGCCAGGCTTCGGACCTCGAAATCCAGGCCGCGGAGGTCATGCGGATGCGCTCCTGGCTTGAGGATACGCTCGCCCACCACTCAGGCCGGACGTCCGAGCAGGTCAACAATGACATCGAGCGCGACAAGATCCTCACCGCAGAGGAGGCCATGAATTACGGCCTTATCGACCAGGTCCTGGATTCACGCAAGATCAAGCCGCAGGCCATCACGCGGTAGCAATTCCACCCGACGCCGGTACGGTTCAGATTTTTTTGGCCCGTATCGGCGTTCGGTTTCCACCCTTCAGGCCCAATGTGACCTAGAGTGGATGTTGTCACGGCGGGGCTTGTCTCAGGCACGTCGGTAATTCCAACAACCGGTGCAAAGCTGCTTTCGCAGCAAGATACTAAGGGGTTTCCATATGGCTCGGATTGGCGAGAGCACCGATTTGCTGAAGTGTTCTTTCTGCGGAAAGAGCCAGAAGCAGGTGCGCAAGCTCATTGCCGGGCCCGGTGTGTATATCTGCGACGAATGTATTGAACTTTGCAACGAGATCATTGAGGAAGAACTTGCGGAAGTAGCTGATCTTGGCAGCTTCGAGCTTCCCAAGCCCCGCGAGATCTTCGACTTCCTGCAGGAATACGTCATCGGCCAGGAGCCGGCCAAGCGATCGCTGGCAGTGGCTGTCTACAACCACTACAAACGCATCCAGGCAGGGCACGCGCCCAAGAGCGGAAGCCTTGCCGAAGGCGTGCACCATGACGACGTCGAGATTTCCAAGTCCAACATCCTGCTGATCGGTCCCACCGGCTGCGGAAAAACCTACCTTGCGCAGACCCTTGCACGCCGGCTTAATGTTCCGTTCGCCGTCGCCGATGCCACGGCGCTGACTGAGGCCGGCTACGTTGGCGAGGACGTCGAGAACATCCTGCTCAAGCTGATCCAGGCAGCGGACTACGACGTCAAGAAGGCCGAGCAAGGCATCATCTACATTGACGAGATCGATAAGATCTCGCGGAAGAGCGAGAACCCGTCCATCACCCGTGACGTCTCCGGTGAAGGCGTGCAGCAGGCGCTCCTCAAGATCCTGGAAGGAACTGTCGCTTCAGTTCCTCCGCAGGGCGGACGCAAGCACCCGCACCAGGAGTTCATCCAGATAGACACGACGAACGTTCTGTTCATCGTCGCCGGCGCCTTTGCCGGGCTGGAGGAAATCATCGGTTCCCGCTCCGGGCGCAAGGGCATAGGATTTGGTGCCCCGCTGAACGAGGTCAAAAACAAAGTGGACTCCTACGGCGAAGTCATGCCTGAGGACCTGTTGAAGTTCGGACTTATCCCGGAGTTCATTGGCAGGCTCCCCGTCATCACCACTGTCTCCCACCTGGACCGTTCGGCGCTGATCCAGATCCTCTCCACCCCCAAGAACGCCCTCATCAAGCAGTACCAGAAGATGTTCCAGCTGGACGGCGTGGAGCTGGTGTTCGATGACGAGGCCCTGAACATCATCGCCGATCAAGCTTTGGAGCGGGGCACCGGAGCCCGCGGCCTGCGTGCCATCCTCGAGGAAGTCCTGCTTCCCGTGATGTTCGATCTTCCCAGCCGGGACGACATCGCCAGCGTTGTCATTACGGCCGACGTTGTTTCCAAGAAGGGCCAACCCACCATGATCGCCCATGACGTGGTGGCGAAACGGCGGAATAAATCCGCCTAAGCCTTCGCTGTGCTGAGCGTGCGCCTGTATCGCGCCATGCCCTGACGCCTTTTCGAGGAGATTCACTGTGCCTGAAACCATTGCCAGTAAAGCCGACTTCTGGTTTGACCCCGTCTGCCCCTTCGCCTGGATCACGTCCCGGTGGATCGGTGAGGTGGAGGAAGTCCGCAACATCGCGACTGAATGGCACGTCATGAGCCTGGCCGTCCTGAACGAGGGCCGCGATCTTGACGCCGGCTACCGCGAACTGATGGACAAGGCGTGGGGCCCGGTCCGCGTCATCATTGCCGCCAGCGAGCAGCATGGGGCTCAGGTCATCAAGCCGTTGTATGACGCAATGGGCACCTTGATCCACGACGGCGGCGAGAAGGACTACGGGCTCGTGATCACCAAAGCACTGGCAGAATGCGGCCTCCCGCCAGCTCTTGCCGATGCTGGCGCTTCGGATGACTTCGATTCCCAATTGCGTGCAAGTCACGAAGCCGGAATCTCCCTCGTTGGCCAGGACGTCGGCACCCCTGTTGTTGCCTTCAACGGCACCGCATTCTTTGGCCCGGTCCTGACGCGGATACCGCGGAGTGAGGAAGCCGGCCGGCTATGGGACGCAACGGTCACTCTTGCATCGTTCCCGCACTTCTTTGAGCTCAAGCGGAGCCGGACGGAACGCCCCGAGTTCGACTGAAGCTGACCCAAGGGCACCGGGAAAACTACCCTGTTGTAGTTCTCCCGGTGCCCTTGCTTATCCCGGAACGTGGGACAACAATAGGTTTACCCACTTCGAAAGAAGCGGGACGTAAGAACCAAAGATTCAGTGACATGCATCTGACGCAGCCTTCGGCAAAGTCAGAAGCAGACTACCAGTGACGGGGTAGGAAGACCTGAAAATCCGAGGATCTTGCCAGACTGTCAAAGACGTCACCAGACAGCCGAAAAGTCGAAGCCCCACCAACGGCAAAACGCTGATGGGGCTTCCCCTTTGCCCAGAATTAGCTTCTGGAAGCTCCTAGGCCTTCTGCACCTCTTCAGCGGGAGCCAACTCCACGGCACTCACAGTCAGTTCACCGTTCGCGGCTTTGAGGGTCAGTTCCCGGGCATTGGAGGCAGCTTTCAGGTCGCCAAGGCCGGCCCTCAGTTGCGCTGTCAGCCGCTCGGATGCGGTGATCGTTGCGGAAAGAACCTCTGTGCGCTGTTTGACCTTGGCCTCGGACTTGGCCTTGCGGATTCCACTCAGTGCCGTGCCCACAGTTGCGAGCATGGTGGTGTCGCCGTCGGAGATTTCCAAAGCGGAGGGCCAGGCTGCGCGGTGAACTGAACCTGAGCGCCACCAGCTCCACACTTCTTCGGTTGCGAAGGGCAGGAAGGGTGCGAACAGGCGCAGCAGCGTATCCAGGGAGGTAGCGAGGGCAGCAAGAACTGATGCCTGTTCGGTAGGCCCTGACGCACCGTAGGCCCTGTCCTTAATGAGCTCCACGTAATCATCCGTGAACTGCCAGAAGAAGCTCTCGGTAATCTGCAGGGCGCGCGCGTAGTCGTAGTTCTCAAAAGCCTTGGTGGCCTGCTGCACCACGTCCGAAAGCTGCGCGAGTACTGCCCGGTCCAAGGGGTTGGTCAGGGCTCCCGACGCGGGTGCTTTTTCCGTGTTGGGCAGACCAACCCCGGGGTTGGTCAGCACTGACAGGTCGCCGGAAACCACGGAGTTTTCGGTTGCGCCAAGGTTGAGGACAAACTTGGAGGCGTTCAGCAGTTTGATCGCAAGCCTGCGGCCGATCTTCATCTGTGCGATCTCGTAGGCCGTATCCGCTCCCAGCTTGGCCGACGTAGCCCAGTACCTGACAGCGTCGGAGCCGAACTCTTCCAGGATGTCGGTAGGAACCACGACGTTGCCCTTGGACTTGGACATCTTCTTCCGCTCCGGGTCCAGGATCCAGCCGGAGATGGCAGCGTGCTTCCAGGGTGCGGTGTTCTGCAGGGCATCGGCACGGACGGCGGATGAAAAGAGCCAGGTCCGGATGATGTCGTGGCCCTGGGGGCGGAGATCGAAGGGGAAGACCTTGGCAAAGAGTTCCTCGTCCCGGCTCCAGCCGCCCACGATCTGCGGCGTCAGGCAGGACGTCGCCCAGGTGTCCAGGATGTCTGCGTCTCCAGTGAAGCCACCCGGGACGTCGCGCTGGGCTTCTTCGTAACCGGGTGCCGCATCGGCTGCCGGGTCCACGGGCAGCTGCTCGTCAGCCGGAAGGATCGGCGCGTCATACTGCGGGTTGCCGTCGGCATCCAGCGGGTACCAGACGGGAATGGGTACGCCGAAGAAGCGCTGACGGGAAACCAGCCAGTCTCCGTTCAGCCCGGAGATCCAGTTCTCGTAACGTGAGCGCATGAAAGCGGGGTGGAATTCGATCTCATGGCCGCGGGCGATGAGGCGTTCGCGGCGGTCCTCGTCGCGTCCGCCGTTGCGGATGTACCACTGGCGGGAGGTCACCACTTCGAGGGGCTTGTCGCCCTTTTCGTAGAAGTTCACCGGGTGCATGATCTTCTTCGGCTCGCCGTCGAGCAGGTCAGCCTCGGAAAGGAGTTTCACTACCGATTCCTTGGCGCTGAACACCGTCTTGCCGGAGATGGCTTCAAATGCTTCACGTCCGGCTTCTGTGGTGATCCATTCCGGCGTCTCACCGATGATCCGGCCGTCCCGGCCAACAATGGCGCGGGTGGGCAGCTGCAGCTCCCGCCACCAGGTGACGTCGGTCAGGTCACCAAAGGTGCAGACCATGGCAATGCCAGAACCCTTGTCCGCTCTGGCGAGGTGATGGGCCTTGACCTCCACCTCCACTCCGAACAGGGGAGAGGTGACCTTCTTGCCGAACAGCGGCTGGTAGCGCTCGTCGTCGGGGTTTGCCACCAGCGCGGCACACGCGGCCAGAAGTTCCGGACGCGTGGTCTCGATGTAGATCTTTTCGCCGTCTTCGGTGAAGAACGGGTAGCGGTAGTACGCGCCGGCCACCTCGCGGTCTTCCAGCTCAGCCTGTGCCACAGCAGTGCGGAAGGTCACGTCCCACAGAGTAGGAGCCTCGGCCATGTAGGCGTCACCGGCAGTCAGGTTGGCCAGGAAAGCACGCTGGGAGACGGCGCGGGAGTTGTCGTCAATGGTCCGGTAGGTGAGGTTCCAGTCGACGGACAGCCCCAGGGTCTGGAAGAGGTTCTCGAAGACTTTCTCGTCCTCAACGGCCAGTTCCTCACACAGCTCAATGAAGTTCCGGCGCGAGACGACGTCGAAATCGCGCTGGTTCTTGGCTGGCACGGCCGGCGGCCGGTAGTCGGCGTTATAGGGAATGGCAGGATCGCAGCGCACGCCATAGAAGTTCTGCACGCGGCGTTCCGTGGGCAAGCCGTTGTCGTCCCAGCCCATGGGGTAAAAGACGTTCTTGCCGGACATCCGCTGATAGCGTGCCAGCGCGTCTGTCTGCGTGTACGAGAACATGTGGCCCACGTGAAGGGATCCTGATGCCGTCGGCGGGGGAGTGTCTATGGAATAGACCTGTTCGCGCGTTGTCTGCGGATCGAACTTGTACGTACCTTCGTTCAGCCAGCGCTGCGTGAGGGCAGCTTCCAGCCCTTCCAGCACGGGTTTGTCGGGAACGTTAATAGGGGCAGTGGTGGGCGTGTCTGTACCCTGATTTGCTTGAGCCATGGAGCAATTGTTTCACGGTCTCTTCCATGGCCCGCACGGGAGCTGGTCATACTCGAATCGCGGAGCGCGCAATCCCGCTAGGGTGGTGCCATGACTGAGGAGACACCGAACAAGACGGCAGTTGTTACCGGGGCAAGCACAGGGATAGGCGAGGCTACGGTCCGTGCGCTGCGAAAGGAGGGCTGGAACGTTTTCGCGGTAGCCCGCCGGGAGGAAAGGCTGGCCTCATTGGCAGCTGAGACTGGCGCCGTCGGTGTCCCGGCAGATATTACCCAGGACGCCGACGTCGCACGGCTGCTGGCTGAGGTCACTGAGGCCGGAGGCGCGGACACACTGGTCAATATCGCCGGCGGTGCCCGCGGCACCGACAAGGTCGGGGAGGCAAAGACAGAAGACTGGACCTGGATGTTCGAAGTCAATGTCCTGGGAACCATGAAACTTACACGCGCCTTCCTGCCCATGCTCCGGGCCAACGGCAAAGGCACAGTGCTGAACCTCACATCCACCGCCGGGCTGGTCGCCTATGAGGGCGGTGCGGGCTACAACGCCGCGAAGTTCGGCCAGCACGCCCTGACCGGGGCCCTCAGGCTGGAAGAGGCAGAGCACAACATCCGGGTCATCGAAATTGCGCCTGGGATGGTCCAGACAGAGGAATTTTCCCTCAACCGCCTCGGTGGAGACCGCACCGCCGCCGAAAGTGTCTATCAGGGCGTCGAGAACCCGTTGACCGCCGAAGACGTGGCCGACGTCGTCCGGTATGCAGTCACGGCCCCCCACCATGTGAACCTGGACCAGATCGTGGTCCGGCCTGTAGCGCAGGCGGCAAATCACAAAGTCATCCGCAAGAGTCCGTAATCCTGGGGGATATAGTCCTCCGGGACCACATTTCGGGAACCAGCGGTCAGTCGACCGCCGGGACCCGTAGGGTGGCGATGATGGCGGCGTGATCAGACCCGGGGACGGGGTGAACTGAATAGTGGGAACTTTGCACCTGCGGGCTCGTCACCACGTGGTCGATCGCGATTCCCGGCAGCCGGAGACCTTCCATTGGCCAGGTCGGGAGCAATCGGGAACCAGTGGCCGTTCCCACGTCCACCATCTTCGCGTCAGTGGGTCCGCGGTCGAGCAGTTGCCTGAACTCCGAGTGGTCATAGGTGGCGTTGAAGTCCCCGATCAGCAACTGACTTCCGGAACGGTCTCCCAGCCGCCCAACCGCCCGCAGATCGCTGCGCCACTGCTTAACCCGGACATCCACCGGAGGCAGCGCATGAACGTTCGTTGTCTCAAGCACCGCGGTCCGTCCTTCCTTGTGGACAGTCACACGGACGGTGGGCATGTGGAACGGGCTGTCAGGGACCACACCCATAGGCTCCAGAGCATGCACCGAGTAAACGGCGCTTCCGCCCGCGTCGTTGGTGGGATGACTGATCCTGTTCGGGAGCAGCATTCCCATGCCATCGGCAGCAAGGCGGTTCTCCAAGGCCTGCGTGTGTTCCTGGATCGTCAGCAGTCCAACACCGTTCTCCCTCACCAGCCGCACTATTTCCCGGGCGTCTGCCTCTCCAAACTCTGAGTTGATGTTCATGACTCTGAGTTCCGTCGCTGGTGCCGAAGGCCCTGGCACGTGCCGGCCCGCGTCCAGAGGGAACAGCCAGAACAGCTGCACAGCGAGCAGCCCCCCGGCTATAACGATTGCCCAGGCTTTCCTGCCCAGAACAGCCAAAACAGCCGCAGCGGCTGCGGGTAACACCAGCCAAGGTGTGAAGGACAGCAACTGGACCACTGGTGTAGGCCATTCAGCAGGGATGGCGCGGAAGACCGACAGTACCGCGACAGGCAGGCTCACCAGGATGGCAAGGAACCGGGCAGCAAAGCGAAAGCCGGACGGCGGGGAGGCAGCCAGCTCGACGGTGGGCAGTGTCATAGGCACGAGTCTAGGGATGATTGCCTCGCCACCACCTCACCCGCCCGGCGGAATTCCGGTTAGCAGGGCCCCGGCGGGAACCGTTAGACTTGCTGCAACAGCTTTGACCCGGCAATCACCGGCGAGCTTCCGGAAGAACGCCTTCACCGAACGTCATGCGCGGAGAGGGTCAGTAGAGCCGGACGGGTAAGCCCGTTACAGCAGTAATGAGCGGCCGACGCCGGTCAGCTCCTCCACGGGGGAGCCAGACGGCGGAGGTAAGTGAGGTGGTACCGCGGTGCCGGGCTACGTTGGAAAGTATCGCAGGACAGCGAGACTGGACAACCGGTCAGGAGCCGTCCTCGCATCCTGAATGAATCCACTTATTCACCAGCTCAACCCAGGATGTCGAAATGACCCATTACCCCAAGGCCTCGGCCGCACCCACCGGTGCAGCTTCCCCTACCTCAGGTGTCTCCGCCTCCGTGAAGTTCCCGGAAATTGAAGAGCGGATCCTGAAGTACTGGGACCAGGACGGGACATTCCAGGCGAGCATTGACCAGCGCCCTTCGGATCTCCCGGGAGGCGCCCCAGGCAGCAACGAGTTCGTCTTTTACGACGGCCCGCCCTTCGCTAACGGCCTGCCTCACTACGGCCACCTGCTGACCGGCTACGCCAAGGACCTGGTGGGCCGTTACCAGACCCAGCGCGGGAAGCGCGTGGAGCGCCGTTTCGGCTGGGACACCCATGGGCTTCCCGCCGAGCTCGAAGCCATGAAGCAACTGGGTATGACCGACAAGACCCAGATCGAAGCCATGGGCATCGATAAATTCAACGACGCCTGCCGGGCCTCGGTAATGAAGTACGCCGATGAGTGGAAGAACTACGTCACCCGCCAGGCCCGCTGGGTGGACTTTGAAAACGACTACAAGACGCTCAACGTCGAATACATGGAGTCTGTGCTCTGGGCGTTCAAGCAGCTCCACGAAAAAGGCCTCACCTATAACGGTTACAGGGTGCTGCCGTATTGCTGGAAGGACGAGACACCGCTCTCCAACCACGAACTGCGTATGGACGACGACGTCTACAAGAACCGCCAGGACCAGACCGTCACCGTGACGTTCCCCATCAAGGCCGGCGCATCGGAACTGTCGCGGCGCCTTGAAGGGGTACAGGCGCTCGCCTGGACCACCACCCCGTGGACGCTGCCCACCAACCTGGCCCTCGCCGTCGGGCCATCCATCACTTATGCCGTTCTTCCGGCCGGTCCCAACGGGGTTAAGGCCGCCTCCCCGGAAGCTCCCGTGACCGGAAGTTTCCTTCTCGCCGCCGATCTTCTGGGCATGTACGCAAAGGACCTTGGATACGGCGACGGTACGGCGGGTGTTGAGGCTGCCCAGGCTGCGGTGACGGCAACTGTCACGGGTGCTGAGCTTGACGGCCTTCAGTACCAGCCGCTCTGGAACGACTTCAGCGACGCCGAAAAATTCGGCACGGAGAATGCCTGGCGGTTCCTGGTGGCCGACTACGTCACCACGACGGACGGCACGGGCATCGTCCACCAGGCCCCGGCCTACGGCGAAGATGACCAGAAGGTCTGTGAAGAGGCCGGCATTCCAGTGGTGCTGTCCGTGGATGAGGGTGCCAAATTCCTGCCGCTGTTTTCGCATGGAGACCTTCACGACATCGTGGGGCTGCAGGTGTTCGACGCCAACAAGCCCATCACGCAGGTGCTCCGGGCGCAGGGCCGCCTGGTCCGCCAGGCCAGCTATGAGCACAGCTACCCGCACTGCTGGCGCTGCCGCAACCCCCTGATCTACCGCGCCGTGTCCTCCTGGTACGTGGAAGTCACCAAATTCAAAGACCGCATGTCCGAGCTCAACCAGGAAATCAACTGGATCCCGGGCAACGTCAAGGACGGGCAGTTCGGCAAGTGGCTGGAAAATGCCCGCGACTGGTCCATCAGCCGGAACCGCTACTGGGGCAGCCCCATCCCGGTGTGGCAGTCAAGTGACCCCGAGTTCCCGCGGACAGACGTCTACGGCTCCCTGGCTGAAATCGAGGCCGATTTTGGCCGGCTGCCACTGAACAAGGACGGCCAGATTGACCTGCACCGGCCCTTCATCGACGAGCTGACCAGGCCCAACCCGGACGACCCCCGCACCCCTGAAGAGGGCCAGTCCGTCATGCGCCGTGTCGAGGACGTCCTGGATGTCTGGTTCGACTCCGGTTCCATGCCCTACGGCCAGGTCCACTACCCGTTCCAAAACGAGGAATGGTTCGACACCCACAACCCCGCAGATTTCATCGTGGAGTACATCGGGCAGACCCGCGGCTGGTTCTACATGCTGCACATCCTGTCCACGGCACTGTTTGACCGCCCGGCTTTCCGGAACGTCATCAGCCATGGCATCGTGCTGGGCTCTGACGGGCAGAAGATGTCCAAGAGCCTGCGGAACTACCCCGACGTGTCCGAGGTTCTGGACCGCGACGGCTCTGATGCGATGCGCTGGTTCCTGATGTCCAGCCCCATCCTGCGCGGTGGCAACCTTGTGGTAACCGAACAGGGAATCCGCGAGGGCGTCCGTCAGGTCATCCTGCCGCTCTGGAACGTGTACAGCTTCTTCACGCTGTACACGAACGCTTCCAACGTAGTTGACGGTACAGCCGGCGGCTACGAAGCCAAGCTCCGCTACGACGGCTACTCCGACACCCTTGACCAGTACCTAATGGCCAACACCGGTGACCTGGTGCGGAATATGACCGTGCGGCTGGACAGCTACGACATCTCGGGCGCCTGCGATGAACTCCGCAGCTACCTGGATATGCTCACCAACTGGTACGTCCGCCGCAGCCGTCAACGCTTCTTCGACGAGAATGTGGATGCCTTCGACGCGCTCTACACCGCGCTTGAGGCTGTTTGCCGCGTCTCAGCATCCTTGCTGCCGCTCGTGTCCGAGGAAATCTGGCGCGGACTGACAGGCGGGCGCTCCGTGCACCTGGCCGACTGGCCGGACGCAGGGCTGTTCCCCGCAAATGCGGGCCTCGTCGAGGCCATGAACCGCGTGCAGCAGATCTGCTCCACGGGCTCGTCCCTGCGAAAGGCAGCGAACCTCCGTGTCCGCCTGCCGCTGCAGGAACTGACTGTGGTGGCACCCGGCGCGGATGCGCTGGAAGGTTTCGCCGCCGTCGTCGCCGATGAACTGAACCTGCGCTCAGTGCGGTTGCTCGACGCCGCCAGCGCCTCGCCGGAGGAGTTCGGCATCGAGCAGAAGCTCGTGGTCAACGCCCGGGCCGCGGGTCCGCGTCTTGGGAAAAACGTCCAGCAGGCCATCAAGGGCTCAAAGTCCGGAGACTGGTCGGTAGACGAAGCCGGGGTTGTTACTGCCGGTGGGCTGGAACTTGAGCCGCAGGAGTACACACTCGAGACGGTCGTGGCGGAATCCGCAGCAGGCACTGGCTCCCGGGCAGCCGGGGTTCTGCCAGAAGGCGGATTCGTGGTCCTCAATACCGAAGTCACGCCAGAACTGGAGGCCGAGGGACTTGCACGCGACATGGTCCGCGCCATCCAGCAGGCACGCAAGGATGCCGGACTGAATGTCAGTGACCGTATCCGGACCACTGTCACCGCCGCGCAGGGCGTAGTTGACTCCCTGCTGGCGAATGCGGATCTGGTCAAGACCGAGACGCTGACTGTTGATCTCGTCGCCGCTCCCGCTGATTCAGCTGAACCGCGAATTTCCGTCGAAAAAATAGGGGCCTGAGTAATGACTGACGAATTTTCCGTGGAGAGTGTCTACGCCGAACTGTTGGGCCGTGCCCCCGAAAACAAAATGGAGCCGCGGCTTGCTCCCTTGTTCCGCGCGATGGAAATCCTGGGGGAGCCCAACAAGGCTTTCCCGATCATCCACATCACCGGTACCAACGGAAAGACGTCCACCGCCCGGATGATCGAGGCCGGCCTGCGTGCCCATGGCCTCAGCACCGGCCGCTACACAAGTCCGCACCTTTCCAAGGTGACGGAAAGGATCAGCATTGACGGGTCCCCGGTACCGGATGAGACCTTTGTGCGGATCTGGGACGAGATCAGGCCCTACCTGGAGATAGTGGACGAAGAGCTCGTCGCTGAAGGGCAGCCCCGGCTGACCTACTTCGAATGCCTCACCATCCTTGGCTTCGCCGTTTTTGCCGACCAGCCGGTCAATGTTGCGGTCATGGAAGTCGGCCTGGGTGGCATTACCGACGCGACGAATGTGGGCGACGGTCAGGTCGCCGTCATCACCCCGATCTCGCTGGACCACACGGACCTTCTCGGTGACACCACCGAGGACATCGCCTACGAGAAGGCGGGCATCATCAAGCGCGGCGGATTCCTGATCAGCGCAGCCCAGCCAGTGGACGCCGCACAGGTGCTGCTGGAAAAGGCGAAGGAAGTCCAGGTTCCCTTCCGCTTTGAGGGCGTTGAGTTCGGTGTAGCGTCCCGCACCGTTGCTGTCGGTGGCCAGGTTGTCACCATCCAGGGACTCGGTGGGCGTTACGAGGACCTGCTGTTGCCGCTGCACGGCGCACATCAGGCAGAGAACGCCGCAGTGGCAGTGGCAGCGCTCGAAGCATTCCTCGGCGGAGGGGAGAAAGAGCTCGACGCCGAAATCCTCCAGGAGGCCTTTGCATCCGTAACCTCGCCCGGCCGCCTGGAAGTGGTGCGGACTGCGCCCACCATCATCGTGGACGCCGCCCATAATCCGGAAGGAATCCGGGTCTCCGCCGAAGCCATCCATGAAGCCTTTACCCTGACCAAGCTCGTGGTGGTGGTCGGAGTGCTCAAGGAAAAGGATGCCGAGGAGATTCTCCGCCAACTCAAAGAGTCGCTCGGAGACCTCGCCGCTGAATACTGCTTTACGCAGTCCAACTCGCCCCGGGCGGTCCCGGCAGAAGACCTCGAAGAGCTGGCTCTGGACCTGGGGTTCGGCGAGGACAACGTCCACGTCGCCGCCCAGTTGGACGACGCCCTCGAATGGGCCGTGGAGCGCGCCGAGTCCAATGACGACCTCTCTGGCGGCGTCCTCGTGACAGGCTCCATCACCCTGGTCGCAGAAGCCCGCATCCTGCTGGGGAAGACGGAGGTATAAGCGATGGCCAGGCTTACCAAGGCCCAGCGTGAATGGCAGCCGGGCATGCCTAAAAAACGCCGCTCCACCAAAGTGATGTTCGCCTCGACAGTCCTGCTGCTTGAGGGCTTCGTGGCATTCTTCGCCACCCTGGCGGTATTTGGCCTGAGGCGCGGGGAGATTTCTCCCGTGCTCATTCTTTCGGTTGGCATCGCGCTAAGTCTCGTCCTGGTTTTCACGTGCGCCGTGCTGTCCAAACCCTGGGGCGTAGGCGTGGGCTGGGCCCTGCAGCTCGTGCTGATCCTTACCGGGCTCGTGGAACCCATGATGTTCCTTGTTGGCGGGCTGTTCGCACTTGCCTGGTGGTACGGCATCCGCACAGGTATCCGGCTGGATTCCGAGGCCGCGCAGCGGGAGCGCGAACAGGCCGAATGGGAGGCCTCGCATCCCATCGGGAGCGAGCCCGAAGCCGGCAGCGAAACCCCGTAGACTTACCGGGAACCCCACAACCACTACCTTGGAGCAACTGTGAGCGTTGAGCGCACCCTCGTTTTGATCAAGCCCGACGGCGTCGTCCGTAACCTGAGCGGCATCATCCTGAGCCGGATTGAGGCCAAGGGCTACACCCTGGCCGAGCTGAAAAAGGTCAACGCCAGCAGGGATCTGCTCGAGCAGCACTATGCCGAGCACGCCGGCAAGCCTTTCTATGAGCCCCTCGTGGAGTTCATGCTCAGCGGCCCGGTCGTGGCTGCCATCTTCGAAGGCCACAAAGTGATCGAGGGCTTCCGCTCACTGGCGGGCACCACGGATCCCACCACCGCTGCCCCCGGAACCATCCGCGGCGACTTCGGCCGTGACTGGGGCCTGAAGGTCCAGCAGAACCTGGTCCACGGCTCCGATTCTGTCGACTCGGCCGAACGCGAGATCGGCATCTGGTTCCCGTAGGCACGCCCACATCCCTGCACGAGATGACAGATAAGGCCAATGTTCCTGAGGAACATTGGCCTTATCTGTCATCTGGGCGGCTTGGAGGGCAGCCTGGTTACATACTGCCGTTGCCAACAAACATGTTGAGGAACGCAAAGAAGATTGAGGCGATCACGGCTACGTACAGGAGGGCCGTGATGATCCAGCCATAATCGCCGAGTGTCTTTGCCAGACCGGCGGGAACGGGAATGACTTTGTGGCTGACGTTGCGAACCGTCACCCAGACGAACAGCGGAATCATTGCGGCCCAGACAACCATGCAGAAGGGGCACAGGACGTGGATGTCGTAAAGCGCCTGAGACCAGAGCCAGATCACGAAGATGAAGCCCAAGGTCACCCCGGTCTGAAGGCCCAGCCAATACCACCGGCCGAACGTAGCCCCGGCAAGCAGCCCCATGCCAGTGGTGATAATGATGGCGAACGCCACGATCCCAATAAACATGTTGGGGAATCCGAACACAGAGCTTTGCCACGTCTGCATGACCTGACCACAGGAAATCCACGGGTTGACGTCGCAGACAGTGGTGTAGTTGGCGTCTTTGAGCGTTTCGAGTTTCTCGAGCACCAGGATTCCGGATGCTATCCAGCCGATGACGCCCGTCGTGACCAGGAGCCAGGCGAACGGGCGGGCCCGGGTCATCGGAGGCAACCCCTGCTCCTCGAGGGTTCCGGCGGAGTCGGTGAAACCCTGTGCAGGCGCAGCGCCGCCAGTGGTCTTGGAGATGCTGGGCATGAGCTTGATGCGTCCTTTGTGTTAAGTGGTCTTTGCCCGATTGTAACGCCGGACTCTGGGTGTGCGGTGTGGCGGCGGTGTACCGGTGTGATAGTCCAGCCAGAGTCGCCCACACCATGGCCCCTGTTGTGCGCGTCCCCGGTGAAAAGACTTCTCGTGTGAGAGAATGAACGTGGCTGGAAGACGAACCACATTCTGATTCCGGTCCGGTGACTTGTTTCCCAAGACCGCCAATGAAGAGCAGGGCACGCCGGGGATCCTTCGATCACGGCCTATCCCGCAATGCCATTGGACGGCACCTGGTTGTGGCTGGTAGAACAACGGGTTTTCAGAACAATTTCGCCGGCCCTCCAGGGCTGCCGCACCCCACTGCCGGTGCGAACCTGAGGGTATTCAATTGACTTCTGTCAACGCCTGCGGGTTTTGACAATATGTGCCCCAATGGGTGCCGAATGTGGCGGTACGTCAGGGGCAGGAGTATCGCCACATATGGATAAAGACCAAGTTGTAGCCGTTAACGTCGAAGCTGCGGAAGCACCCGAAGCGCCAAAGAAGGCCACCCGGACCCGCCGCAAGGCCATCCCCAAGACCCAGGCCGTCACCGCAGAAGGCATCCCCATTGATCCCGACGCGACCGCCACGGACACGGATGAAGCAGCGGCACCGGAAAAGGCTGCCCCCGCCAAACGGAGCCGTGCACGCAAACCTGTTGAGTCCGCCGTCGCCGAGGAACCATCAGTTGCCGGAGAAGCAGCCGTCGCCGACGAACCTGCAGTGACAGACTCCGCACTGGAAGACGCCCCGAAGAAGAAGCCTGTACGTCGGCGCGCCAGCCGCGCGAAAGCAACTGTAGCCGAGGTGGAAGACGAAACCACCGAGACCGCACCGGAGCCTGAAGAAGCACCAACTGACGCTGTCCAATCGGCCGGTGCTGCTGTTACTGCACCCGGACAGGAAACCGAAGCTGCCGAGGAACGCCCGGAAGGCCAGGAAGCTGTGGCCGATGAGCAGCCTAAGGCTGAGACCTCCGCGGTGGGCTCCTTGTTCCTCGAACCCGGCTCGGTAACCTCCATGATTTTCCAGGCACCCGATCTCAGTACGGTTGTCAGGCCGGTCCCGGCACACGTTGTCGAGGATGACGATGAAACCGAGAACATCTCCGACGAGGGCGAGCTGGACGAATCCGGCAACCGTCGCCGTCGCCGGAGCCGCGGCCGTCGTGCCCGCAGCCGCGGAACCGAGCGTGAGGCCGGAGACGAAACCGAGGACTCCGAGGGTGACGCCGGTGAAGCGGAAGCTGACGAGCAGGGAACTGCAGGTTTGGGCGACGGCGTTACATCGCGCCGCCGTCGTCGTCGCCGCCGTGGTGACCAGGACATCGAACTTACCGGTGGGGGAGACGACGATCCCCCCAACACCGTAACCAGGGTCCGCGCACCCCGGGCCGTCACCGAGGCGCCGGTGAGCAACCGCGTCACAAGTGTCAAGGGGTCCACCCGCCTTGAGGCGAAGAAGCAGCGCCGGCGGGAGTCCCGCGACACGGGCCGCCGTCGCACGGTCATCACTGAAGCTGAATTCCTGGCACGCCGTGAATCCGTTGACCGGCAGATGATCGTCCGCCAGCGCGATGACAGAATCCAGATTGCGGTTCTTGAAGACGGCGTCCTGGCCGAGCACTTCGTGTCCAAGACCCAGCAGGATTCACTGATCGGCAACGTCTACCTGGGCAAGGTCCAGAACGTGTTGCCGTCCATGGAGGCTGCCTTCGTCGACATTGGCCGCGGCCGCAATGCCGTGCTGTACGCCGGCGAGGTCAACTGGGATGTTGCTAGCCTGGAAGGCAAGCAGCGCCGCATCGAGAACGCCCTCAAATCAGGCGACTCCGTGCTCGTCCAGGTCACCAAGGACCCCGTAGGGCACAAGGGCGCACGCCTGACCAGCCAGATTTCCCTGCCGGGCCGCTACCTGGTCTACGTGCCGGGCGGCTCCATGACCGGAATCTCCCGCAAGCTTCCCGACGTCGAACGGAACCGGCTCAAGCGGATCCTCAAGGACCGCCTGCCCGAAGATGCGGGCGTCATTGTGCGCACTGCAGCCGAGGGTGCTTCCGAAGAGGAACTGACGCACGACATCAACCGCCTCCGCGCGCAGTGGGAAGGCATCGAAAGCCAGGCTACCTCCACGAAGGTCCTGGCACCGGAACTGCTTTACGGCGAACCCGACCTCACCATCAAGGTTGTCCGCGATGTCTTCAACGAGGACTTCTCCAAGCTGATCGTCTCCGGCGAGGAAGCCTGGGACACCATCGAGGCCTACGTAACCTACGTGGCGCCGGACCTCGTTGGCCGCCTGGAAAAGTGGACCAAGGACCAGGACATTTTTTCGGCCTGGCGCATCGATGAGCAGATCCACAAGGCACTGGACCGCAAGGTCTTCCTGCCGTCAGGTGGCTCCCTGGTGATCGACCGTACCGAGGCGATGACTGTAGTCGACGTCAATACGGGCAAGTTCACCGGCAGCGGCGGAAACCTCGAAGAAACCGTCACCAAGAACAACCTGGAAGCTGCCGAGGAAGTAGTGCGCCAACTGCGCCTGCGGGACATCGGCGGCATCATCGTGATCGACTTCATCGACATGGTCCTGGAGTCCAACAGGGACCTGGTACTCCGCCGCATGGTTGAGTGCCTGGGCCGGGACCGGACCAAGCACCAGGTGGCTGAAGTTACCTCCCTCGGCCTGGTCCAGATGACACGCAAGCGTATGGGTACCGGCCTCCTTGAGGTCTTCGGTGAGCAGTGCGAACACTGCGCCGGCCGCGGCGTTGTCACCCATGACGAGCCAGTGGAGCACCGCCGGGCCAACACCGTTGCCGCGGAGCACTACGTGCCGCGCGCCGAAGTGCAGCCTGCTGCGCGGACTGAGCGCAAGAGGCGTCGCGGCAAGGGCGGGCAGGCCATGGGAGAGCCGCTGACCCTTCCGGCACCCGTTCACGCCGAACCCACCGACGCCGAGCGTCACGCCAAGGCCGAAGCAACCCGGGCAGCGTTGGCCAACATCGCCGCCGCAGCCCACGCCGCCCACCTTCATGACGACGACGTTCAGGCCGCCCGTGCCAGCGCACCAGCTGCAGAACGGGAAGCTGTCCACGCAGAACCCGCTGCCCAGGCACCGTCCCGCTCCCGCGAAACTTCACGCCCGCAGGCCACAGAGCCTGTTCCGGCAGGGTCCGACGCCGGGCGCACCGGCCAGGGCGACGATACGTCAGGCGGACGTCCCGCCGCTGTCCTTACCTTCGGTGGTGACCGAGTGGTTCTTCCGTTCGTGGACCACGCTGGTGAAGCGTCAACAGGGACACCCGAGCTGACCCTGGATCTGCTGGCCGAGGCCTTCGCCCACCTCGGTGAGCAGAGCGATCAGCCACAGGAGAGTGAGGAAACCCCGAAGCCTCCCGCTGCGCCGGTCACTGCCCCCGGGGTCCACGCCGCTCCGATCGCAGCAGGATCGTCCTCAAGGCGCGGACGCCGTAACCGCAGCGCCAGCCGTGCGCAGGGAGCTGCGAACGAGACCGTCATCGAGCAGAACCAGGATGCGCCAGGCGCCACCGGCTCCACTCATGCGGCCAAGGCTCCGGCAGCGCCAGCCAAGCCGGCGACCACAGCAGACGAGCCCATCATCCTCGGTGTGGGAGTGCCTGCCTCAGAGTTGTGAGTGTGAGTTACCCCAAGGGGAACTGGAGCCAATAAGCGAAAGTCATGGCTGAAGCCCGGACCGGATTATCCCGGTCCGGGCTTCAGCTGTTTAACACGCACGGACACCCGCTAGGCTGGGATCCTGACACGGGGTGCCGCGCAAAAGGCCGGCTGAGATCCACACCCGTTGAACCTGTCCGGTTAGCACCGGCGAAGGGATGTCTCCTATGTCCTCAACATTTTTGCCGTCACCTGCGGCTGCCGATTCCGCCAGCGCAGTTCTCCGCACCATTCCCCGAGTACTAGCCATAGCAGGCTCAGATCCTTCCGGCGGTGCAGGGATACAGGCAGACCTCAAGAGCATCGCTGCTCATGGTGGCTACGGAATGGCCGTCGTAACGGCCCTTACCGCGCAGAACACCCAGGGTGTCCGTGCCGTGCATGTGCCGCCCGCGTCCTTTTTGGCCGAACAGCTCGAGGCCATCAGCGACGACATCGTTGTGGACGGCGTGAAAATCGGAATGCTCGGCGACGCGGACGTCATCGGGGTGGTCAGGACCTGGCTCACGAAGGTCCGCCCCGGCGTCGTCGTCCTGGATCCTGTAATGGTGGCCACCAGCGGGGACCGGCTGCTGCAGGAATCCGCTGATACAGCTCTTCGGGAGCTGCTGCCACTGGCTGATTTGCTCACGCCGAACCTCCCGGAGTTGGCCATGCTGCTTGAGGAGCCCCTGGCGAAGGACTGGGAAGCGGCACTCGAGCAGGGCAAGCGCCTTGCAGCCGTCACCGGCGCCACAGTGCTGGTCAAGGGCGGGCATCTCGACGGCGGGGAGTGCCCGGATGCCCTCGTGAGTGTTTCGGCAGGGCTTGAGGCGAAGGTGGTGGTGGTTCCGGGCGAGCGTGTGCCAACGCGAAACAGCCATGGTACCGGATGTTCACTTTCATCAGCTTTGGCAACAACCCAGGCGCGGCTGGGAAACTGGGAAGAGGCCCTGCGGGAGGTCAAACCCTGGCTGCGCGGAGCCCTGGAGGAATCAGACATCCTCGAAGTGGGCAGGGGAGCCGGCCCGGTTCATCACTTTCACCACTTTCAGGCCAAGCCCGCAACGGAGCCCAAAGGGCAGGCAAGGGTGCACCCTGGAAGCAACTTCATGGAGGAATTGCGCGAGAGTGCCGACCATCATTTGGCATCCATCTACCGCCTCGAGTTCATCCGTGGCCTGGTTGAAGGCTCACTGCCTGAACAACAGTTCGCCTACTACCTCAGCCAGGACGCGATCTACCTGAATGGATATTCGAGGGTGCTCTCAAGGGCCTCCGCAATGGCTCCCACCGAAGAGGAACAATTGTTCTGGGCCCGCTCCGCACAGCAGTGTCTGGAAGTCGAATCCGAGCTCCACCGCACCTGGCTCAGCACCCGTCCTGTCCGGTCTGAGCTGGGACCAGTGACAAAGTCGTACGTGGACCACCTCCTTGCCAGCTCTCTGGCGGGAAGCTATGGAGTGCTTGTTGCTGCTGCTTTGCCATGCTTCTGGCTCTACGCAGAAGTAGGGGCCACCCTCCACCTGGAATTCGAGGCCAACGGGGCTCCGGCCGGACATGCCTACGCCGACTGGCTGCGAACTTACGCTGATGAAGAATTTGCCGCCGCCACGCGTCAGGCGATCGCCTTTACGGAACGCGCTGCTCTGGCTGGTTCCGAAGCCGAGCGCCAAGCCATGGCGGTCGCGTTCGGGCAGTCCTCCCGCTACGAGGTGGAATTCTTCGACGCGCCGCGCCTGCACGCATGAACGTGAAGCGCGCAGGGAGCCTGTAAGATCATGGGGCAAGGTTCGGGAAGTCGCCAGGTAAGCCCATGTGGCCCCTATCACGTACTCAGCCCCGGAACCAGCCTCATTTGCGACCGAAGGCAAAATTAGCGTAAACTAGATCTTCGGTGCTTACGCCAACACTTGGGTTTTGACCTCGGGAACGGGCCACTTGGAAAACAAGTGGACATTGTTTCCGGGCTAGCTCACGGATTTCCTTGAGGAATCCACGGCGTTGAGGCACAGCGTGAGCCAGGCCAAACAGTTGGACTTAGGTTCCGCACGCAAATTTAGTAAGAAACGTCGAGAGAAGTGAGTTCCCAAGTGGTGTACGCGATTGTCCGCGCAGGCGGCCGCCAAGAGAAGGTTTCCGTTGGAGACTTCGTTACCCTGAACCGCGTCACCGGTGGAGCCGGCAGCACCATTCAGCTGCCCGCACTGCTCCTGGTAGACGGTGACAAGATCACGTCCGCAGCTGCGGACCTGGCTAAGGTAACGGTTACGGCTGAAATCCTTCAGGACCTCCGTGGTCCGAAGATTGTCATCCAGAAGTTCAAGAACAAGACCGGCTACAAGAAGCGCCAGGGTCACCGTCAGGAATTGACCAAGGTCAAGATCACCGGTATCAAGTAGCCACTGGTTACTGTTCAGGTTTTCAGCAGATTCCCCAGAATTTAGAGGCAGGCATTTCAAATGGCACATAAAAAAGGCGCGAGCTCCACTCGCAACGGTCGTGACTCGAACGCTCAGTACCTTGGCGTCAAGCGCTTCGGTGGCCAGGTCGTTTCGGCTGGCGAAATCATCGTCCGCCAGCGTGGCACCCACTTCCACCCGGGCGCCGGCGTAGGACGCGGCGGCGACGACACCCTGTTCGCACTGCAGGCAGGCGCTGTTGAATTCGGCACCCGCCGCGGCCGTCGGGTCGTGAACATCGTTACTGCTGCAGCTGCAGAGTAACAAATAGTTTTTGAACCGGTGGAGCGGGCCATATGGTCCGCTCCACCGGTGTTTTAACCGCATTACAATCATCTTGGGCATCTTTCGGACGTCCGGAAATCAGCACTGAGGAGATCCACGTGGCGAGCTTTGTAGACCGGGTAGTACTGCATGTATCCGGCGGTACCGGCGGCCATGGCTGTGTTTCCGTTCACCGTGAAAAGTTCAAGCCACTGGGCGGCCCCGACGGCGGCAACGGCGGCAATGGCGGCGATGTCATCCTGCGTGTTGACCACCAGACCACCACCCTGCTGGACTACCACCACGCACCCCACCGGCACGCGACCAATGGCGGTCCTGGCATGGGCGACTGGCGTGGCGGGAAGAACGGCGAAACCCTGATCCTGCCCGTTCCCGATGGCACCGTGGTCAAATCCAAGGACGGCAAAGTCCTCGCTGACCTCGTAGGAGAGGGTGCAGAGTACATTGCAGCTGCCGGCGGAATCGGCGGCCTCGGAAACGCATCGCTCTCCTCGCAAAAGCGCCGCGCGCCCGGCTTCGCCCTCCTCGGCATCGAAGGCGAATCCAGTGATATCGTCCTGGAACTCAAGTCCATCGCGGACATCGCCCTGGTCGGATTCCCCTCGGCGGGCAAGTCCAGCCTGATCGCGGCCATGTCTGCGGCCCGGCCCAAGATCGCCGATTACCCCTTCACCACCCTCATCCCCAACCTGGGCGTCGTCCAGGCCGGCGACGTCCGTTTCACCATCGCCGATGTTCCCGGCCTCATCGAAGGTGCCAGCGAAGGCAAGGGCCTGGGCCATAACTTCCTCAGGCATGTCGAACGCTGCGCGGCCTTGGTTCACGTCCTCGATTGCGGCACCCTGGAATCGGATCGCGACCCGTTGTCAGACCTCGCCATCATTGAAGCTGAACTTGAGAAGTACGCCGTCGACATGAGCTATGCCGGAACCGACGGCGAGGTTGTGCCCCTGAACCACCGCCCGCGCCTGGTTGCCCTGAACAAGGTGGACCTCCCGGACGGCAAGGATATGGCCGAATTTGTGCGCCCTGAGCTGGAATCGCGTGGATACCGTGTGTTCGAGATTTCCGCGACAAGCCACGAGGGACTCCGCCAGTTGGGCTTCGCCATGGCCGAAATCGTCAAGGCAGCCCGTGACACCGTGGCCGCCACCCCGCCGAAGGTTCACGCCCCCGTGCTGCGGCCCCGCGCCGTCAATGAGGCAGGCTTCAAGATCCGCAGGGAAGAGAAGAACCTGGAGCCGCTGTTCCGCGTGCTTGGTGACAAGCCGGTCCGCTGGGTCAAGCAGACTGACTTCACCAACGAGGAAGCCATCGGATACCTCGCGGACCGGCTGGCCAAGCTCGGCGTCGAGAACGAACTGTTCAAACAGGGTGCCAAGCCCGGCGACACCGTCGTGATCGGCGAAGACGACGGCGTGGTCTTCGACTGGGAGCCCACCATGATGGCCGGTGCCGAGCTGCTCGCATCGCCTCGCGGCACCGATGTCCGCTTTGCCGACATTGGCGACCGCCCCACGCGTGGCCAGAAGCGCGATGAGCAACAGGAACGCAAGGATGCCAAGGCAGCTGCACGGGCTGAACTTGAATCAGAGCGCAAGGCGGGCATCTGGACCGAATCCGTGAGCGGCCGTCGTGCCGCACGCCCGCTCAAGGAGAGTGGACTGGGCGCAGAAGATGACGACTAAGGCCGTGAGCCCGGTCAAAACCTCAACGGTTCCTGACCGGAGCGTCCTTTCGGGTGCCCGCCGCATTGTTGTCAAGGTGGGTTCGTCCTCCCTTACCAGTATCAAAGGCGGTATTTCCGAAGAAGCCCTGATCGGCCTTGCTGATGCCCTCGCCCACAAACGGAACGCCGGAACTGAGATCATCCTGGTCTCTTCCGGGGCCATCGCCGCGGGTCTGGCACCCCTCGGTTTGGCGAAACGGCCCAGGGATCTTGCCACCCAGCAGGCTGCCGCGAGCGTTGGCCAGGGGCTCCTGATGGCCCGTTACACGCAAGCTTTCGGCGCGCACGGGGTGACGGTGAGCCAGGTGCTCCTGACCGCCGATGACTTCATGCGCCGCAGCCAGCACACCAATGCCTTCCGCGCCCTCGACAGGCTCCTGAACCTCGGCGTGGTTCCGGTGGTCAACGAAAACGACACCGTGGCCACGCACGAGATCCGATTCGGTGACAACGACCGCCTCGCCGCCCTGGTAGCCCACCTCGTGCGCGCCGACGTGCTGGTTTTGCTGTCCGACGTTGACTCCCTCTACGACGGGCCGCCTTCTCACGGTGCGCTGCGGATCCCCCACGTGGCCGGCCCGCACGACCTTGACGGTGTGTCTATCGGCAGCGCCGGCAAGGCAGGAGTAGGAACCGGGGGGATGCTCACGAAGGTGGAAGCGGCATCAATTGCCGCAGGCTCCGGGATCCACGCGCTTGTCACCTCCACCCGTAACGCTGCCGCAGCCCTGGCCGGGGAGGATGTCGGCACCTGGTTCTCCGTCAACGGCTCCCGGAAACCCATCCGGCTCCTCTGGCTGGCCCACCTCGCCTCAGTGCAGGGGCGCCTGGTTCTCGACGACGGCGCGGTGCTGGCTGTCCGGGACCGCCGGACCTCGCTGCTCCCTGCCGGCATTTCCGCTGTCCACGGCGAGTTTGAAGCGGGCGACGCCGTCGAGATGGTTTCGGCCGACAACACCGTAATTGCGCGCGGACTCGTTAACTACTCTGCCTCCGAACTTCCCCAGATGCTGGGACGCTCCACGAAGGAACTCGGGAAGGCCCTGGGGCGCGGTTATGACCGTGAAGTTGTTCACGTTGACGATCTGGTGCTGGTTTAGCCCGTCCGCTCGCCTAAACTTGAACCATGACTGAGGCCCTGATTCCCAATGCACCTGCGATTTCCGAGGAGACCGCTGTGGTTGCCCCGGTTCCGAACGCTGGAATTGCGCCCTTGACGCCTGCCGACGTAGAAGCCGCCGTCTACGCCATCGCAGACCGATCCCGCCATGCCGCACGGCGCATGGCGCGCGCCAACCGTGCGTGGAAAGACAAGGCGCTCCGGGCCATCGGCGATGCCCTGCTCGAGCACCGCGGCAGGATTCTGGCCGCTAACGCAAAGGATGTAGCCGCGGGCAAAGCCAACGGCACCTCAATTGCTCTGCTGGACAGGCTGACCCTGGACGAGAAGCGCATTGAAGCCCTCGCCGCGGCACTGGAAAGCCTGGCCAATCTGCCTGATCCAGTGGGAAACGTGGTGCGGGGGCAGACGCTCCCCAACGGTTTGCGCCTGCGCCAGATTAACGTCCCCATGGGAGTGGTGGCGGCTATTTACGAGGCACGCCCCAACGTCACTGTCGATATCGCAGGCCTCGCCCTCAAGAGTGGAAACGCCGTCATCCTTCGTGGCGGAACGGCTGCAGCCTCAACCAACGAGGCCTTGGTGCAGATCCTGCGGGACGCCCTTGAATCAGTAGGCCTGCCGGCCGATGCCGTCCAGACAGTTGACGAGTTCGGGCGTGAAGGCGCGAATGCACTGATGCGTGCGCGTGGGCGTGTAGACGTGCTGATTCCCCGCGGCGGACGGGACCTTATCCAGACGGTTGTGGCAAACTCCGCGGTTCCGGTCATTGAGACCGGCGAAGGAAACGTTCACATCTTCATCGACGAATCCGCCGACGAAGAGATGGCAACCGAGATCCTCCTCAACGCCAAGACGCAGCGGCCCAGCGTCTGCAACACCGTGGAGACCCTCCTGGTGCATTCCGGATCGAGTGTTCTTCCGGCTGTTGCAGCAGCACTCCGCAAGGCAGGTGTCACTCTTCACACCGATGAAAGGACCCGCGCAGCTTTGCCTGCCTCGGTTGACACCGTCCCTGCCACCGACCATGACTGGGCTACCGAGTACATGGATCTGGACCTTGCAGTGGCAATTGTAGACAGCCTGGATGATGCCGTGAAGCATATCCGTACGTGGTCAACAGGCCACACTGAGGCGATTTTGACCAACAACCTCGCTAACGCGGAGCGGTTTATCGCCGAGGTGGATTCGGCCGCAGTGATCGTCAACGCGTCAACGCGCTTCACCGACGGCGGTGAGTTTGGTCTCGGGGCAGAGGTGGGAATTTCCACCCAAAAACTGCACGCGCGTGGACCGATGGGCCTGCCTGAACTGACCACCACCAAGTGGATCGTTCAGGGCGAGGGCCAAATCCGCGGCTAGCAAAGCTGTAACATAGAACAGAAGTCCTGAACGGCGGGACCGCCCGCCGTCGTCATCCTTTGTACTCAGTAGGGGAGAAAATGCTGGTTCAGCAGATCGCCACGTCCATCGCTGCCACGGCCGGCGGCGAAGCCGGCCACGAGGAGCTCGCTCCACTGTGGGCCGAGCCTTGGGTGTTCGGCGCGGTGATTTTTGCCATCCTCTTAGCGCTGATGTTTGTGACACTCTCCTACACGAACCTCGGCAGGCGCCACGAAGCTGTTGAAGAACATGCCGATCCTCACCGCCAGCACCCGAACAAGCACGATCACGGCCAAGGTCACTAACATTTCCGCCAAACTGCAGCAGCCCGGCGCGAAGCGCCGTCTGCGTCTGGGCGTGATGGGCGGCACATTTGACCCCATCCATCACGGGCACCTTGTCGCGGCCAGCGAAGTGGCCGCGCAGTTTGGCCTGGATGAAGTTGTTTTTGTGCCCACCGGGCAGCCTTGGCAGAAAATGACAAAGAAAGTCAGTGAGCCGGAGCATCGTTACCTCATGACGGTCATTGCCACGGCATCCAATCCCCGCTTCACTGTCAGCCGTGTCGACGTCGACAGGCCCGGTCCGACCTACACGATCGACACCCTCCGCGACCTGCACATCCAGCGTCCCGACGCTGATCTTTTCTTCATCACCGGTGCGGACGCCATGGCTCAGATCCTTTCGTGGAAGAACATCGAGGAACTCTGGTCGCTTGCCCATTTTGTGGGAGTGACCAGGCCCGGCCATGAGTTGGATGGAATGGGGCGCGATGACGTCAGCCTCCTTGAGGTGCCTGCGATGGCTATTTCTTCAACGGATTGCCGCACCAGGGTCGCCGCAGGGGAGCCTGTCTGGTACCTCGTGCCCGACGGCGTTGTCCAATACATTGCAAAATACGGGCTCTACGCCGGGACGCAGCCCGGACACGAGTACCGCGCAGAATCCACCGCCAGACAAACCAGCAAGCACTGAATGAGTTTTAAATGAGCCAGGAACAGCCACCCGTCCGCAGCCGTCGTGAACTACGTCAGGCAAGAGATGCGCGTCTGAACGAAACCCGTGACGCCGGAGCAGAGGCACCCGGTCACGTTCCTCCTGTCTCGAAACAGCCGACGGTACCCCAGCCCGAAGACCAGGGTACGAACAGCCCGGCCACGGACCCTCTGGACACCGGGAGCACCGGCCGGGTCCGGCGGGTTGCGGCTGAGCCCGTGGATTCGGTCAGGACATCGGCGGAGCGTTCTTCCCAGATCCGCGCCAGGGACCGTGCTGCCCTGCGGACGATTAAGGAATTGGCCGAGAAGGAAGAGCAGCTTTCAGCTGGAGGGCCACCCACGCGTCGACAGCTAAGACTTCAGCAGTTGAGGGCTGAGGCTTCTCCGCCAACAGCCGCGAATCCCGTGATCTCCGCATCACGAGCTAGTACGAACGTGCCTGCCGAGGGACACAAGTCGCGGCGTCAGGAATCTGCTGCCGGTTCGCCTGCCGAACGTCAGGACGCCGGCTTAGATGGTGTGAACGTTCCGGAAGGCATGACAGTGGAGCAGGCATTGGCCACACGCACGCTCATTGCTGAACAGGCCAAGAACCAGTTGGCCAAAATGGAGCACATCGCGGCGAATGATCCGGAGGCCGTGGACCCCGAGATCCTGGCCCAGCAGATTGCCCTTGCAGAGCGCGCCGCCGTGCTCAACAAGCGTGCCATGGCGAAACAGAAGCTTGCCGAACAAGCGACGGCGCCCCAGCAGCCACGCCATGATCCTTCAGCAGCCAGCAACCTTGCCATGGTGACGCCACTCGAATTTGTGCACGTTCCCGGCATCGACCGCCCCGTCATGAAGAAGCCGGCCACGTCCTACGTTCCGGTGGTGACCCACCCCGGACCCCGTGTCCCGGCGGAACGGCAGGCGGGCCCACGAAAGCCGGGCGCCCCCCGGCTGAACAGCAGCGGTCCCATCACCGGTCGCTCCGGCGTGTTGGCTCGCGCTGAGGCCGTGGCGCAGGCAGCATCCTCACAGGCGGCCCCCGCAGCCCCTGCAGCTCCCCAGCAAACCCCTGTCAGCGTTCAGCGCAGACAGACACAGACCTGGGACGCAGAGGCTGAGGAAAATTTCACTGAGCATCCGCGTGTCAGCGCAAATGCAGCGTATGGCCTTGAACCGCTGGATGCCGTCACTGCTGGCTTGGGCAGGGCCCACCGCCTGCGCCTGCTTCAGTTGGCTGTACTCGCCATTGGCATCGTGGCCCTGATCGCCGGCGTGACCATGATTATCAGCGGCCTGACCCGCTGAACCCCGCTTTAACCCACTACAAGGAGTCCCGTGACTGCATCTGAATCATCCATCGCCACAGCCCGCCTCGCAGCCAAAGCTGCGGCGGAGAAAATCGCCGAGGACATCGTTGCCCTGGACGTCAGTGAGCGCCTGGCCCTCGCCGACGTGTTCCTGATCGCGTCAGCACCGAGCGAGCGCCAGGTCAACGCCATCGTTGACGGAATTGAGGAGGAGCTCTCCAAGCAGGAGCTTCGCCCGGTCCGCCGCGAAGGCAGGTCTGGCGGCCGCTGGGTGCTGCTGGACTACTCCGACATTGTCATCCACGTCCAGCACGAGGAAGACCGGGTTTTCTACGCCCTGGAACGCCTGTGGAAGGACTGCCCGGTGGTGGATCTGCAGCTCGGAAATGACACGTCGGCCAAAGCTGCTGTCTCCTCCGATACGGAGTAGCCGCTCGGAAACGATGAATATGCCCGATTTGGAATTTTCCGAAGGGCTGATCTAAGATATTTGAGTTGCTCCGGAGAAACCCGGACAGGAAATCAGCTGAATGAGACGGATTCACCCGTAGAATTTATGCAGGGGCAACGAAAATTCGGGGCTGTGGCGCAGCTGGTAGCGCACCTGCATGGCATGCAGGGGGTCAGGGGTTCGAGTCCCCTCAGCTCCACCGGATGTCCGCCGGAACCGCAAGGTTCCGGCGGATTTTTGTTTTCCGGAACTCGTTCCGGGGGCGGTGATTTCGATCTGCCCATCCGGGCCGGGAGGTTCCTGTTGAATTCGCATCCCGCCAGTTTGTGCATTAAGCTGATCGAGTTGCTTCCGTGAAGAATAAAATCTTGATGGGGTCGGCATTCGGGGCTGTGGCGCAGCTGGTAGCGCACCTGCATGGCATGCAGGGGGTCAGGGGTTCGAGTCCCCTCAGCTCCACCGAATACCGCTGGAACCAGGGAATGTCCTTGGTTCTGGCGGTTTTTCTTTGTCTCATTGCCCCGTCCTGGACCAGCAACCCGCACGCCATCAGCCAGGCACTGGACTACGATGGCAAGGTGAATGAAGCACTGCCACCCTGCCCTGAACGCCCAATGTTGACGGCGTGGGGCCTATGCAGCTCAAATCGGGCGTGGTGAAAAAGGTCTGACCGCAACCCAGCCGGACGTCGAGGCCGACGTCCTTGTTATTGGTGCCGGCCAGGCGGGCCTGTCCGCTGCCTACCATTTGGCGCGCCGCGGTTTTGTTCCGGCTACCGGCGTCGCTTCGGCTACCAGCGTTGCTCCGTCAACCAGGCCGCCAGCTGCACCTTGGACTTACGCAGTGCTCGATGCCGAAGAAGGACCCGGGGGAGCGTGGCGACACCGCTGGAAGAGCCTCCGCATGGCTACCGTCAACGGGATCAGTGACCTTCCTGGCATCCCGAAACCGGAAGTGGACCCGTTAGAACCAAGCTCCGAGTTCCTCACCCGCTACTTCAGTGACTACGAGCATCAGCTGGGCCTGGCGATTCAGCGGCCCGTCAAAGTGCGGACCGTGTCCCGGCAGGACGCTGACCCCTTTGGGCGCCTCGGGATCGAAACCTCTGCAGGATCGTGGAACGCACGCGCTGTCATCAATGCGACGGGAACGTGGAGCCGGCCCTTCTGGCCGGTGTATCCCGGCCAGTTCACCTTCCATGGCAGGCAACTGCACGTGGCTGACTACGTCTCCGCAGAGGAGTTCCGCGGGCAACACGTTCTGGTGGTGGGCGGCGGAATCTCGGCCGTAGGGCTTCTGGACGAGATCTCCAAAGTCACCAGCACCAGCTGGTTCACCCGCAGGGAGCCCGTCTGGCGGGACGACGACTTCGACCAGAAGGCAGGCCACGACGCCGTCGCCCTCGTGGAAGAGCGGGTCAAACTGGGCTTGCCTCCGCAAAGCGTCGTCGCGGTAACCGGCCTTCTGTGGACGCCGACGCTCAGGGCCGCTGAGAAGCGTGGTGCGCTCAACCGCAGGCAGATGTTTACCGCGATTGAGCCTGGCGGCGTCCGTCTGGCTGATGGTGGTTACCTCGGCGCCGACGTCATTTTGTGGGCCACGGGGTTCAGGGCAGAACTGGAGCACCTGGCCCCGCTGCACCTTCGAGGCCCTGGCGGCGGAATCGCCATGGCTGGAACGCAGGTGGCCGCGGAGCCGAGGGTGCACCTCGTGGGCTATGGGCCGTCGTCGTCCACGATTGGGGCAAACCGCGCGGGCAGGGCTGCCGTCGCTGGTATTGTGCGTTTTTTTGAAGGGCAACATGAATCACACGACTGAGAGCGGAGCCGTTCCCCTGTTGAACCGCCTCCGCAGGTTCCCCGATGTGGAAGCCGCCAACCTGCAGGCGTGGGATGCCACGGACAGCCTGCTGCTCGACGCGGCTGACGGTTTCCTGCCGGAGGACGGCAATGTGACGGTGATAGGCGACCGCTACGGGGCCCTCACTCTTTCGCTGGCACGAACTCGTTCAGCGGCACGACCCCTTGGAGCGCCAGGTTCAGCGGAAGCCGCCACACCTGGCCTAGTTCGTGTCCACCAGGACCTCGTCACGGGTGAGAAAGCCCTGCGGAACAACGCTGCCAGCCTCGGCATCGATGGATTCGTGCAATTGCCCCTTGGTCCTTCGCTACTCTCGGGAGCGCGCCTTGTCGTGATGCAGCTCCCCAGGACCCTGGCCGAACTCGAAGAAGCTGCCGATGCCGTGGCGCGCTACGCAGAACCGGACGTGGTTCTCCTGGCCGGCGGCCGGATCAAGCACATGAGCCTGGGTATGAACAATGTTCTTGCCCGCTGCTTCGAAGATGTGGAGCCGCAGCTGGCACGGCAGAAATCCCGCGTGCTGGTGGCGCGTACTCCCAAGGTCCCGAGCGGGCCCCTGCCATATCCGATTGTTGATGAGAACGCCGAGCTCGGCATTACTGTCTGCGCCCACGGCGCAGTGTTCTCCGGCACCAAGCTGGACATCGGAACAAGGTTCCTTCTGACGTTCCTTCCCAAAATGGCTTCTGCTTCCCATGCGGTGGACCTGGGCTGCGGAACGGGAATTTTGGCGGCCATGTACGCCCGCAGCCATCCAGACGCCCAGGTCACTGCGACCGATCGTTCCGCTGCGGCAGTCGCTTCGGCCACTTGCACCGCTCAGGCAAACGGACTGTCGGGTCGCATCAAAATACTGCAGGATGACGCGATGGAATCACTGCCTGAAGCCAGCGCCGGACTCATCCTGCTCAACCCGCCGTTCCACCTGGGAGCGAGCGTGCATGCAGGCGCCGGCATCAAGCTGTTTGAGGCCGCTGCAAGGGTGCTGGAACCCGGCGGCGAACTGTGGACGGTTTTCAACAGCCACCTGCCGTACTTACCTGCTTTAGAGCGGTTGGTTGGGCGCACAATGGTGCAGGGAAGGAACACAAAATTCACTGTCGCCAGGAGCATTTCCCGAGGCCGAAACTGAAACCGGACAACCGACTTTGCGGCGTCCACGAGACCTGATCGTCAACTGCGCGTGGGGTCGTGCCGGGAGGCCCGGGAGTAACGTACGATGCAGACATCACTAATAAATTTGCCGAGAAAGTGTAGGGGAATCCTTGACTGAGATCCGCCAGCCGTCCCCAAGGCGCGGAACCAATCTGCCCCGGATGGGCGACTTTAATCTCACGGTCATCCTGGATGCCATTCGCCGGTCAACAGCTGGACTGAGCCGGGTGGAACTTGCCCAGATTGTCGGACTTTCCCCGCAGACCATCTCCAACATTTCGCGTCGGCTCCTGGACCAGCATCTGATCATCGAGGCTGGTAAAGAGGGTAACGGACCCGGGAAACCAAGGACGATCCTGCAGCTGAATCCTTCGGGAATGTACGCGGTGGGCGTTCACCTTGACCCCGCGGTAACGACGTTCGTGGTCCTGGACCTCGTGGGTTCTGTGGTGAAACACTCCAAGATCAACACGCCTGGAGGATCCGACCCCGCTGCTGTGATTGCGACGATCGCAGGCGAAATCAAGAAACTTGTGGACGAATCAGGAGTGGATGCCTCAAAAATTGCCGGACTTGGCGTTGCCGCTCCCGGGCCTATCGATCTGGAGCATGGCACCGTTGTGGCCCCTCCGCTGCTGGCCGGTTGGGACCGGGTACCCCTGCGTGATGCCCTTGCCGAGGCCACAGGCCTGTCCACCCTGGTGGATAAGGACGTTACCAGCGCTGCTGTAGCGGAGACCTGGGCGGGTGGTCCCAGCGGCTCGGGGAGTTTCGTCTTTATGTATATGGGCACGGGCATCGGCTGCGGAATCGTGCTCAATGATGAGTTGGTAAGAGGAACGTCAGGAAACGCGGGAGAGATTGGCCACATCATTGTCGATCCTGACGGCCCGCCCTGTGATTGCGGTCTTCGGGGCTGCGTTAAGTCTTCCTGCATCCCCCAAGTCCTGGTCGCCCAGGCAGTGGAGGCGGGAGTGCTGGAGCACGACGCCGGGGATTCCGGCGCGGCGCCTGCAATTCAGAACAGCTTCGCCAAGTTGTTCGAGGCAGCGGAGGCAGGAAACAGTGCCGCGGCGGAGATTATTGACCGGTCGGCGGTCCTGGTCTCGCGGGCTGTAGCGGTCATCACCAACACCCTCGACGTTGAACGCGTTGTGTTCGGCGGCCCCTTCTGGAACCTCCTGTCAGAGCGCTATCTGAACCGGATCCCGGAACTGCTTGAAAGCAGCAGCGCTGCCCGGCAGATCCACGGCATAGAGGTGGTGGGCACCGGCGTCGGCGAGGATGTTGGCGCCGTGGGAGCCGCGTGCCTGGTCCTCGAGCACACCCTTGCGCCGCGTTCACAGCGATTGTTGCTTGAGGGCTGAATCGGCTCTAGTCGATGTCCTCAATAATCGTTCCGTAGGGCAACGTCTCATCGAGGTGGGCCTGGTGCCCTGTGGCTCCGGGGTTGTAGACCACCCGTACGCCGTACTTCTGGTCGGCTGCTGACTGCATCAGGACGGGGCGGATTGCATCGACAACGTGCTGATCCTGTGCCGAGAGATACTGCTGGTAATTGGTTGGAAGCTGAATCATGCCATCAGGATAGACCTGCGGCCCGCGCATGGGGAGTAGTCCCCATTGCCCAAAATGGGTGGTTCCGTTTGGATAGGATGGCCGGTGGCGGCGCTTGATGCCGCCGTCGCGCCGCGGGGAGGCACCTCCCTACGGCAACCAGCAGCTTTCAGGGGGATTTCAGTGCTTCAGACGACGGCGCCCGTCAGGATCGAACCGGATGAGCTTGCCCGGGCCAAGCAGATCATGGGGGACATTTCCCGCAGTTTTGAAGCGAAGGTAGTTGGACAGGCCAGGCTGCGGGAATCGCTCCTCATCGGCCTGATGACCGGAGGGCACATTCTCCTTGAGAGTGTCCCCGGGCTGGCCAAAACCACTGCCGCCCAGACTGTTGCCGACGCCGTCAGCGCTGACTTCCGCCGCATCCAGTGCACGCCGGACCTGCTGCCCAGCGACATCGCCGGCACCCAGATCTACGATGCCGCCAAGGGAACTTTCGTCACCCAGTTGGGTCCGGTGCATGCCAACATCGTGCTCCTGGATGAAATTAACCGGTCGAGTGCCAAAACCCAGAGCGCCATGCTCGAAGCCATGCAGGAACGGCAGACGACCATCGGGGGAGTGGTCTATCGTTTGCCGTCGCCGTTCCTCGTGCTGGCGACGCAGAACCCGATTGAGCAGGAGGGGACCTACGTTCTCCCCGAAGCCCAAATGGACCGGTTCATGCTCAAGGATGTACTGGATTATCCGACGCCCGCCGAAGAGGCTGAAATTATCCGCCGGATCGATGCCGGGGTCTTCACTGATGAACAGAAGCCTGCCGCAGCCGCCTCCTTGGGCGCGATTTCAGAGGTCCAGGAGTTGGTCCGCCGCGTATACATCGATCCCGCGATCGTGCGTTACATTGTCGGACTGGTCTACGTCACGCGGAATGCCGCCCAGTACATCGACGCCAGGCTTGCCGGCTTCATCGAGTTCGGCGCCAGCCCCCGTGCCAGCATCGCGTTCAGCCAGGCAGCCCGGGCAGTCGCTTTGCTGGACGGCCGCGACCACGTGATCCCTGAGGACGTAAAGTCCCTGGCACACCGTGTGTTCAGGCATAGGCTGATCCTGGGCTTCGAAGCTGTTGCGGAGCAGGTCAGGGTGGAAACAGTGATCGACGCCATTGTCGCTTCCGTCCAGACACCCTGAGCCCACCGTGACCACCAGCCTGGTGCAGCGGGTGAAATCGAAGCTGTCCATCTTCGCCCACCGTAAAGCCCGTGGAATGCTCGACGGCGAGTACGGTTCTGTCTTCAAGGGCCGCAGCCTCGACTTCGAGGACCTGCGGGCCTACGTTCCCGGTGATGAAGTCCGCGACATCGACTGGAAAGCCACGGCCCGCCACGGTTCACCGCTGATCCGGCGCTACGTGGCTGTCCGGCGCCAGACACTGCTGCTGGTGACTGATACAGGCCGAAACATGGCAGCCACGTCGGCTGACGGTGAGGACAAGAAGGACATTGCTGTCATGGCCCTCGGGATCCTGGGGTATCTTGCCCTCCGCCACCGCGACGTCGTCGGGCTCGTGGCCGGCGATTCGGCTGGTTCACGCTCGCTGCCTGCGAAGGGTGGAGAGGCCCACCTGGAACGGCTTCTTCGCGAAGTGCATTCCCGCGCGGGGCTGTCCGTTCCTCCGAGCGATCTGCGCGTTCAGCTGGAACATGTGGCGCGGAACTATCGGCAGCGGATGCTGCTGTTCGTCGTGGCCGACGAGTTGCTCCCGGATCCAGGAATGGAGAAGCTGCTCCGACGGCTCCGGGCGCAGCACGAGATCCTGTGGCTGACCATACGTGATGCTGACCTGGGCGCGCCGGGGGAGCAGTACGACGTCGCCGATTCGCTCGTACTCCTGAGCCATCTGGCGGGATCAGAAGAAGTCAGGCGCGCCTACGGGCTTGCCTCTGCCGAGCGGACAGCCGGGCGGGTCGGAATGTTCCGGCGGCTGGGGATAGCTGAAGTGACCGCCGGAAGCAGCCATGAGGTTGTTCCTGCGATTTTCTCCCTGCTGGAACGGCACCGCCATGGACGGTAAGGCGGACTTCTACGGGCCGCTGCTTTACAGTCCTTGGTTGCTGTGGCTTGGGGTCGGCCTGGCGGCCCTGCTAACAGGGTGGTTCCTGTTTGTGTTCCTGAGTACCAGGCGTACGCAGGCTCCGGCTAATCATCTCCTGCCGGCGCCGGACCTGAACGCATTGCAGAAGGACTTTCTGGAACGCATCAACAAAGTGGCCGCTGACGCAGACATCGGGCGGTTGCCGGCACGGCAGGCCCATCAGGAACTCAGTCTCCTGGTCCGGATATTTGTGCAAAGCGCTTCCGGCGTCGCTGCTCCCCGGATGACCCTTGCTGAGTTGCAGGAGAAGGGCCCGCCCCCTCTGGCCACAGCCATCGCGCGACTCTACCCTGGCGAGTTCGCGGCGCATCCGCAGGAATCGCCGGCGGCTGCTGCGGAGATTGCCCGCGAGGTGGTCCGATCATGGAGCTGACGTTCTGGTGGGTTCTCCCCATGGCACTGGTAATGGCTGGAGCCGCATTCTGGTGGGGACTAACGCGATACAAGCAAGGGAACGCCCGACGGCGGCCGGTGGCCTATGGCGATCGGCTCACCGCCCTGCCTGAATACCAGTCGGCGGTCCGGCGGTATAGGCGCTGGGTCACGGTAATGGCGGTGGCGGCAGGGATGCTGATCGCCGCATGTGCTGTCGCAGCGGCAAGGCCGGCCGAGCGCAGCACTGTCCGGCCCGAACAGCAGAACCGGGATATCGTGCTCTGCCTCGATGCTTCGGGGTCGATGAGCAGTGCCGACTCGGCAGTGGTAGAGACCTTCGGCCGCCTCGCTCAGGAGTTCGACGGCGAGCGGATAGGGCTGACCATCTTCGACAGCACCGCCGTCCAGGTCTTCCCGCTGACGGATGACTACGAGTATGTCGCCGAACAGCTCGAGGAAGCCCGACGGGCGTTTGATGGGGAATCAGAGGCCGCTGGCTTCCTTGACGGAACATGGGGCGGTGAGGGGTCATCACTCATCGGAGATGGCCTGGCGTCCTGCGTGCGGAGCTTCCCCGGGGCTGACGGTCAACAGGGGGCTGCGCAGCCGCGGTCCCGGTCCATCATCCTGGCCACCGACAACTATCTGTCGGGAAACCCGATTTTCACCCTCGCGGAAGCGGGCGCGTTGGCCCAGGAAAGTGGCGTGCGCATCTATGCGTTAAATCCAGGCGACTACGATTTTGGCAGCGATCCCGGGCAGCCGGGAGCCCAGCTGCGGTCTGTCGCCGAGAAAACCAACGGCGGCTATTTTGTTCTTGATGATCCCGAAGCCGTGGCGGGCATTATCCAGCGTGTGCAGGCCACTGAGGCTTCAAGGTTCCAAGGGTCGCCGCGGGCAGTCGTTGCAGACCGGGCAGAGGTACCGCTCGCCGTTGCGCTGCTGTCCGGATTGGTGCTCGCAGGGGCCTCATGGAGGCTGAAGCCATGACGTTCAGTCCGATTTTTCCGTGGTGGATGCTGGGCTTGGTTTCCCTGGCCTCCATGGTGCTCGTTTTCCGGATGCTCTCGAGAGGGAGCGTTGGCAGCGGAACCCCTGGCCGAGCCGCTACCCGCCGGGCAGATGTCAGGGACTGGCTGTTCCGTGGCGGCCTGGTGATCCTGCTGGTCCTTGCAGCGCTTCGTCCGGGATTGCCGGGCGGCCACCTGACTGCTGCCGCCTCCAACCTGAACGTTTTCTTTGTCGTGGACACCACCAGCAGTATGGTCGCAGAGGATTTCGGAAACTCGGAGCCACGGATGCAGGGAGTCAAGGCGGACATCCTGTCCGTTGCCAGGGAGCTCAGCGGGGCACGCTACTCTGTCATCACGTTCGACTCGTCGGCCACAGTACGGATGCCGCTGACCGTCGATTCTTCGGCGCTGGCAACAGTCACTTCCTTACTGGGTCCCCAGGTCACAAACTACTCCACGGGAAGCAGCGTCACCATGGCGGGGAAGGTGCTGCAGGCCAGACTCCAAGCGGCCGGGGAAAGCCATCCGGAAAGGCCACGGATTGTCTATTACCTTGGTGACGGCGAACAGACCAGTGCCGAGCGGCCAGCGCCATTAGGAGTGGAGACCGGCCTGGTGGACGGCGGGGCGGTATTGGGATACGGCACCCCGGAAGGCGGAAAAATGAGGGAGAACACCGGCGCAGCTGACGACTCCGAAGCGGGCTACATCAAGGACCGGAGTGGCGGCGAATCCCGTGATGCTATCTCCAGAATTGATGAGGACCAGCTACGGAAAATTGCGGACCAGCTCGGCGTCCCCTATGTTCACCGCACGGCTGGAGCTTCCGCGGCGCCGATGCTTCAGGATGCCAGGCCTGGCAACCTGGACCGTTCCGCACAGGTTCTTGACGGCCGGACCGAGTTGTACTGGATCCCGGCGCTCGCAGCTCTCCTGCTGGCGCTGCGCGAGGGCATCCTGGTCGTAGGGCAACTGAGGATGCTGAGGCCGCTCCGTGAGGGATAGGAATTCCGGCGCCAGCGGGACGAAACGGCTCAGGCGGCGGCGCAAGCTGCTGTTGTGGTCTGCGGTCCCAGTCCTTCTGGTGATGCTTGTCGCGACCAAAATCTTCAGCCTCGGAGCCCTTGCGAACGCCGCGGCGGACGGTTTTGACCGGGGCGATTCTGCTGCCGTGGCTTCAGCTGCGTCAGGGTTGGCCATCGCCAACATGTTCGAGCCTCACAAGGCACTCTTTGCCGCCGGGGACGCCTTGGTGCTGGAACAGGACTATGCAGGTGCGCGTGGGAAGTTCGCGGAGGCACTGGCAGCAGCTCCGGCGTCGGACGCGTGCCGGATCCGCGTCAACCTTGTGCTGACCATCGAGGCACTGGGAGACTCTGCGCTGGAGGCGGGGGACAGCATTGAAGCTACGCGGCTCTATGCAGAAGGGCTCGCCGTGATCAAGGAAGCCCCACCGGAGTGTTTTCCCGAGTCGCCAAGTGCGCAGGGCAGCGAAGGTGAGAAGCTCAATCGTGCCGACGCGCGTTTGAAGGAGAAATCCGGGCAGGGCTCCCAGCAGCAACCGGAGCAAGGCGACGGGGGCGAGGCGCAGCCCGAGCCTTCCGATGAGTCCAGGCAGAGCCAGCTCCAGAAGCTCGAGCACAGCGGAAAGGCAGCCCAGCAGGAACGCAATACCGGCCGGCAAAGGGATGAGTACCTCGACAGCGACGGCGCCGGCACAGACCGGCCGTGGTGAGATTGGTAAGTCCTGCCCGCTTTGGTGGACACTTCTTGGCTTGCCCGGCAAACTAAGAGACCAGGTACTCACGGGATCATTCCGGGAGAAGGACCCGATGGAGCACTTCAGCCGGTTCAGCGACGAATTCCTTAAGGCGCTCAAGAACCTTCTGCCTATTGTCGTGATCTGAGTATCTTTCCGGTTGGGAAGAATCTGGCTAATCAGTTTGTCCGGCGCGGCGCATTGGGTTTGTCGTTGCCTTTCGGGTTTGCGATTGGCTTCGCGGCATCGCTTGTCTTGGTTCTGGGGGTCCTGCGGGTTCTGCGGGGATGGGCGGTATACAAACTCCTGATCGCAGGCTACGTCGTGGTGCTGGGGTCATCGTGGGAGTGGTCCTTTTCTTCCAGTTCGTTGCGCTCCGGCGTAGACTGCCCACCCTGTTCCTGGACACCGTCGTTGCGCAGGAGGGGGACGTGGGTCGCTGCTAACGCTGCTTTAGTCGAAGATTCTTCTGCTTGCCGCGCCAACCGACCGTAAAACTGCGTCTTAATTCGGAGCCAACTTGAAGCCGTCCTGCTGGGCCCATAGAGTTCTATACAAGTTACCGAGGTAACGTGTCAGCGATCCTCCGCAGTGCCCGTCGCAAATGCGGCGTGTGAGGAGGGTGTGGGTGCCCCCATGTGGGCCTGACATTTGCTCACGGAGAACTTCCTTCCAGGCGTAACAGTCGCGGCTGCGTCCTGCGGAAGTCTTTTCGTGTTCCCCAAACTCCATTCATTGACGGCACTGCCGTACTGGTATCGGGCTTTCCAGCCACAGGACCGGACGAACGTATCACCAATGTCAAAGCCAAGGACGCAAATGTCACCACCAAGCCTTATTGAGGCACATTCAAATCTTTCGGAAACCGCTCCAGTGGCGCTCTCCTACGAGCTCTTCCCGCCCCGGTCGCCCGCTGCCGCCGAGTCGCTCTGGACCACCATTGGCGAACTGGAGTCCACGGACCCCGACTACGTCTCCGTGACCTACGGGGCCAGCGGATCCAACCGGGACACCGCCGTCGAACTCATCAACCGGCTCATCCTCGAAACCACGCTCCGCCCTTTGGCACACCTGACCTGCGTGGGCAATACGCCCGAGGAACTTGCCGGGATCATCGGTGAACTGCTCGACGTCGGCGTCCGAGGCATCCTGGCCCTGCGGGGAGACGAGCCCAAGGACGGTTCGGCGCCGGCCAGCGGTTCCCTCCGTTACGCCCAGGACCTCATCGAACTGATCCGCCGCGTGGAGCAGCGCCGTTCGGCCCTGCTTTGTGCGGGCAAGGTCGCTGTTGGCGTCGCTGCCTACCCCACAAGGCACCCCGAATCGCCGAGCGAGGCCCACGACGTCGAGGTGCTGCTGGCCAAGCAGCGCTCGGGGGCCGATTTCGCTATTACCCAGGTGTTCTTCCACTCCGAGCAGTACGCGGACCTGATGACAAGGGCCCGCCGTGCCGGTGTCACCATCCCCATCATCCCGGGCGTTATGCCGCTGACGAGCCTCCGTCGGGTCACGCGGCTCGGCGAGCTTGCGGGTGTCGCGCCGGATCCACGGCTGATGGAACGCCTCGCGTCCGCAGACAGCGATATCGAGCGCCGACGGATTGGTGTGGCCGCCACAGTGGACCTCGCCAATGCTGCCCTGGACGCCGGTGCTCCTGGCATTCACCTGTACACCTTCAACGAGCACGCGTGTGCCCTCGACGTCCTGGACAAGCTGGCCTTGCCCCGACCGTCCCGTCCGGCCAGCAGACTCAGTGCCATCGCCCGCCGGCAGGTTCTCGCCAGCTGAATACCCGCTGGAACGTGGCGGATGATCACCGTCTCCTGACGGGTCAACACCCGTCCGCTTCTGCATACCCTCCACGAATTTCACCGACAAACTTCAAGGAATCCTCACATGACTGAACAGATTGCCACCGCAGCCACAGCCTTCCCGTCCGCCTCGATCCTGGGCTACCCGCGTATCGGCCGCCGCCGTGAGCTGAAAAAAGCCGTTGAAGCCTACTGGGCCGGCAAAATCGATGCCGCTGCCCTGGACGCCGCAGCCAAGGAAATCCAGCTCGGCACGGCCAAGCGCCTGCAGGGCCTGGGGCTCACCGAGGCAGCTGCCGTTCCCGGCACCTTCTCCTTCTATGACCAGGTGCTCGACGCCGCTGCCCACCTCGGCGCGGTACCGGCACGTTTCGGTCAGCTCCTCAACGCCGACGGCCAACTGGACATCGACGGTTACTTCACCCTTGCCCGCGGCAACAAGGAACAGCAGCCCCTGGAAATGACCAAGTGGTTCGACACCAACTACCACTACCTTGTGCCCGAAATCGGGCCGGAAACCAACTTCGCGCTGACCTCCAACCGCATCGTTGAAGAGTTCGAATACGCCCTGGCCAGCGGCGTCGAAACGCGCCCGTACATCGTGGGGCCGGTGACCTTCCTGCTGCTCAGCAAGGCTTCCGACGACGCGCCGGCCGGCTTCAGCCCGCTGTCACGCCTCGAGGACGTGCTACCCGTTTACACCGCTCTCCTGGAGAAGCTGGCTGCTGCCGGCGCCAGCTGGATCCAGCTCGACGAGCCCGCCCTGGTGGTGGATCAGGACACCTCGGCCGAGGAGATCCAGGCCGCCGTCACCCGCTCCTACGAGGTCCTTTCCGCGGCGGCCAACCGCCCGCAACTGTTCGTTTCCACCCCGTACGGTGCCCTCAACGGCCAGTTCGCAACGCTTGCGGCCACCGGGATCGACGCCTTGCACATTGACGCCTTCAAGGGCGCTGTTCCGTCCGCTGAAGAGCTCGCCGCCCTGGGCGGCAAGACCCTCGTTGCCGGCGTCGTTGACGGCCACAACATCTGGCGCAATGACCTTCAGGCCTCCGCAGACAAGATCGCCGAGCTGAAGAAGTCCGTGGCCAAGCTAACCATCAGCACCTCTACCTCCACCCAGCACGTCCCGCACGACGTCGAGGAAGAGGCCCAGCTGTCCGAACAGCTCCGCAGCTGGCTGGCATTCGCCGACCAGAAGGCAGTAGAGGTTGTTACCCTCGCCGGCTTCCTGACCGACGCCGCCGCTGTTCAGCCCGCCATCGACGAAGCCACCCGCATCATTGCTTCCCGCGCCGAGGCCGAAGGCGTCCGCCGGGCCGACGTCCGTGCGCGCACTGCAGCCCTGACCGCCGCTGACTTCAACCGCTCCGAGTATCCGGTCCGCGAAGCAGCCCAGGAAGAGGCCCTGCACCTGCCGCCGCTGCCCACCACCACCATCGGTTCCTTCCCGCAGACGTCCGAAATCCGATCCGCCCGTGCCCGCAACAACAAGGGCGACCTCACCAACGAGCAGTACGAGACGCTTATGAAGGACGAGATCAAGCGCGTTGTGGAGCTCCAGGAAGAGCTCGGCTACGACGTCCTGGTGCACGGCGAGCCCGAGCGCAACGACATGGTCCAGTACTTCGCCGAGAACCTCGAAGGCTTCGACGTGACCGTCCACGGCTGGGTCCAGTCCTACGGCTCACGCTGCACGCGTCCGTCCATCCTGTGGGGTGACGTCACCCGCAGCGCCCCCATCACGGTGGAATGGGCCAAGTACGCCCAGTCATTGACCAGCAAGCCGATGAAGGGCATGCTCACCGGTCCGGTCACCATCCTGGCCTGGTCCTTCGTTCGCGATGACCAGACCTTGGGTGAGACCGCCAACCAGGTTGGCCTGGCACTCCGCGACGAGATCGCCGACCTCGAAGCCGCAGGCATCAAGGTCATCCAGGTGGACGAGCCCGCCCTGCGTGAGCTCCTGCCGCTGCGGAAGGCAGACCAGGCCGCCTACCTTGACTGGTCCGTGAACTCGTTCCGCCTGTCCACTGCCGGCGCTGCGGATGCGACGCAGATCCACACCCACCTGTGCTACTCGGAGTTCGGCGCCATCATTGATGCCATCGACGGGCTGGACGCAGACGTCACCTCCATCGAGGCTGCCCGCTCACGCATGGAGGTCGTCCACGACCTCGAGTCCCACGGCTTCGGCCGCGGCGTTGGCCCGGGCGTTTACGACATCCACTCGCCCCGCGTTCCGGGCAAGCAGGAAGTCACCGAACTCCTCACCACCGCCGTCAAGCACGTCCCGTCCCGCCAGCTCTGGGTCAACCCGGACTGCGGCCTGAAGACCCGTGGCTATGCCGAGACCGAAGAGTCCCTGCGCAACCTGGTTGAGGCCACCAGGACCGTTCGCGCCGAGCTGCTGGAAACCGCCAAGTAGTAACTGACTATGTACGACGCCGGCCGGTCACCTCACACGGTGACCGGCCGGCGTCGTACTTCAACGTGACTGGTTGAGGTCAGGACTCCCAGACGATCTCGTCGTCCACCACGCCGTCTTCATCCGCCGAGGCAACCAGGACCTCATCAGTGAAGTGCTGGCCGAGGGTGAAATCGAGGACGAAATACCGCTCGGGCTGCCCAGGGTAGATCCCCACGTGGCCCAATTTCAGCGCCTTGAGGAAAACGGCGTTGGTGAGCTCGCTCTTATCCGAGACGCCGAACACTTTCTGGAGGTGCTCCTGTTTGAGTGCGTTGCTGTGGAAGCGGAGGTATTCCTGGGGGCTGGTTCCCTCTTGCTCAAGTTCGATGGCGATCATGTCCCGCACCTCGTCTACGAGCTCGGGAAGGAAACGCAGCCGGTAGTCCACCTTGTGCATGGCGGCTTCGTCGAAATGGTCATGGGCGTTGATGTTCAGGTCCAGCTCAAGGGTCTGACCCGCCAGCTCGTGTCTGGCCGCGATGTTGTGATCCCGGCCGTGATTGAGTTCAATCTCACCAAAGTGCTGGCTCGCTACCTTGTTCATGAGTTCAACATAGTCCTCAAAAGCCCCGTATTTCCAGCATCCGGGATTATTTCCCCTTCGAGCCCAGGTTGCTGAGTGTTTCGGCCAGAAGATCCACGAAGAGCTGGACGCGGGCGGTCTTCTTTTCGTTGAACAACAGGGCAAAGACGTTCCGGGCCAGCCGGATTTCGGGGACGTCCAGCACGACCACACCCGGCGGCCGGCGCAGGAGGGCGAGCTCCGGAACCAGCGCGGCACCAAGACCGGCAGCGGCCATCTCCAGGCTGGCATGGAAATCGTCGCTGTAGGCCACCACTCTCGGATGCAGGTTGCAGCTGGCGAACAGCCGCTCGATGACCGTGGCGTCGCTGGTTCCAGGGTGGTGCACGATCCAAGGCATCTCCGACAGGTGGTCGGCGGCCATTTTCGCGTCCGTGCGGATTCCCCAGGCGGCAGGGAGCACAACCCTGAAGTTGTCGTCACCGATCCATTGGCGGTTCAAAGTGTGGGGCCAGGCCAGCCCGGACTGACCCACCTGATAGACGAGGGCAAGGTCCAGCTCGCCGCCGGTCCGCAGGCCCTGGATAGTCTGCGACGGTTCTGCCACCGAGACGCGCAGATCGATGCCGAGGTCTTTCCAGGCCGGCTTCTGCAGGATCTTGGGAAGAACGTAGGTGGCCAGGCTGGGAAAGATGCCCAGCCTCAGTTCCTGGCTCGTGACATCGTGCGTCCTGGTGGCTGCCGCCATGAGGGCTTCAATGTCGGTCAGCACTTTGGAAGCATGCCGGGTCATGACCACTGCAGCCTCGGTGGGTAGGATGCTCTTGGCTGAACGATGGAACAGGTCCACCCCTGTGTCGCGCTCCAGGGCGGACATTTGCTGGGAGACGGCGGACGCCGTGTAGCCCAGGCGGGTGGCGGCCGCCGCAAAAGATCCCAGCCGAACCACTTCGACCAAGGTGCGGAGGTGGACCGGGTTGACCATCAGAAGTCCTTTCCTTAGCGACCTGCTTGCACCAGACATGCTGATGCAACGCGCCGTCCGATCATCCTAGTTCAAAGACGCGGCGCGTTAGCTCAGAGCCGGTGAGCTTCCCGTCCGCCAAGGGTAGGACTCCTGGGCGCCATACGAAATAACCGACTGCGCGGCGACGGCAACGGCCAATTCCGCAGCTGCGTGCAGGCTCAGACCTTCTGCCAGTCCTGCAGCAACGGCGCCTACAAAGGCATCGCCTGCGCCGGTCGTGTCAACGGCATCAACGGCTACCGGCGGAACGTGTACGGAGCCCCTTGTTTCGCCGACGACTGCTCCGCAGGCGCCCAGCGTGATGACGGCGGATTGAACGCCGGCGGAAACCAGCGAGTCCGCCAGGGCCAACGCGCTCCGCACGGTGTCGGCGTCGTGCATTTCAGGCCCCACCTGGGGTTGCGGCTCCTTGGAGAGCAACCGCAGGGCTTCGATGGCCTCATGTTCATTAACGATCAGGACGTCAGCCGACCGGATGCTTTCGGCTGAGAGTGGGATCACCGGAGCAAGATTCAAAACAACCAGGACTTCCGAGTCCCGCAATTCCCGGACCGTGAAATCCGTCGTGGCCAGAGGCAGTTCGCCTTGGAGCACCACAACGCCACAGGATCGCAGGCGGGGAAGATCGGCCGCTACCATGTTGGAATCCACGTGGTTATTCGCCCCGGGAATCACCACGATGCTGTTCTCTGCGTTGCTGTCCACGCTTACTACCGCCAACCCGGTGGGGCCTTCAACGGCAGCAACCAGGTCAAGGCTTACTCCGCTGTCCTGAAGCAGCCTCGTTGCTTCGGACGCGTGGGCATCACTGCCCACTGCGCCCACCATCAGCACCGTGGCCCCTTGGCGGGCAGCAGCAACCGCCTGGTTGGCGCCTTTCCCGCCTGGTGAAAGCGTCCCGCCAGTTCCCAAGACGGTTTCGCCCGCTGCAGGAAGGCGGTCCACCATCAGCAGAAGGTCGATGTTGATGGAGCCGACAACGGCAACGGTTCCGTTTGACATTGTCATAGCTTGTTTCCCCCTAGTGGTGCTTGGCTGGCCGCTGCATGGTGGGCTTCGCGATTGCTGGACAGGCGCTGCTGGCGCTCCGCCAGGCGGTGCTGGAGCTCACGGGTTGCCGGATACAGTTCACGGTACAGGGCATAGAGCTCGTCGTAGTTCTGCCTGAGTGCAGGCTGCGGGTACACAACATGGGACGCGGGGTTCCATTCAGCGATCGAAGCGGCGGTTCCAGCCTCACCGGCGGTGCCCGTGAAAGACCGTCCTGCGACGGCCTGGGCTGCGAGGAAAGCTGCACCGTAACTTGCACCGATGGTTTTGGCTGGAACAACCTGCTCGCGTCCCGTGACGTCGGAGACAATCTGGGTCCACAGGCCGCCCTGGGTGCCACCGCCAACGGCTACCACGCGGGTAATTGATGCCCCGGCCTCCTCCATTCTGTCGATGTTGTGGCGTACGCCCATGGCCGTGGCCTCCAGCGCTGCGCGGTAGAGATCTCCGCGACCATGGGACAACGTCAGCCCGGCCACAACCCCGCGCGCTTCGGGGTCGGCGATGGGCGTCCGCTCCCCTGCGAAGTAGGGCAGCATAAGTAGACCCTTCGCACCTGGTCCGGACTCTTGTGCTTCAGCAAGCAGCTGCGGGTAATCCACGGCACTGAAAAGTTCTTTTAGCCAGCTGGTGATTGCTCCCGACGTCGCCATCCCGCCGGCAAGGGAACGGGTTCCCTCATAAGCGCCCACCGTTCCCCACAACTCAGGGACGGAGATGCGTTTGGCCGTGGTGTGGACGAGGAACATCGTGGTGCCATACATCAGCATGAGGTCACCCGGTTCCTGCGCTCCAACACTGACCGATTCCGTCCAGGCATCGATGGTCCCGGTTATCACCGGAATTCCCTGGGGCAGCCCGGTTCGTGCAGCCGCCTTCTCCGTCACTTGTCCGGCCGTTTCCGAAGGCCAGCGCAACGGCGGCAGGGCAAGGCGCGGTGCAATCTCCTTGACCCAAGGTTGGTACCAGTCGAGGGCTCCGGCATCGTAAAGCGGCGTGCACTGGCTGGCTGAGTGGTGATCAAGCACGTATTTACCGGTCAACTTGTAAGCCAACCAGGAAGCCGGCATGAATAGCAACCGTGCTTCCCCGGCAACCTCCGGCTCGTGGTCTTCAATCCAGGCGATTTTGGGCCCTACGGCCTGCGTGGACAACACGGAACCGCACCTGTCCAGGATCTTGTGGGCGCCGCCGAGGCGTTCCGTCAGCTCCGCGATCTGGGCAGTGGCCCGTGTGTCCACCCCGTAGAGAATCGCAGGACGCAGGGGAGTGCCGCCGGCGTCGGCCAAAAGGACACACGGCCCCATCCCGCTGACGCCGACGGCGATAACAGAGTCCTCGGGCGTGACGACGCTGCGGGTGATCGCCACGAACTCCTCCCACCACACGCGTGCGTCCATTTCAACCCAGCCTGGTTGCGGCCGGTCGACGCGGTGCTCCAGGGTCTCACTCCGCAGCACATTGCCGGCAAGGTCGACCAGCACGCCTTTGCTGCTGGAAGTGCCGATATCGACGCCGAGTACTACATCCGCCATGACGGATGCCCTAAAGGTTTACGTCGCCGCAAAGGTGCACGCGGACGCCCAGTTCCCGGAAGAGTGCGGCCTTGGCCACCAGGGCCCGGTCGGCCGTCTCGGCGTCCGGTGCATAAACAACCTGGACGTGGTTGGCCTTGTGCCGAGCCATGAGCTGGTCGCGCGAGACGCCATGCAGCACGGCGTGCATGATGGGCCATTCCTTGTTTGTGGCATTGAGCCGGCGTTGGGTTTCCTCGTCGGGCAGCTCAATCGCGTGTCCCCGGCCAAGGTCCACATGGAGTGCCCCGTCCATGATAAAAACCCGGGACCAGACAATCTCGCCGGGTTTCGAGGTTCCGGACAGAGTGGAACCGCCCTTGGGGAAAAACATGGCGGGTTGCCTGAGGCCGTGGGACTTGTCATAGCCGCCGTTGTGTGAGGCAGGCACCGAACCGGAGATCTCAAAGACCCATACGAATTCGCCGTCGTAGTCCTCGCCCCAGCGGATGTCATGAAGGGTCGTCGCAGGATCCAGGCCCATGGCCGTCCAGATGCGGTTGGTGATCAGCGCATCCACCGCCACGCCCTCGTCCACTTCGTTGAAGTGAGGCAGCGCCGCGCCCTCGTATAGTTCCCGGGCTCCGTCCCGGGAAATCACAGGCGGGCGGGAAACGTTGTTGAGCAACCCTTCCACCAGGTCCGAAGCCGGGGTCATGTCTTTGAGGCCCTGTTGGTACTGGATGCCAATCGCGTCAACACCGAAGTCGTCGGCAATCCTCATTGCCGCGATGTACATCTTCAGCTGTTCATGTACCTGGGCTTCGGTGAGCTCAGTGGCGTCGTCACTGCCGAAGTGGAAAGTGAATCCCGCATCGTCCAGCCAGGCACGGATTTTCTGCGCCTCATCGTCGGCAACCTTCTGCATTTCGGCCACCAGCCCCGACTGTGAAAGGCGTTCCTTGTAAATACCCAGCGGGTTCAGCAGCTCGTCGTCGATGATTGCGTTGTACATACCCATGCAGCCTTCATCGAAAACACCGATGATGGCTTTCTCCTGTCGCAGCTGCTGTGCCAGCGCCTGGCCCAACCGTGCCTCGTCCGTGTCCGGCAGTCCTGCCAGATCACGAACGTGGCTGACGTCGTGCCGGATAGTGCCTGTTTCAAGCCACTCGCCCACTTTTTCCGTTGCCCACTCGTCTGTGAAGTCTTTGCTCCACAGCGAGGAGTAAGGCACACCCGCCTTGGTTAGCGAAGCAGCCAGGTTCAGCAGGCCGACCAAGCCCGGGAAATCGCCGGCCCAGTTGGCCACGATCAGGATGGGGCCCTGGTGTGTGCGCAGCCCGGCCAATACATGATGGCTGTACTGCCACACGGCATCAACCACCACAAGGGGAGCCGTGGCGGGAACGTTCCGGAAAACCTCCAGTCCGGCGCGCTGGCTGTCGATAAAACCGTGGCCGGTCTCAGGATCCACTTCGTGTGCCCGGTGGACCTGGAAACCGAAGCGTTCGACGGCGGCGGCGAAGTCCGCTTCCAGCTTCTGCTGGGTGGGCCAGCCGGCCGTGTTGGCGCTGAGGCGGAGGTCCCCGCTGGCTACCGTGTAGACGGTCTTTTCCAGAAGGTCCGGCAACTGGAGCTGCTCGGGGAATGCGTAAGTGGTCACGTAAATCTCCTCGGGTTTGGAACGGTTTAGGCGCTCGCAGGGTTCAGGAATTGAGGGCAGCGGCCTGGTGGAGCTCGCTGCGCAGAGAGTCATCGATTGCCGGCATCGGCATGCGCGAAGCCCATTGGCCGTCGACGTTTACCGAAACTGCCTCCTTCAGGCGGATGATGGACGGCCCCGCCAGACGGACCAGTTCCACTACAGTCTTCTGCAGGGATTGCGCTTCGTCGCTGATTCCCTCACCCTTCTGCGGCGAAGTGTCAAGCGCAGCCGCCAGGCGGGCGAAGGTCTCCGGGAAAGCTGCGGAAACGCCGGACACAACTCCGGTGCCACCGTTTTCAAGGACCTGCGGCAGAGTGGAATCGTCTCCGGAATATACCTCCTGGCCAGGTTGAAGCTCAGCGGAATAGGCCACCAGGTCCAACGTGGCGGCTCCAGAGAGCTTTGTGCCGCGAACCCCCGGCAGTGCCATGATTTCCCGGAACGCACCAGTGGAGACGGTGATGCCCGTGCGCTCGGGGAAGAGGTAGACGTAATGATCGATCCCGGGGAGGGAAGCTGTGACGCCGCGGAAGAATTCGACGACGGCTGCGTCATCGGCAGGCAGGTAATAGGGGCTGAGGGTTGCCATTCGGGTAATCCCGAGCGCCGCGGCGGCCTTGCCGAGCCGGACCACTTGGCGGGGGCTGGGGTGGCCGATGTGGGCGATCACGCGTTCGGTCCCGAGGACGAGGCAGGCGCGGCGGAAGGCTTCGAGCCGTTCGTCGTCGTCGAGAGCCGGGAACTCGCCGGTGGTGCCGGCAACCAGGGCTCCGTGCACATGCGGGGAAATGCGTTGCAGCAGGGCGTCGTAGCTGTCCCACTCGATGCTGCCTTCAGTAGTGAAGGGAACGGGGAGGGCGCTGATAATCTGCGCGGTCATGAGGAAGCCTCTCGGTGTGTTTCAGGATGGTGTGTTTCAGGAAGGGCGAGCAGATCCAGGGGAACTGTCGCGCAGGCGATGGCCCTACGCTGCCAGGTGTAGGTGATGACCAGATCGTCGTCGAGCACCACTGCGGCGGGGTAGGAGTACTCGCCGGTGCCGTCCGTGCGTACCCCTTCGTCCCTAGGCTGGAAGCCGGTGACGGATTCGGCGGGGAGGCTGGGTTCGAAGCCGTCCAAAGGCGTCAGGCCATCTTCGACGACGACGGCGGAACGCCAGTTGCGCCCGTCTGATGAGACGGAGACAGCAAGCGGGCACCGGGAGCCCCAGTTTGCGGTGGTGGGGTTGTGAACGCAGGCGAGGGTGCCGTCAGGCAGCTGGGCGACCGTGAGGCCGCTGTTGTTGTTGGGCAGTGTGCTCGGTTCTGCAAACGAGAAGGTCCGTCCGTCGTCGTCCGAGAACGAGACGTAGGCCCGGCCCTCCGTGGATCGCATCAGGGCACCGACTGAGCTGCCATTGGCCCAGAGCGCGGGCTGGATGATGCCTGCACCTGTCACCCCGTTGCGGGGGAGTGGTATCGGCGAGGAGGCCCACGTCGAGCCTCCGTCGGTGGAGCGGTCAACGAAGCATTCCCATACAGCACCGTCCGGATCCCACTTCTCTGTGGAGCCCGGTGCCAGCCAAGCGCCGTCCTCTATTTGGATGGGAGGGTTCTTAACCGGGCCGCGCCCACCGGTATCACCGGGAACGAGTTCACGGGCCTCGGTCCAGGTGGCGCCTTCATCGGGGCTTGTGCACACCCATGTGCTCCAGGACGAGATGCGATCCCCGCGCTTGTGGAAGAGCCAGACCTCGCCGTTAGGGGCGTGGGCAAGCACTGGATTCCAATGGGCAACGTGCGTTGTTCCGGCGATGATGCGCGGGGAGCTCCAGACCCCGTCAGTGTCCCGCTTGGAGCTCCAGATCCGGTTGTCGGCCGTGCCTTCTTCAGTTCCCGCGAACCAGGCGCACAACAGCCCATCCCCAAGGGCGAGCACGGTGGACGCATGGCACTGGTGCCAGAGCCGCCCGAACGCGTGGTGGGGAGAAGCAACCCACTCACGCGACACACCCTGGGTGATGGCGGAGGAACTCATTTCGGTTCCTTCACCGGGCTGGCTGCCTCCCGCCGCGTCCGCTCTGCGAGGCGCTCCTCAAGGGAGGCTGCGCCGCCCTCGCCCAGGCGCGCACTGCGTACCTTGGCGATGATGGGCAGAGCAAGCGAGACAGCGGCAAGCAACAGCAGCACCAGAGAAATGGGGTGGGTGACGAGGATGGCCGGCCCGTCGATCAGGAGTGCACGGCGCAGGTTTGATTCGGCCAGAGGACCGAGGAGCAGCCCCAGCACGACCGGGCCCGCCGGGAATCCGGTCCGCTTCATGACCAGGCCAATCACGCCGGCTATGAGCATGACGATGACTGTGTACATGTTGTTGGTGACCGTGTAGGTGCCTACGAGGCAGAAAATCAGGATAGCTGACCAAATATAGTGGTTTGGCAGATCCATGAGCTTGACCATTCCCCGCATGCGCACGAGGCTCACGACCAGAGAGACCACCGTGGCAATGATCATGATCGCGGCGATCGACACCACGAGTTCGGGGTTGTTGGTGAAGAGCTGCGGGCCGGGCTGGAGGCCCCAGATGACCATGGATCCAATCATCACCGCCATCACTGAATCGCCCGGGATGCCCAGTGCCATAGTGGTGGTGAGGGAGCCGCCGAGCGTTCCGCTGGAGGCGCTGTCCGCCGCCGTGATCCCTTCAATGGAGCCTTTGCCGAACTTATCCTTTTCCTTGGATATTGCCCGAGCCCGGTCCCATCCGATCAAGCCTGCGATGTCGCCGCCGGCTGCCGGCACGACTCCGGTGAAAATCCCGATTCCCGTGCCCAGGGCCATGGGCTTGCCCATCTGCTTGTACTCGGCCTTGCTCGGCCACCACCTGCCCAAAGAGGATATGGGCTTGATCTTGTGCTCATGGTGCGTCAGGAGCTGGTCGAAAAGCTCCGCAATGCCGAACAGGCCGATGATGATGGCGATGAAGTCCAGTCCGCCGGCAAGGTCATTGACGCCGAAAGTGAAACGGCGGTCCCCGGTGATGGGGTCCCGTCCAATGGTTCCTAGCACCAGGCCGACGATGCCGGCAAGAAGACCCTTGACCAGGGACTTCGAGGAGATGGAGACCATGATGGTCAAACCGAAGACCACCAGGGCGAACATCTCCGGCGGGCCAAAGTTCAGTGCCAAAGATGCCACAGGCTGAGCCGCCAGAATGAAAACCACGATCGACGCCAGGATTGCCACCGTCGAAGCGATCGATGAGATGACGAGAGCAAGGCCGGCGCGCCCGTCCTTGGCCATGGGATAGCCGTCGAAGGTGGTGGCTATGGCCGCCGGAGTTCCCGGGGTGTTGACCAGGATGGACGGGACGCGGTCCCCATAGTTGGCTCCGACGTAGATGCTGAGGAGTACGGCCAGACCCTGCACGGGTTCCAGAGTCAAGGTGAACCCGGATGCCAGTGCAACTGCCATTGATCCGGTGACACCGGGGAATACGCCCACGAGCGTTCCAACCGCGAGGCCGATGATCAGACATAGGAGGGTTATCGGATCCGTGACTGCGCTCAGTCCTGCTTCCAGTGAATTCATAGCGGCACTTTCAGGAGTAGGTTGAACAGCGCGTAGATCAGAGCGGCCATCACAACGGGGTAGATGAGCAGCGCACGGAATCCCCGTCCGCCCCCGATGGCGGTCACCACGGCAATGAACACCGGGGCCGTAAAGACGAAGCCGAGAAGGGGCCATGCCGCGAGGAACGCGATGGTGGCGGCTACTGTGAGGAGCAGCCGAAGCCATCCTGGCCGGGTAGAGGCTTCGAGATCGGATCGCGGCTGTGGCGGGCGGAGTACCGCAATGAGCAGCAGAATGATGGAGAGAGCAAGTCCCAGTCCGCCGAGCAACTGCGGCCAGGACCGCGGAGTCATGCCCGGCTGTTCAGCCCTGAGCTGGATTTCTCCGCCAAGCAGGTACACCGCGGCGGTGAGCGCGACGGCGGCCGTGGCTACGGCGATTTCAAGCCACTTTGAGGGGTTGGCGGAGGCAGAAGCAGCCGGTGCGTCTGCCTCCTCGCCCGGAGCGGCATTCATACCAGCCGGCTCGACGTCGTTACGCACCGGCGCTTCCGCCTTACGGTCCCGGCGATTGAGGGGACTGGCGTTCATGATCAGCTCTTCTTCAGAAGCTTGCCGAAGCGCTCGTACTCGCTGTCAATGAAGGAGGTGAAGTCCTCAGGCGACTTGTAGACCGGCAGGGCCCCGCCCTTGGAGATCGTGTTGATGAAACCTTCAGATTTGGCAGACTTCTCAATTGCACTGGCAAGGCGGTCACGGACTTCAGCGGGCAGGTCCTTGGGAGCATAAACGCCGCCCCAGCCGCCGAATTCAAGGTCGTAGCCGAGTTCCTTCGCGGTGGGAACGTCCTTGATCAGGGGGTGGCGCTCGTTGTGGAGCACGGCAAGGGCACGGATCTGGCCAGCATTGTGTGCAGCCTGTGATTCAGAGGTTCCACCTACTGCCCCGTCTACTTGTTTGCCGATGACAGCTGCCACGGCGGGAGCACCGCCGTCGAACGGTACGGGAACTATCTGGGCGCCGGTGGCGTCGGCGATGCCCCGCTCTGCTGCTTCCCAAATGGAGCCCGGGCCTGAGTTAGCCATATTCAGGGGCTCTTTCTTGCCGGCAGCGACCAGGTCGTCCATTGTTTTAATCGGGCTGTCCACCGGTACGGAGACGACACCGGGGGCGAGCATGATCTGTCCGAGGAAGTCATAGTTCGCGGGATCGACGTCGAAGCCCTGATGGCCGAGCATGGAGATTTCCACCGGGACGAAGCCGATGGTGTAACCGTCCGGCTTGGCATCGGCCACATACTGCATAGCTGTTGAGCCCGAGGCACCTGGACGGTTTTCCACGATTACGGACACACCGAGGTCCTTCTCAAGCTCGGCGGCGAGGGCGCGGGAGGCAAGGTCGGACCCGCCACCAGCCGCAGCCTGGACGATGAAGGTGATGTCCTTTTCCGGATAGTTATCAGCAGCGGGTGCGCCACCGGTTCCGCCACCTCCTCCCTGGCATGCTGTGAGCGCAAGGGCAGCAGCGGAAAAAACGCTGGCTAAGGTGAGACTGCGAGACTTTTTCATGATCCAACTTCCTTGTTGTTGCGGTGCGGGTGGTGCTTGGCTCTGAGAGCCGGTGTTTCAGGATTCGTTATGGAGCCGGCTGAAGGCCTTGGTAAGACGGTCGCGGGAACCCTGCAAATGGAGTCGAAGCATGTCTACAGCCTTTTGCAACTCGCCCTCGCGCAGCGTCGTGTAGAGATCGAGGTGGTCCTGATAAATGGGTTCAAGGTCCCGCTCTTCAGCATTGGTGAGCTGAAGCATCACCGAGAACGTGGGTTCGTATTGCTTCCACATAGTCTCCAATCGCTTGGTGCCGCCAACTGTGTAAAACGCCGAGTGGAAGCTGAGGTCGGCCCGTGCGAATCCAAGAGAATCCTTCGCCTGTGCACGGTCCTTCATGGCCGCCAGGCTTTGCAGCACTGGTTCCCAATCGGCATCCTCGGAGTGTGCGTGGGCCAGTTCCAGCGCTTTGACCTCCAGAAGCTCCCGCAGCTCGTAGAGCTCCTCAACATCGGAGGCACGCAGGCCAACGGCAAAGACACCCCGCCGCCGGCTCTCAACCAGTCCTTCCGCTTCGAGCTGACGGAATGCATCGCGGACGGGGCCGCGGCTCACGCCGAAGCTGGCGGACACTTGCGACTCAACCAGATGAGTTCCGGGAGGGATTTCGCTTGCCACGATTGCCTGGCGCAATTGTGAAACCACCTGGGCGCCCAGGCCTTCTGCTTGGGATATGGAGCGTTCCCCATTGGTAAAAAGCAGGCTCGTCATCGTTGACTACTTCCTCGATCGCACTTGGCTTGGCGCTCGGTTTACGGTTAACCGTTTACTGTTTACCAACATAAAACGTGACGGGAATTACGTCAAGGGGTAATGCTGGCTGCAGGCATGTAGGAAGGGCTTGGGGAAAGGAGCGGTCCGGCGAGGTGGGTCACCTGCCGAATGTGAAAAAGCGTTCGCTTCAGGACCTGTTGCGGTATCTGAGATAGACGACGCCGCTGGCAAAGCGGCGCTCCTCGAGCAGTTCGACCCTGAGGCGGACGTCGTCGGGAAGGAATTGTTTGCCCCCTCCCACAATCATCGGCATGACGTAAACATGGAATTCATCCACCAGCCCTGCCTTGATGGCATGGGAAGCAAGAACCGGGCCGGCCACAGAAATATCCCGGTCAGCTGTTTCCTTCAGCTGCCGGACTGCCTCGGGGTCGAAACTCCGCTCGATTCTGGTCCTGGTGCTGGATACGGCGTCGAGTGTAGTGGAGTAGACCACCTTGTCCGCCTCCTTCCAGATCCGGGCGAAATCCTGCATGGCAGGGGATTCGTCGGCAAGCGGAAGAGTTTCCCACCAGACCATCACGTCATACATGTGGCGTCCCAGGAGGAACGTGCCAAGGAGCCCTTCATTCCGGTTGATGAACGTGTGGACTTCTTCGTCGGGAGCGCTCCAGTCGAAGTTGCCCTTGCGGTCCGCTATGTAGCCGTCGAGGGAGGTGATCCCGCTATAAATCAGTTTCGCCATGGCCACTCGGCCTTCCTTATTTGCTGCAGGCTTGTCCGCTGCAGGCTTGTGCAGGTGGCTCGACCCTAGGTCAGGGCAAGAGTGGCGTCCAGCGCTTTCAGGGAGTGCCGCGACACGCCGTCCACGAAGCGACACGCTGGGGTTTAAATGTGGCTAAGTACTCCACAGGGTGTGGATTAAGTCCGCCAAAACAGGAGAAATCCGGACATTTTGAAGGACCTTGCCTGTGGATTAACGGTGCATTAAATGACATACTTGTAATACATCATCTTGGGGTTCCACAGAGCAACGTGCACTACATGTAGTATCGAGTTACTGATTGATCGGGGAATCAGCGAAGACAACAAAACTGGTTCAGTGTGGCTCAGGCAGCTTGAACCAGGGGCAGTAACGGACAAGGAATCCCAGTTCCGGTTGCGGCCTACGGATAACGAAGAGCTAAGAGTTCAACAAAGGGGACAGGGACCATGACCGTTACGGTTTACACGAAACCGGCCTGTGTTCAGTGCAACGCGACTTACCGCGCGCTGGACAAGAAGGGCATCACATACCAGAGCGTTGACATCTCGCAGGATGCGGATGCACTCGAGCGCCTGAAGGCCCTCGGCTACATGCAGGCACCAGTTGTGGTCACCGACCAGGATCACTGGTCCGGCTTCCGTCCGGACAAGATCGAGGAACTGGCCATGCTGGCCACTTCCTCCGTCGCATAGCACGGGCTCAAGCGCCCGAAACGAGCACAGGTGAGGTGACTCCCATGGCAGCACTGGCAGTGGCCGATGCTCCGCTGGAGGCTCAGGCCATCAACACCACCCACAGCGCATTGATCTATTTTTCCTCCACGTCGGAGAACACCAAGCGCTTCGTCGACAAGCTTGGAAGGGACTCGGCGCGGATCCCGCTCTACGCGAGTGAGAGTCCTTTGGTCGCTACTGAGCCCTTTGTGCTGGTGCTGCCAACGTACGGTGGAACCGGGGGAGAGGGCTCGGTTCCCAAGCAGGTTATCCGTTTCCTCAACAATCCGCAGAACAGGAAGCTGATCCGCGGTGTCATCGGCGCCGGAAACACGAATTTCGGGGACAACTACTGCATGGCCGGCGACATCGTCGCCGCCAAGTGCAAGGTCCCACACCTCTATCGATTTGAACTTATGGGGACGCCAGACGACGTCCGCCTGGTCAACCAAGGATTGGACAAGTTTTGGACACGACTGTCGCAGATACAGAAGTAACCGCCGTCGCCCCCGAGAAGAAGGCCCTGCCGGCTGCGTACAAGGGCCTTGGCTATCACGAACTGAACGCGATGCTGAACCTCTACGGTCCCAACGGAGAGATCCAGTTCGAGGCGGATCGTGAAGCGGCGCACCAGTACTTCCTGCAGCACGTGAACAACAACACGGTCTTCTTCCATGACCTTGAGGAGAAGCTCGACTACCTGGTGAAGAACCAGTACTACGAGCGCGAAACTCTCGACCAGTACACGATGAACTTCATCCGCGAACTCTACAAGCGGGCCTACCAGAAGAAGTTCCGCTTTGAAACCTTCCTCGGCGCGTTCAAGTTCTATACCTCGTACACGCTGAAGACGTTCGACGGCAAGCGTTTCCTGGAGCGCTACGAGGACCGCGTCTGCATGGTGGCCCTGCACCTTGCCCGCGGCGATGAGCAGCTTGCCCTGCAGATGGTGGACGAGATCATTGAGGGGCGTTTTCAGCCCGCCACTCCCACCTTCCTTAACGCCGGCAAGCGCCAGCGCGGCGAGCTGGTGTCCTGCTTCCTGCTCCGCATCGAAGACAACATGGAATCGATCGGCCGCTCCATCAACTCGGCTCTCCAGCTGTCCAAGCGCGGCGGTGGCGTGGCCTTTGCGCTGACCAACATCCGCGAAGTCGGCGCGCCCATCAAGCAGATCGAGAACCAGTCTTCCGGTGTCATCCCCGTGATGAAGCTCCTCGAGGACAGCTTCTCCTACGCCAACCAGCTCGGTGCCCGCCAGGGCGCCGGAGCCGTGTACCTGCACGCTCATCACCCGGACATCTACCGGTTCCTGGACACCAAGCGGGAGAACGCAGACGAGAAGATCCGCATCAAGACCCTCTCCCTCGGGGTCGTGATTCCGGACATCACCTTCGAGCTGGCCAAGAAGGACGAGGACATGTACCTGTTCTCGCCGTACGACGTTGAACGTGTCTATGGGATGCCGTTCTCCGACGTTTCGGTCACCGAGAAGTACTACGAGATGGTGGACGATTCCCGGATCAAGAAGACCAAGATCAAGGCGCGTGAGTTCTTCCAGACCCTCGCCGAGATTCAGTTCGAATCCGGCTACCCGTACATCATGTTCGAGGACACCGTGAACCGGGCCAACCCGATAGACGGCAAGATCATCATGTCCAACCTGTGCTCGGAGATCCTCCAGGTTTCCCAGCCCACCACGTACAACGATGACCTCTCCTATGCGGAGACCGGCAAGGATATCTCCTGCAACCTGGGCTCGCTGAACATCGCGAAGACCATGGATTCGCCGGACTTCGGCCTGACCATCGAGACGGCCATCCGGTCACTCTCAGCCGTATCGGACATGTCCAACATCACCTCGGTTCCCTCCATCGCGAAGGGCAATGACCAGTCGCACGCCATCGGCCTGGGCCAGATGAACCTGCACGGTTACCTTGCCCGCGAACGGGTTCACTACGGTTCCGAAGAGGGGCTGGACTTCACCAACATCTACTTCTACTCGGTGGTTTACCACGCCGTTCGCGCGTCCAATAAGCTGGCCATCCAGACCGGCCAGACCTTCGGCGGCTTCGAGAAATCCAAGTATGCAACCGGCGAGTACTTCGACAAGTACACCGAGCAGGAATGGGTTCCGAAGACCGAGAAGGTCAAGGAGCTCTTCAAGAACGTCCATATTCCCACTCAGGATGACTGGCGCGAGCTGAAGGCTTCGGTCATGGAGCACGGCATCTACAACCAGAACCTGCAGGCCGTTCCGCCGACGGGCTCGATCAGCTACATCAACAACTCCACCTCCTCGATCCACCCGGTGGCGTCCAAGATCGAGATCCGCAAGGAAGGCAAGCTGGGCCGCGTGTACTACCCGGCGCCCTACCTCACCAACGACAACCTGGAGTACTACCAGGACGCGTATGAGATCGGCTACGAGAAGGTCATCGACACCTACGCCGCCGCCACCCAGCACGTGGATCAGGGCCTGAGCCTGACGCTGTTCTTCAAGGACACCGCCACCACCCGCGACATCAACAAGGCCCAGATCTACGCATGGCGCAAGGGCATCAAGACCATCTACTACATCCGTCTCCGCCAGCTCGCGCTGGAGGGGACTGAGGTGGAAAACTGCGTCTCGTGCATGTTGTAACCGAAATCGGTTGAGTACGACGGCGGGCCACCGCCCGCCGTCGTACGCTTTACCTTAAGAAGAAACCCAACCATTAGGGGACGAAATGACCGAGAAGGTCAAGCTGCTGACGCACGTCGAAGCCATCAACTGGAACCGTATTCAGGACGACAAGGACGTTGACGTCTGGAACCGCCTGGTCAACAACTTCTGGCTGCCGGAGAAGGTGCCGCTGTCCAACGACATTCAGTCCTGGGCAACCCTCACCCCGGACGAGCAGCAGCTCACCATGCGCGTTTTCACCGGGCTGACCCTCCTGGACACCATCCAGGGAACTGTCGGCGCTGTTTCGCTGATTCCGGATGCCCTCACTCCGCACGAAGAGGCCGTCTACACCAACATCGCGTTTATGGAGTCCGTTCACGCCAAGAGCTATTCCTCTATCTTCTCCACGCTGGCCTCCACCAAGGAGATCGACGAGGCGTTCCGCTGGTCTACAGAGAATGAGAACCTTCAGAAGAAGGCTCAGATCGTTATGGACTACTACCAGGGCGATGACCCGCTGAAGCGGAAAGTGGCCTCCACTCTGCTGGAGAGCTTCCTGTTCTACTCGGGCTTCTACCTGCCCATGTACTGGTCCTCACGGGCCAAGCTGACGAACACGGCTGACCTGATCCGCCTCATCATCCGCGACGAGGCTGTTCATGGCTACTACATTGGCTACAAGTTCCAGAAGGGCCTGGAAGGTCTGTCCGAGGAGCGCAAGCAGGAGATCAAGGACTACACGTTCGAGCTGCTCTTCGAGCTGTATGAGAACGAAGTCCAGTACACGCACGACCTCTACGACTCCGTTGGCCTGGCCGAGGACGTCAAGAAGTTCCTGCACTACAACGCGAACAAGGCGCTGATGAACCTGGGCTACGAAGCGATGTTCCCTGCTTCCGTTACCGACGTGAACCCGGCCATCCTCTCGGCTCTGTCCCCGAACGCTGATGAGAACCATGACTTCTTCTCTGGGTCCGGATCCTCATATGTGATCGGCAAGGCTGTTAACACTGAAGACGAGGACTGGGACTTCTAGTTCCCCTGTTAGCTCGGGGCAATAAGACGCAGCAGTTGGCACTGCGGCATCGTATCGTGGTGCCAACCCTGCGCTCATTGGCGGAGTTCGCAAACAGGCAGGACTCGCAAGGCTGAAGATGTGAGGGCTGGTTGCTCGCGACTGTACCCGCCAGTCGTGCCGGCTTTAGTACCGATGCGATGATGGCCAGCCTGGGGAAGGGGGATCCTCGCATGGACTGAGGCAGAGGATCGTAGCTACCCTCGAGCTTGTGTTTCTTTGATTGGCGCGGCCAACTAACTTGGCCAGCTTATTCGATTGGCCACTTTGAGCACCGCTTTACGTCCTACTTCGGGGCGCGTTTGCTGCTTGGACTTCCAGGGGCGGCCGCAAACTGACCCGAAAGGCCTACTTGTCAGAGAGGCCCTGGGACGGTTCCCGGCTGAAGGCTAGAGGGGGCCAGCTGGTGCCAAGTAGTGCGGGAATGTCCATGACAGTCAAACCGGGAACGACTCAGGGGACAGGTTCCCGGACATCGTTCCGGAGCTGGAACCAAATGAACTCCGCGAGAGTTCGGGTCCGAACAACGGCCATGCGCTGGAGGACACGGGTTCCGGCGCGAGAGAATCGATGATTCCCAGGTTCTTCCCGGTCTATTCTTTTTATCTGAGTGCTTGAAGGCTGAGGACCGGCTCCCGCCGCTTTGTTTGTGGGTGATATTCAACTGAAATTGCAATACGGGCGGGGGCCAGCTGGAGGATATTGGGGGCTGCAGCCGCTCGAAGATTGGAGCGTCGTGCACCGCCCTGCCAGATTACTCGTGGCACTGTTGTCTGCGGCAGTGCTGCTGGCATCATCGGCCTGTTCCCCGGAACAGCCGGCCGCAGAAAACCGGACATTGAAGATCGTCTACCAAAAGACAGACTCCTTTACCGCCCTCGACACCCTGTTCAAGGATGCCAAGAAGGATTTTGAAGCTGTCAATCAAGGCACCACCGTTGAGCTGCAGCCCATCGAGGCGAACGACGACGACTATGGCACCAAGCTTGCACTGGCCCTGAGGTCCCCGGAAACCGCACCTGACGTCTTTTATGAGGACACCTTCAAAGTGCGATCGGACGTCGACGCCGGATACCTCCTGAAGCTGGACAGTTACCTCGAGAAGTGGGACGACTGGGAGGCCTACAGTGAAGCCGTCAAAGCTGCCGGCACCGGTGACGACGGCGGAATCTACGCTGTCCCGCTGGGCACTGACACCCGCGGCATCTGGTACAACAAGAAGGTCCTGCAAAAGGCAGGGATCGCCGTGCCCTGGCAGCCTCGGACCTGGGGTGAAATCCTCGACGCTGCCCGCAAAATGAAGGCTGCGGATCCGTCCGTGGTTCCCTTCAACATGTACGCCGGCAAGGCGTCCGGTGAAGGTAGCGTGATGCAAAGCTTCTACGAGCTGTTGTATGGCACGGACAGTGAGCTGTATGACCGGCAGGAGAAGAAGTGGGTGGTCGGTTCGCAGGGCTTCACCGATTCGCTGGCCTTCCTGAAAACCCTCTACGACGAAAAACTGGCTGTTACGCCTGCCGAGGCGCTCGACGCGAATGTCTGGAAGAAGGTCTTCGGCGAATGGTTGCCGCAGGGCAAAATGGGGGCCGTCGTGGAAGGTTCCTACTCGCCGTCGTTCTGGCAGAAGGGCGGCAGTTACGAGTGGGCAGGCTACGCCGAAGATATGGGCGTGGCTAAGTTCCCCACCCAGCGCGGCCAGGAGCCGGGCGGCGTCAGCATGTCGGGCGGCTGGACCCTGGCCGTCGGTGCTGACTCCAAGAATCCGGACCAGGCGTTCCAGTTCCTTGCCACGGCCCTGAGCAAGAAGAACTCACTGGCGTTCACCATTGCGAGTTCCCAAATCGCAGTCCGGTCAGACGTTGCCGCCGAACCCGACTATCTGGCGGCCAACCCGTTCGTCAAGGACGTGTCAGAACTCGTTTCCGTCACCCACTACCGGCCCGCAACAGCGGACTACCCACGGATCTCCGCGGCCGTGCAGGTTGCCACTGAAGCAGTGATCACGGGTACGCTCTCGCCGCGGGAGGCAGCCGAGCAATACGACAAGACAGTCAGGGACCTGGTGGGTGACGCCAAGGTTCTGCAGAAATAACGCATGAGTGCACGCAAGTCCATCCGGCAGCAGCTCCGGCTGCTGCCGGTTGTGCCGTCCGTCCTGCTGCTCCTTCTTTTCCTCGCGGCGCCCGTCCTGTGGTCCTTCCACGCCTCCTTCACGAATGCGGCCCTTACCGGCCGGAACGCCAGGAATCCGGCCTGGACCGGCGTCGACAACTACGCGCGGCTGCTGACCGACTCCGCGTTCCCGGCCTCAGCTGTCCTGACGATCGTCTTCGTGGTGGCGTCCGCGATAGTAGGCCAGAACCTGCTGGGACTGCTGATTGCCGGACTGATGACGCGTGCCCGGAAGCCTGTTTCCGCCGTCGTGGGAACCGCCGTGGTGGCGGCCTGGGTGCTTCCCGAGATTGTTGCTGCTTTCGCCGCTTACGCCTATTTCAGCAAGGACGGGACGCTCAACCAGCTGCTCGCGGGTGCGGGCTGGGCCGGTGCCGACTGGCTGTACGCGTTCCCCATGGTGGCCGTGGTGCTCGCCAACATCTGGCGCGGCACCGCTTTCTCTATGCTGGTTTACCGGGCGGCCCTCGCCGACGTGCCGCAGGACATCTCCGAAGCCGCCCTCATGGACGGCGCATCCAACCGGCAGCGGCTGGTGTTCATCACGCTGCCATTGATCCGGTCCAGCATTGCCACCAACCTGATGCTCGTGACCCTCCAGACGTTGGCGGTCTTCACCCTGATCTGGGTGATGACGGCCGGCGGACCGTCCAATGCCAGCACCACTTTGCCGGTCCTTGCCTATCAGGAGGCCTTCAAGTTCGGCGACATAGGCTACGGCACCGCCATCGCCTCCGTGCTCATTGTCCTGGGCCTGGTGTTCGGGATTGCATACGTCCGGCTGCTCAAGGGGGCCAATCGATGACGACGGCGGAACAGGCGGTCCGGCGGACCGCTAACCGGAGGTTAACCCCGCCGGAACGCCGCCGGTCCAGTGCTCCGGCAGATGCCGCGCTGCTGCTGATCGGCGCCTGCTTTCTGCTGCCGTTACTGTGGCTGGTTTTCGCTTCGCTGGATACCAACGCCGGTTACCAGACACAGTTGCCCGCCAACCCCTCGCTCACCAACTTTGCGGCGGTCCTCACGCCGGAGTTGCTGCTCAGGCCGCTATGGAACAGCCTGCTGCTCTCCGGAGGGACGGCAACGGTGACCGTGGCGGCTGCCGTGCTGGCCGCCTACCCGCTTTCCCGGTTCCAGTCCAGGTTCAACAAGCCGTTCCTATATTCGATCCTGTGCGGGACCTGCCTGCCCATCACCGCGATCATGGTTCCGGTCTACGGCCTGTTCGTCCAGTTGCGGCTGCTGGACTCCGTGCCGTCAACCGCTCTCTTTATGGCGGCAACGGCGCTGCCAATGGCTATCTGGATGACCAAGAACTTCATGGACACGGTTCCCGTCTCGCTGGAGGAAGCCGCCTGGATGGACGGTGCCTCCGGGCTGACGGCCCTGCGCACCGTGGTGCTGCCCCTAATGCGCCAGGGGCTGGGCGTAGTATTCATCTTCGTTTTCATCCAGACCTGGGGCAACTTCTTCGTGCCCTTCATACTCCTGCTGTCCCCGTCGAAACAGCCTGCGTCCGTATCGATCTTCAGCTTCTTCGGCCAGCATGGAGCCATCGCCTACGGCCAGCTGGCCGCATTCTCCATCCTTTATTCGGTGCCGGTCCTGGTCCTGTACGTTCTGGTCGCGCGCGGGGCCGGCGGATCGTTCGCGTTGTCCGGGGCGGTCAAGGGCTAAGCGCGCGGTCGGTCGATGCCTCGACAACCGTTGCGAACGGGTGGTGTCGTCCACATGTGCCTGGTGACCGGGGTGGGTTCGGGTTGTAGAGAACCCTAGATCCGTGCAGCTTGTCGGCCCGGCCTGGCGGGTCATCGCCTCCCACGTAGCTGAAGGCCCCGCCGGTGGGGAAGCGGAACGTGTGGGGCAGAAAAGCCACTAGCTCACGGCGTCAAGAGGCCACGCCCTGAAGTCCGCTGGCTCCGGCTATCACCAGGCTGATCCCGGCAGCGAGCAGGCCTGCCGTGAGGCTGGCAGCACCAAGCCACAACAGGGCTATAAGTCTGTTGGGCCGCTGTGGATCCTTGCCCGTCACGGAGAGGAAGAAGCCCGCAGGCATGAGGATCGCCGCGAGGGGCACACCGTTGCGCGCGACGAGTTCCAGCGGCGTCACTGGTTGAACCTGGTCCAAGACCAGCAGGATCAAGATGCTCAGCATCAGCAGCACCGCCGCGTGGGCGTGGCCCGCGCGGAAGAAGCCCTTCTGCAAGTCGTTCGCCGGAACGTGCTGGCGTACAACCTTCGTGAGGAAGTATCCGCCCGACTCCACGGTCACAAGGAACAGCAGCAGGACTCCAATAAGCAGGACAGTTTGTGGTTGGATAGTCATAGTATCCAGTATTGGATATTAGAACTATCTAATCAAGGGGAACACTTTGCGCATGTCAGAGATAGTCGAACGGTCCGGCGTGCCAGTGGCAACCGTGAAGTACTACCTGCGTGAGGGTTTGCTGCCTCCGGGCGAGTCGACCGGCGCGACGTCGGCGCTCTATGGAGAGGACCACGTCCGTCGACTCGCCTTGATCCGGGCATTGACAGACGTCGTGGGGCTGAGCGTCGCGAAGACCAAAGTGGTGCTGGGCCTCATCGACTCCCCACGGACCGACCTGTATGTAACGCTTGGGGAGGCCGTTGCGGCGCTTCCGCCCTATGCCCAGGACGACGTCGAAGACCTAGCGAGGGCGCGATCGGCGATCGAGACGCTCGGTTGGCTCTACGACCCCTCGTATCCCGCTGTTGCCCAGCTCGAGCGCGCCCTCGCTGCTGCCGAGTCTGTAGGGATGCCAATGAGCGCGGAAAGGCTGCGAGGCTATGGTGAGCACCTGCGTGCCATTGCGCAGATTGATATTGCTCAGGTTCCTTCCGGCGACGCAAAGGCTGCCATCCAGTACGCCGTGCTCGGCACAGCCCTCTACGAACCGATTCTCGCGGCGCTGCGGCGCCTCGCCCACCAGGATGTCAGCAGCTCCGAACTCGGCGCCCGCCCCGGTGGGGCATAATCCCCGGCTTATTGTCAGTCCCTTCCCATAAGCTTCAGAAATGCGTCCTACACAGCTTTTGCATATGCGAAGTTCACTCCAACCATTCGGTGTGGACACCTGTCCCGAACCCAGGTTCCCGCAGTTGTGTTGACAGTACGGGGGCTGATTTCGAGCCCCAGCTCACTGAGGAAAAACCCGTCCGCACGGAGAGCAGCAGCCCTTCTCCTGGCAGCGGGGGCGCTGCTTCTGACTGGGTGCCAGACAGTACCGGTGCTGAACCGAACAGTTCATGTCACCCCAGTTGCCCCTCCGACTGCCGATGAAGGCTCCGGACATTCAGCCGGCATGGACGTACCTTTCGGATCCGTCACATTCGGAATCACTTGCGGCGCGGATTCCGTTGGCGACAGCACCCGCGGCACCGCAGCCCTGATGTGCACCTGGAGAACCGAGCACCGCTGACTGGTACTGGGAGCGGGTCCGGCAGGATCCGGTCTTCGCGCGATTCCGCCAGTTCTCTGTTCCCAATCAACAGATTGCCCCACAACAGCGCTAGAGGAACTTCACGCCCTGGGCGAGCGGCAATTCCCCGGAGAAGTTGATGGTGTTGGTGGCCTGGCGCATGTACACCTTCCAGGAATCGGAGCCGGACTCGCGTCCGCCTCCGGTTTCCTTTTCGCCGCCGAAGGCGCCCCCAATTTCGGCTCCGGACGTTCCAATGTTGACGTTGGCGATCCCGCAGTCGGATCCGCTGGCCGAAAGGAACTGTTCGGCTTCGCCCTGATCCTGGGTGAAGATTGCCGAAGAAAGGCCCTGGGGAACACCGTTGTGGATCTCTATCGCCTCATCCAGGGAGTCATACGTCATGACGTACAGGATCGGAGCGAAGGTTTCGTCGTGCACGACGGCGGTTTGGGCCGGCATGCGTACGACCGCCGGTTTGACGTAGAAGGCCCCGGGCTGGTCTTCGGCCAGGACGCGGTTGCCGCCGTAAACCACCTCGCCGCCTTCGGCCACTGCCTGGGCCAGCGCGGCTTGCTGGGCCTGGAAGCTGCCGGCGTTGATGAGCGGTCCTACCAGGGTTTCTTCCTGGGTGGGACTGCCAATGTTCAGCGTGCGGTAAGCATCAACGATCCTGCTGACGAGAGTGTCGGCGATCGATGAGTGAACGATGAGCCTGCGGAGTGACGTGCAGCGCTGGCCCGCAGTACCGGCAGCGGAGAACACAATACCGCGCAGGGCAAGCTCGAGATCCGCCGAGGGCGCCACGATCGCCCCGTTGTTGCCGCCAAGTTCCAGCAGGATACGGCCGAAGCGTCCGGCGATAATCGGCGCGATTTCCTTGCCCATGCGCACTGAACCAGTGGCTGAGACGAGTGCGATGCGCGGATCTTCAACCAGTTTCTGTCCGCCCACACGGTCGGTCAGGATCAGCTGGTGGATGCCTTCCGGCGCTCCAACATCCTTGACTGCCCATGCCAGAAGGGCGTCGACAGCAAGGGCGGACAGGCGTGTGGCGTCTGCAGGCTTCCACACAACCGTGTCTCCGGCAACCAGGGCGAGGGCGGTGTTCCACGCGTAAACGGCCACAGGGAAGTTGAAGGCCGAGATAATGCCGACGACGCCGAGCGGGTGCCAGGTTTCAGCCAGACGGTGACCTGGCCGCTCAGAGGGCATGGTCTTGCCGTACAACTGACGGGACTGCCCTACGGCAAGATCGGCGATGTCGATCATTTCCTGGACTTCGCCGAGGGCCTCGGAACGGATCTTCCCCACTTCGGCGGTGATGAGGGTGGCGACATCTTCCTTGTGCTCGGTCAGCAGTTGACCCCAGCGCTTAATCAGCGCCCCGCGCACAGGAGCCGGGACATTGCGCCAGGTCTTGAAGGCTTCTGCGGCCTGCGCGATGGCTGATTCGATCTCGGCGTCGTTATGGATTTTGGTGTGCAGGATGACTTCTCCCGTAATGGGGGAGCGGGTCTCGTGCGTCCCGATGAGCGAGACCGGATCGACTCCGATTGCCTCGAGGCTCTTGCGAACTTCTTCGGCGATTTCAGCAGTCGCCGGGAGGGAGGAGGTGAGGGTGGTCATGGTTGCCTTCTTTCGGTAGGGGGTCAGGAGGTAATGGTGATGCGGAGTTGGCGCCCGGCCTCTTTGAGGGACTCAGATTGCTGCGCCGCGTAGAGATCATTGGGATCAAAGATTTTGCTTCCCAGAACTTCCGACAGGCGGTCGATGTCGTAGGGGGTGCCCAGTTGTTCGTCGTCACGTGAGCCGTCGTCACTGAGGTTCGACTGGAAGATCCCGGCCGCCGAGCGCGGCAGGAAGTCTTCGTAGACGATGGGCTCGGGGATCAGGACACCTGCCTCCACGAGCTCACGCAGGGAAGCGGATGGCTGTGCAATGGATTGTCGCGGAGCGGCCACTCGGTAGGTGAAATATCCCACCCCCTGAAGAGCCAGCTCCTTTTCACTGTCCGGAAGATTCTTGCGCCACACCTGCTCAGCCACCTCTACCCGGGTTGCCCCCGGCGGGGCCTCGGCGAGGCGAGTGTCGACGTCGGCCACCATCCGGTCGTAGATGTCCCTGCCATGCCGGGTTAAAGCGATGCCGCGCTGCTCTACCTCACCGAAGCGCACGCGGAGCGATCCGGGGCGGATGCCGCCGTCGGGATAGCGGAAGTTCCGTTCCTCGGCAAGGGCGCGGAAGGATGTCTGGCGGAGCAGGACATCGGGTCCTTCCCAGTTCGGCGGGCCCTGAATTTCGTCGATCATGGCGATTCCGCGGGCTTCCATCCGGGCGTAGAGGTCATCAATGTCCAGGACACGGGGCGTGAGGTGGTTGATGTGGGTGGAGGGTACGCCGCCGATATCCGCCGCCACCGCGGAGATGCGTTCGAGTCTGAAGTACCAGTCATGGTCAACAGGCTTCCGGGACAGTTCGAAGGCCGCAGTGGCCAGATCCAGGAGGCGAGTGGCCTGCACCAGTCCCAATTCCTTCTGTGCTCTCGCCTTGTCCGCGAGTGCAAGAAGCTCGTCGCTGAACAGCGTGCGGGCTTCAATGAAAGACTCAATCAGCTTCTGGGTTTCCTCATCGAAGAACCGCCGGTCGTCGTGAGTGAGCATTGAGGTGAACACCCGGAACGGGTTCTTGGCCAGCTCTCCGGCGTCGACAGGACGGAACGCAGTGGATACAACAGGAACTGAGCTTTTGGACGCGTCCCGCAGGTCATAGAAGCCGACCGGATACATTCCAAAGGCTGCGAAGAGCCGGGCTGCCTGGGCGAGTTCCTTGGCTGACCCGACGCGGATGGCGCCATGGCGTTCTGCAGTAACCCTCTGGATGCTCCCCAGCCGTTCCGCTTCCTTCCCGTTTTTGCTAATGAAGTCCTCGTTGACCTCCCGGGAGACGTCAACGAGGGTGTTGTAGGCCGGAACTTCGTTGCCATAGAGCGTGGCCAGGCGAAGGGCGAATTCGGCACGCAGTTCCCACAGCTGCAGCTTGGTTTTTGTTGGCATGGGCTTTTTGTCCTTTCTGGTGCCGCCTTTGCCTGAGCGGCTCAAATGATGTGTAATTCCCTGAGTCGGGACAGTTCGCCGGCAAACCTTGCGGCGCTGAAATGGGCCGGGTCCATGAACGACTCCCTCCCCAGATAGACGTCCCGGATGAGTTCGCCCACCGCCGGCCCCTGCAGGAAACCATGGCCTGAGAACCCTGTGGCGTACATGAATCCGGCAACGGTGTCAGAACTGCCGATCATTGCATTGTGGTCCGGGGTGTTTTCGTACAGTCCGGCCCAGCCGACTTCCAGTTCCCGGTTTGCCAGGGACGGTGCCACAACTTCCGCGGCGGTGTTGAAGGCCGGCAGCCATTGGTAGTCGAACTCCCGACAGAAACCCGGTTCCTGGTCCTGGTTCGAAATCCCCAAGAGCATTCCGTTCAGGTAGTTGTGGAAATAGAGCGTCGTGGAGAGGTCAAGGGTGAAGGGAACGGTGGGGAGTGCTTTGGCCCCCTGCGGAGTCATTCCGATCTGGCGCCGGACCGGCTCAATTGGCAGATGAACGCCGGCCATCGCTCCCAGCCTGGTTGACCAGGCACCGGCCGCGCAGATGACTGTGGAAGTCAGGATCGAGCCCCGGTTGGTATGAACAGCCCTTACCTCACCACCTGAGGCGTCGATGTCCAGGACTTCTGTATCCTGGCAGATCGTCACTCCGAGTTGCTGGGCGGCTTCCCCATAGGCGCGGACCACCTTGGAAGGCTGAGCAAACCCGTCCCGCGGGGAGTAAGAGGCGGCGACCAGCGCCTGTGGATCAATGAAGGGATTGATTTGATGAGCTTCGTAAGGGGAAACCATCCGGCTTGAGCCGCCAAGATGGTTTTGGATATGGGTGCTGTCTTCCACCTGCAGAAGCTCAGCTTCATTCCGGCAGAGGAAGAGATAGCCCACCTGACGGAGACCGATGTCGGTTTTGAACTTGTCTCCGAACCGTTCATAAGCTTCAAGGCTGCGTTGGCCAAGTTTGATGTTACCGGGATCTGAGAAGGTTGCCCGCACTCCGCCAAGCGGCTTCGCAGAAGATCCCGATCCGAGCGCGTGACGCTCGACCAGGACGATGTTGTTTACTCCAGCCTCAGCCAGATGAAAGGCGATGCTGGCTCCCATGATTCCGCCGCCGAGAATAACCACATCTCCTGCTGAAGGTAGTGGGCATGCGGGGGACCTCACAAGGGGAACGACATTGTCCACGTGCTTTACCTCCATAGTGATCCTTCCGCTGTTCCCTTGGTCCAGCTTCGGCGTGACTGCTGTTTAGGTCAATGGATAGATTGTCAACGATTTGTATAGAATCGCTATATGAAGTGGACGTTCGAGCAGCTGAAGACCTTCAAAGTGGTGGCTGAGTTGGGCACCATGACTTCAGCGGCCGAAGCACTGGGATTGACTCCCGGAGCTGTGTCCCAGCAGATGGCGGCACTTCAGGCAGGCCTCCAGCATTCCATCTTTGCCCGCGATGGCCGGCGGGTCACCCTTACCGACGCAGGCGTGACTCTGCTTCGGTACACCCGCGTCCTTCTTGAGGATGAACGAAGGGCTGCAATTGCCCTGAGCGGACCCCAGTCCGAGCAGAGAACCGTGGTTTCGGTCGGAGTCTTTGGGTCCGCAGCGGTCTCGGCCATCGGCCCCGCCATTGAGCGTCTGCGAACTACGTCCCCGAACGTCGTCATCCAGGCCACGGAAGTCGACGTCGAAATAATGCCGCAGGCGATCCTCGACTACCAGATCGACATAGCCTTGGGCCTGAGCTATCAGAACGCGCCCCAACCACCTCTCCGCGGCGTGATGGTGGAAGTACTCCATCACGAACCGTTTTTGATGGTGCTTCCTCCCGAAGCCAGGGACATTGCCAATAACCGCGGCGCGCTGGTGGATTACGCCAACGCCACGGACTGGGTGCTCCCGCCGGTCGAGACATATTTCGGCAGGGCATGCCGCTTCGCCTGTGCGGAAGCCGGCATAGAGCCAAAAGTGCAGCATACGGTGACGGACACTGCCGTTTCGATCGCTCTGGCAGAATCCGGCGGGGGCATTACGCTGGCCACGCCGCTCATGATGGGCTTGCGTCCCACAGACAGCCCCGTCGCCACACTTCCCGGTAACTCACACCGCAGCATCGTTGCCATTGCCCGCTCTTCAGCGCTGCAAAAGGCAAGTGTCAGCGCCGTTCGAGACGCATTGATTCACGCTTTCTCCGGTTGAGGCATCCCCTTGCCGTAGAAGGTACTTCGGAGGAGGATATGCGGCAACTCCGGGAGGTTTCAAATACTCCAGCTTGGCAAGTTTGAAAAGTACCTCATCGAGGAGTTTCTCGATGACTACCGCGCCGGTGCCATGACCCAGCAGACTTTTACGCGGCGCGTGGCATTCATCACGGGAAGTATGGCGGCAGCTTCGGCGGCAATGCTGCTGGTCGGGTGCACCCCGGATGAAGTTCCGCAGGGCACAGACCCCATGCCGACGCCGGAACCCTCCTCATCGCTCCGGGGGAGCGGTACCGCTGCTGCCGGGGCGGTGCCGGCAGCGAAAAGCCCGTTGTCCGTCCCTGAGGGTTCCCCGGGCCTTATTACGACGACGGTACGGTTTCCTTCCAGTGGATCCGATGTCAGTGGCTATCTTGCCCATCCAGAGGCGGGGGCCGCCGGACCGGCGGTGCTGATCTGCCACGAGAACCGCGGACTGACCCCACATATTGAAGACGTGGCCCGCCGCTTCGCGAAGGCCGGATACGTTGCTCTGGCACCGGACCTTCTCAGCAGGGAGGGAGGTACCGCCAGCCTCGACCCGGACGCTGGCTCCGGAGCGCTGACCCGTGCCGGGACTCAACGCCATGTCACCGACTTCTCGGCAGCGTTCGATTACCTGCGCTCGCAGGAGTTCGTTGATCCTGAGCGGATCGCCATGACCGGCTTTGGCGGAGGCATCACTTGGGACGCAGCGACGGAACTGCCTGGACTGAAGGCAACGTCTGCGTTTTACGGGCCTGCTCCCGATCTGGAGAAGGTCCGGGACATCAAGCCTGCGGTCTTTGGCGTCTATGCCGAACGCGATAGACGGATCACCGGAGCAATGCCGGCGCTTCGGGATGCCCTGGCCGCCACCGACGTCCGCCACGATCTCAAGGTCTATCCGGGCGCCGACCACGCCTTTCACAATGACACCTCCGATCGCTACAACGAGGAGCAGGCAACTGCCGCTTGGAACGACACTCTGGCTTGGTTCGGCAGGTACGTCTGAGGTGTTCGGCCAACCACAAGTTCGGCCACCATCAGGGTGTTGAGTTTTGATCGACCGGCTGTCAAAGTAAGGGCCATGATCGCATATTGGACAGTTACGGTTCCTTATTCTGATGCAACGGGGGCACCCCATACACGCGACCAGGCGATCATCAAGGCCCGTCAGGAACTGCAAGCCGGACTGGCCAGCAAGGGAATATCGGTGACCCTGGAGGACGTCGCAAATAACGCCCTCGTCACCGACTCCTGGAATACCTCAGGCGGGGACGGGCGAGCTGACGCCAGCGAAGCACACGTGCATCTATCCTGGCCGGCAAACTTCTAGCATCCTTTGCCCAGCGCCGTTTTCCTGCCCTGCAGTCTTGCTCACAGCACAGAACCGTTTCCAACAATGATGCGCTTACGGAGGAATTGACTCGATGGTGGAAGCCACATCAATACCGTCCCGAGCACGACGGGGATAAAAGCCCACATCGGCTCTGTGGAAGGGGCAGCAAGGACAATTACGGCAAATGGGGCGGGACGAATAGGGATGGGATCAGCGTGCCAAGGCCGGACTACACACTTGGAAGGAGCCAGCACAATACACTGAGCGTGAGGTTCCATGGCACGAGCCGACCGCTCACACGCAGCTGCTTAGTCATAAGCCCCCTGGAGCGGCCGGGATTCGCTCAAGCTATCCACCGACAACGGAGTATTCGCCGTTCAGTTCCTTCGCCAGGCGTTGAATATTCGACGTCGATGGTTGGCCGGTGGCCATTTGGCTGAAGTCCACAACCATCCAATTCTTGCCATGTACGAGAGGGACTTTGCCCTGACTCGAGTCGGACAACATGCGGTAGCTTTCCTGGAGGGCGTTCTGATCCGCGTAAAGGTCCAACTGGACATTTTCAAAGCACAGTTTCTGCGCTGACGTCAACCGGCCGCCATTACCCATAGGGACAATTGGGTCGCCACCGGGATCTGACTCGCATCCCAGGATCTCATCAACGGCTGTGTAGGCCTCATCGATGGAGCTGAACGTTAGTAGGTTTTCGCCAGTTGGGTGCCCTTGGGCCGCACATCCCGTGAGTGGGCCCGCCAAAAGAAAAGTCGCTACAGCGATGTCGAATGAACGTCTGCGTTTCGTCACTTCTACCCCCCGATTATTGACGGAACTATTCCACATGCGCGGCCATAGGTGAAGCAGAGGATGCTCACCTGCAGACGCGCTATGCAAGGATGAAGCAATGACGCTGAGTTCTTCCGAGTATCTGGCTATGGCTATCGGTGCCGCGATAGATGGGGGCGGCCCTCACCAGTTCGAGGCGACATCAAGAAGTCAGTACGGGAATGTCATCGAGCAGTGGGCCATCGTCGTGATTCCGGGAACGTTCTACTGGTCAGCCAGGAGCCTTGGGACAGGGCGAATCGAGTCCTTCGATCCGAACACGCTGTCCTTACATGACGGCGAGGAGTCAAGGCAGCTAAGTCTTGACAGGATCCCGAGCTCTTTCCCGGAATCGGTCAAGTTGGCTTTCCCGCTGTCTCTTCGGATTTGGGGTCGGGAGCGTGATCAGTACCATCCAATATCGGTAGAGGATCATGACAACGACACCGTACTCATCCTTCGTCACCAGAAAGACAAGAGCATTTTCGGCTCCTTTACTTTCGACCGCGAAACTGGGCGGGCAAAGCGGCTCGTTACGCCCACGCAGCTGTTACACCAAGACGTGAAGGTCCTCGACTCCTCGGGTGGTCCGGGAGTCAGCTTCGGTTTCCTCGCAGGAATGGGAAAAGGCGTCCAACCCTAAATCATTCGGTGTCACGCCTCGATGTGCCCTTTTCCGATGTTTCACGAGGGCGAAGTGTCCCCGGCGTAGACTACCGATGCTGGTAGGGTCTGCGCATGGATGAAAACCTGGGGAAGTTCATCGACGATTTTGCTCAACTGGTGCAGCTTGCGCAGTCCGGTCACCAGCGGGTGCAGACCGGAACGCAACTACTGACCACTCTCACTGAACATCTCGGTGTTCCAGCTGAAACGCTGTCAGTGGTCGTGGAGGAGATACCCCTGCACCGGTTCGTGGATGCCGACATCCTTATGGCCGAACTTGCCGCCGAGAGCGAGGACTACCGGCTACTGGGCATCGGCGGCGGGGACCAGCGCCATCACCACACACTAAGCGACATACTGCAACAGTCTCTTTTCTTCCCGCAATTCCCTCTGTCGCAGCCCGATTATAAGAACCTGGCTATCGGGCCTGATGACCAACGTCAGGCCGTCGCCATGGGCCTGTGGCTGTTCAGACAGGGAAACCGCCCGGTTGCCGTCTGGCAGCGGGACGCAAACCCGCGGTTTGGGCGGCCGTCAGCCTCCCTCGAGGTCCTGGCCGGTGACACCGGCAGCGCGGCGGAATTCCTCTCAGAGTTCCGTCGGCGACTGCAGCACCGGAGCGTCCTCAAGGGTCAGGTCATTTCACTGGTTATGGGCGAGTACGGTCCCAGCGCCGCGGGCGTCACCTTCCACGCCAGGCCCTCCCTGACAGCGCCCGAGGTTATTCTGCCGGATGGGTTACTTCAGAAAGTGTCAGGCCATGCGCTCGGCATCGCCGAACATCGAGAGTCGCTTAGCCAATACGGGCAACACCTCAAGCGGGGCATCCTTCTCTACGGGAAGCCGGGAACGGGCAAAACCCATACTGTGCGCTATCTGCTGAGCCAGAGCGTGGGAACCACTGCCATCCTCCTGTCGGGCGGATCGCTGGCCAGAATTGCAGAGGCCGCTACCATGGCCAGGGCGCTGCAGCCTTCCATCGTTGTTCTCGAAGACTGCGATCTGGTTGCCGAGGACCGTAGCTTCGGGCACGGACCGCAACCGCTGCTGTTCGAAGTGCTGGACGCCATGGACGGCCTCGACAGAGATGCAGACGTGGCTTTCGTCCTCACGACCAACCGCGTCGACACGCTCGAACGTGCTTTGGCGCAGCGTCCGGGCCGAGTTGATCTGGCAGTAGAGATCCCGCTCCCGGCCTTGGGGGAGCGCATTAATCTCGTAAAACTTTACGCCCGCGGGATTCCCTTCAGTAGTGACGCTGTTGAAGATGCCGCATCTCGCGCCGAAGGAACGACCGCCTCCTTTGCCCGGGAACTGGTCCGGCGTGCCGTTCTTGCTGCCGCGTCGGAGGGGATCCCCGTTGATGATAGACACCTGAGCCTCGCTGTGGACGGTCTGATGGAGGACGGCGAAGCACTTACCCGGAGCCTCTTGGGAAGCGGAGCAGGCGACAGTTCCGAGAACCCTGGCGTGAGTGGTTTTGGTGCACCCGGGTTAGCTGGACCGGGCCCCGGCGGTGCCGGATATGGCGGGCCCACGTTCCACGGGTCGGGCATCTGATCCGCTGGTAGGCAAGTCTGGAGAGTGGGATCAGGGACTCGGACGCAGTCTTCTTGGCCTTTCCCTGAGCTGGCAGCATGGCCTGAGCGCTCCCGAAGACCGAAAGACTTTGGGGGGGGGAGGAGGCTATCTTGAGCTGCCCAGGCAGAGCCATATGCCCAGCGTTATGCGGCAGGAATCAATCGCGTGCCAATCCGAGCGGCGAGAGTGTCTAACGATCATGTTGTCCTCCACGCCGCCTGCAGACGACATCGCGAGCGGCAGATGGTTAGCCGCCGCGGATGAGCACGTTGTCATGCACCTTCGTCCAGCCCTCTGACTCCCACTGTTTCGTGTCGATTCCATCCTCAACGAGGACTGCCGATTCTCCGGTTGCGTTGTTGACCGTGACCACCTCGCGGCCACTGTTCATCAGACTTCCGCAACCTGACACCCACAGTGACGGGTTCGTGTCCGGAACGATGACCACACACGCCTCGTTAGTGGCATCGGCCTTAGCTGCAAAGTATTTGACGCCGTCATTCTGGGCGAGTAAACGGGCGTTTTCATCTTTAACCTGGGTCCCGGCAAACCCGATGACCTCCGGCATTCTGTCCTCGGCACTGACCTGCCGATCTAATGCCTTGATTCCTGATTGGGCAGTGCAGCCGCCAAGCAGGACTCCTGCAGCAAGCACTACCGCAATCAGTGGAAACGTGTGTCGATTCATGCCCTCCCCCTCAGGCTCTTGTTCCGCCGAGACTACACCAGACTTTTCTGGATTCCTCGCGCACCGGACGGCCCGTCCGAGGATTGCCCACACGAGCTCCTGCTGGGAGTCAACAACCTAGTGCCGGCATGTCCTGTGTGACAGCACCCTACCTACTTGAACGTCCTCACCAGTGAGGCCCTGCGGTTCGTTCATGGGCACAAGGTGTCCAGCGACGCCTATAAGCCGGTCCCGTTATGCAGGGAACGACGCCCCGCCGGTCCCGCATCAATGACAGACGCCGTCGTCGAGGTCTCAGGACGCCGAAGGTAGTCTGGATATATGAGTTCTCCAGCCCAGACAAACGTCGCTTTTGACGGTCGCTTCGCCCGAGAGCTGCCCGAAATGGCTATTCCCTGGCAGGCGGACGGGGCCCCGGATCCGCGGTTGCTCGTGCTCAACGAGCCGCTGGCCATCGAGCTGGGTCTGGATCCGATCTCCCTGCGGACTTCCGAGGGGTTGCTTCTGCTGATCGGTAACAGCATTCCCGAGGGTGCCACTCCCGTGGCGCAGGCGTATGCAGGCCACCAGTTCGGCGGGTACAGCCCGCGTCTCGGCGACGGACGGGCGCTCCTGCTCGGTGAGGTGGTGGACACCGAGGGCCGGCTTCGTGACCTCCACCTCAAAGGCTCCGGGCGCACACCGTTTGCCCGCGGTGGCGACGGATTGGCAGCAGTCGGTCCCATGTTGCGCGAGTACGTCGTGAGTGAGGCCGTGAACGCCATTGGAATCCCCACAACCCGGTCCCTCGCCGTGGTGGCAACCGGACGGCCGGTGCAGCGCGAAACGCAGTTGCCAGGAGCTTTGCTCACACGGGTAGCGAGCAGTCACTTGCGCGTGGGCAGCTTCCAGTATGCCCGCGCCAGGGACGACGTCCACCTGCTCCGCCGCCTGGCCGACCATGCCATTGCCCGTCATTACCCCGGGGCCGCTGAAGCCGAGAACCCTTATCTCGCGCTGTTCCAAGACGTGACAGCGGCACAGGCGTCCCTCGTAGCCCAGTGGATGCTCGTGGGTTTCATCCATGGAGTGATGAACACCGACAACATGACAATCTCCGGTGAGACCATCGACTACGGCCCTTGCGCCTTCCTGGAGGGTTTTGACCCCGCCACTGTTTACAGTTCCATCGACCAGACCGGACGCTACGCCTACGGCAACCAGCCGCTGGTGGCCGAGTGGAACCTGGCCCGGCTCGCGGAGGCCCTGCTGCCCCTTCTGCACGACGATCAGGAGCAGGCTGTCGCCCTGGCGGTGGAGTCACTGGAGGCTTTCCGCTCACAGTACAGTGCCGCCTGGTTGGCGGGTATGAAGGCCAAGTTAGGCCTACACAAAGACACAGACGACGACGTGACGTCGCCTCTCGTCGATGAGCTCCTGGCTCTCCTTCAGGAGGGGCACGTCGACTACACATCGTTTTTCCGGAACCTCGGCAAGAGCCCCCGCGGCGACGCTGAGCCGGCACGGGGTATGGTTCTGGATCTCGCGGCATTCGATGCCTGGGTTGACCGTTGGCATGCTCTGGACCCGGACGCGGACGCGATGGACCGGGTCAATCCTGTCTATATTCCCCGTAACCATCTGGTTGAGGAGGCGCTTGGCGCAGCGACGCTGGGCGACTTGGCGCCGCTCGAAAAGCTCCTGGTTGCGGTAACCAACCCTTACGATGAGCGGCCTGGTCTTGAGCGCTACGCAGCCCCCGCGCCGGAGGACTTCGGCGCCTACCGGACCTTCTGCGGAACCTGAACCGGGCCGGACCCCGGCCCTTCCCTGGCTAATCCGTAGGCATGGCCTTTGGCGCAAGGACTCGAGCGAACACCATAACCAGCAGGCCGGCGACGGGGACAACGACCAGGCCTAGGCGCAGGGAAGAGGAATCTGCAATGGCACCGACGAGGGGAGGTGCAAAGAGGAAACCGAGACGGAGCAACCAGCTGACGATGGTGAGCCCCGCCCCGGGACGGAACCCGGGCAGTCCGTCCGCAGCGTGCATGGCCGCCGGGATAAGGGTGGCAACGCCGAAACCCGCGAGGCCGAATCCTATGACGCTCCCAATTACTGTGGGGAACATGAGAGCAAAACCCATTCCCAGCAGAACGATGAAGCCCCCGGTGCGCGCAACGGCGCGCTGACCGAAGCGGTCCACCATCCGGTCACCCAGTATCCGCCCCACAAACTGCATTCCTTGCAAGGCCACAAAACCAGCGCCCGCCATAAAGGCAGAGGCTTCAAGGGGACCCGCGAGGTAAATGGCGGACCAGGTACTGCCCGAATCCTCGACGAGCGCCCCGGCTGAAGCTATCATCACCAGGGCAAGAAGCAGTCCATACTTGGCCATGGATTGACCTGAGGCATCACCCGATCGCTTCACGTCCACGCCATGCCGGTCTTGGCGGTCATCCCCTTCGGCGGCAGGCTCAGCTGGTTCCTGCCCGGGAAGCAACAGCCGGTAGGAAAGGACAGCCATGAGGCTGAAAATCACGGCCGCCAGGCTGAGGTGAAGGGGACGGGGTAAGGCCATCCCTGCTGCAGCGGCGCCCAGGAGGCCTCCCATAACAGCCCCAACACTCCAGACCGCGTGGAAGGAGTTAAGAATCGATCTGCCGTAGAGCCTCTGGACCCGAAGGCCGTGGGAGTTCTGTGCAACATCCGTGATTGAATCCATCGCGCCGGCGACGAAAAGACCGACGGCAAGGGCAGCCCAGGCTGGAGCGTTTCCCGCGAGGAGGATCCCCAGCGAGGACAACACTGTTGCGACGATTGCCACTCTGGAGGAACGAAACCGGCGAACCAGCGGGCCTGCACTCAGGCCAGCAAGGACCGCGCCCACGGGAAAGGCAGCAATGGCGAAGCCAAAGGCAGCGTTTGTCAGCCCGAGATCGGCTTTGATCTCCGGATATCTCGGCAGAAGGCTGGCGAAGATGGCGCCGTTGGTGAAGAACAGTACATTGACCCCAAGACGGGCATGACGGATGGCCTTGGTCGGGAGCTGATCCAGAAGCGGAGCAAGTGACATAGGGTTCGATTCTTCTTTTCGGCTGGCGGTTTCACTGGCAGTTGGGATCGGGTTGCTTTCTAACCCCACCGTCAGGCGAAACGTGAACGTTCACGAACTTGTTGCAACGGTACGCGAGCAAGCATCGATCTGCAATGCTGTTCAGCATGACCACCACCTTGGAATGGCGCGGCACTTTTGAGAACGAAGAAATCAACCAACTGCACGCAGAGGGCTTCAACCATGAACCGGGCGACGACGATTGGAATGGCCTGCTCTCACGCTTCAGTCTGGGTTGGGTTGCAGCACGCGACGCGCAGGGTCTGGTGGGTTTCGTCAACGTGATCTGGGACGGACAGGTGCATGCATTCATTGAAGACACCTTGGTAGCGGATCGAGCGCGCCGCCAAGGCATCGGGAAGAAACTCGTCTCCGTGGCAACCGAGCAAGCCAGGGCGGCCGGCTGTGAATGGCTCCATGTTGACTTCGACGATCATCACAAGAGCTTCTACTTCGAGGCCTGCGGTTTCCGCCCTACGAATGCGGGACTGATCCAGCTCCGCTAACCCGCCATGCGCTGCCGCTTGGGGAACGGGATCCGGTCAAGGTCGTTCGCAGCGAGCACGATGGTCCCGCCGGCGCGAGCCTTTACCTGCGCGGCCAGAAATTCAACGTCCTCGTAGCGGGCTGAGAAGTGCGTCAAAATGAGAGTGCCAACGTCCCCGCCGGCCGCCAGGTCACCCGCCTGGCCGGCTGTGAGGTGACGGTATTGCTCAGCGAGCGCGGCGTCGTCGTCGCTGAACGTGCACTCCGCCACCAACAGATCGACGCCGTCGGCAAGCTCCTCCGCCCCAGTGCAGGCCGCCGTGTCCATGACAAAAGCAAAGCGCTGCCCGGGCCGCAGAACGCTGACGTCTTCCAGGCGCACACCAGCCAGGCGTCCTTCCCGTTGGAGCCGGCCGACGTCGGGTCCGGAAATCCCGGCAGCGGCCAGGCGCTCAGGAAGCAGAGTGCGGCCGTCTGGTTCCACCAGCCGGTAGCCGTATGTCTCAATCCTGTGGTTGAGCGGCCGCACCTCCAGGCCGGGAGCTACCATTCCGCCGACCCCGTGCGGGTGCAGCCGAAGGTCGAGGCCGGGGGAGGCGAGGGAAACGAGCGCCCGGACCACGTCCTCGCCGGAAGCGGGAAAGTGCAGATGGACCGGGTGCTGCACACCGTCCAGAACCATGCGGGAAAGCACACCGGGCAGACCGTAGCAGTGGTCACCGTGGACATGGGTGATGCAGATACGGGTGATTTGGCTGGCCGACACGCCGGCGAGCATCATCTGGCGCTGCGTGCCCTCGCCAGGATCGAAGAGCAGGCCCTCGCCATCCCACAGCAGCAGGTAGCCGTTATGGTTGCGGGTCCGGGTGGGCACTTGGGAGGCCGTGCCCAGGACGACGAATTCACGCATGGATCCGAGTGTGCCATGGCTCTGCCAAGAAGCGAGAATGGACCGGTGACAAATCCAGGCGAATTCGTGGATGCAGCCCTGCAGCGGGAGGGCTCGTGGTCCCGCGCGCAGGATGCACAGGACCGCTTAGGTAGTGACCTGCGTTTCTATGGCGCCTCTGTTGGCGCTGTCCGAGGCGCCATCCGCGATGCTTCCCGCCGATACCCTGGCCTGTCCCATGACGACATCACTGCGCTGAGCTCCGAACTGTGGGATGTCCCGGTCTTCGAGCGCCGGCTGGCTGCAATAGTCCTCCTGCAGTCCAATATCCGACTCCTGAAGAATACCGATCTGACACGGCTTGAGGGCTTTGTGCGGGACTCGCATCTGCCGGAATTGGTGGACCCGCTAGCAATCGACGTGGTTGGCCCGTTGGTGACGGACCTGGACGTGCTGGGTCGCCTTCGGGCTGACAGTGTCCTGGACCGCTGGGCACGGGACCCGGACGAATGGCTGAGGCGGGCATCCGTTCTGTCCCAACTTCGTGAGCTTCGGCAGAGCGCGGAAAGCTGGACCACCTTTGTCCGGAGGGCTAACCTGGCGCTCGAACACTCTAAGGCGTCCGACGGCGGACTGGCAGTCAGGGCGGCTATCTCACGTGTTGTCGGGGAAACGGCGAAAAACGGACCGGGACTTGAATTCTCGTTCCACGACGATTGATCCTCCTGCCGGCGGCTTCTTGACCCTGCTCCGGTGTCCGGCCACCATGAGGTATGAGTGATTCTGCACCCGATACCGGAGACGTCCCTTCAGGCGTAACAGAGGGCCTGGATGTCGAGAATCCCGTCCGCCCTGCTCGTGAAGACACCGCTGAAGCCGTGGAAAGAATCGCTGAGGATATTCGCGACGACGTCAGGCTGGGCCACGTACAGGACGACGTCAGCCACGTTCTTGAAGAGCGCCTGGATGAGGCAGGCATAGAGATGCGCCCCGAAGACGTGGATGATCTCGCCGAGGAGATCGAGAAGGACGCCTCAAGCTGAACAGCAGGAGTGACCGGTAGTATCCTGCCGATCAGCTCTGCGGGCATGCTCCAGTGCCGGTTTTGCCACTGATTCGGCAAAATATTGCCGAAATGCTCTCTTTAGGGAAGGATAGGAGTAGAAGATGCCCCAACCGGCAAAATTCTGCCCCTATCGGAGGCCTTTGAGGAGCGAAACCCCATGGAGGACGTTCAGTCGATCGCGTCAAGCATTCGTGCTGCACGGAAAGAAGCCGGCCTCACTCAGGAAGACCTCGCGCATCTTGCTGGAACGTCTGAACGGACCGTGCGTGGCCTGGAAACGGCAACGGGAAACCCGTCATTGCGGGCTGTCGTGGCGATCGCCAATGTGCTTGGTCTCCATCTGGCTGCAGAATGACAGCGCCGCTGATGCCCCAGGATCTGCAGCGGCTCAAGTTCGTCAGGACGGCCGATGTCTACAAGAATGGCGTCCTTGCCGGTCAACTCGCAAGGACTGATCACGGCGGCGTGAGATTCTCCTATGAGCGGAAGTACCTGGACGGACAGGGACTGCCCATTGCCATTTCGTTGCCATTGTCGGAAACGCCTGTGGAAACCCCTGCCGGCGCCCTGCCTCCCTTCTTCGCGGGCCTGCTGCCTGAAGGGCACCGGCTGACCGTGCTGAAGAACGCCGCCAAGACCAGCTTCGACGACGAACTGACCCTCCTGCTTGCGGTAGGGGCAGATGTCCCCGGCGATGTGCAGGTGGTTCCGGCCGGTGCATTGCCGGAGGAACCTCCACCCCTGGCCGACACCACCCGCCCCGAGGAGCTCGACTTCTCGGCTCTGGCGGACGTTGTGGATCTTCACGGACTCCCAGGGGTGCAGCGGAAGACCAGTGCCTCCATGCTCACCACGCCACTGGCTTTGAGGGGCCAGCGATATCTGCTCAAGCTTGATCCGCCGGAACATCCGCATCTGGTGGTGAACGAGTCAACGCACCTGTCGGCCGCGAGGGCACTGAAGATTCCGGTGGCCGTGAGCTCGGTGATCTCGGACAGGAACGGGCTTCCGGGTTTGCTCGTGCAACGCTTTGACAGGGTCAAGAGTGCGGACGGGAGCTGGGTCCGGTTGCCGTTTGAGGACGGAACCCAGGTTTTAGGCCTCCCGCCCGCTTCCAAGTACGCCGTCAACTCCGAAGACCTGGCACGGGCCCTGATGCGGATCTGCCAGGCACCGATGGTGGCGGGACGTAACCTGTATCTGCAGTTCGTCTTCGCCTGGCTCACAGGCAACGGAGATCTCCACGCCAAGAACCTCGCCATCCTGGGCGGAAGCAGGGGCTTTGTGATGGCTCCCATCTATGACATCCCCTGCACCTTGGTTTATGGGGATGACAGCCTTGCCCTTCCGGTCGCAGGGAAGACGAAGAACCTTAAGGCCAAGCACTGGGCGGAGTTTGCTGCATCCATCGGCTTGCCGGACAAGGCGGCTGCGTCAGCCAACCGTCTGGCGATGGTGGCCGCGACTGCCATCAATCTGGAGTCCTTGCCCTTTTCCGGATCCCCGCTGCGTGGTGCCCAGCGTGAATTGCGGTTTCGCCGCAGCCAATTGCAGGACTAGCTGGTGGCTTCCCGTTCGCACATTGCCTTGAGCTTGTCCAAAGCCTTAGGCCACAGGTCGTTGAACATCTGAACGAACTCGTCGTCGCTGTCCGCGTCCACTTCGATCTCAACGTCGAGCGCAGTCATCCCGTCGGCCTGCCTGAACGTGTAGTTCTCGTGCGTTCCGGCGAAGCTCTTCGCTTCGTCACTGGTGGTGTCATTTACCCCCTCAACGATCTGACCCAGATAGCGGAGGGAAACGAACTCGTGGGGGCGGCTTTCCTCCACCGTGGCGAGCATTCCTCCCAGCGAGCCGTTTCCGTCAGGGCCCAGGAAGCGTATTTCACTGCCCTGGTTCCAATCGCCCTCGTAGTAGGAACCCTCGTGGAATGCACTGGTCCAGTCTCGGTAAGTCGCATCATCGAGCATGGTGCTCCATACGGTCTGGACGGGCGCATTGATCCTGGTTGAAAACTGCAGCTTTTCCATGCGCACATCTTATGCTCAGTACTTCACCCCAAAAAAGGTGGAAATCAGGGCCGCTGCACTTCCACCAGTTCAACGTTCAACAGTGCGCCGTCCGCCACGGTTGCGGTCATGTAGGTGCACACGGGTTGTCGACGACGGTCTGTCGGCGACCCGGGATTCAGCAGGCGAAGGCCATGCCGCGAGGTGCTGTCCCAAGGAATGTGGCTGTGTCCGAATACGAGGACATCCGCTTCCGGGAACAGCGCTTCGCATCTCTGCTCACGGCCCGCCGCCTGTCCCGTTTCGTGGATCATGGCGAAGCGGACGCCCTCAAGAGTGACGGCTGCGGTTTCCGGGAGCCTGAGGCGGAGGTCGTCGCCGTCGTTGTTGCCGTAGACGCCAACGAGCCGGCGGCTGCGCTGCTCAAACTCGTCCAACAACTCCACTGACACCCAATCGCCGGCATGAAAAACCACGTCGGCGGAGGCTACAGCAGCCCAAATCTGGTCGGGAAGCTTGCGTGCGCGGACGGGGACATGCGTGTCTGAAACCAACAAAAGCCGGGCGGTCATAGGGCATCGTTTCACGGGTTTCGATTCCCTGCCAGCACCCTGTTCCCCCGGCACGTGGGCGCGAAGTACTCTATGGCTGGGAGGTAAATTGCCATGAAAGCAACCCAAGGCGACCGCATTACCATCCGTGGCAAGACCGTCGAGTCAGCGGACCGGCACGGCCAAATCATCGAAGTCCGGGGGGCAGACGGCGCCCCGCCGTACCAGGTCAGGTTCGACGACGGTCACGAGACTATCGTCTTTCCCGGAGGGGATTTCGTCGTCGACCGTAAACAGCCACCCGCTGAATGAGCGCATCCATTCACCAGCCATCAGAAGGTCCGCCCCGGCGTCCTGGTCCCCGTGATCCCGGCGACGCCTGGGTGGAAGGGGAGCACGGCAGGTATTGGGGCCGCTTCGGTGCTGCCGGAGTGCTGGTCCATGACGTTGCGCGCGGCATCCTGCTCCAGCACAGGGCCGTCTGGAGTGACCGTGGCGGTACCTGGGGCCTGCCCGGGGGAGCCCTGCATCAAGGCGAGGATGCGGTGGAGGGTGCGCTCCGTGAGGCGTTCGAGGAAGCCGCCGTTCCCCCTGACGGTGTGAAGGTTCTGTTCACATCAGTGCTCGACGTAGGCTACTGGTCCTACACAACTGTGGTGGCCCGCGTGCTGGAGCCCTTCGAACCCGCCATCAACGATCCCGAGAGTATTGCCCTGGAATGGGTTCCACTCGACACGGTCCACCAAAAGGAACTTCACCCGGGCTTCGCTTCATCCTGGCCTGAACTTCGGATGAGGCTGCTGGAGGACGGGGGCTAAACCGTCAGCCGTAGCCTGTCAGGACTCAGTAATCCCCTGGATGGGCCCGTAGTCTTCGCCGTACTGCGCCGTGACGAGGATGGGCAGGTGATCCGAAGCGCCCCGGGGCAGGGTCTCAACGCTTTCGATGTTGAGCCCCAGTGACGTCGCGAAGTCGAAGTGACCCTTGAAGACCTTGTACCGCGTGTACGTTCTGCGGTCACTCAGTGACAACTCATACCCGGAGTTCTTCATGTGTTCGGTGAGGTTCTTCGTGAAGAACGGGTAGTTGAAATCGCCGACCATCAGGGTCATCAGGCCCGCCCCCATACTGAGCAGTTCAGCATGGGCAGCGCGGATCTGGTTGCGCCGCAGGGAGTTAGTCGCAGTCAGGGGAGCGGCGTGGAAGGAGCCGATAACCAATTCGTGGTCCGTGTCCTTGTCCGTGACGCGGATGCCGATCAGCCGCTCGTGGGCAGGCGACAGCACGAGGTCGTGAAGGGACTTCTTCAGCGCAAACGTCTTCGTTTCATGGGAGGCGAAGCGGTCCATTCTGTAGTAGATGGCAAGGCCAAGGCGGTTGCCCTTGGTTGCGTCGGCCAGATGCAGAGGGCCCAGGGTTTCAGGCAGGTCCGTCGTATCGCACTCCTGCAGGCAGAGGATGTCGATCTCGAAGTCCCGGGTCAGGTTGAGCAGTTCACCGCTGGCCTTGTGCTTCCGGAGGTTGTAGCTGATGACTCGTATCAGGGTGAGCACCTCTTCGGAGGGAAGTTGGATAGGAAACCAGTCACCGAGTCTACCCAGTCGAAAGCGTGCGTGCCGGAAATGTCTTCAGCGCGTCCGGGTGTCCAAGGCCCGTCTCGGCGGTCCCGGCGGTCCCGTCGGGCGCCGACGGCGGAAGGACGCCGCGGAAAGAGATAGTGTGTTCTGGAATCTGCAACAGCGAGGCGAAAGGGTCACCGTTGACTGCTGCTCTCCCGGAACTTGCCGAAGGCAACTTCTACTACCAGTCCTTGGGTGGCGGACGCTTCCGCTCTACCGTTCACGCCCAAGGGGCCTGGAATGAGCATGAACAGCACATGGCTCCGGCGTCCGGGCTGATGGCGGAATGCCTGGAACGTCACGAGCCGCGGACCGGATTGAGGATGGCCCGCCTCAGCTACGAGATCCTGGGACTGATTCCCGGCGGCGAATTCAGCATCGTTACAACAACCCTGCGCCCCGGACGCACCATCGAGCTGGTCCAGGCGGAGCTGGTGGCGGGTGGCCGGGTCGCAATCCGGGCGACGGGCTGGCGGATGATGACAAGCGATACTTCAGCCGTAGCCGCCATCGAGGAAACTCCGATCCCGGCGTTAGAGGACTGCAAGCCTTTCGACGGCGCCAGCGTTTGGCCGGGCGGTTTTATCGCTTCCCTGGAAATGCGGGCGGCGGAGGGACATCGTCCCGGCTCCGGCAAGGTGTGGCTTCGCACGTCCCATCCGCTGACCGATGCAGCGAATAGCGGCGATGTCGCACGGCTGGTTGGCCTGATAGACACAGCTAACGGCATCGCCGCACGGGTGCCTCCGGGCGCCGGTAGCTATGCCTTTCCCAATCTGGACCTGCAGATCCATATGTACCGTAAGCCGTCCGGTGAGTGGCTGGGTCTGGATAACGCCGTCTCCTTCGGTGCCGATGGTATTGGGCTGACCTCAACGGTGCTGCACGATCTCCAGGGTCCCTTCGGCCGGGCGGAACAGATCCTGACTCTGCGCAAAACCTCATGACAGACGCGCCGCCGCAGACGCTTACAGTGTTCCGGCAGGAGGAGTCACTTGGAGCCGCGCGGGACCTGGAGTTCGGCATCGAGCTCCTTGGCAAGGTCAAGACCGGGGAGATCGGCCCAAGCCTTAGGCTTTACCGCCCCGCACCGACAGTTGCATTCGGCCAACGGGATGCCAACCTTCCCGGATTCGGGGCAGCGGCTGAGGCATGCCGGAAACTTGGATTCGAACCGCTGGTGCGCAGGGCCGGGGGGCGGGCTGCCGCCTATCACGAGGGCACCCTGGTTATCGATCACGTGGAACCGCACCGGGACGCAATTGCCGGGGCAAAGGGAAGGTTTGCATTTTTTGGTGAGCTACTTGCCGAGGCTCTGCGCAGCGTCGGCGTGCAGGCCGCGGTCGGAGAGATTCCAGGGGAGTATTGCCCCGGAGAGTTCAGTGTTCACGGACAAGCTGCTGATAATCCCTGCAGGCAGGTCAAGCTGATCGGCACGGCACAGCGTGTTGTGTCGGGCGGGTGGCTGTTCAGCTCGGTGATCGTGGTGGAGAATTCAAAACCGATCCGCGAGGTCCTCACGGCCAGTTACGCCGCCCTGGGGCTCGACTGGGATCCCCGGACGGCGGGAGCTGTGAACGATCTGGTACCCGGCCTTGATGTGCCTGCCATCGAGGCAGCAGTCATCAATACCTATGCCGGTTACACAGAACTGACCTGCAGGGCCTTCGCAAGCGTCCACCCCTGACGTCCGGCCTTGACGTTCAGGCGGGCACTTTCCTAGAGTGCCGCCAAGGCCCCGAGTCGGCTCTTGACCTCTGCAAGTGAGGGGTTGGTGGCCGCCGTACCGTCCGGGAACAGGACGGTGGGGACCGTCTGGTTGCCGCCGTTGAGTTGCTCCACGAGTTCGGCTGTGCCTGCTACTTCCTCGATGTTGATTTCGGTGTAGCCGATGCCTTGGCCATCAAGCTGCTTCTTCAGCCGGTTGCAGTAACCGCACCAGGTGGTCGAAAACATAGTGATGGTGCCGTCTTCGGGGGTAAAGTCCACGGGTTTCTCCTTCAATCAGGGGGTTCCTTTGTTTCAACCGTAACCTGCAGGCCAGTATTCCTTAGCTCTGGGGGCCCTACATGACACCGGACGGGCAGTGATGGCATGCTGATCGGATGTGTGGACGCTACGTGATGGCCAGAGCGGTGGGAGACCTGCTTGCCGGGTTTGATGCTGAGCTGGACCAGGAACTCACGGTGCGGCCCTCGTGGAACATTGCCCCTACCGCTGACGTTCCCGTTGTGCTTGAAAGGCTGGTCGACGGCGGCGTGGCACGGCAGTTGCATTTGGCGCGCTGGGGATTGGTTCCCCCGTGGGCCAAAGATCCAGGCATCGGCGCCAAGATGATCAACGCGCGCAGCGAAACAATCCTGGAGAAGCCCGCCTTCCGGGAAGCTGTTACCTCCAGGCGCTGCGCGGTACCGGCTGACGGTTACTACGAATGGAAAGGCTCCGGCAAGAACAAGCAGCCGTACTACGTGCGCGCGGCGGACGACGGCGGAATGGTTTTGGCCGGTGTGTACGAATGGTGGAGGGACCTTTCCAGGACGGCGGGTGATCCAGGCCGCTGGATCCTCTCGACCTCCATCCTGACTACGTCCTCGACCATGGAAGGCCCGACGGCGGAAGGCTCACCGAGGGAAGGATCGGAAGCGCCGGCCCTGCCAAAGCTGGCAGCTCTCCATGATCGGGTTCCCGTCGCCATGAGCACCGCCGCCATGGACGAATGGCTGAGCCCCGGAGCTGTTGATGCGGCCGCACTGGTCCACTTGGTTCGTTCCCAGGCCCACCAAGTGGCGGAGGGCTGGAGAATCGATCCGGTGGGAGCCGCGGTGGGAAGCGTGCGCAACGACTCCGCGCAACTCATCCAACGGGTGGAACCGGTCGAGCCGGCGGAGGCTCTGTTCTAGCTGCTCTGTTGCCTCCTGGATGATTGACTGAACGAGCGGTGCACTCTGCCGGCTTCTTCCTCCACCTCGCCCCGGGCCAGGTGTTCGCCTTGGGCTACGCCGCCGTATTCACCCTCTGGCTGGTCCAGGCGGCCCTGGCGCTTCGCGACGCGTGATTACCGGCGTGCCTGATGAGAAATGATGGGGCGCGGGCGTTGTGCCCGCGCCCCCACTGTGTTTCTTCTACTCCTTTAGGGTGAAGCCCTGCTCGGAGCCGTACTTGACCGTTGCCTTTTGCCAGGAGGCCAGCCCATCGGTGAGTTTCGTATCGGAGACGTAGGCCTGGCCAACGGTGTCGTTGAAAATGCTGTTGGCGTACACCTGGAATGGCAGGTAGGACCAGCCCTGGACCACGTTCTGAGCGGACTCAGCAAAGACCTTGTTGGCCTGCTGGCCGCCGAAGTACTTGAATTCCGCGTTGAGGAACTCGGGGGAAGAGATTTCCTTTGCCGTGGCGGGGAAGGAGCCGCCGTCAATGCGGGTCTTCACGCCGTCGTCGACATTGGAGTATTCGAGGAAGCCGTAGGCAAGGGCAGCCTGGCTGCCCGCGGCCGGGATGGCCAGTGAGCTTCCACCGTTTTCGGAGCTGCTCTTGCCGCCTTCCTCCCACTGGGGAAGGGGCGCCGCGCGCCATTTGCCTTCTCCTTCGGCCACACCAGAGGAGAGGTTGCCGGGCATCCAGGCACCGATGGGCAAAGTGGCGATAGTGCCGCTGCCAAGGCCCTTGTACCACTCATCGCTCCAGGAACCGACGGGAGCCAGGAGTTTCTCGTCGATAAGCTTCTGCCAGGTTTCGGTGAATTTGCTGGAGCCTTCATCGGAGAAGTTGACGGTAACGTTGCTGCCTTCCACCTTGTACGGCTTTCCGCCGGCCTGCCAGATCATGCTCGTCGTAAAGCCCGCGTCGCCCGTGTCGTTGGCGATGTACGCGTTTGGATCCGCCTTCTTCAAGGCGCGGCCGGCTTCCAGGAATTCGTCCCAGGTCTTGGGCACGGCTATCCCGTGTTTGTCGAACACCTCTTTGTTGTAGAACAGGGCCATGGGACCTGAGTCCATAGGCAGCCCGTAAACCCCGCCTGCTGCCTGCACCGAAGCCCATGGGCCGGGGGTGAAGGTGTCCTTCAGTTCCGAGGCGCCGAACTGGGAGAGATCAGTTACAGACTTGGCAAGCGAAAACTGGGGGAGTGCGTAGTACTCGATCTGTGCTACGTCAGGGACGCCGGATCCTGCCGAAATGGCGTTCTGAAGGGCGGTGTACTGGTCATTGCCCGTACCGGCGTTGACCAGTTCAACGTCCACGTTGGGGTACTTGGCTTCGAAGCCCTCGACGACTTTCTTAAGCGTCGGCTCCCAAGCCCATACAGTGAGCTTGCCGCCCTTTTGGAGGGCTTCTTCGACGGCGCTGCTGCTGACGGTCTGCTGGGCTGTCGGGGCGCCGCCCCCGCAGCCGGTAAGGCTCAGTGCCAGTGCTGCTGCGACTGCCGAACCTTGCAGCAGGCCGCGACGGGTCAGGGTTTTATTCATGGTCTTCCTTCTACTTGCGTTAGTGGTGCATGTGCGGAGTGCGGTGGTGCCCAGTACGTTCTGCGGAGCCCGCTGGGACGGACCAATGGTGGGAGAAGGACGTTATTCTTTGACGCTTCCGGCCGACAGCCCGGACTGCCAATAGCGCTGCAGGAGCAGGAAGGCGGCGATGAGGGGAAGGATGGTGAGCAGCGATCCGGTAATGACGAGGTTGAAGATCGCTTCGCCTCCGGCGGTGGCGGCCTGCGCGTTCCATGCGTTCAGGCCAAGGGTGAGCGGGTACCAGTCCGGGTTCTTCAGCATGATCAGCGGGAGGAAGTAGTTGTTCCATGTCGCGACCATGGTGAACAGCAGCACAGTGACAATGCCCGGCGTCAACAAGGGTAGGCAGACCTGGAAAAACGTACGCGCTTCACTGGCTCCATCAATGCGGGCGGACTCCAGGATTTCGGTGGGGATTGCTTCGGAGGCGAACGTCCACATGAGGTAGAGGCCGAAGGGGGAGATGAGGGAGGGGATGATTACGGCCCAGGGGGTGTTTGTTAGGCCCATTTGGCTGAACATGAGGAAGGTTGGAACAGCCAGCGCTGTACCTGGTACTGCCACTGCGCCAATGACTACGGCGAAAACCCCCTTCTTGCCCGGGAAGTCGAACTTGGCGAGCGCGTAGCCGCCAAGCACGGCAAGGAAGGTGGCGCCCCCGGCGCCGAGAACCACGTACAGGAGGGTGTTGGCGAGCCAGCGGAGGAAAATTCCGTCGTCATAGGTGGCGGTACGGGCGATGTTGTCCCACAGGGCGAAGTCATCGTCGAACCAGAGGCCGAAGGAGCTGAAGAGTCCTTCCTGGGTTTTGGTGGAGTTGACGAGCAGCCAGAACAGCGGGGCAAGGCTGTAGAGGAGAACCAGCCCCATGGCGAGAGTCAGCCCTATACTTCTCCGCGATCGGCGCTTCGGGGCAGTTCGAGAGGACCGGAGCCGCACTGGGGAGGCGGTTCGTCCAGCCGGGGGGATGGTGCCAGGGCGGGTGGCCGTGGGGGCGCTCATGGTCAGCGTTCCTTTCGCATGCCGCGAACCTGAACGGCGAAGGCGATTGCCATCGTGAGCAGGCCCATGATGATGGCAACTGTGGCGGAGTAGTTGTACTGCTGGCCTGAGAAGGAGAGGGAGTAGGCGTACAGATTGGGGGTGAAGAATGTGGAAATGGTGTTTGGCGACAGGCTTTTGAGGATGCTCGGTTCGTTGAAGAGCTGGAAGCTTCCGATGACGGAGAAAATCGTCGCAACAACAATGGCGCCCCGGATGGCTGGCAGTTTGATGGCTGTAATGATCCTGAGCTGCCCCGCCCCGTCGATTTCGGCTGCCTCGTAGAGCGACTTCGGAATCACCGTAAGGGCGGAAAAGAAGATCAGCATGTTGTAGCCGATGAACTCCCACGTCACGATGTTCCCGATCGAGAGAAGGACGAGGTCCGCGGACAGCGGGCTCGGCAGTGACAGCCCGAATGCCTGGTTGATGTTCCCGACCAACCCGAAGCGGGTTCCGTACATGAATCCCCACATGAGGGCGGCCACCACAGCGGGTACCGCGTAGGGAAGGAAGATGGAGATGCGGAAGAAGGATTTCCCGTACAAGCGGCCGCTGTCCAGCGCAAGGGCCACAAGCAGTGCGATAGAGAGCATCACCGGTACCTGGACGGTGAGGAACAGTGAGACCCGCCCCAGTGCAGACCAGAACTGCGGATCAGTCAGGGCGCGGACGTAATTGTCGAGGCCGACGAAGGCGCTTCCGCCGATGAGCTGGTTCCGGAAGACGCTCAGGTAGATCGAGTAGGTGATTGGCGCGAGGAATACCAAGGCAAACACCGCCATGAAAGGGCCGATGAACCACCATCCTGTCCACGGTCGCCGGCGGGGTCTTCGCTGGATTGCAGCGGAAGCCGCGGGCGCGGCCAACGTGGGGGACGCCATTGTCATGAAAGATCCTTTGCGTTCTCAGGCGAGTGGGGCAGGGCTTTGGTTACGTAAACATCCCTCGACCCGTAATGGAGTGTTTACGTAAACATGATTGGGTACGATGTTGGCATGCTCACAAAGTCTGGTCAACCTCGCCCTGCTGCCGCGGAAGTCCGGCAGGGATCTCCGGCTCGTGACCGGAAGCGGCGGGTATCCATGGCCGATGTGGCAGAGCTTGCCGGTGTGTCTTCACAGACAGTCTCCAGGGTTTCCAACGGCAGCCCGGATGTCATTGAAGCGACCCGCCAGCAAGTCATCTCCGCCATGAACGAACTCGGATACCGGCCCAACAGCGCTGCCCGTGCCCTGAAACGCGGCAGCTTCCGCACTATCGGCGTTATTCTCTTCTCCCTCTCCTCGATCGGTAACGTCAGGACGCTGGAGGCCATCGCCCTGCACGCCGCAAAAAAGGACTACGCCATCACCCTTATCCCGGTGACAGCACCGACTCAGGCGGAAGTGCAGGGAGCTTTCTCACGCATGGGGGAGTTGGCCGTCGACGGAGTTATCGCCATTATGGAGATCCACCTCCTGGATGCCGCTACAGTCTCGGTGCCCCCGGGAGTCAAGGTCGTCGTCGTGGACTCCAATGCCGGTGAGAAGTACAGCGTGGTGGATACGGACCAGGCCGACGGCGCGCACAAGGCAGTGGAGCATCTCCTTGGCCTGGGGCATCAGACCGTCTGGCATGTGGCCGGACCGGAGGAATCATTCGCGAGTGGACGGCGACAGCGGGCCTGGCGGGAAACCCTGCTGGCTCACGGAAAGGACGTCCCGCCGGTGGTGCGGGGAGACTGGTCGGCCGAGTCGGGCTACGAAGCCGGACTCTGGCTCGCCGGGCAGGAGGGCTGCACGGCTGTTTTCACTGCAAACGATCACATGGCCCTTGGCGTCCTGCGGGCGTTCCGGGAGAAGGGCAAGGCAGTCCCTGAAGACATCAGTCTGGTGGGATTCGACGACGTTCCGGAAGCGTCGTCCTACAGCCCGCCCCTTACTACAGTTCACCAGGACTTCGCGCAGGTGGGGCACCGCTGCGTGGACGACATCCTCCGACAGATCCGGAGTAGTTCCACCGAACCCGGCATGATCCTTGTCCCCACGACCCTGGTGGTCCGCGAGAGCACGGCAGCCCCGCGGGATCCCGACGTCAGGGCGTAAGTATTTTCAGGTACTCATCTTCGGCAGCGTAATCGAAGCGTCCTTCAAAGAAGGGCAGGTCCTGGGCTCCTGCACCATCCTTGCGGAAGGCGCCAGCGAGCCAATCGAGTGTTTCGGCCACGGTTTGCGCGTATGTTCCCACGGGAATATAACCGAGTTTGGCGGCAGCGCTCATGTCCAGCACGATTGGCGAGGCGGTATCCCAAGGCGTGCGTCCGACGTCGGACGTGGAGTCCCCTTCCGAAAACACTTCGGCCCAGGAGTGCCGAAAATGCCCGGCAGCGGTGCGCGCAATCTCCAGCACAGTCGGCGCATCAGGATCTGCTCCATTGAGCACGCGGGATCCAGGAAGGCCTGCGACAGTTTCGATCAGCACTGCGAGGTTAACGGCGGCGCTGGTGTGATCGATTGACCTTCCGCCGTTCCGGAGGAAAATAGCGGATCGACCGTCCAGGATCCGCTTCACGAAGTACCATTCGCGTGCGGGAGCGGCACCCTGTCCATGAACTTTTGAGCCTCTGATGACGGTAACCGGATGCCCGCTGTCCAGGAAGGTGTGTTCTGCAGCCACCTTGTTGGGGCCATAGCCTTCAGCCGTATTGTGGTCGCCGCTCCCGGGAGCCAGCGTCGGGTTCGTCTCAGAGATGGGGCCGTTGAATTGCGGGCGCACTTCAGAGTTGACGTGCCGGCCGGCGCCGTCGACGTAAACAGCCTTGCTTGAGATCATCACTGTCGACCCGACGGACCCAAGGAAAGGGATCACGAGCCGGGCGTCTGCGGCAGAAAAGGCAAGGCAGTCGACCAGCAGATCCGCGCCATCGCCCAAGACTGACCGAAGTGACGAAGCATCCGCCCTGTCCAGGATCCGGTGCCGTGCACCCTTGGCTGCCAGATCGGCCGGCATCCGGCCAGGGTTACGGCTGCACACATCGACCTGCCAGCCGGCGGCCAGCAATCGGCGTGCCGCAGCCTGTCCGATAACCCCGGTTCCCCCCAAAATCACAGCTTTTGACATCCGCCTACTCTATCGGCTCAGCTGCTGCCTCCCGCCCCTAGGCCGTAGATGTGGGGTCATCGGTAGCTTCCTCAAGTTTTGTGCCCGACGGCGACGGCTCGGAGGTGTTGTCGGGTCCGGTCGCTGTCGGGGACGGGGGAGACGGTTGCTGTGCTGGTGAGTGAGCTTGTGGCTGTCGGTGAGGAACCGTCGTCGGCCTTGTCCAGGACCTCGTTGATGAGTTTCTCCAGTTCGTTCTGGTCATCGTCGCCGAGGGAGGCGCCGCTCTTCGTAGCCCAGACGAGCAGCCTGTCCTTGCCGGCCGAAACCTGCATCAGCATGTCCGATGCGCCTTCGCCACGCGTGCTGAGGGTGGCGAACGTTTCGTCCGCGTCAGTTGCGGCCTGGAGGGCCGGTAGGAGTTTTTGTACTCAGACCCTGACGTTGGCACTGGTCGCGCCGACTACATCAATTTTTCGTCTTCGACGTCCTGGACGGATCGGGATAACAGACAGAACTCGTTTCCCTCGGGATCGCTGAGAACCACCCAACTGACGTCCGGCCCCTGGCCCACGTCTGTCCGCTGGGCGCCGAGGGCGAGCAGGCGCTCAAGCTCCTCCGCGGTAGATACGCCGTCAGCCCGGAGGTCGAAATGCAGCCGGTTTTTGACGGTCTTGCCCTCGGGTACCGCGATGATGTCAATGGAAGGCGAGCTCCCATGCTGTGGTCCAATACTGATGATGTCCATATCCTCGTCTACAACATGCCAGTCAAGGACGGCACACCAGAAATCGGCCACCACCTGTGGCTGGATCGCATCGATGGCAATAACAGCTAATCGGCTCGGCATGGCACCACGATAGCCGACTGCGGGAGGGACATCACACAGCTCGTGCCCAGCCGGCCGGGTCATCGCCGGGCGGGATTGCAGTGATTCCGCGCCACAGCGCGAGTGCGTGCAGCCATTGGCGTTCAAGCCGTGTAAGTGGCCGCACAGATTCGTATCCGTGCAGAAAAGCCTCGCGGACGCTGGGCGGTGTTGGTTGCCAGTTGGTGAACCGGGTCCCGAGCAAGACGAATGCGTTGGCAAGGTCGGTGACGCAGTAGTCCAAGGCGACCTCGTCGAAGTCGAGAACGGCGATGACCTCTGTACCGCAGGTGACCACGTTGGAGGCCCTGTAGTCGTTGTGGATCAGTTGAGGCTGGCTGTCGATCGGCGGCAGCGAGGCTATCTGGTCACGAAGTCTTGTGGACGCTTCCGGCGCCCTCCCGGTGTCCTCATGCTGCAGCCAAGTCTCTATCCGCCGCCGCAAATCCAAGGTTCCACCTGTGTGCCGCCCTAGCCGGGTCAGCCGGCTGTCCTTCTGAGTTGCCAAAGCGCGATGCAGGCGGGCCAGAGAGGCCCCGGCCCTTCGGACCGCAGTGTCGGCAGTGATGTCAAGCAGGTTGCCGTCTATGTGAGGCTGCACTGTGACGGACGAGGAATCGATGACCACCCGGTGCCTGCCATCAGTGGCCGCCAGCGGGGGCGCCACTGGCAGCCCTTCTTTGTGCAGCGCATCCAGCAGATCTGCGGTTCCGGCAAATTTTGCGAACTGATCCTCATCTCGGGACCACTTTGCCACCAAGGCTCCGCGATCCGTGCTGATCCAGGCGATGGCGTTGTGGTCGCTGATGATGATTCGCTCGCAGGCCTTTACTTCAATGGCCCAGGCTTCAGCCAGAACTTTGGTGAGCCAGCCGGCCGCTTCATCGAAGCTGCCCAGGCCAAATCTGTTCTTCAGCGCGCTCTGTGGTTCGGTCGACTCCCAAAGCATCGATAACCCAGGTGGAAACATCTTCAGAAGTCTAGTCTTGCGGCGGCTCGGCAGGGGAGAAGGACGTTGACTCGGGCGGGTCTCAGTGCATAAAGCCACTGCCATCCCTGTCACGGTCGTACTTACCGCACCGTGTGCACCGTCTATAGCGGCCGCTGCCATCCTCTGCGGATTCTATGTGCCAGGCGTGGCGCAAATTCAGTTTGCACAGGAGGATCTTGAGCATGGCGCTCTCCGTTCTGGCGCACGCTTACCCCGCAAACCGCGATCGCAACGTGAACACCCCAAGTTTATGTCGTGCCTCTTGTGCCCGCCAGGGAAGCGCAGCGGCACCGCTTTAAGCAGGGGCGATTCTCTGGTCAAGAATTTCGATTATTCGATGCTGAGCGACGCAGAATGGGATGCGTTGAAGGACATTGACGCGTCCGACAATGCGCAGCTGACAGAAGCGATTCGTGATGTTGTCAGTCCCGAATAC
>NZ_JAPSHJ010000001.1:0-9291 GCF_031179985.1 Arthrobacter sp. | reverse complement strand
TTCTCTGGTCAAGAATTTCGATTATTCGATGCTGAGCGACGCAGAATGGGATGCGTTGAAGGACATTGACGCGTCCGACAATGCGCAGCTGACAGAAGCGATTCGTGATGTTGTCAGTCCCGAATACAACTCCTGGGATGCATTCTCCAAGCAGCTGGGGAAGGATGCGCTGGACGCTTGCCTGGCCCTCCCCGATTACGATTTCGCAGCAGTTCTTCGCAAAGTGGAGATGCCGTTTGCTTCCAATCTGAATCCCCGGACGTTTTTCATCCTGGTACAGCAAGTTCTGTCGTCCAGACACTGATCCCTTAGGACGCGCTTGTGGCCAGGCCCACCCTTTCCGGAACGGCTGTATGTAGGCAGTGACCTGAGCGTTACTGGTGAAAGCCAGCGAAATGGCACCTGGCAGATAGGACACCTCTCCATCACTCCACCTGGGCCGCCTTAAAGGCGTACGAATTTCCCCGCCGGGGATTGGACGTGAAGGGGCAGTGCCATCTGGATATGAGTAAGGCCGACCGGTTCGTCGAGCAGTTCGTTGATAGAAGTTTGCCCTTCCAGCTCGCCGGTATGTTCCTTTTCCATGTACAGACCCTATGTGCGTTCTGTAGGTCGTGAATCCGAGGACACGCGGTTCAGGCCTGGTCAGCCGAGCTACCGGAAGGGTGTGGACATAACGCTCACGCCGTTCCAGTAGGCAGTATCAGTTAGTGATCATGTTCGGATCTGCCCGGGCGGAGTATTTACGCTCAATACCAAGAACCATACCGCCCAGGCCGTTTGGGTTGCCCGCCGAACCCTGATGGTGGCCGGCAGCTGGCCGCGCTCTCCGCCTATTTCCAACGTTTGAAACCTTTACACTGCGAAAGCCGCGGGAAATGAAGTCGACTCGGGTTGCATCGTTAGATACTGTCAGTCACATGCTCACAGATGACGGACTCGACAAAAGCGCCCAGGCCGACAAGGAACAGCTCGCCGCTGTGCGTGTGGCCGTGGACGAAGTGGACGAGCAGATCGTCAGCCTCATCGCCCGCCGGGAACGTCTGATCCGCATCGCCGGGACGCTAAAAGGGGACAGCGCTGAAGTGCGCGCCCCGGGCCGCGTGGAGCGCATCATCGAGCACGTCCGGTTCGCAGCCGAAAAGAAGGGCATTGATCCGGGCCTGGTGGAAACGACCTACCGGACCATGATCTCCGAATTCATCGAACTGGAACTCAAAGTCCAGGAAGACAACGACTGATTCAGCTTCAGAGAGATTCCTGGACCTGAACGCCTGCCTGGAACTCCCGCCCATCGGCTTCGCTGAAGGCTGATATCAGATGCCCCTTGCCGAGACCCATTATGGTGCTCAAGGGAAAATGCCCTGTGATGGTATTGCCTGAATGCTCCACTCCGTCGAGGTCGAAGTTCTCCTCGGTGCCGTCATGATTGAAGGCATAGAACGAGACTGCCTCGCCATTCATGAACTCGATTCCAAGCCTTCGTTGATGAGACAGGTCAGGAGTGGACGCAACAAGCCCCACGACGTAGGCGCCCGACGACGGAATATTGCCATCAATATCGAAAGTCGCCACCAAATGTGAATTTTTGGCGGCGATGCTGGCGTTTCTCAGGAGTGCTTCATTGGAACTCATGGCTCCATCCTGCTCTCTGCTTCCCCTTCCGTCCACCCCCGGCCTAGGTTTTGTCATGCCTCGGGCGTAGACTGAGAGTATTCGAAGATATATTCGAATATGGAAGTTGCAAGGAAGTTGTAAGGAAGTTGCACGGAGGCATCATGGGGATATTCAGTGAGGGTGTAGAGGTGGAATGCGCTCCTGGCGGCCATCCCTTGAACCTTCTCTGGGCGGGATGCCGCTACACCGTGTGTGCAGAACCGGTGCGCTGGTTTGAACGGCGTCAATGGTGGGCAGAGGAAAAAAGGGCACCCCTGGGGGCAGGCAAGGGGCTGGTAGACCATGAAATATGGCGAGTGCAGGTCAAAGCTGAAGATCAGCGTTCACCGGGGGTTTCGCAGGAACCGTTAACACTGGACCTGTCGCGCGATATTGGCAGCGGGCGCTGGAGGCTGCTGCGCATCCATGATGCCCTCCAGCCAAGAACAGCACCAAAAACAGCATGAGCTTTACCCACCTTCACGTCTCCACTGCCTTCAGCGCCCACTACGGAGTCTCCTGGCCGGAGGAACTTGCCAGTGCAGCCTCGGCTGACGGGGCAACAGCATTGGCGTGCACCGACAGGGACGGGCTGTACGGAACAGTCAAACATTTAAAGGCATGCATGGCTGCGGGCATTGATCCGGTAGTGGGTGTAGATCTCGCAGTATTTGACGACGACGGCGATCACCGCACCCAGCTTTCGGGCCGGGTTGTTGTCCTCGCCCATGGACACAACAACGGGGCTGGCTACCGTGCCCTCTGCCGGCTCATCTCCGACGCCCATGCAAGGACAACAGGCAAGGCAGGGGGAGTGGTCCCAGTCGCAGTGACCCGGACAGAGCTGGCATCCAGAACACTGGATCCGAACACCTTGAAACCGGTCCTGACCGTTCTCATCGGACCCGATTCCGACGTCGGCCGGTCCATGGGAGGACGGAAGTACCTTCTTCCCCGCACTTTGTTCAAGCGCTGGCTGGAAGCAATGCCCCAGGGAACAGTAGTGGCCGAGGTCGTGTCACAGCTAAGCTCCCCCGGAGCCCCCCTGAGCACCGCCCAAGCTGTACGCATGCTCAAACTCGCCGCCGAGCACCATGTACCAGCTGTCCTGACCAACGCTGTCAGATACTGTGAACAGGATGGAGCAGCCACAGCAGATGTCCTCGATTCCGCCCGCACACTGAAATCACTCCCTGAACTCTCCTCAGCCCCCCTTCTGCAACCAACAGGACAAGGCTGGCTCAAGTCCGAGGCACACATGGTGCAGCTGGCAAAGGAAATCATCCACTCAGCGGGGTACGGCACAGCTGATCTGAAAAGACTGCTTGCCCAAACGGAGGCGCTCGCGGACCGTTGCCGGATGGATCCAGTCTCTGACATGGGCTGGAAGCAGCCGGTTGTTCCTGAAACTTCCGTCATCGGCATAGCCGGTGATCCTTTAGTAGAACTGACCCAGCGGTGTGAAGCCGGGATCGGCCGTCGCTTCCCTGGAATCTCCGGCAAGCAGGAAGTAGAAATGCGCTCCCGGTTGGAGCATGAACTAAGGATCATCGGAAACCTCGGCTTTGCCTCCTACTTCCTCACTGTTGCCGAAGTTTCCCGCATGATCCTGGATATGAACGTCAGGGCGGCAGCCAGAGGCTCCGGAGCCTCAAGCCTGGTCAACTACCTCATTGATATCAGCCAGGTGAATCCCCTCCAGCACGACCTCGTATTTGAACGGTTTCTCTCCGGCGACAGGGCAACCCTGCCTGATATCGACATCGACGTCGAAAGCGCCGAAAGGCACAAAGTTTACCGGAAAATCTTTGATCGTTTCGGGGCTGAACGGGTCACCCTGATGAGTATGCAAAACGGGTATCGCGCTCGCGGTGCTGTCCGGGATGCAGGCATGGCACTAGGAATGGACGACGGCGAAATAGGCGAAATTGCTAAACAGCTGTGGCGCTTCTCCGCTCGTAAATTCCGCGAAGCCCTTGCTGAGAAGCCGGAACTGCGGGAGTTCGCCGGTCGTGTTGAACGTGATTTTTCTGAAAACCAGCAGCTTGATCTTTTGGTTGACCTCACCGAACGCCTGGACCGGTTGCCGCGCCACATCTCCATGCACCCCTGCGGAGTGATCCTGGGCGATTCCACCCTTTTGGACCGGACCCCGGTCCAACCCAGCGGACTTGGACTACCTATGAGCCAATTCGACAAGCACGACATGGATCCCATGGGAATGCTGAAGCTCGATGTCCTGGGGGTCAGGATGCAAAGCGCCATGGCCTTTGCAATCCGGGAAGTGATCCGGCTTCATCCCTCCAAGGCAGCGGTAACAGCAGCTGGTTCTCATCCTGAAGGCAATGACGGGAAAGGTCCTGACTACATCTCCGAAGACGGGCATATCGACCTCAATGCAGTCCCCTTGGATGATGAACCAACCTATGAGTTGATACGCAGCACCCACACCCTTGGTTGCTTCCAGATCGAATCTCCGGGGCAGCGGGAACTGGTAGGCAAAATGGCCCCCCGGGACTTCAACGACCTCATTATCGACATTTCGCTTTTCCGCCCTGGGCCCATGAAGTCTGACATGGTCAGGCCATTCCTGGAGCACCGGCATGGGTTTTCACCGGAGGTCTACCCCCATCCTGATCTGAAACCTGTCCTGCAGGAAACCCACGGAGTCACCGTTTTCCATGAGCAGATCCTGAAGACCTTTGACGTGATGACAGGGTGCGGGCTTGCCAGGGCAGACGAGTTCCGCCGTGTGCTTGGAAATGAGGCCCTGGAGTCCAAGGTGGAGGAGTTTTTCCGCCGAGAGGCCAAAGCCAAAGGCTATTCTCCCGAAGTGGTGGACAAAGTCTGGGGAACCCTGAAATCCTTTGCCAGCTTTGGTTTCTGCAAGGCTCACGGGGCAGCCTTTGCTGTTCCCACCTACCAGTCGGCCTGGTTGAAGGCCCATCATCCGGAAGCGTTCCTTGCCGGGCTTTGGGAACACGATCCTGGCATGTACCCCAAGCGGCTTCTTGTTGCGGAGGCCCGCCGGTTGGGAATCCCCATCCTTCCCTTGGACATCAACAGGAGTAAAGCCGAATACCGGGTAGAACGGGTTGAGTCGGGGGAGTATGCCGGAAAGTTGGGGATCCGGCTAAGCCTCAAGGGAATTTTCGGATTGTCGGCCTCAGAGCTTAAGAGGATCGTTGCCGGACAACCGTACGATTCCCTGGCGGATTTGCGGGCACGCTCACGCATATCCAAGCCTGGCATCAATCGGCTGGCACAACTGGGTGCTTTTGATTCCCTTCACCGTGAATCCGGAAATGATGCGAACCGAGCTGACCTCGTCCTTCATCTGCAAAACCTTCAGAGCCGTTCCACCAAGAAAGGCATTGATGTCATTGAGGGGCAACTGGCTCTGCCCTTAGGGGACGTGGAACTGAACAATCTCCAGCGGGGGCAACCGGCTCCCACCATGGTGGAGAATGTCCGTGCAGAACTTGACCTGATGGCCGTGGACGTCAGTGAACACCTGATGGAGAGCCATCGGCCACTCCTGAACCGGCTGGGGGTAACAACCGCCGACAAGCTGCTTGGCCTTCGTAACGGTACTGAGGTGCTGGTGGCCGGTGTCCGGATCGCCACCCAGACACCGCCCATGAGGGGAGGCCGCCGTGTGGTTTTCATCAGTATCGACGACGGCACCGGCTGCGTGGATTCGGTCTTTTTCCATGAGGCACAGGAATTGGCCGGTCCTTTGCTCTTTGGAACACGCCTGCTCCTGATCCGGGGAACCACCCGCAGGACCGGACCCCGGGGAATCAGTTTGAGTGCCAGCATGGCATGGGACCTCAGCAGGGTAGAAACCCTCCCCTTCCCACCGGCGAATCAAAACAAGTACAGCTTGGCTACAAGCACTGAGGAGGACCAGGTGACCTTTGGACAGGCTGGCCCCTTGGACGGGATCGCCCGCAACCTGGCCATCACCGGGCTCGGCAGCTGAGCTGCGTCGGGGGCTGCCCAGAAACCGATACGATGGACGAGGCTGGCTGTGGTCCCCGTACGCCACAAGCTACGAAGCCTCAACATTGAATAGGAGACACCCGTGTCAGATGCCCAGCAGATCACCCTCATCGTCAATGGCGAAGAGACCAAGGTGACTACCGGGACCACCGGCGCGGAACTCTTTTTTGAGCGCCGCGACGTCGTTGTTGCCCGCGTGGACGGCGAACTCAAGGACCTGGACCAGCCGTTGCCGGAAGGTGCGGTTGTTGAAGGCGTCACCATCGATTCACCTGACGGACTGAACGTCCTCCGGCACTCGACAGCCCACGTCATGGCCCAGGCCGTACAGCAGCTTCGCCCCGACGCCAAGCTCGGAATCGGCCCGTACATCACCGACGGCTTTTACTTCGACTTCGACGTGGAGGAGCCCTTCACCCCCGAAGACCTGCGTCAGCTTGAGAAGATGATGCTTAAGATCGTCAACCAGAACCAGAAATTCGTCCGGCGCGTCGTCAGCGAGGACGAGGCCCGTGAAGCCATGAAGAATGAGCCCTACAAACTCGAATTGCTGGGCAAGAAGAACAACGCCGCCGACGCCGGCGAGGGGGTAAACGTCGAGGTCGGTGCCGGGGACATCACCATCTACGACAACGTTGACCGCAAGAGCGGTGACAGCGTCTGGTGCGACCTGTGCCGCGGTCCCCACCTGCCAAACACCAAGCTGATCTCCAATGCCTTTGCCCTGACACGGTCATCGGCAGCCTATTGGCTGGGCAACCAGAACAACCAGCAGTTGCAGCGGATCTACGGCACAGCCTGGCCCACCAAAGATGCCCTTAAGGCTTACCAGGAGCGCATCGCCGAGGCGGAACGCCGCGACCACCGCAAGCTGGGAGCCGAGCTGGACCTGTTCTCCTTCCCCGACGAGCTGGGGTCGGGCCTGCCGGTGTTCCACCCCAAGGGCGGCATCATCCGCAAGGCCATGGAGGACTACTCCCGCCAGCGCCACGTGGATGCCGGCTACGAGTTCGTCTACACCCCGCACATCACCAAGGGGCACCTCTACGAAGTCTCAGGCCACCTGGACTGGTACAGGGACGGCATGTTCCCGGCAATGCACGTTGACGCGGAACTCAACGAGGACGGCACGGTCCGCAAACCAGGCCAGGACTATTACCTGAAGCCGATGAACTGCCCCATGCATAACCTCATCTTCCGTTCCCGCGGACGCTCCTACCGCGAGCTGCCACTGAGGCTCTTCGAATTCGGGTCTGTCTACCGGTACGAAAAGTCCGGCGTGGTGCACGGCCTGACCCGCGTGCGGGGTATGACACAGGACGACGCCCACATCTATTGCACCCGTGAGCAGATGAAGGACGAGCTCACCACCACGCTGAACTTCGTGCTGGGTCTCCTCAAGGACTACGGCCTGGATGATTTCTACCTGGAGCTGTCCACCAAGAACGAAGACAAGTTCGTCGGTGAGGACGCCGCCTGGGAAGAAGCCACCCGGACCCTCGCCGAAGTAGCCGAGGCCTCGGGGCTGGAGCTCATTCCGGATCCGGGCGGAGCCGCATTCTACGGCCCCAAGATCTCGGTTCAGGCCAAAGACGCCCTCGGCCGGACCTGGCAGATGTCCACCATCCAGCTGGACTTCAACCTGCCCGAGCGCTTCGAGCTCGAGTTCCAGGCAGCGGATGGCACCCGCCAGCGTCCCGTGATGATCCACCGTGCCCTGTTCGGTTCGGTTGAACGGTTCATGGGTGTTTTGACGGAGCACTACGCCGGAGCGTTCCCGGCATGGCTGGCGCCCGTGCAGGTTGTTGGCATCCCGGTGGCGGAGGCGTTCAACGACTACATGTTCGACGTCGTGGATCAGCTTAAGGCGGCAGGCATCCGTGCCGAGGTGGACATTTCATCAGACCGGTTCCCCAAGAAAATCCGCACAGCAAGCAAGGACAAGATCCCGTTCGTCCTGATTGCCGGCGGCGAAGACGCTGAAGCCGGAGCGGTATCTTTCCGGTTCAGGGATGGCAGCCAGGACAACGGGGTGCCGGTTGCTGAGGCTGTCCGCCGCATTGTCGACGCCGTCCGCGACCGGACCAGATAGCTGAAACCGGAAGGGTAGAGCGTGCAGGAGAACACAGGCGCGGACGCGGACTATTCCGGCGACGCCGGGGTGACTGACGACTTCGGCCTGGTCGGAGTTCCGGACGCGTTCCAGCGCCTGTGGACCCCGCACCGTATGGCCTACATCAAGGGTGGGCAGCACCAGTTCAAAAACCAGGATGATTGCCCGTTCTGCGTCGCACCAGGGCGCAGCGACGAGGAATCCCTGATCGTGTATCGGGGGAAGCGCAACTACGTGGTACTGAACTTGTTTCCCTACAATCCCGGACACCTGCTGATCTGCCCGTACAGGCATGTCCCTGACTACACAGACCTCACTGAACAGGAAACCGCCGAGTTCTCCGCCCTGACCCAAACGGCCATGCGGGTTCTGCGGAAAGTGGCCAACCCCGGAGGATTCAATCTTGGGATGAACCAGGGCGTGGTGGGCGGTGCCGGCATCGCGGGTCACCTGCATCAGCATGTAGTGCCACGCTGGGGCGGGGACGGAAACTTCTTCCCGATCATCGCCCAGACCAAAGCCATCACGCAGACGCTGGACGAGGTGCGCCAACAGGTTGCCGAGGCATGGCCGGAGGACCAACGTGCTTAACAGACACGCCCGTGGTTTTTTCACCAGGCTTTTCACCCCGCTGGCACGTTGGCTGCTGAAGCATGGGGTATCGCCGGACGCGGTCACTATCTTCGGGACAGCAGGCGTGGTGGTGGGAGCCCTCGTTTTCTACCCCATCGGCCAGCTGTGGTGGGGGACGATCTTCATCACTGCCTTCATCTTCTCCGATGTGGTTGACGGCATCATGGCCCGGATTGCGGACAAGGGCGGCCGTTGGGGGAACTTCCTTGACTCCACGCTGGACCGGATAGCCGACGGCGCGCTGTTCGCCGGACTTGCCATCTGGTTCTTTATTGGCGGAGCCAATACTGCTATCGGCATTGGCGCCCTGATCTGCCTTGTGCTCGGAATGGTGGTTTCCTATGTCCGGGCCAAAGCTGAGTCCTTGGGTTTCACCGCCAATGTGGGCATTGCCGAACGTGCCGAGCGGCTGGTGTCGGTGCTGGTTGTGACCGGATTTACCGGGCTCGGGCTGCCGCAGGCTGTATTGCTGGTGACCCTGGCTGTGCTCGCCGCTGCAAGTTTGGTGACCATTGTCCAGCGCATTGTCACCGTCAGGCGACAGTCCCTGGACGAGGCAGGCACCGCGTTCGAGCAGCCCGCTTAAGGCATCCCGACTCCTGCTGAATCTGGGGTGGACATGCCCTGCATCTGCGGTCCGCCGCTGTCCGTCATAGGAATTAAGCCCCTCAGCCATGGGGGACTAGTATTAGGAATACCTGAATCAATGGATCCGGTAATCCGGTGTGGCGATGCTGATTTTGCGTGCCGTCAGCACCGATCGGGAATCCGGATCAAAGTAACATCTATCTACCCATAGGGGTTTTTGTGTCTACACCTGATGTAAGCAGCGAAGCCGGCTCGTCGGCGAACGGCGTCACGGGCAGCAAGCGCGTCAAGCGCGG